>CALRYC010000027.1:0-27957 GCA_943372295.1 Chitinophaga pinensis
ACAGCCATGATATACGTCACGCGGAAAGCGGCCTTTTCTGCTGCCCACCGCTTGTATAACCCGACGTTCTCGGACGAACGAAACGAGGCCGTATTTGACAAGTGCAACAATCGGCTTGGGCACGGTCATAACTACGTCATGGAAGTCACCGTCAAGGGGCTCCCTGATCCGCTGACAGGATACGTGATCGACCTGAAGCGGCTCAAGGACCTGCTCGATGAGGCTGTTGTCGACAAGGTTGACCACAAGCATTTGAATTACGATGTCGATTTCCTGCGTGGGATCATTCCCACCGTGGAAAACCTCTGTGTTCTGTTCTGGCAGCAAATCGAACATCGCCTGCCCTCCGGGGAGCTGCACTGTATCAAGGTCTACGAGTCCGACCAGAACATGGCCGAGTATTTCGGTGAACCGGTCTCGATCCCGACGTATGATCTCTCTCAGGCCGCCACATCGATGGAAATCCCCGTATGAACTCAACACCGACGAATCGCCGCATTGCGCTGTTGGATCTGGACGATGCCGAGCTTGAGCATCACCTCATGAAAACGGGCGGCCTCTATCCTACGGCAGATGCCAAGGGACGACCTCTATTCGATGCGAATGGATCGATACCCTTGTCCGATGAGGAGCGCCAGGAGATGATCTCGCGACTAGAGCAGAAATTCTCCGAGATCTTTGAGGTGCTTCGCATCGACCGCAATGATCCCAACAGCACCGACAGCCCGTTCCGTCTTGCCCGAATGTGGGTCACCGAGCTGTTCGACGGACGCTACTCGCCGGCACCGAAGATCACGGTGTTCCCGAACCGCCAGAACGTCGACGAGCTGGTGATCTCAAAGGGTATCAAGGTCATGAGCGTGTGCTCTCATCACTGGCAACCGATCAACGGCACGTGTGCCATCGGATACGTTCCGCGTGAAAAGGTCATCGGCCTGTCAAAGTTCACGCGCATCGTCGAGTGGTTCTCACGTCGCGGTCAGATCCAGGAGGAGCTTGGCGAGCAGATCGCCGACTTCCTGATCGAGATTCTCGACCCGATCGCCCTCGGCGTGGTGATCTCCTCGCGGCACTACTGCATGATCGCCCGCGGAGTCGAGGCCCATGACAGCAGCACCATGGTCACGTCCGTCATGCGCGGAGAACTGGCGACCAACAAGGTCCTTCGTGCGGAGTTTCTCGGCCTTATCGGTCAGCAGTGAGTTCACTCACGCCGTAGTTTCGCGGCGTGATCTCGTTTGATGTTGAATCCGAACTTCTTGGCAGGGGGCTCTGGGCGATCGGCTTAGATGAGGCCGGACGTGGTGCTCTGGCCGGACCGGTCGTAGCGGCAGCCGTCGTGCTGCACCCGCAGGCGATCCCTGCTGGCATTGATGACTCCAAGCGCCTACCAGCAGAGCGCCGGGTCGAACTTGCCGAGGCCATACGAAGCTCTGCTCTTGCCTGGGGCGTGGGCGTCGTTGAGGCCGCGCGTATCGACGCAGTGAACATTCTTCAGGCAACCTTTGACGCCATGCACGAGGCCATCGATCAGTGCCATCGACAGCTGGGCGGTTCACCCGAGAGCTATCATCTTCTTGTCGACGGTAATCGATTTCGAAGGCATGCCATCGGGCACACCACGATCGTTGCAGGCGATGCCTCGGTTGTCAGCATCGCCGCCGCGTCGATACTGGCCAAGACCCATCGCGACAAGATCATGACCGAGGTTCTCGCACGGCAGTTCCCCGCATATGGTTTCGATCGTCACAAAGGCTATGGCACGGCATTTCACCGTGAGTCGCTCCGTGCCCGCGGTCCATGTGCCGAGCACCGGAGGTCGTTCCTTGGCAAGATTCTGGACGTGAAAGAACACGTGCCCGGGAACAGACAATGATCTCCACTGAACTGCTCGTCCTGCTGGTCAGCCTGATCGGTGTTCACATTGCTGGAATTGCCGCAAGCCGCCGTGGCAGGCAAGACTATGTGCTGGCCGGACGTTCGCTGAGCATGCCGCTGCTGGTGGCAACCCTCGTTGCCACGTGGTACGGGGCCATTCTGGCCTCCGGAGAGTTTGTCCTTCGTTATGGCATTGTGTTCATCCTCTGCTTCGGCGTTCCGTACTACGCCGTTGCGTTCATATACTCAACGTGGCTGTCGGGTCGCGTGCGTACACAGATGTCAGCATCGATACCAGAGCAGATCGGTCGTGTCTACGGAGACAATGCCCGTCGCATAGCGGCCACCCTGCTTCTGGTGATCACGGTACCGGCATCCTATCAGCTGATGTTGGGGCACCTTATCTCGAATCAACTGGGATGGTCGCTCGGACCATCGATCATGATCGGCACGATCGCCTCGATCTCCTACGTTGTGATCGGTGGATTGCGCAGCGACGTCTATGCCAATGTTGTGCAGGTGATCCTGATGTACACCGGCATGGGACTGCTAGTCGGAGCCAGTATCATGTCCTTTGGCGGGCCGGAAACGCTGTATGATGAGACCACACGCCCCCTGTTCTCGGTTCCCGGTGAACTTGGCTGGGGAGGGATCCTGAGCTGGTTTGTGATTGCAACGCAGACGTTCATCGACCCCAACTTCTACGTTCGCGCAGCTTCCGCGTCGAGCGCCTCTACGGCCCGGCGTGCCATCCTCTGGAGCGTGGTCTGCTGGATCGTGTTCGATCTGTTGCAGCTGGTCGGCGGACTGTACGCCGCCCGGTACCTCCCGGGCGTCGATCCCAAATCTGCGTATCTGGTGCTCTCCGGGGAAGTACTTCCTCCGTGGGGACGTGGCATTGTCATTGCCGGAATCGTTGCGGCAATATCTTCAACGCTCAGCGGTTATGCACTGGCTAGCGCTACGATCATCGCCGAGAATGTCATCCCAGTTTCAAGACGTGCCCCCCACGGCAGTGTGCTGCGCACCCGGATCGGACTGATGATCGCTTCGTTGGCCGGGGCACTCGTGGCGATCAATGCGCCAAGTTTCATCGAACTCATCATGAACGCAGCCTCTATCGTCGTTAGCGCACTGCTGTTACCAACTTTGCTGAGTCATACATCCGTGGCCGAGCGATTCCGCGCCAGTATCATTGTCATGATGATCGTACCTGCAGGAGCTGCGCTCTTATCGATCATCTTTGTAGCCGGCCACCCGGCTCTGGTAGGCCTTACCACATCCTTCGCACTGCTTCTGTTTTTCTGGCTGAAAGAGGCTCGCCGTTCATGAAAACTCCGCTCAAGACCATCGTTACTCTATCCAATCTGATATCTGCCTTGCGGGCAGTGATGACGATACCGATCGTTGTTCTTCTGCTTAGGCATGACAACGTCACGGCCTTTGTCTGGTGTCTAGCCGCTGCGCTCACGGACTGGCTTGACGGGTTTGTGGCGCGCCGTACGGAGACCGTCAGTGAATGGGGGATGATCATCGATCCGATAGCCGATAAGATCCTCGTCGGCGCGGTCATGCTGGTGATGTTCTCCGAACAAATCATCCCGCCCTGGTTTGCCTGGCTTATCATCGCCAGGGATGTGATTATACTTACTGCTGGGTGGTGGCTTAAAACTCGCCACAGTCTTGTTCTGCCGTCGCTCATGAGTGGCAAGATCGCCGTTACCATTATCGCTGCCTCGGGCATCCTGGCCTTGCTGGTCACATCGGAGCATCCGGCCGTTCAGGTGCTGATGGTTCTGGCGACCGCCACGATGGCGGTATCTTTGTGGCAATACGGCAAAAGGATGTATGGGATTCTTCGATAAAGTCAAGCAGCGCCTGAGCGGTGTAGCTGAAGCGCTAACCTTCGATCGACTCAAGGAGGGGCTCTCCAAGACGCGTTCGTCATTCGTTGGACGTCTGCGGTCGCTTCTTAGCGGACGCGTGATCGACGCAGCCCTACTGAATGAGATCGAGGAGATCCTGATCACCTCGGACGTCGGCGTCGATACGAGTGAAAAGATCATCTCACGGGTCAAGGGGCGCGTCAAATCCGAGAACATCACCGACTCGGAAAACATCATCGGAATCCTCAAAGAGGAGATCGCCGGTATCATGCTCGAGTCGCCAACGGCCGCTGCTGACGCTAGCTTCTCGATCAATGACGCCGACAAGCCCCATGTCATCATGCTGATCGGCGTCAATGGCGTGGGCAAAACAACCACCATTGGTAAGCTTGCTCATAACTACAAGAAGTCAGGCAAGACTGTTCTCATCGGTGCTGCCGACACGTTCCGCGCGGCAGCCAATGAACAACTCGAAGTATGGGCGCATCGCGCCGGTGTCGACATCGTTCAGCAGCAGCACGGGGCGGATCCGGCGGCGGTTGCGTATGACACGCTCAGTGCCGCCAAGGCGCGTGGTGTAGACGTAGTGATCATCGATACGGCCGGTCGTCTGCACAACAAGCAGGGGTTGATGCAGGAGCTCGAGAAGATCGGCCGGGTGATGAAGAAGATTCATCCGAGTGCCCCACATGATGTGTTTCTGGCACTTGACGCAACTACCGGACAGAACGCCCTTCAGCAGGCACGCGAGTTCACCAAGGTGGCACCGGTGACGGGCATCGTTTTGACGAAGCTCGACGGGACCGCCAAGGGCGGGGCGGTGATCGCCATTGCCGACAACATGAGCATTCCGGTTCGCTACATCGGCGTCGGCGAAAGGATCGATGACCTGCAACCCTTCGATGCGATGGCCTTCGTAGAGGCCATGTTTGAGGAATCGTCAACCGGCAATGGCAAATAAGTCCGGCACCGGCCGATCACGTCGCTGGCGGCGGATCATTGTGGCGATCGTCTTCATAGCCAGTCTGGCCTACCTTGTGATCTTTGTGCGCGGTCTGCTGTTCGAGGCGCAGATGAGTCTCGGAATCATCCGCCCTGCCGAGCAGGGCATCCTTGCCCGGATCGTCAACAAAGAGGAGTACACTCCGCCCCCTGACGGCGTGCTACGACCATCTCATATCATGTCACTTCACGAGATCGCCCGTCAGCTGGATTCTCTGGCCAAGACAGATGCCGACAAAGCCTCGATCGAGTCGCAGCTTGTCTTCATGCTCAACCGCTTCACGATGTCAGCCGGAGAGTATCGATGGGTGCGCACAACTGCAACTAGGTACATGACGGGTCGCCGCGTTCAGATCCGCAGCAGGGGAGATTCGGTGAATCTTGAGCGGCTACGCATGCTTTCGGTCGACCTAACATCGTATGCTCGCTTCTATCGCGACTCCCTAGATCGCTCTCTTCTGAATTGATGAGCGGCCCGCTGCCCATAGCGTTATCCGACTTGCCGCTGCTCTTGCTGTACTTGGCCACGATGGCGCTAGGAATAGGTGCTCGTTACCGAGGGAGTTCCTTCGGCATGTGGCATCATGCGCTGTTCTTTATCACCTGCGCAGCATTCATCATCAGCGCCGTCAGTGATCTGCGACTTGCCCATGCGCCGGTGGCAGCAGTACTCATCGGCATGCCGCTGACGCGGCCGCGTCGAACACGTCGCCATGACGCCGTCGCCGTGCTCGGGCTTCTCTGCATGATCCTCCTGGTAGCAACGGCATGAGACGCATCTCACGAGTAGCATCGATCATCATGACGGGTATGTTCAGCTGGTTTGCCGCGCTGCAGTACAATGATGTCGATGCGGCACTTTGGATTGCGGCCTACGGCATTGCCGCGGTTCTGAGTGGGTGCGACGTAGTGAATTCTCGGTCGCGCTTTGTTGCTGTACCGGCAAGGCTCATGGCGGCGATCTACGGCGTCTGGGGACTGACGCTGCTGACGCAGACCCGCGGCCAGTGGTGGGACGGAGAGATCGAGCGAGAGGTAGGGGGCTTGATTGTCTCGGCGCTCTGGATGATCATTCTCAGTCTTTTTCCGCGGAGCATGTCACGTTCTGACTAGGTGGCGGTACGTAGACGCTCGATGACCACATCGTGCCTCTCGATACTCGCCGGCATTGCGATCGTACTCGCAGCGCCACTTCCACTTGCCGCTCAACTGCCACGCAGCATGAGTGTGCCCATCGTCTTTGGAAGTCCACTTCCTGACGATGGACTGCACACTGTGCTGGTTCGGTGGTATGCCGACGCTTCCGGAGGTCTGCCCCTTTGGCAGGAATCACTCACATCGCAGATCGTCTCCGGACGATGCGATCTGATCCTGGGAAGCGTGACGCCCCTTCCCGATACGCTGCTGCGGAGTGCGCCGGCGTATCTCGGATACAGTCTCGAAAACGAGCCCGAGCGACTACCGCGTATGATGATCGTACCTGTTGCCTCGGCGCTGACGGCGGCCTATGCCGAGGTGGCGGCGCGGCTCGACCCTCGTGCATCTGGACTGGTGACTTCGATCAATGAACTCGCTGGACCGGTGAGCATCATCGGCACGGGCGGTGTAAGCATTCAGCGTCAGGGGGCGGCCCTGATGATCTCGTCGTCCACCGTCGCGATCGAATCGGGCAGAATACGTGGAGACGGACGATCGAGCACCTATCGCGTGCGTCCGACATCAACGTTGCAATCATCGCAGCATGTCACGTTCCAGGTGCATTCGCCCACAACGCACCTGCTGGGTCAAGTACGCATCGATTACAACTCTAACGAATTGGTCTTCAGCGTATCAGCGCCTCTGCTTTCCGAAGAAGAGATCTACTGGTCCATTATTCCCTGAGACATCAACGCGTGAACATCAGTGGTTCACGACTTCATTTTCTTCATTTCCATTTACAGGAGTTTCTCATGATTCGCGCACTACCGTTCGTGATCACTCTCATCGGCATCGGGGCGTGGTCGGCCTCACTGCGAGCCCAAAGCGTTACCACCGGAACGTTGCAACTGCGTAATGGTCAGCCGTCGACCATTTCCCTGACGTTGCCGGGAACCGGCGTTACGCCGTATACGCTCATCCTTCCGCCCGGTGTCGGCGAGTCGGGGCAGGCACTGACCATCCAGACCGTCACCGGAACATCGGCAACGCTGTCATGGAGCAACACCAACTTCTGGAGTCTGCAGGGGTCGGACATCACGCTGGGCGGCACGGCAGCCAATCAGCAGTTCCTTGGAACGAGGAATGCTCAGGACCTAGTCGTGGCGGCCAACTCGACCGAAGCGTTGCGCATCATAGGTGTAGCTGGTCCTACGCAGGGATGGATCGGTCTGGGTACCAGCACCCCGTCGGCTCCGATCGACCTTGCCCGCACGGTGTTGCTCTCCAATACGGGTCAGGCCACCGAACTGCGCTTTGCCGAGCCGAGCGCATCAGGCACCAATTTTACGGCCTTCAAGGCTGCTGCACAGGCCGGCGATGTCACGTACACATTGCCCGACCAGGCGCCCACTTCCAACGGTATGGTGCTATCGTCAACCACTGCCGGAACCATGAGCTGGCGCAGTGCACTGGCCGATGTGCCTCGTGGACTTTATGCACCCACGGCGGGCAATCACGTTCACACGATCACGATCGGACAGGATGTTCCCACAGGCGCAATCCCGATCGTATCGGTTGTCAACGCAGCCGGTACCACCATCGCCATTTCCGTGACAGCGATCGATACAACCGCTGACACCTTCACGGTGGAAACATCTTCCCCTCTGGCGGCCACAGAACGCATTGCTTGGATGGTTCTCTCACCGATGTAATCCACCCACGCTTCATGCTGAACCAACTCTTTCGAGCACGCCTTGAGTGTCTGCTGACGATCCTGCTGATCGTTGGCAGCACTCGGAGTGTGTCTCAGATCGTGCGCACAAGTGGCATCGAGAATACTACTCCGCTGCCTCTGGTTATCACGAATCGATCGACGAACAATCTGCCGCTTCGAGTCGTTAGCGGACCCGCCTCCGTTCGATCGCTCGAGATCGGCAGTAGCGGCTACACCTGGCTTCTTGGACCGGTGTCGGTTGGAATCGGGATCGGGACAGCCCCCTTGGAATCCATGCGAATCGGTGCGATTGCTCCGCAGGGCGGCAGGGGGCTGACCATCTCGATGGATGCTACAACGTCCAGCACAGGATTACTTGTCAGTGATGTTGGAGCAACTGCAAGCACCGATGCCGGAATCGTCATCTCAAGTCAGTCGAATGGCATCGGGACAGGACTGCGCCTTGGAGGCCCGACCAGTGCCGGACGGCCAACGTTGGGTACGGGGATCGACATCACCGGTGGTACGGGTGTGCGCTACAACGCTTTGACCTCGGGCAGTGGTGTGGCCATCGACGTCGGCGGAACGACGCCGCCGCGACGCGGGATCGAGATCGTTGCTGCCGGACTGCAGCATGCCGGTATCATCGCCAGGGCCTACAGCAATGGAATGGGAATTCTCGGTGTTTCACAGTCGGCGGTGTTTGATTCTCTGCCGATCACCGAGAGGGTGGGGGTCCGCGGCCATGCCGCATCGAACTCTCCCTTTGCCGCCGATACGATCTTGGGTGTGATGGGCACCACGCAGCGAGGTGGCGGTGGTGGCAGCCAGACTGTAGCGATCGGCGTCCTGGGTCGAAGCATCTCTACGGCGACAAACAACGCCGGAACAGCCGTCGGCGTGTTGGGCACGTCCACCACGCAGGCGGCCGGCATTTCGATTGCCGTAGGAGGCGTGTTTCAAACCGATACTGGGCAGATCTCGCTCATGGCGATCTCCGGCGATGTGATCCTCGGTGGTGAGAAGCCGCTGCTGCCCCATGCCTTTCAGATCTCGACGTATCGCGACATGATCACCAGGAATCGGACGTATGTCCATCATCTGTTCTCGAGCGGACTTTCGCAGATATCCTCAATGGCAACCTCAGCATCATCCGTGATCGAAGTTCCTCCGACGGGCGATGCGCTGATCATCGTTCCTAACGCGATGGTTGTGCGCCTGAAAGGCAGCGCCACAGGAAGCCCCATCATCGGACTTCGGACAGATACCGGAAGTAGGCTGCTGACACTGCTGGTTACTGAAGGTGTCGTGCAGCTGATCGACGAACATCCCCTTGCAGCACCCGCCGAACGAATGCACTTCAAGAACGATGTCAATCTCTTTTTGCAGCAGGACGACATGATTCAGCTCTGGTACGATCAGGAGATTCAGCGATGGCGCTGTTATTCGTTCTAAGTCTGGCCATACCGGCAGACTCCGTCACGATTGTACGCAGCTCCCCGGCATGGAGCATCGACACCTGCCAGCGAAGCGTCTTCGTGAAGGAAACGCACCTGTTCTTGCCGGGATGCCGGATACTGCTGCATGTGCCCACATGTGCAGCACGAGTGACAGGCGTGCATCAATCCCCGGGTGCATGGGCCTGGAACGTTGTCGACACGATCGCCGATGGTCGCCTGTGGCTGCGCTATGCCATAGCAAGTGCCGTGTCGCGCGCTGCACATGTGCAGATCGTGCGTGCCCACGAACCAAAGCAGCACCTGATCGATGGCCGCCTCAGCGCGCAACCGTGGAACGGCTCAAGCGGAGGCATCATCGCCATCTGGTCGGACTCTACCCTTGAGATATCCGGAAAGATCACCGCCACAGGTGCGGGCTTTCGCACGGGTAAGCGATCATGGAATGACCGCGACACTGCGCCCCCTGACATTTCCCTTGAGGAACAACTGCGTGATCGCGGAGACGGGGAAGGGGCTTGCCGTCTCGCCGCAAATGCCGTAAATGTTCATACTTGGTATCTCGGCGGACATGCAGGTAGTGCGCGGAACGGCGGCGGTGGCGGAGGAAACGCTACCGGAGCCGGGGGGGCAGGGGGAATGACGTCCTCGGCTTTTGGGTCGCCCGCGTTAGGTTCTGCCGGACACATTCGCGCTGCATCAGAGTCGGCCAACATCGTGTTTGGCTCGGCCGGAGGAAGCGGCCATGGTAACGATCTTGACGCAGGGGACGGCGGGCCGGGAGGAGGTTTGGTCTTGATCGCCTGCCGGCAGCTGCAGATGCAGCCCGGAAGCATCATAAGCGCCGACGGAGTCAACGGCAAGGACGCCAGTCACGACGGCGCAGGAGGGGGCGGAGCCGGCGGCATGATCGTGATTGATGCTGACTCTATCATCGGCTTTGGCGCGCTCTCCGTGCGCGGTGGTCATGGAGGTTCGACCCATTCAACACTCTTCCTATGTGGTCCGGGCGGAGGTGGTGCGGGCGGGAGCATCCTGCTGCGCTCGGCATTGCCTGACGGCGTTCATGCGCACGTAGAGGCGGGCGTGCCCGGAGAGGCACGCCTGAGTACGACACCCGCGCTGGCGTCCGATCATGGGGCGCGCCCCGGGGGCGACGGATCGGTCATCGCAGCATTGCCACCCTGGAAAGACCGTCGGCCGCTGCGTTCGATGCCTCGGTTATCGAGTGCTGACAGCGTCGTCGAACGCGGACGCACCACCAAGCTATGGGTCAGCAATGCCTCGGTCGTACGTTGGCTCAACGACGTGAAGCTCATATCTGCCGACTCCTGCATTACACCACCGATCGACCGTGGTCAGTGGTTCAGGGCACTGATCACGACGGCCGATGGCTGCGTGACCATAGACAGTGTGCACGTCCGCCCTAAGCCAACAGCACCAACGCTGATCGTCAGCATCGGAGATCTCAGGGGGCGAGCAGGTGACAGTCTCGATGTATACCTGAACGTCCGCATGACATCGCCGGCAAGCGCTGCGGTGGAAGGTGTGGCTTATGTCTCGACGCATGCCCGAGTGCTCATGCCGGCACGCGACGGCGGCACTGTTCGCCAGCGCCGCACGCGACTTTTCCTGCCATTTCGCCTAAGCGCATCAGGGGGCTCAACATATCGGCGAGATAGGCTACGTGCAGTGCTGGGCGACTCGGCAACGGTGCAGATCAGCATCGACAGCGTTGTTCTTTCGGCTTCGTCAGCGTCGGTGAACGTGCGACGCACTCACGGATCGTTCACTCTCGAAGATCTCTGCCGCGAGGGGGGCCGACCGAGGCTCTTCGATGGAGAATCGGCCGTGAGCATCATCGGACGAACCATCAGAACCGATGCTCGGGAGGTCTACGTCAGCGACGCACTTGGTCGCATGCTCCAGCAAAGCAGCAATCCATCACGCCGCATGATGGACATGCGTATCGACGATAGCGTGCGTGGTCTGGTCTTCGTTGTTCTCAGCACCGACGAGTGGATGCGGAGCATTCCCGTATGGCTCTCTGGCAGCGACTAGACACCTACCGCTTGGTAGAATTTACCAGCAGCATTGCCCGAACGCGGCCTCGTCGCCATCCTTCGGACTGCTCGTCTGTTACTCGTCCAGGACCAATGGACACGTTACCGAGGATGACGTCATCATCTCCATCGCTGTCAATGTCCGCCACATCGCTCACAAGCCAGCGACCGACCTCCGCCTGCGGAATGGTCCACGCAGCGCGCCGAGGTGTAAAGGCAGCCGTCTCGAATCGCAGAAGATCATACGATCCACGATCAAGACGGGGGAAGTAGCTGAAAGACAGAAGGTCTACAGTACCGTCAGCGTCAAAGTCGCGAGCCAGTGCGCCGTACGCGCCGTCAAGGTGACGCCATTGACGGCGCTTCCAGGGTCCACGTTTCTGCTGATCATACACATAGATGCCGTGATACGGTTTGTAGGGCGGCATCAGGTAGTCGCCGTTATCACCGGCCGTGACAAGCATTTCAGAGATGCCGTCATTGTCGACGTCGGCAAAGGAGAATGACGACGTACCGTAGCTGGGAGGATGCGTCACCAGCTCGATCTGTTCGAAGCGCCCCTTCCCGCGATTCATGTAGGCGAACACGCCTTCACGCGCCTGAGCCATCAGCGCAACAACATCAGGGCGACCATCGGCATTCAGGTCACGCACAAACGTCCTGATCGCCCCGGGCGTCGGAGCAAGTTCATGGTAGCGCCATCCTGATCCGCGCGACTCAAACCAGCCAAGACGGCCGAGCATGTTGCCATACTCGCACACGATAAGATCGTCGCGACCATCGGCATTGAGATCCGTGGCGACAACATGCGTTGGACGACGCAGAGAATCGATGAGCTTTGTGACGACATATCGAGCCCCCTGACGCGTGACACGCAGAAGACTTCCGACGGCTGAGTCGTGAGGCAGAAGCTTGCCCATATTGGTGACGTACCACGTATCCGGCCGGACTTCGACGCAGCTAGGCGGCCCGCCAACGTCGATGGTCTCTGTGGCGACACCGTTGAGATCAAACAGCGTTAGCGAGCCCAGCAGCGCATCGCCGGTAATGATCGTCTTTGAGGAGCTGTCGAACCGCACAAGAGAGGTCATGGGCACTTCGCCCGGCGCTTTCAAGAGCTTGACGTCAAAGAGCGAGGTCACACCAACGGGGCTGATGACGGCGGGCGCGGGCAGGGTGTCGGGGGCGTTGTCGACGTACCAATTGGCAACCGTGAACCAGTCGTCTTCGGTCATTGACGGCACGGTCGGATACATCGCCTTTAGGTCATGCGGCATCAGTTCACGGTCAACCTTTGCGTCGAGTCCCATGTACTGACGCATCATGGGAAACACTTTCGCAAGCCACGTCGACTTGTCGAGATCCTGCGGAAGGGGCTTGATGTGACACGACTGGCAGTATCGATCCGACAGGATCTTGCCTGGCTCTTCGACGCTGGCCGCAAGCTGCAGGAGTCCGGCCGCAAGGGCCGCAAGGGCGATCGACCCGATCGCCAGCCGGCTTAGTCGGACAGACCGCATCGACGGAAGATCGTATCCACGTTCTTAAGCATGCGTTGCGGATCGAAGATGCCGTCGAGCTCCTGATCGGTGATGTGACTCATCAGTTCGGCATCTTCGGCAAGCGTCTGACGCAGCGGAATACGTGTCTGCCACGTTCGCATGGCATTGCGCTGCACCATGCGGTAGGCATCTTCACGGGTGATGCCGGTGCGCACCAGTGCCAGCATGACCGACTGCGAATAGGGAAGGCCGCTGGTGAGCTCCAGATTCCGAATCATGTTGTCGGGATACACCACCAGACGGTCGATAAGATCAGTGGCCAAATGCAGCATGTAATCGAGCGTGATCGTTGAATCGGGACAGATCACACGCTCGACCGAACTGTGGGAGATATCCCGCTCATGCCAGAGCGCATTGTTCTCGATGGCCGCCATGGCGTTGCCCCGAAGCAGCCGAGCCAGACCGCAGATACGTTCGCTAACGATCGGATTTCGTTTGTGCGGCATGGCCGATGAGCCCTTCTGCCCGGGCGAGAAGTACTCTTCGGCTTCCAGAACCTCCGTACGCTGCAGATGTCGAACCTCGGTGGCGATCTTCTCCAGAAACGCGCCTACGATGGCCAGCGTCGTCAGGTACTCGGCATGACGGTCACGCTGGATCACCTGCGTGCTTACCGGCGCGGGCTTGAGTCCAAGCTTGTCGCAGACGTACTCTTCAACGGCCGGCGAGAGGTGCTCAAAGGTGCCAACAGCACCGGAGATCATCCCAACGCTGATGGTCGAAAGCGCATGCTCCATGCGCGTGATGCTTCTTCGACATTCCTCGTGCCAGAGCGCCAACTTCAGCCCGAACGTTGTCGGCTCGGCATGGATCCCGTGCGAGCGACCGATGCAGACCGTGCTTTTGAACTCGACCGCGCGCCGTGCAAGGATCGACTGAAGACTCTTGAGGTCTTCCAGGATAAGTACGCCGGCCTGCTTGAGCTGAACTGCAAGACAGGTATCAAGCACATCACTCGACGTCATACCGAGGTGGATGAACCGTGAGGCCGGACCTACGTACTCGGCAACGTTCGTGGTGAAGGCGATTACGTCGTGCTTGGTCGTCTGCTCGATCTCAAGAATGCGCTCAACGTCAAACGACGCTTTGGCGCGGATCTCGTCTACGGCTTCTCGGGGGATCACCCCCAGCTCGGCCTGCGCTTCGCAGGCAAGGATCTCAATCTCAAGCCAGATGCGATACTTGTTGTCATCAGACCAGATATCGCCCATGTCAGGACGCGTGTAACGCTCGATCATCGAGGTGCTTCGCTATCAGTGGAGAAAATGAACGTGCAAAACTACGATGCGGTCTCTGCCGACCGTCGCCCAGATCATCGCGGACGAAACTCCTGATGATACTCCGGTGCGAAGGTCATCGGATCATCCGTCGGATGGCCCGCATCCAGGAGTCTCCAGGCAGCATAGGCCACAAACCGTCCCGATAGTCTCGTCAAACCACTCACCGGGTGCGAATCGACAAACTCAGCGCCCGGCCCCACGCACAGCATGCGTGGCTCCCGAAGCGCAGCCAGTTCATCCTTGCGCACCAGGCGCACCTCGGCAAGGTGACGGTCGTCGCTCACGGGGCTTTGGGCCACGTACACCATGTCGGCATGCGAAGGGATCACGCACAGCATTGATGTGCTTCCGGACAGCACAGCCACCTCCGACGATGCGTGAAAAAGAGCCGTGGTTGTAGGAACCCCGATCAGCTTGGCACCCGAGCCAACACAGAGCCCCTTGGCAAGAGCAACGCCAATGCGAAGACCGGTAAACGAACCCGGACCCGACGAGACGGCCACATAGTCGAGGTGCTGCACGTCCACGTCTGCATCGACACAGGCCTGCTGGACCAATGCGGCCAGACGTGCATCGTGAACATTGGGCCTGAGGATCTCCATCGACACAACAAGTCGGCGATCTACCGCTACGGCGACGCTGCAGACGCTTCCACTGGTTTCGACGGCAAGTAGCGCTGACATGATCTACTCCTGAGTCTCGGGCTGACTCACCATGCGCACGAGGCCGGCAAAATGTTCAATCACGTGCAGAGCTTCCATACGATCGGCGATCTGTGCTTCGATGACAAGTTTCTTGCCATGCTGCGCAAAACGGGCATTGGGCATCTCGGTCAGCGGTGCAAGGATGCCCTTGAAGACAAGCTCATACCACTGCGTGTTCTCCTCCGGCGGAAGCTCGATCACCAAACGCGGCTGTCGCACGATCACGCGCACAAAGCCGGTGGGCATGGCAGCGATGCGAAGTCGGACGCCAAAGAGCAGTTCCTCGGCCTCGGGAGGTAGAGCTCCGAAACGATCGCGAAGCTCATCGTAGACCACATCCACCATGCGCGGTTCGTGCGCGTTGTAGAGTCGACGGTATATCTCGTAGCGCTCGGTGTCAGATGGCACAAAGGCCTTCGGTATGAGCGCATCGGTATCGAGCTCGACGGCAACGTCTTCGTTCGTGAAATCCACTCGCTGCTGACGCTGGTCATGGTACAGACTCTGAAACTCTTCATGCCGCAGTTCAAGGACCGCCTCATCGAGGATCTTCTGGTAGAGTTCAAAGCCCATCTCCAGAATGAAGCCGCTCTGCTCGCCCCCTAAAAGATTACCGGCACCACGGATCTCCAGATCGCGCATGGCAAGCTGGAAGCCCGACCCGAGATCTGTGAACTCCTCCAGGGCCTGCAGACGCCGAAGTGCAACGCGCGAAAGCGTATGCGGAGGAGGGATCAACAGGTAACAATATGCCTGAATGTTGGAGCGGCCAACACGGCCACGCAGCTGATACAGCTCGGCCAGTCCGAAGTTTTCCGAGTTGTCAATGATGATGGTATTGGCGTTGGGAATGTCCAGGCCCGACTCGATGATCTTTGTGGCGATCAGCACGTCGAAGCGACGTTCAAGGAAGCCTTCCATCACATCTTCAAGGACCTCGCTGTCCATCTGACCGTGCGCCATGGCAACCCGAAGCGACGGAACAAGCATCTTGATCTTCATCATTAGCTTGTCCATGTCCTTGATTCGGTCGGTGACCACAAAGACCTGTCCGCCGCGCTCAAGCTCTCGAAGCAGCGCTTCACGCAGAATATCGTCGTGCCATTCGACGATCTCGGTGCGGATCGGAAGACGATTGCGAGGGGGCGTTTCGATAACCGACAGGTCACGTGCCCCCATGAGCGAGAAGTTCAGTGTGCGGGGAATCGGTGTTGCCGTGAGTGTGAGCGTGTCAACCGTCGTGCGCAGCTGACGTAGTTTCTCCTTGGCGGCAACACCGAAGCGGTGCTCCTCGTCGATGATCAGCAGTCCAAGGTCTTTGAACACCACGTCCTTGCTCAGAAGTCGATGCGTGCCTACGACGATATCTGCCGTACCGTCATTGATGTGAAGCAGAATGTCCTTCTGTTCCTGCCGTGAACGAAAGCGCGAGAGAACTTCGATACGCACGGGATAACGACGCAATCGATCACGGAACGACACTCCATGCTGCTCGGCAAGAATCGTCGTCGGCACCATCACGGCAACCTGCTTACCGGCTTGAACGGCCTTGAACGCCGCTCGGATTGCAACTTCTGTCTTACCGAAGCCCACATCACCGCACACCAGACGGTCCATTGGTGTGGGCTGCTCCATATCGAACTTAACCTCAGATGTCGCTCGGGTCTGATCGGGCGTATCCTCGTATTGGAAGGATGCCTCGAACTCGTTCTGCCAAACGCTGTCGGCGGGAAACGAAAAGCCGGGCTGCGACTTTCTGGCCGAATAGAGTTTGATCAGGTCACGGGCAATATCCTTTATGCGTGATTTCGCGCGGGCCTTCTTACGCTCCCAATCACCGCTGCCTAGCTTCGACAGCTTGGGAACTGCATCCTCCTGACTTGAGTACTTCGAGAGTTTGTGCACATAATTAAGGTGCACGTAGAGAATGTCGCCACCGGCAAACTCGAGTTTGACGCATTCCTGGGATGAGCCCGTGATAGTGATCGTCTGCAGTCCAAGGTAGCGTCCCACGCCCTTGTCCTCGTGAACAAGTAGGTCTCCCGTCGACAGTTGCTGCAGCTCACGAAGGGAGAAACCCGTTTCGGACCGACGTGGCCGACGCTGTGCCCGCTGACGTCCGAACACCTGATGCTCGGTCAAACATGCCAGCGATACGTCATCCCAAACAAATCCTGCGCTCAATGACGCCGACACCCACGATGACTGATGCAGGGCCGAGAGCAGACGATCGGCCGCCATTGCATCATCTGCTTCGATCTGCTCAACAACGCTTTCGCAGAGGTCGCCAAGACGTTTAACGTTCTGCTGCCCGTCGGCTCCGACGTATGTGGTAAACGAACGGGCCTGCAACCCTGCGCACATGCGCATGAGCTGCTCGACGGACGCGCCCATGGAAGGCTGCGGCTGGCATTTGACCGAGATGTCGGCATCGGCCAGCGGATTGATCCTGAGTACCGTTCCAAGAGCCCCGAGGCGCTCACGCTCTGCCTCGAGAGATCGAGCATGCAGTTCTGCGTCGACCGATTCCGGGGCATCGATAACATAAAGTGCCCCGGCAGGCACATGGTCCAGTATCGTCGCCTCCAGTGACACATCGTCCTGGTGATACATTCGCGCCAGCATCGTCACCGACGCATGCTCGCGAATGCTTCGCTGAGAAAGCGCTTCAAACTCGCGGATCGAATCCACCACGTCACCCCAAAACTCAAATCGCAGGGGGCTTTCCCATCCCGAAGGGAATACATCGATGATCCCGCCACGAATGGCGACCTGACCCGGTTTGGACACGTGATCGGTGCGTTCAAAGCCCCCTTCGAGAAGGTCCTTGATCATCGTGTCGTAATTGACGTTCTGACCCCGCTGCAGCGTCATCGTAGCCCGGCGGATCTCCCCGGCAGCGGGCGCCCGCAGGGCAAGCGCAGGGGCTGAAACCACCATGACGTATCGTTTGCCCTCATGCATTGC
This sequence comes from Chitinophaga pinensis, assembly GCA_943372295.1. Taxonomy (GTDB): domain Bacteria; phylum Bacteroidota; class Ignavibacteria; order Kapaibacteriales; family Kapaibacteriaceae; genus UBA10438. Next base: position 17,651 of record CALRYC010000027.1, read on the forward strand.
GCCAAGCGCTTCCATCTGCTCGTGGTGAACCATTCCGCCGACGGCAAGCGCACTATGACGCTGGGCACCGTGAATGCCGATGACTGTCTGCGAGCCAAGGAGTACCGAGAGGTCGTGCGTGTAGAAGTCGACGTCTGCATCATCAGCAACGATCACGACGACCGACATGCTCCCAAGAGTCCAGAGCGCAGAAACAAGAACCGACCGCGACGAACCGGCCAAAGATTTGATCGACGCCGAACCGTGCGACGTCAGACGACCGGCACACTGCACAACGCATGGTGCCTGGCGGACGATGTCGATGACGCTTTCGTATCCCTGAAGTGGTTCTCTCATGCCGTATTCGTGCGCAGTTTGAAGGGGGCTATCAGCGACGCCGTTGTGACTCAAAGTATTCCCGCATCTGATGCTGCCGCTGCATTTTTCGATTATAGCGTTCGCACATTCCGCCATTGAGCACCAGCATCATCAGGACGACACCAAAAACAACGCCCATCACGATCGGTATCATGGGAGTCTTTTTTCGCGGCGTCGGTGACTCGTCGTTCATGCACGGATCTCAGGCGTGCGCATGGCAATGGCACACCACTCGGTCTCGCTCATGATCTCATCGATCACGCAGCCAGAGGCCAGGAAGGGGGCGCATACGTCGTCGGCATCGTAGCGAAGAATTCCCGACAGCAGGATCATTCCGCCCGGTTCGACGGCCTCGACGAACGATTTTGCGTAGGGGATGACCAGGTGCCGGTAGAGATTCGCTGCCAGGCCGGTGCTCCTTGGGAGGCTGACCTTTTGCAGCTCGGCATGTTCAAGTCTGACGATCTCTTCAACGGCGTTGCGAGCTATGTTCTCAACGGCGTTGGAAAACGACCACTCATCATTATCAAAGGCGTACACCGACGAAGCACCCAAGCGCGCAGCGAGAATCGCCAGTACGCCGGTTCCGGTGCCGACGTCGATCCACGAACTGCCCGGCGTTACATGTTTCTCGATCAGCCGGCACATCATGCGTGTTGTCGAGTGATGCCCGGTGCCAAAGGACATCTTCGGAGTGATCACCAGACGCAGGCTCTGTTGCATCGGCTCGGTGTGCCACTCTGGAACGATCACGATGCGGTCATTGACTACCACCGGTTCGATACTCGATTCCCACTCGGCATTCCAATTCCGGTCGTCCAGAATCTGTACATGAGACCCGTGCAGTCTGACGTTGACCGCGGCAAGCTCATCGGTGATTGCCACCTGGTAATCTGCCTGCCAGTCGTTCTGGTCGAAGCACACCGTCATCGTATCCATACCCTGCTCGATTCCCACGATCGGATATCCGCACAGGACGCCGACGGCAACGTCGGAATCCTCATCGTGGATGCTCAGTGTAAGCATGATATATCTCGTCGGCATGGCCTCTCGCTGTAATTTTGCAGTGCGAAACTACGCTGTGAACCGACACAGCACTCTCGATCACCGTTGAGTTGCCGCGGAGCCCCTTGCATGACCAATCACGAACGTGCTGCTGGTATCAAACTCGTCATCATGGATGTTGACGGTACGCTCACTGACGGAGCCATGTATTACTCAACGCGTGGCGAGGAGCTCAAACGCTTTTCTACGCGCGACGGCATGGGTATAACACTGCTGCGCAAGGCGGGGATTGCCACGGCAATCATTACCAGCGAAAACACCGAGATCGTTCTGCGCAGGGCCCAGAAGCTCGGTATTACCGAAGTGGTCATGGGCAGCCATGACAAGACGACAACATTCCACGACATATGCCGTCGTTACGAGCTCGACGCTGGCAGCATTGCGTATATTGGCGACGACGTCAACGACCTGCACGTGATGCAACTTAGCGGCCTGAGCGGATGCCCCTCTGATGCTGTCGCTGCGATTCGGAGTGTGGCCAACGTCGTGTGTACGCAACCGGGCGGCAACGGTGCCGTGCGGGAATTTGCCGAGTTCATTCTTACTGCGCAGGGGAAGGACGTCACTTTACCTGAGCGCTGGTAACGAGAGGTCAACATGGAAGACACCACCAACAACAACGGTTCCTACACGCGGGGCTTTCTGATGGGCGCCCTCGTGGGCGGAGCCATCGGCGGCATTGTCGCGCTTCTGTTTGCTCCAAAGAGCGGACGCGACCTCCGGCGTGACATTGCCGACAAGACTGAGGAAGTCTACGACAAGGCGCAGCAGTACTTCAACAAGGAGGATGCTCCTCACGAATTCGAAGATGTGATCAATGAAGGTCGCCTTCGTGCCGAGCGCATCGTGACTTCGGCGCGTTCCCAAGCTGAGAGCATCCTGACGAATGCTGAGCAAGTACTGCGCGATGCCAAGAACCGCACCCATCGTGCTACGCATGGTGGCGGTGGGGGAGTTGAATCGCATTCTACGGGGTCCTGATAATGGACAATCCCGTGCTGGTGATCTCCGCTACAATAGCCCTCTTGTCGGCCACAGCTCTGTGCATCATTGCATCGATCGGCATCTTGCGTCTGCTGCGCAACGTTGATCGAATGACGACCTCGGTCGAAGGTATGCAGATGGACATGCGTGACGTCAAGCAGTCGCTCAAGCCTGTTCTTGAGAAGTCGGCCGCAGTGCTGGACCAGACGCAGCGCACCTTAGAGCGCGTCGATGCCGATTTGCAGAAAATTTCCGCTGGTGCGGACACGTTCAAGGCCATCGCCGACGACGTCCGCGTTCTGGAGCATCTGCTGGTGTCGACGATTCGTCCGTCAATCGAAGAGTTGGCATCATTCCTCAGCGGAGTGGTCGGCGGCGTAACGTCGCTGGCCAAGAGGCTGACGCGAACCTTCTCCTAAGGCCTACTTCTTTCCCTTGCGGAGCTGTTTCTCGACGTCGATCCCATACGACGCCACGAGAGCGCGGACGTCGTCGTAGGCGGCATCTGACGTACGCTGGAATCCCTCAACACTGGCAATCGTCATGAGCGCCTTGCTGCCTTCTTCGGTGCTCTGAAATGACAGAAGCGCATCGCAGATCCGGCTGACGATGGACCCATCGAGCCCCTTTCTGACAACGACTGGGTCATTCGGAATCTCATCGGTCAACGCCAGCACGCGCACTTTCTGGAACACATCCGGATGCTCGGTCTTGATCTTCGTCCGGGCGTCGAGCTGCTCGCCGGTTACAGTGTCGGGACGGGAGTAGAAAACTGCCCCAGCATCGACGTCTCGGGCATAGACCTTGGTAACCACCTGATTGTGTCCGTAGGCGAACATCTCCTGACGCGGAACGATGCCGCGCCGACGGAGCATGTCCTTTGGGTAGATGTATCCAGAGGTGCTCGACGGATCAACGTAAGCGATGGTCTTGCCCTGGAGCTGCTCGATCGATGTGATACCACTTTCGGCGTGAACAATGAACTCACCCCGATAGGAGAGCTCGCCGTAGCGTCGGGCCACGCGCATCACGGCACTAGCGCCGTACTTCTTGTGCGCCAGCAGATACGAAAACGTATTCATGATCGCCATGTCGGCTCGATTCGTGCCGAAGGCCTCGACGACGGTGATGTAGAAGTTCGGCACCGATACCGTCACGTAAAGTCCTGTCTTTGCCGTGATATAGCGGGCCAGCACCTCGCCGTCGCGGATTATGGCCTGCGCGTCGGTCGATGGGGTGAGCATGATCCGGACCGGATTTGACGCTGAGCCATGGGGCTCTTCACCTTGAAAAAGCGGACGCACCGAGAGCCATGTCAGTATGGCAAGGGTCGCAAGTAGGTATACCGACGCTGGTCGCATGCTCAAAAGAATGGTGGTTCCTGTGGATTTCCGTTCACACGCAATACGGACGGTGTTCCGTAACTTCGCGGCTTCTAAGTTACGACATCCATCTCTCGACAGAGGACATTGAGGAACGCATGAACATCCATGAATATCAGGCCAAGGAACTTCTCCGTTCACACGGCGTGTCCGTGCTGAATGGCAAGGCCGTCTTTTCATCCATTGACGCCGGTGCCGTGGCCTTCACGGACTTTGTCTCCCAGGGTGCTAAGGCCATTGTCGTCAAGGCACAGATCCATGCCGGAGGACGTGGCAAGGGAACTGTCCACAATTCCGAAACCGGTGAACCGATCGAGATCGACGGTAAGCCCCTTCGCGGCGTCACCGTCCTGACGAGCGGCAATTTGGCGGACCGCGCTTTCCAGATTGCGGAAGGCCTTCTCGGAAATACGCTCGTGACTATTCAGACCGGAGCAGAAGGAAAGATCGTTCGCCGTGTCTTCATTGAAGAAGGCTGCAGCATCGGTCATGAATATTACTGTTCGATCTTGCTTGACCGCGGACGTGGGCAGAACCTGATCATGGTCTCCACTGAAGGGGGCATGGACATCGAAGAGGTAGCCGAGCATACCCCCGAGAAGATCATCAGGGTCCACGTTGACCCTGCGACGGGCTTTCAGCCCTTCCTGGCTCGTGAACTAGCTTTCGGACTTGGCTTAAGTGGCAATTCTTTCAAGAGCTTCCTCTCGTTCATTGCAAAGCTTTACAGTGCATACGAGGCCATGGATTGCGCCATGATGGAGATCAATCCGCTGGTGGTGACCACCGACGGTGAGTTTATTGCGCTGGATGCAAAGGTGAGTTTTGACGACAACGCCGAGTTCCGACATTCCAACTGGGCCGATCTGCGTGACGTGTCTGAAGAAGATCCGCTCGAGGTTGAGGCCGGCAGGTATAACCTTAACTACATAAAGCTTGAAGGGAATGTTGGCTGCATGGTCAATGGTGCGGGACTGGCGATGGGCACCATGGACATCATCCAGCTGGCTGGTGGACGTCCGGCGAACTTCCTGGACGTCGGCGGCGGTGCCAACGTTGAGCGCATTGCCAACGCCTTCCGTATCATGATGAGCGATCCACATGTTGAGGCCGTGCTGATCAACATTTTTGGCGGTATCGTGCGTTGTGACCGGGTTGCCAACGGCATCCTGCAGGCATTGAAGGAGGTCGAAGTCAAGGTTCCGGTGATCGTACGACTTGACGGAACTAACGCCGTCGAAGCGCGCGAGATCCTTCAGAGCTCCGGGCTTAACTTCTTGGTGGCAGCCACGTTGCAGGACGCAGCAGACCGTGTTACAGAGGCCCTCGGCACTACGGCATCTGCAACATAATCTGCATTATGTAAACTAAACGGATTCTACACCTTGCCCCTCTCACGCCAAATGTCTAACAATCGCTTCCTCGACCTAGCTACCATGGCGGTGATCGTCAGCGTGGCCTTCACCCGGCTCTTGCCGCATTGGCCAAACTTCACGCCGGTTATGGCTGTGGCACTGTGTGGTGGCTTGCTTTATTCCGACCGTCGAAGCTACCTGGTGCCCCTTATGTCCATGATCCTCAGCGATGCGGCTATGGGCTTTGCTTTCGGGATCGACTATGCGCTGCATTCGACGCAGCTCTACGTATACGCATGTGTGGTGTTAACGGCGTTTCTGGGGCGCTCCATGTCCTCCATGAAAATCACCTCCGCCGTTGGCCTTGGTGGACTGGTTTCGGGCGTTGGTTTCTTTCTGGTCACCAACGCGGCCGTCTGGCTGCATGGATCCATGTACCCGCACACGATCGAGGGTCTTGTGGCCTGTTATGGGGCCGGCCTGGCCTTTTACCGCGACTCGGGCAACTTCCTCCTCAACGGCATCGTCTCAACGTGGCTTTTTGCCAGCGTTATCACCGCCTGCCACGCCGCTCTTCATCGCTTTTCGGAGCGTCAGACGGCCTAAGACTCCCCTGCCACCCTACAGCTTGTTTTAGCTGTACAGGGGGCATTACAGTGGATAACTTTTGAAACCGCTGCCACCATCTTGGTGAGCAGCGGTTATATGTTTTAGTTACATTAACTAACGTTATCATTGGTGCATCTGGGACCGCACCTCTGAATCTGGGGACAATCAAGACAATACAGGGGCCGAGGACGTGCGCGTGCGCGCCACTCGTGGATGGGGACGGAATTCGGAATGGGATGTCGATGACGCGACGCGTGAGCGTGAGCCATGCGTGGCATGACGCTGATTCTAATGGCGAATACATCGGACAGTCAACCATTTCTCTCACATTTCTGTGCAGGAGTATGAAACGAGTTTTCTACCTCTTTGCGGTCATCCTTGCTACTGTTTTCGTAGCAACGGCACAGGACCGAACAATAACCGGTACCGTCACCGATAACGACGGTATGGCGCTTTCGGGAGCTGTCATTCAGGTCAAGGGAACGAAGACGGGATCGTTCTCTCGAAACAATGGCACGTATTCGATCAAGGCCGCCGATGGTGCGACCCTGGTCTTCAAACTTGTCGGCAAGAAGACCCGTGAGGTCAGCGTTGGTGAGAACAACGTCATAAACGTTGTTCTTGAAAACGATGATGCACGTCAGTCCGAAGTCGTCGTCACCGCGATCGGTCTCGAGCGTTCGAAAAAGTCGCTTGGCTATTCGACGCAGGAACTCGGTGGTGATCAGATCGTTGCCTCCCGTGAGAGCAACGTCGTCAACTCTCTGGCCTCGCGCGTGGCGGGCGTTCAGGTGAACAACTCGACGGGCGTTCCGGGCGCCTCGTCGTACATCCGCATCCGCGGATCTTCGTCGCTTACGGGCGACAACCAGCCGCTGTTTGTTGTTGACGGTATTCCGATCGACAACTCTCAACTCGCGTCTGAGAACACCGTTGGTAGCGTTGCCTATTCTAATCGCGCCATGGATCTTGATCCGAACTCGATCGAGAGCATGACGGTTCTGAAGGGTCCAGCAGCGACGGCTCTCTACGGTATCCGCGCTGCCGGCGGCGCTATCATTATCACGACCAAGAAGGGTCGTGCATCTGATGGTAAGGTCAACATCAGTGTTGACGGTTCCTGGGCTTTTGACGAAGTGAACAAGCTTCCTGAGCTTCAGTCAAAGTGGTCGCAGGGTGCCGGCGGACGCTATGCGTTCTCGTCGGGGGCCTCACGTTCATGGGGCGCTCTGATCGACACGCTGCGCTTCGATGGCAACTCTGCCTACAAGTGGGATCGCCGCGGGGCCATTGTCGGCCAAAGCAACCCTTCTGCAAAGCAGGATCAGCCAGTGACGGCCGTCAACCCTGCCGATGCATTTTTCCGTACGGGGCTCACCCAGAATCAAACCGTCACCATGTCCGGTGGCAGCCAGGCAGCCACGTACCTTGTTTCGTTCTCTAACCTGAACTCCGATGGCGTTGTTCCAAACTCGTCATGGGCAAAGAAGAACCTCAAGGTCAGCAGCAGTTCATCCGTAGCGAAGAACGTCACGGCCTCTGCCAACATCAATTACGTGAATTCCGGTGGCCGTCGTATCCAGCAGGGTTCGAACGTTTCCGGTGTGATGTTGAGCTTGCTTCGTACTCCTCCTACGTTTGACAATGCCAACGGCTTTGGTCAGGATGCCGTAACCACGCCAGAAGCGTACCGCTTCCCCGATGGTACCCAGCGCACATACCGCGCGGGTGTCGGTTATGACAATCCGTTCTGGACCGTCAATGAGAACGTCTTTACCGACGAGGTCAACCGCCTGTTCGGCAACGCACAAGTTGACTGGTCGATCACGCCGGGTCTGGACGTGATGTACCGCATCGGTCTTGACTACTACAACGACAACCGCAAGCAGACCTTCGTCAAGAACTCACGCGTGTATCCATCAGGACGTTTGTTCACGGACAACAACACAGTGAGTGATCTCACCTCAGACCTCATTGTGACGTGGAATACGGACCTGACGGATGACATTCATCTTCAGGCACTTGTGGGTCAGAACCTCTACTCGTCAAACTTCAGCTTTGACTATGCTCAGGCTGATGGAGTCGGCGACCCGACAAACCCCGGAGCGATTAACAATTACGCCGGTCGTATTGCCAACCAGCGCATTTCCCGCAAGCGCACAATGGCCTACTATACTGATCTGCGCTTTGACTACAAGAATGCTCTGTTCTTCAACTTCACAGGTCGTAACGAGTGGTCGACAACCCTCCCGGAGGCCAACAACTCGTTCTTCTACCCTTCGCTTTCGGTCTCTGCCGTTCTGACCGAACTGCTGCCTGAGCTCCAGAACGATGTGATCAGCTTCATGAAGGTCCGCGCCAACTACGCCTCCGTCGGTAAGGATGCACCGATCTACGGCACGAACACCGGTTTCGTTTCTGCCTCATACAGTGATGGCTGGACCAGTGGTGTGACCTTCCCATTCGGTGGTCGTATCGGTTACTCTCTTGCTGACAATCTTGCTGCTCCGGACCTTCGACCAGAGAGCACAACGTCAACGGAATTCGGTTTCGACATTGCGATGTTTGATAATCGCCTCTCTTTGGACTTCACGTACTACAATCAAACAGGCGAAGATCAGATCTTCTCGGTGCCGATCGCAACGTCAACTGGATACAACTCGCAGCTTAAGAATGCAGGCTCTATCAGCAACAGCGGCATCGAACTCGTGCTTTCCGGCACGCCGATCATGACCGCCGACTTCCGCTGGGACGTCACCGTCAACTTCACGAAGAACACCGTCGAGGTCGTCGAACTCGCTCCGGGCGTAGATAACATCTTCCTCGGCGGATTCGTCGGTTCATCAGTCCGCGCTGTGAAGGGTCTGCCCTACGGCTCGATCTTCGGTTTCGGCTGGGCACGTGATTCGGCAACCGGCCGGGTTCTGATTGACGACGACACAACGTCGGACAACTTCGGATATCCGATCCTCGACGATACCGAAAAGGCTTTCGGAAGCTTCAACCCGGACTGGCTCATGGGTATCCGTAACTCGTTCACATGGAAGGGGCTCACCCTGTCTGCTCAGCTCGACATCCGTCAGGGCGGCGTGATGTGGAACGGCACACGTGGCGCGCTGTACTTCTTCGGAACCCACAAGGAAACCGAAGATCGCACGGGCACGAAGGTGTTCGACGGAGTAAAGGCCTCTAACGGTGCTACCAATGATATCGAAGCTGACTACGGCGAGAGCTGGCTCTCTCTCGGCAACGGTAACGGCTTCTTTGGCAGCAACACCGAAGACTTCATCGAAGATGCAAGCTGGGTTCGTCTGCGCGAACTGACGCTGTCCTATGTCATCCCTGCCAGCATGATGGAAGCCACTCCGTTTAGCGGACTGACTGTTTCGTTCACGGGACGTAACCTGTGGCTCAGTACGGCCTACACGGGCGTTGATCCTGAGACAAGCCTTCTTGGTGCCAGCAGCGGCCAGGGCTTGGACTACTTCAACATGCCGAGTACCAAGAGCTATGTGTTCTCGTTCAGCCTGAACTTCTAACCCAACATATCGATGCCACAATCAAGGAAACCAACGATTATGAAACGATATCTCATTGGGTTTTGCAGTGCGTTGCTCATCGTCCTGACGGCGTGCGACAACTGGATCGACCCAAAAATCAACGTCAACCCGAACACGCCCGAAACGGCAGCCTATACCGTAGTGCTGCCGACGATTCAGGCCGGTATGGCATACGTCGTGGGTGGTGACTTCGGTCGCTACACCAGTGTGCTGAACCAGCAGAATACAGGAGTCGACCGTCAGCATCTCGGTATCTATAACTATCAGTTCACCGAGAGCGACATCAACAACGCATGGAATACCATGTACACCGGGCCTCTGAACGATCTGGCCATCATGATCGAGCGAGCAAAGAACGACGGTGCACCACACTACCAAGGGGTGTTTCAGGTACTGATGGCCTACGGTGTCATCACAACCACAGACCTCTGGGGTGATGTACCGTATTCCGATGCTCTTCAGGGGGCGAAGGTCACCGAGCCAAAGTATGATTCACAGGAGAGCATCTACATCGCCATCAATGCGCTGCTCGACGATGCGATCAAGAATCTTACGTCGGCTACGAGCAACCTCAAGCCCGGCAGCGATGACTTGATGTACGGTGGCAAGGTCACCAGCTGGGTCAAAGCAGCAAACTCGCTCAAGGCCCGCATGGCCATTCACCTGGCTGAGCGCAGCGCCGCTGCCTCTTCGGCAGCACTTGTCGCAGCAGCAGCCGGTATTGCGTCGAACGCCGAGGACTTCCAGTTTACGTTTGGCTCGCTGGAAACGGAAGCCAACCCATGGTACCAGTTCATCACTCAGCGTGATGGCGACCTCACCTTTGGTGTGAAGCTTTCGGAGATCATAACGACGCTGAAGGATCCACGCGGACCGATCTTCGCTGTGGCCGATTCGACAGGTGCCGTCAACGGTACATCACGCATGAACGAGTTCTATGCCGGTATCGCTTCGCCGGTTCCGTTCCTGACCTTCACTGAAATGAAGTTCATCGA
>CALRYC010000028.1:0-24848 GCA_943372295.1 Chitinophaga pinensis
CGGAGTGGATCCTGCAGGAGCGTGTGCAGTATGCGCCGTGCGTGCCTACGCCGGAGGGGGCTAACTACGTTGAGATTCGCATTATGCTCGTCTGGCCCGACGCGCAGCCTCGTCCGGTTCCTGTGATGACGCTCGCCCGTACGGGTCGCGGTGCACTCATGGGCGCTCGATACAACGTGATCCCGTGGACGGGAAGTTCGGGTTGTCTCATAGCCCCCTGAGTCGCGCGACCAGAGCGCCGCTACTGCGCCAGTAGCGCCTCGATTCGCGTTGTAGCTTCCTCGAGAAACTGTTCCTCCGGATGCAGTCCCACTTCCTTGAACTGGATGCGTCCGTCTTTTCCGAGGTAGAACTTGGTAGGGATTCCCGTCACACCGAACTTTCGCACTACGCTGTCGTCCTTGTCCATGAACATCGGAAACGTCAGACTCGTGTTCTTGGACATAAAGTCCTTGACGGTCTTGACGCGGTCATCGGTGCGCTCCCAGACGTTGACAACGGCAATGAGCACATTCGGGTCGTCCTTGTATCGCTCATAGAGCTTCTGCAACGATGGGAATGACTGCCTGCACGGACCGCACCAGGTGGCCCAGTAGTCGATGATCACCACTTTGCCCTTCCAGTCGGAGATCTTCACCGGAGTGCCGTCGAGCCGAGTGAACGTCCCATCGATACCGGGAAGATTGAGAAACTCCTGCTGAACGCGCCGTGCCATGGCGCTGCGGCCTTTGGAACGCAGTACCGATTCCTGATCGGCGATCTCCGAGGAGTCTTCGCCCTGTGAGCGCAGAATCTCCCGGTAAGCCTGCAGGATGCCTGGTGTGGACGATCCCGAAACGATGGCGCTCTTGGCCACCTCGAGTGCCTTCTTTGGCTTGTTACCATTGCGGTAGAGATCAATCAGCATTTCCCGGCATCCCTTTTCGGTATCATCACCGGCGATCTGCATGCTTTTATCGAGCGAAGCGATAGCATCGTCGGCGCGATTTTGAGCACGTTCGATCGCCCCCTTCACAAACAGCAGAAGCGACCGCGAAATGCGTTGCTCTTCGTTCCACTCGAACATGCCAACGTTGCGTGGACGTCTTACCGGATCGTCAGCGGCTTTCAGACCATCCTCGATAAGCTGGAACGCCTGTGGACGCAATGTGTCATTTGCACCGATGAAGTTCACCGCCTGGTGATATGTCTTGGCCGATGCCATCGGATGCCGGTTTAGAAAGTAGATAAGCTCGCGCAGGGCACCCTGCTGAGTTGTGGTACGCGTTACCGCATCGGTGATATTCTGCCGAGCGCTCGTTGCCGGGAAGTTCTCAAAGTGCTTCAACACCCGTTGGATAAAGTCGCCGAGAGACTCTGCCTTACCGATCTGCTCGAGTTCGTACTGCTCGGCGGCAATACTCTTCGGGAATCGCGCCGCCGCATCTTCCATGACGCGGTTAGCGTCTTCGGCCTTACCCTGCGCTGCATAGGCCTGCGAGATCACAATGGCCTCGATGGGCGACTTGATCTGCATCACCGACGAGGTGAGCTCGCGATACTTGCCAGTGGCCTCTAGCTCATCGAGCTCGCCAACGGCCTTGGCGATCATGATGTAGTTCAGCTGCGCGACGATGTTCTTGGGATACAGGCGCGATTCTTTATTCAGCAGCTCGAGTGCCTCCTCAACGTCGTCCTTCATGCGGCATTGTGCGGGCAGCTGACCGGAGCGAGCCATGGCGGCCTTCATGTGAGCTCCTTCCACATGGCGCGTGCCGTCCTTTGTGACGAGGAACTCCCAGTAGAGGTCCTTGTTGGTATCGTACATGCGGCCGTTGCCTACCTTGACGATACCATAGACCGTGCTGGCCGGAAGCTGCAGCGAGCCACTCCAGCGGCCTGACTTCTTTGAAAGTGTGACGTCGACCGCTTCGGGCGACTCGGCATCGGCCGTAAAGAGGTATGCCACGGCATGCAGGTTGCCGCCGGAGGTCATCTCCTCATCGCGGGCCTCTGCAGTGTACTCGATCGTGACCGATGTGCCAGAGGCTGGACTCATCGGAAGAAATGAAACCGAACCGGCCAGCAGAACCTGTGCCGTCGATATTGACCACATCAGGCCAATGATCGAACTTATCACAGCTGCACGAAGCCGTCGAATGGGGCTCATGGACATCGTCATCCTCAGGATGTTTGTGGCACGTGTTGTGCCTAGAAAATCGTTTGGTGATCGTCGCTTAGCGCACAAGGCCGTAGCCGCCGTCGACCACGATGGTCTGTCCGGTGATGTATTCCGAACAGCGCGCAAAATACCGAACGGCATCGACTACATCGTCGGCACTTCCATGACGCTCCTTGGGTATGCGCCGCTCGGAGACGATTGCTGAGTGGGATTCTTGCTCACCTTCCAAGACGATCTGGCCCGGTGCGACGATGTTGATGCTCATCGTCGGTGCAAGGCTTCTGGCCAGTGACAGCGCCAGTGTATGTTGTGCGGCCTTGCTGGTATTATACGCTGCCCTATCGCGCCAGATCTCCCGGGCGCCGAGCGAACCGAGAATGATAACACGCCCCGTGCGCTGATGCTCTCGGCAGCGCATTTCGTAGTGGCGCGCCAATGTCAGCACCGGGAGGGTGTTGACCCGTAAGGCCTGGAGCAGATCGTCCTCGTCGATATCGGCCGGAGGTGCTGCCCTGGGGAAGACCCCTGCATTGTAGACAATGACATCGGCAAATCCCATACCGTCTTCAAGGTTCGTCAGGGCGCTACCGATCGCAAGGGGAACTGTCACGTCGCACTGCACGACCTGACACTCTCGGTTCAAGGCGACCAACTCCTGCTGCAGTTTTTGCGCTTCCGTAATGGAGGTGTTGTACGTCAGCCCGACGTCGTATCCGTCACCGGCAAGCCCCCTGACAATTTCCGCGCCGATGCGTCGCGCGCCTGCGATGACAGCAGCTACGGGCATGATGGATCAATCATTGGTGGCAGGACCAGATCAGCCGTGATCATCGAGCCTGAGTGCTCGATGCCGATGCTCGTTCCCGGATGGGCAAACTCTCCGCGCACGTATCCAAGAGCGAACCACTGTGAAGCGTCGAAACCAGCTACTGCACTTGTGATAACCCCAACGGCATTGCCATCGGCTACGATCACATCGCCAGGGGTCACCTGGCTGGGGGCGATCAGCCCCATGATGCGCTGCTTGACCTTGTTGTAGGAATCCAGTCGGGCCACGACTTCCTGTCCGATGTAGCAGCCTTTGGTGAACGAGGTCAGGTGCAGCAGTCCGGCTTCGAGCGGATTGTATGCGAGCGTCCACTCGTGTCCGACGCGCCCCATGCCGGCCAGAACTCGCACGTACTCGTCGATCTCTGTATCAAGCTCAGGAATCTGATCGTCGTGAAGGACAAGCTGCTCCCTGATGGTCTGCAGTGTCTGCACGGAACCGACCAGCCAGTAGGATAGCTCGCTTGCCGACGGCATCCGAACCGCCAGCAGCCCATCGTCGATCGAGCGCCATTGCGACATGGCCAGGTCTTTGACGGGAGTATCCAGAAGCGACTCGACAACTTCCGCGGCCCTTGGCCCCATGATCTCTATGATGGCATGCTGCTGGGTGACGTCACGGAGGCGCACATCATCCATGATGACGTACTTTCGTATCCACGACAGGACGTCGGCAGCCGTGCCTTGCGAACCAAGCAGCAGGGCCTCTTGTTTGTCCTGAAGCAGCGTCACGACGTCGATCATTCGAGCTTTCTCCGTCAGCAGCACCGTCTGACGGCCCCTACCGGGTTCAAGAGCACGCATGTCGTTCGTCGTAAGTCGGTGCAGAAGGTCGATCCTGTCGTTACCGCTGAGCTGGATCACCGTGCTTCCATCGCGCAGGATCCACGCCGAAGAGATCCGGCACGAAGCTACTCGGCGAGCACGATCTTGTTTGTCTACTGTCAACATCAATATCCTTCGCATGAAACGACGGCAAACCTACGAAACCCTCCCTGTCCTTGCCCTGCTCGCGGTGCTTCTGTTCACAGCATCAGAAGGACAGGCCCAGCGCACGCCCTTTCGTGTCTTTCTGGCTGATAAGGGGCCGGTAGTTTTCGCGCCGGGAGAGCCGTTGTACGAGCAGACTTTGCTGCAGTATCATCCCAACGCAATCAGGCGTCGAACCCTGGCGGGAATGGATCCTGTGCTCGACGAGCTGGATCGCCCCATTCATGATGACTACCGCAAGCAGGTCCTTGCCATCAGCGATAGTCTGCTTTCGTCCAACCCATGGATGAATTACATGGTGGTGGGGCTGACGCAGAATGAGTATGACCGAGTGAAGGCCCTCGAATGCGTCAGAGCGGTGTCGCCGGCAAACTCCATCTCATACAGGCTGACCCTACCGGAACGATGTGCCCCCGTTCCGGAAACCTTCCAGAGTGAAATGCTGAGGGTCGGCAATGTCCATGAACTGCACGATGCCGGCGTGTTTGGTCAGGGGGCTCGCATTGGCGTCATCGACAACGGCTTTCGCTGGAAGTCCATGAGTAGCCTTTCGCACGTAAATGTTGAGGACGAGTACGACTTCATCCACCGACGCCCGATCACCGCCAACCAGGATAACGACGTGCCTTTGCAGGACGAGCACGGCAGCGTCATCATGTCGGTCGCAGCGGCCTGGTACGGCGATCAGGTGATGGGCGTGGCTCCATTCAGCACATACCTCCTTGCAAAGTCCGAAGACATGCGTTACGAACGGAGGATCGAAGAGGACCTCTATGTTGAAGCTCTCTGGTGGGTCGAACGCAGCGGAGCCGACATCTCCAGTTCATCGCTTGGCTATAGGTTCTTCGACTCCACCGATGCAACCACGCCATATGAGCTTCTGAACGGTTCCACCACCTTTCCCGCCCGAGCCATCAACATCGCTTCGCAGCGTGGCATGATCTGTCTGACAGCTGCCGGCAACAGTGGACCTTCATCGAGGACGATCATCACACCGGCAGATGCCGACAGCGCGCTGGCCATCGGCGGGATCGCACTCGATGGTCTCAGTGCATGGTCAAACACGTCATGGGGGCCAAGCGCTTCGGGACGTCAGAAGCCGGAGTTTGCAGCTCCCGGAGAGCGTGTACCCGTGCAGCAGATCAACGGCCTTGTCGGCCGTGCCTCGGGAACCTCCCTTGCCACGCCGTATGTGGCGGCGCAGGTTGCGCTACTGCGTCAGCTGTATCCCGCCCTGCATCCTAGCTATATCCGCCAGGCCATGATCGACGCCTCTCGCTATGGTTGGCAGACCGACAGTATTCTTGGTCATGGTGCGGTGAACGTTGCAAGAGCTGCACGCATTCTCGGTCCAGCGATTGCCGAACCTGCCGCTGTGATCACCGCGGGCGGAATGGTTGTGCTTGCGCCCATCTTTTCCATCGATACTCTCAAGCCGTTGCTTTACCAGCGCGCAAATGCAGGAGCGCCCGAGATCGCCATCCGGGGAGAATTTCTCATTGGAGACTGGTACGCCTTCCGCCTTAATGAGGCCTACTACGATGGAAACACCGCCGAGGTGCGGATCGTCGCGCCCAGTCAGGCCACAAAGCGCACGGCAGTGTATCCTGCCAGCGCCGAGGTGATGCGTGTCAGCCGCGGAATGGTGTCAATCCCATGCGGCATGCGTATTCCATCGATCATTGTCTCGGTGGATGATCAGCCCGCGACACTGGCGGAGATGCGTGTGGCCGAGATGCCAGTGGCACGTAACACGCGGACGTTAAACATCACTGGGCTGCCGCTTGCTCCTTTAGCCGTGCGCATCTCAAGCGCCGTAACGGGCGCATCGTATGCATGCGAAATCCTTGGACACGACCAGGGCACATTGTCCGTCATGACGCCGTCGGAGCTTGGTACCGGAGCATGGATCCTCGAATGTCGTTTGCCCGACGCGCTCGTGCATTGTTCACTGATTGTCCTCTGAAGCCATGATAGTTCTTTTGACCGGAGCCGGAGGTCAGCTCGGCAGTGTGGTGCGGTCCTATCTGACCGAGCTCGGGGTGGTGGTGATCGCTGCCGACCGTGATCAGGTAGATTTTTCCGATGCCGCAGAGACGCATCGCTTTGTGGCCGAGTCAGCCCCTTTGCTGCAAGGGGTCGTCCATCTTGTTGGAGGCATTCGTGCCGGTGCACCTATCGAAGCGACTACACCTGATGATCTTGAATCGATGATGCAGCTGAACCTCGTAACGACTTTCAACGTCATGCGGGCGGCGATTCCCCTTCTGGTCAAAAGTGGCGGCGGCTCGATCGTCACTGTGGGGGCAAAGGCCGTCCTGCAGCCAGAGGGTAACCGCGCCGCATACGCAGCGGCAAAGGCCGCCGTCGTGTCGCTCACGCTCTCGGCTGCCGAAGAAGGGCGCGCCGCGGGTGTGCGAGCCAACTGCATCGTGCCGGACGTGATACGAACGGCTGCCAATCTCGAGTGGGGCTCGCCGGCGCAGGTTCGACTGTGGGTCGATCCAGAAGAGATCGCATCGGTCATTCATGATCTGCTGCAGCCTTCGTGTGCCATCACCGGAACGGTCATCCCCATGCTATCGACCACACGGAGACGTTCGTGAAACCAAACGTACGATCGGTTTTCGGCTTTCTGCTTGGCTACTACCGTCCGCATAAGTGGCCGATGATCCTTGCACTAGCCTTTATGATTCCGAGCAGCGGCGTAAGCCTCATTTTCCCGATGCTCACGGGCAACATCATCGATCAAATCCTGGCTAACAGCCAGGCCGCGTCGCTGTTCAACACAGGCGGTCTCTTTCTGGGGCTTCTTACGGCGCAGGCCATCGTCGGATACGTTGTTTCGGTTACACTTTCGCGCACAACTGAACGGGTGATTGCTTCGATCCGTTCGGATCTGTTCGAGCACATCGTACGCCTGCCCCTTTCTCGCATGTCGGGTCACCGCATCGGTGAGCTGGCATCTCGACTGTCGAGTGATATGACGCAGATTCAAGAGACATTTTCATTTTCGCTTCTGCAACTTGTCCGTCAGGCGATCTTCCTTGTCGGATCCATCATTTTGATCCTTACCACCAGTGTTCGACTGACGTTGCCGATCATCGTTGGCATGCCGATCATTGTCGGTGCAGCGGTGCTCATTGGCCGCCGGCTGCGTCGGCTCAGCACGAGCACGCAGGACGCACTTGCCCGCACCTCGACCATCGTAGAGGAGTCTCTGCAGAGCATCTCTGCCGTTAAGTCTTACGTGCAGGAGCCCCATGAAATCAAGAGGTACTCTTCGACCCTTGGCGAGTATGTTGGACTTGCCGTGAAGGGGGCTCGCCTGCGAGCCGCGTTTGTGACCTTCATCATCTTTACCGTGTTTGGTGGCATCGCCGCCGTGATTCTGTATGGAGCTCGCCTTGTCGAATCGGGAGACCTGCGCCTGGGCGAGCTGCTCTCGTTTCTCATGTATGCGATGTTCGTCGGCGGTGCTTTGGGGTCCTTTGCCGAACTCTATGGTCAGATCCAGAAATCCCTCGGCTCGGCCGTTCGCATCCGCGAAATCATGTCCGAGCCGACTGAGGATGTTGGTCCCGACGCTCCGTCGGTTCGCCTATCGTCGATCGACCTGTTAGGCGTTTCGTTCCGTTATCCCGATCGGCAGGATATGCTGGTGGTGAACAATGTCTCTCTTCATATTGGTGCCGGAGAACGTGTAGCCTTCGTCGGTGAAAGCGGTTCCGGCAAGTCCACCACTGCCGCGCTGTTACAGAGGCTTTATGACCCTACCGAGGGGCGCATTCTTTACAACGAAAGTGACGCCTCATCGTACACGCGCGCGCAGGTGCGAAGAAGCGTTGGCGTAGTCCCGCAGGACATTGTGCTCTTTGGCGGCACGATCGAGGAGAACATCCGATACGGACGCCCGGGCGCGACGTTCGATGAGATTCGCAAGGCCGCTTCCGATGCGAACGCGTTAGACTTCATCGAATCGTTCCCTGAAGGATTCAATACACTTGTTGGCGAACGCGGACTCAAACTCAGCGGTGGACAGCGTCAGCGTGTGGCCATCGCCCGCGCTCTGTTGAAGAATCCGTCGATCTTGATTCTTGACGAGGCAACCAGCTCTCTGGACGCCGAAAGCGAGCACCTCATTCAGGAAGCTTTAGAGCGTCTGATGACCGACAGAACTACGGTGATCATTGCTCACCGGCTGAGCACGGTCAGGACATGTGACAGGATCTTTGTGTACTCAGCCGGCTCGGTCATCGAGTCAGGTACGCATGAAGAGCTTCTGCGTCTTGATGGTCTGTATAGTCACTGGTGTGACCTTCAATTCATCCGATAATGCCAAGCCCCTTGTGAATAACAGGCTCAGGTTTATATTTGCACTCCGTTTTTGATAAACGGGCCCATAGCTCAGCTGGGAGAGCGCTTCAATGGCATTGAAGAGGTCAGCGGTTCGATCCCGCTTGGGTCCACCAGAAAAATCGGTAATTGGGATCGTAGCTCAGCTTGGTTAGAGCGCCGCCCTGTCAAGGCGGAGGTCGCGGGTTCGAGCCCCGTCGGTCCCGCCCAGTTACACGAAACGCCCGTCAGAAATGATGGGCGTTTTGCGTTTTAAGAGACTTGGATCGTGTGGTCGCCGCATGCAGTCGTGGGGTCGCAGTATGCTGCGACACTACCCCCTACTCCCCGCTTCCCTTGAACGTATCGTCCTCATCAGCAAAGAAGACATTGAAGGACGTCATAGAACCGTAAATGCGGGTGATATAGCTCTGTAGCTTGACCTTCTCACCGGTTTCTAGGGACTTGTTGGAGTTGATCTGCTGCTCGAGGACTCTCAGATTATCGCGCATCATCACGATCTTGTGCATGAAGCGTTCGATGGACAGCTCATGCTGCTTCAGGCGATCATCGCCCGGCTTGAAGATCACCGTGCCGTGCTGCCACTTAGGGGCGATCTCGACGTTCGAGGTGCGTTCGAGTTCACGCGCTACCATGCGCGCAAGGAGTTCTATTTCGCTTCGTTCCACCGCACGCTCCGGATCATCGTAAACAGCAGCACCGACTTGATAACGTCACCGGCTAGGAAGGGGGCGATCCCCATCACGATGGCGTTCTCAGCTCCGACGAATGTCGAAAGGACAAGCGAACCGCACAGGAGGATGATCGCTTGTGCTCCGACAACCGACAGGCCAAGTCTTATAGGCGTTGACGTCAGGCCGGCATCACGCAGGCGTCCAAGAAGAGCTGCGGCGGCGGCAAAGCCGATCAGGTAGCCCGAGGTCGGACCCCACAATGCCGACATCGATTCGAAGCCGGCAAACACCGGCGCACCTAGGCACCCTAGAGCAAGGTAGGCCAGTACGCTGGATATGCCGATGCGGTAGCCAAAGAGCAGTGGCCAGGCGATCACGGCAAAGGTCTGACCCGTCAATGGCACCGGCGTAAACGGCAACGGAATGCGCACCTGTGTGCAGGCCACAAGCACCAGCGTGCCAATGACGCTAAGCTGCACGGTGCGGTTGGTGAAGGCCTCATGAAGGCTCGGAGCGATTGTGCGGTATGAATTCATAGATGCGAAAATACGAGTTGGTTACTCTTTCAAAGCACCGGCTGTAAGACCCTCGATGATCCGACGCTGAAACATCACGAAGAGAAGAAGGATCGGGACTGCGGCAATACTTGCACCGGCCATCAGGTGTCCCCAGTCGATGGATTGCTTTCCAAGGTAGAAGGCAAGTCCAACCGGGAGCGTCCGATGGGCTTCGTCGTTAGTGAACAGAAAGGGAAAAAGGAACGAGTTCCAGTTGGAAAGAAACGTGTAGATCGCTAGCACGGTCAGGACGGGTCGACAAAGGGGCGCGACGATCCGCCACAGGATGTGCCACTCCCCTGCTCCATCGATGCGTGCAGCATCTTCCATTTCCGCAGGCATCGATTGAATGTACTGACGCACCAGAAAGATCCCGAATGGTGTTACCAACCAAGGAACGATCAGTGCGGCGTAGGTATTGATCCACCCGAGGCCGGCCACAAGACGATAGAGAGGGATCATGATGACCTGCTGCGGCACGGCAAGCACGCCGAGGATCGATGCAAACAGGAGCCCCTTGCCGGTAAAACGTCGCCGGGCGAAGGCATATCCGGCCCAGAGACAGAAAACAACGTTTCCGGCGGTCACGATGCTCGAAACAAGTAGCGAATTGACGAAGTACCCGAGAAAGTTATCCGACGTCCACGCATCTGCGTAGTTGACCATGCTGGTCGGAGCACGGAGCATATGTCCGAGCGTTGCATGCTGTTCGGGAGACTCACGCAGCGACACCAGAACCATCCATGCCATCGGGGCTATCATCCCCATTGCAACGATGCTGAGGAGGATCATGACCACTACCCGGCCGAATGATGATCGTCGGGTGCTCATCGCAGATACAGGCCGTGATCGTTTATGAAGTCCCGCACGGCTTTTGTTGTGAGGTAGTTAATGCTCTTACCCTGCCTGACACGCTGACGGATATCGGTCGAAGATATCTCCAGCAAAGGAGCGTTGATCCAAATCGGGGGGCGCGCGCCAACGCTTAGTGTTTCCGTCATGCGCTCTTCCATCTCCGGAGTCAGCAGAAAGGGACGACGCACGATACACAGCTGTGACCGGCTCAGTAGGTCCTGCCAGCGGTGCCAGCGTACGAACTCCACCGCCTGGTCACTGCCGATCAGAATAAAAAGCTCGGCATCAGGAAACTCGATCATCATTGCCGACACGGTGTCGATGGTGTAGGACACGCCGCCTCGGCGGACTTCGACGTCACTGACGTGAAACTTCGGATGCTGTTCTGTGGCCAGCTGGACCATCTGCAGACGCTCTTCGGCCGAGGCTAGCATAGGATCATCGACCTTGAAGGGTGATCGTGCCGTCGGCACGAAGTAACAACGGTCAAGCTCTAACTGATCGACGAATCTGTCGGCAATGATCAGATGTGCGATGTGAATCGGGTTGAATGAGCCGCCAATGATTCCGATACGCATGGTTGTTGCTATCCGTACTAGAGCAGTAAGAGCAGTGAGGCGGCCATGACGGCCATTCCAGCTACAAGTCCATATACGCTTAGGTGGTGCTCGCCATAGTCGCGGGCGGCCGGGAGCAGCTCATCGATCGAGATAAAGACCATGATCCCGGCAACAACGCCGAACAGAACACCCATGACGAGTGGACTCATGATTGGCATGAGAATCAGGTAACCGATGATGGCACCGACCGGCTCGGCCAGGCCCGATAAGAACGACCAGAAGAATGCCTTCTTCCGGTCATTCGTTGCGTAGAACACCGGAACGCTTACGGCAATCCCTTCAGGAATGTTGTGGATGGCGATAGCGATGGCGATGGCTAGCCCCAGGCTTGGGTCATCAAGAGCACTGACGAACGTGGCCAGCCCCTCTGGAAAGTTGTGGATGCCAATGGCGATCGCAGTCATCACACCGACGCGCATCAGCTGGCTCCGTTTGCGATACTCCAAGCTTTTCTCGGAGTCGTCCATGTACTCGATGCTCATGTTCTCGTGCGGATTCTCATATGTTGGCACGAGCTTATCGATGATGGCAATTAGCGCAATGCCGCCGAAGAACGAACCCACCGCCAGCCAGCGTCCCTGCTGGTTGCCGCATGCCTGCGTCAGGGCCACAATGGACTTATTCAAGATCTCGACGAACGAGACATAGATCATCACGCCGGCCGAAAACCCAAGAGAGACCGATAAGGCCTTCGTGCTGGTGCGCTTGGTAAAGAACGCCATTGCCGAGCCCACCCCTGTTGCAAGCCCAGCCAGCAGCGTGAGCGCAAAGGCGTACCCGACGGCATGCATGTCCATCTTATGCCAAAGTCTTTACCAACGTTGATGCCGTGGCACGGCGTCCGTGGACGACATTCAGAGAAACCATCGAACGCGATGGCTTGCAACGAGCTTCAAACTCGTCGCGGAACTTCTCGATGAATCCCTTCACGGGCCATGCTGCTGCATCACCGAGAGCACAGATCGTATTGCCTTCGATGTTCGAGGCAACGCTGTAGAGAAGGTCGATGTCCGATGACGTCGCCTCTCCATGCTCGATGCGGTGCAGAACCTTTTCCATCCAACCGCAGCCTTCGCGGCATGGTGTGCACTGTCCACATGATTCGTGATGGTAGAAACGGGCAATGCGGAGTGTGACGGCCACGACGTCCGTGTCTTCGTCCATTACCATGATGCCGGCCGTTCCGATGTGCGTACCGAGTTTTTTAAGAGACTCTTCGTCCATTCGAACGCCCTCGATCTCATCACCCCGCATAGGAGGCATGGACGAGCCGCCCGGGATGATGGCCTTGACCTTCTTACCATTCGGTACGCCGCCGCAGACGTCGTTAATGATGTCCGTCAGGAGTGTACCGGTAGGCAGCTCATAGACGCCGGGCTTGTTGACATGGCCGCTAACGCCATAAAGAATCGTACCTGTGTGCCCTGGCGCGCCGATAGAGGCAAATGCCTCAGCTCCCATGGCAATGATCGGAGGGATGGTCGCAATCGTTTCGACGTTGTTGATCGTTGTGGGCATTCCCCACAGCCCCTTATTAGCTGGGAAAGGGGGCTTATACCGAGGATAGGCACGGTCGCCTTCGAGCGAATTCATCAGCGATGTTTCTTCGCCGCAGATGTAGGCACCTGCGCCCTTATGCACCACTATGTCGATGGTGTAATCTCCTCCGAAGGTCTTCATCATCCCGTCGCCGATGAGCCCCTTTTCATAGGCCTCATCCACGGCAGCCTGCATCATGTCCACCCATGCATGGTATTCACCACGGATGTAGATAAAGGCCATCTTGATGTTCATGGCATAGCCGGCGATCAGGATACCTTCGATCAGCTGATGCGGATTGTACTCGAAAATTTGACGGTCCTTGAAAGAGCCGGGCTCGGATTCGTCACCATTGATGGCAAGGTACTTCGGCTTGTCATTGCCCTTGGGCATGAATGACCATTTCAGACCCGTCGGGAAGCACGCACCGCCGCGTCCGCGCAGGCCTGAACGCTTCACCTCGTCGATCACAGCATCGGGCGTCATCGACAGGACCTTGCGGTAGGCATTGTATCCGCCATTGGCAACGTAGACATCAGCCTTGTGCAGGTCGGCGATTTTCGGAAGGACAAGATGTGGCGCAGTGTACATGAGCATCCTCAAAATGATGGCAAATATAACGAGTCGAACAACGAGCCGGAATCAGGCAGGGATGACAGATTCCACAACAACGGCAAGTCCCTGACCAACGCCGATGCAAAGTGAAGCGCATCCGAGGCGCGAACCGCGCCGGCGCATTTCTCGAACAAGACTTCCCAGGATACGTGCGCCACTCATCCCGAGGGGGTGACCGATTGCGATCGCTCCTCCGTTAACGTTCACGCGGTCCGGGTCGACGCCCAGCTCGCGGACGCAGGCCAGCGCCTGAGCAGCGAAGGCCTCATTGATCTCGATGAGATCCAGATCCGAAACACTCACGCCGGCACGCGAGCATGCCTGCTGGATGGCCCCCACGGGACCGACGCCCATGATGCGTGGGTCTACGCCAACAGCACCCGAACTGAGGAGTCGCGCATAGACATGCTTGCGCAGGTGCGGCTGACGATCCAGAGCTTCCTGACTAGCAAGAACCATCATGCCTGCCCCGTCATTGAGGGACGAGGAATTTCCAGCCGTAACGCTTCCGCCCTTTCGAAACGCAGCGCCCAGCACGCCAAGGCGTTCCAGGGTAGTGTCACGTCGGGGCTGCTCGTCATGTTCGACGATAAGGGGCTCTCCCTTACGCTGCGGTATGCGAACAGGCACGATCTCTTCGGCGTGAATGCCGGCGTCTCGAGCGGCACATGCGCGAACGTGACTGCGAAGAGCAAACTCATCCTGATCATGACGTGAAATGCTCCAGCGCTCAGCAATGTTCTCGGCTGTCTCGCCCATCGTCTCGAGCGGGATGATCTTCTCCAGACGAGGGTTGGGGTAACGCCAGCCGAGAGCCGTATCGTAGGCGGTGATGTTACCGAACATCGCTCCACCGGAGACATTCTTTGGCAGACTGTACGGCGCACGCGACATGCTCTCGACGCCCCCTGCCACAACGATGTGATGTTCTCCGCTGGCGATCGACCTCATACCCTGTATGACAGCTTCGAGCGACGAGGCGCAGAGCCGGTTGACGGTCACGGCCGGAACGGTCTGCGGCAGCCCCGACAGCAGAACGGCCATGCGGGCAACATTACGGTTGTCCTCACCGGCCTGATTGGCACAGCCAATGATGACGTCATCGATCGACGTTGGTTCAAGGTCAATGCGATCGACAAGTGCCGCGATCAGATCTCCGGCCATGTCATCGGGTCGAACTGCAGAGAGTGCCCCACCGTACTTGCCAACAGGCGTGCGAAGGGGTTCAAGGATATAGACAGGTTTCATGTTCATGATGGATGGTCAGGTGTTTAGATCGAAGCGAGATTGCGCTGCAATTTCATGAGTGCGTCCGTCCAGTCGGCCTGCTTCTGCCGTTCATTCTCGATGATCTCGGGTTTGGCATTGGCTACGAAACTTGCATTGGAGAGTTTCTTCTCAACACCGGCCAGTGCTGCCGTAAGCCGGTCGATCTCCTTGGTGATGCGGGCCCGTTCTTTCTCGAAATCGATCTTGCCGGCAACCACAAGGTAGATCTCGTTGCCTCGGACAACATCACCAACCGAGCCCTGTGGCTTATCGAGGTCATGACCGATCACAAGCTCTGCGCAGCGGGCAAGTGCAGTGATGACGGCCCCTTGTGAGGAGTAGAATTCGACTTCGTCCTGCCGAACACGCAGATGCACATCAAGGCGCTCTCCCGGGGGGATACCCATTTCTGACCGCTGACGGCGCAGCGCTTCGACGACCTGCTGAAGCGTTTCAAAGCGCTCCTCGGTTACGAGGTCAATGTCACCCGTCTGAGCTGTTGGGGCCGTGGACGTAGAGATCGACTCTTCGGCGGTGTGCCCGAGCAGTCCGTGCCATAGCTCATCGGTTATGAAAGGCATCACAGGATGCAGCAGGTGCAACGTTCCATCGATGACGGAAAAGGCATTGTCAAGTATGGCCACCCTCTGAGAATCCGAAGGCGCTTGAGTTAGCTGCACCTTTACTACCTCCACATACCAGTCACAGAAGTCCCGCCAGATGAAGTCGTAGAGGATCTTCGCGTACTCGGTGATGCGATACTCATCAAGCGCTTTCGATGCTGCCTGCACCGTCGAGGCATAACGCGAACGAATCCAGCGGTCAGCTGTGCTTGGCTCATACTCGGCATCGGCGCTTGTTGCCTGTGCTACGTCGAACTTTTTCATTTGCAGGAAGCGACAGGCATTCCAGACCTTGTTGGCAAAGTTCCTGCCCAGCTCCATCGAGGCAATGTCCTGAGTCTTTTCGTCGATGTCCAGGCGGACATCCATACCCAGCGGCGCTAGATAGATCATGGTGAAGCGCACAGCATCAGAGCCGTACTTCTCAATGACATTCAGCGGGTCCGGCGAATTGCCCAACGATTTCGATAGCTTCCGACCTTTGGCATCGCGCAGGATGCTGGTGAAGTAGACGTCGCGGAATGGGATGACACCTTTGAACTTCAAGCTTGCCATGATCATTCGGGCAACCCAGAAGAAAATGATATCCGGACCCGTCACGAGAAGATTCGTTGGCAGGTAGTATCTCATGAGCTTCTCCGACTGCTCATCACGGGTAACTTCGTCGGAAGCCGGACCGCGCCAGCCCATAGTTGTCATAGGCCAGAGCCACGAGGAAAACCATGTGTCGAGAACGTCCGGATCCTGCCTCAGGGTAGCCCCTTGCTCAAGGCCGAGCTTGATGCGTGCAGCCTGCTCGGACATCGCCGCCGTGTAGCGGCCGTCTTCGGCGTAGTACACCGGGATGCGATGCCCCCACCAAAGCTGACGCGAGATGCACCAGTCACGGACGTTCGACATCCAGTGTTCGTAGGTGCGGACCCAGTGATTCGGGTAGAACGTGATCGATCCGTCGCGCACAGCCTCCAGAGCAGGGCCCGCAAGGGGCTTCATGCTGACGAACCACTGATCACTAAGGTACGGTTCGACGGCTTCCTCGCCTCGCTCACTGAAGCCTACGTTGTGTGTGTAGTCTTCCTTCTTCTCCAGAAGCCCCGTCTCCTCCAGGCGAGCCACAACTTTTTTACGAGCCATGAAACGCTCGAGTCCGGCAAACTCCCCTGCCAGTTCATTCAGAGTGGCATCGGCCTGAATGCATTGCAGAATGGGAAGGCCGTGTCGCTGGCCAATCTCAAAGTCATTGGGGTCGTGCGCCGGTGTGATCTTCACACAGCCCGTGCCGAACGTCGGGTCAGCGTAATCGTCAGCAATGATGGGTACGCTTCGGCCTGTCAGCGGAACCATCACCCGTGATCCGATAAGATGTTGATATCGTTCATCATGCGGGTTTACAGCTACGGCCACGTCGGCGAAAATGGTCTCCGGACGCACGGTGGCCACAAGCAGCGTGCCCGAGCCATCTTCAAGATGATACTGAAGGGTATAAAGATGTTCGCGGACCTCCCGGAAGATCACTTCTTCGTCGGAGAGTGCGCTCTGGGCCACCGGTGACCAGTTGATGATGCGTTTGCCCCGGTAGACGAGACCCTCGTCAAAAAGCCGCACAAAAACTTCGGCCACGGCCTGACTTGCCGACTCATCCATAGTAAAGAGCGTCCGATCCCAGTCGGCCGACACACCCAACGTGCGCAGCTGTTCAAGGATGATACCGCCGTAGGTGTTCTTCCACTCCCAGACACGCTCGATGAAGGCCTCACGTCCAAGATCGTGACGTCGTAAGCCCTGCTTTTTCAATTCCTTTTCGACCTTTGTCTGAGTTGCAATGCCGGCATGGTCAAGACCGGGGAACCAGCATGTTTCGCGCCCGTTGAGGCGTGCCCAGCGGATATAGATATCCTGGATGGTATTGTTCAGGACATGCCCAAAATGCAGGATACCCGTCACATTGGGAGGGGGCATCAGAACCGAGTACGGCGTGCGTTCCGACGGGGCGGAATGGTAAATGCCGCTGGCTTGCCAGAGAGAATACCATGTGGATTCGGAGTTAGCCGGAGAGTACGTTTTATCGAGTGCTTGGGACATGGTTTTCGAGTGTGGTTACTGCCGCATTGATGGGTCAAAGATAACCCATATCATGGCCGAGGTTGTAAATACGTAACGCAATAGCATGATGCGAAAAACATCATACGCTAATATATTTGTCGGATGTTCGTTTGTGCCGTCCGACAGCGAGCATCACAGCGTACAGGAAGTATTCCACGTAGAACGTCATTTAGGAGTTCGACATGACATCATGGTTCAGGCTGTCCATGCCGGCCGTCATAATCGGTGTTGCACTCGTCCTTGCATCATGCACTTGCAAGATCAAGGAAGAGCAGCTGTCACAGATCCGGCAGATCCGGACGCAGGACAAGGAAACCGCAGCGGACATTTCCAAGGTGGAGTCCGAGAAGGCACGTGCATCGGGAGAGCTGGCTTCTCGCCAGGCGGAGGTGCGCACCTGCAACGACAGGCTCTCGTACATCCAGCAGAAGAAGGCCCAATGGCCGAATATCTGGGGAGATTGGGATCCGAATGCTCCTGAAGTGGAGCCGACTCCGGCTCCATCCCCATCCGGCAAACCGAAGAAGTAAGTCAAGAAAGGACCATTACACATGAAGATGACACTCGCTATTCTAATCGTGTGCGCCTGCTTCGTGCCTTCCTTGGCGCAGGACGTACCACCACCGCCGGTAAGCAAGGCCGATGAGCTTCTCAACTGCGAAGAGGCCGATGCTCGAATCAAGCAGCTTCAGGGCGATCTCGACGCACAAAAGAAAAAGTTGGCAAACTTGCAGGGCGACGTCAAAAAATTCGAATCTGACATCGCTAACGCCGTGGACGCGCTCAAGAAGTGTGGCGATCAGATCAACACGCTGGTGGGTGCCTCTGATGCTGACATCGCGGCATTCCGTGAAAAGATCGGCCGTCTCGAGGGACGCGTCCGGGAAATGCAGCGCCTGAGCGACGATGTCCTTGCCGACCGTCAGGGTGACGTCAAGGAACTGCAGCGATCGCTCAATGAGATTGCACGTCAGCAGATGTCCATGATTCCGGAATTCTACGACCGGATCACGGCGCTGCGCCGCAACATCAAGGGCCTCTACCGTGAAAAGCGCATCAAGGGCTACACGGTTGGAACATGGGCTGAGAACCGCGACTGTCTGTGGAATATCGCCGGGCGCACGGAGATCTATGCCGATCCGTTCATGTGGCCGAAGATCTGGCAAGCCAACACGGGTCAGATCAAGAACCCCGATGTCATCCAGCCGGGCTGGGTGCTAACCGTGCCTCCTTCCGGACCGAAGACGTCGGAAGAAATGAAGGCCGAGCGCTCATACTGGCGCAAGAAGCGTGCTGCGGAAGCGCAGGCTGAAAGCGGCTCAACTGCTCCGGCCTCGGCAGGGTCGTCAAAGTAATCCACTCGTGAAGTATCCGACCTTTAAGCAAGGGCCGATCACTGTGTGGTTGGCCCTTGTTGTGTTTTAAAAAGCCATGCACATCGTAGAAAAGAAAATCAAGATCGGAGACGTCGACCTGGTAGAATTGCTGGGACCGAACGAGCAGCATCTGCGGTTGATCGAGAATAAGTTTGATACGTCGATCACCGTCCGAGGAGACGTCGTGATCCTTCGTGGAGAGCCATCTGAGGTCAGGAAGATCGAACAGATCTTCTCCGAATTGATGCACACGCTTAAACGCACGGGTCGCTTACATGTGGCTGACGTTTCCATGATCACGGATCTTGTAGAGAGCGATCGAGCCGCAGCGGTTCCCAGCTCGATGAGCAAGGAAGAGCTTGACTCGGTGATCCTATGGGGCAAGCGGGAGATGATTCGCGCTCGAACGCCCCGGCAGATGGACTACTACATGAAGGTCCGTTCTAATGACCTGGTGTTCTGCATCGGCCCGGCCGGTACGGGCAAGACGTTTCTTGCCGTAGCCATGGCCCTTGCGGCTCTGCGAGCAAATGAGGTCAGCCGCATCATTCTGTCACGTCCGGCCGTCGAAGCCGGCGAGTCTCTGGGATTCTTACCTGGTGATATTTCGGAAAAGGTAGACCCGTACCTGCGTCCCCTGCTTGATGCGCTCAGCGAAATGGTCAGCCCCGACAAACTCAAGGGCATGCTGGAGAAGCGTGTTGTAGAGATCGTGCCCCTGGCTTACATGCGAGGTCGTACGCTCAACAACTCGTTCATCATCCTTGATGAGGCGCAGAATGCTACCCGGACGCAGATGAAGATGTTTCTTACGCGACTCGGACGGAACTCAAAGGCTATCGTCACGGGCGACGTCACGCAGACAGATCTTCCGAAGAAACACGAATCAGGCTTGCCCGATGCTGAGCGACTGTTCAGCGGAATCCGCGGAATAGACTTTGTGCATTTCAGCACCGCAGACGTTGTTCGCCACCGGCTGGTAGCCGAGATAGTCGCTGCATACGAACGTTCGGAAGCGCTAAGCCTCGGTACGGAAAAGGCTGCTTCGCGTCAATGAACGAGCTGATGCAGTTCGGATTTTTGTCGATCTCATGGTTGGACCTGATCGACATCGCGATCGTTGCCATCGCATTTTGGTTCGTCTATCGAAGTCTGCGTGATACTCTGGCCCTGCAGGTACTTTTTCTGCTTTCGATCCTGCTGGTTCTGAGTTTTTTCACCGAGGCTCTTGGGCTGGAGACAGTCAATTGGATACTACGTCGACTCGGAGACATCGGCCTGATCGCCTTCGTGGTGCTCTTTCAGCCGGAGTTGCGCCGGCTTGTGCTTCTACTCACTCGGGCGCGAGTGTTCCGTCTTTTCCTGCGGTCGCGATCGTCGGAGGTCATCGATATCGTCGTCGATGCGATCGAAGATCTCACGTCATCCCATATCGGTGCACTCATCGTGTTTTCGCGTGCTGATCATATCAAGGTCAGCGTCGACACTGGCGTGAAACTCAACGCCACGGCCTCATCCGAACTTCTTTCCTCGATCTTCAATCCCCGATCACCTCTTCATGACGGCGCCGTCGTCATTGATGGTCAGATGCTCGTGGCGGCACGCTGTGTGCTTCCGTTAAGCACTACTCAGAGAGTCGGTTCTCGTACTCTCGGAACTCGGCACCGTGCCGGACTCGGACTTTCAGAACAGGCCGATGCTGTGGTTGTGATCGTCTCCGAAGAGCGCGGAACAGTATCGCTGGCCTACGGTGGCGAACTAGAGATCGACATCCCGATGCCTCTGCTGCGAATCACCCTTCAACAGCGCATCACCTCGTACCTTACCGCATAGGCAATTGCCATCGACGTTTGACATGAAGCCATCACCACAACGACAGTCAACCCCTTTCGAACTGCAGCGTCAGGCACTTGTAGACTCACTCCGGGGCCGAGGTGTATACAGTGGTCGTGTGCTGGCAGCCATGGCCACGGTTCCGCGCGAGGAGTTCGTTCCCCCTGCGCTGGTCATGCGTGCATATGAGGATTCGGCACTGCCAATCGACAATCGTCAGACGATTTCCCAGCCATACACCGTAGCCATCATGACGCAGGCGCTGGAGCTTGACGAACCCAGCAGCATTCTCGAGATCGGAACCGGCAGCGGATACCAAGCCGCCGTGCTTGCAGCCATGGG
This sequence comes from Chitinophaga pinensis, assembly GCA_943372295.1. Taxonomy (GTDB): domain Bacteria; phylum Bacteroidota; class Ignavibacteria; order Kapaibacteriales; family Kapaibacteriaceae; genus UBA10438. The sequence goes on from CALRYC010000028.1 coordinate 20,742, forward strand.
ACATCAAGTCGTTTCGATAGAACGTCATGCAGCCCTGTCTCAGAATGCGCGTACGGCGCTGAATAGGACGGGGTATGTGGTCACTTGTCGCGTCGGCGACGGTACGATCGGCTATCGCCAAGGGGGCCCGTATGATGGCATCATCGTCACGGCCGGTGCTCCGGATGTACCGGAACTGCTTGCACGTCAGCTCCGCATCGGTGGCCGAATGGTGATCCCCGTTGGCAGTATGACCGAGCAGGCGCTATACCGTGTGATTCGCACCGGCGAGGAGAACTGGAAGGCCGAAAGTCTTGGTAAGGCCAAGTTTGTTCCACTGATCGGTCGTTCGGGTTGGGACGAATCGTCGGGACGGTGATAATGCGTCGTGTGATTGTCATCGGGGGTCCAACTGCAGCCGGTAAGACTGATGTGTCGCTTGCTCTTACTTCATTGATGCGCTGTGAGATCATCTGCGCTGATGCGCGGCAACTCTATCGGGGGCTGGACATCGGAACAGCAAAGCCCCCTTTCGAGGATCGCCAGCGTGTTCGCCATCATCTGTTCGACGTGCTTGACCCGATGGATCACATTACGGCGGCTGACTATGCCACGCACGTTCGAGGTGTGATCGAAGCGATGCCGGACGATGTTATGCCCGTCGTTGTTGGCGGATCCGGACTATATATCTGTGCGGCGATTGACGGTTTCTCCCCTGCTGTGACAGACGTCAGCGAAGACATTCGGAGTGAGCTGCGGATTGAGCTTGAAACGCGCGGTAGAGACCAGCTGTATCAGGAACTCGAGATGGTCGATCCAATAGCGGCGCAGCTATACAAGGACCGAAACCCGCGCAGGGTGCTTCGAGCGCTGGAAGTGTACCGCTCCAGTGGACGTCCCATCTCGGAGTTATGGAACGTCAAGCCTGTCGCTTCGGGATACGATGTCCTGCATATTGCCATCGGCAGTGAACCTCAGGATCTTCGCCGGCGCATTCAACGTCGCAGTCAGCAGATGTGGTCAATGGGGCTACTTGGTGAGGTAGAGAACCTCCTCTCGAGCGGCGTCTCACGTGATGCGCAATCCATGCAGTCTGTGGGCTATCGAGAAGCAGCTGATGTGCTATCCGGAACAATTTCGATCGACACGGCAAAGGAACGACTCGAAACGGCAACATGGAGATACGCGAAGCGGCAGTTAACGTGGTTTCGGCGAGATTTGCGCTACACCTGGCTGGAGTCGGATCCAACAACCAATGCCCTTGCAATACGATCACTGATGATAGAACGGAAGTGGATCGATGAATAACGTCGCGCTAATGGTAGCGTTTATGCTGACATGCTCGGCTGCTCTTATCCATGGGACAGCCATTGAGTCGGGTGAACGCTCGGTCACAGTTAACGCCTCGTTGGCCGATAGCGCTGCTTCCATTTCGAATTTGCAGCAGAGTCTTGACAGGATATTCAGCTCGTCCGGGTACCGGAGCATGGGTGTTTCGGCAAAGGTCATCTCGCTGCAGACCGGCCGCGTGCTCTATGAGCGGAATCCTGATCTACCCCTTACGCCCGCATCAACCACAAAGCTCTTCACCACGGCGGCACTGCAACACTATATGGGCGCACAGGCGCGGTTGCTGACCGAAGCCCGAATCGACGGAGCGGTTTGGCCTGATGGAACACTTAACGGCAATCTCTACTTGGTTGGATGTGGCGATGCCATGCTCACGGTCACGGATATCGAGGACCTCGCCGATCGCATCATTGCCAGCGGAGTTCGACGCATCAACGGAAGTGTGATCGGTGACGGCTCACGTTTTGATGTGATCTCGAATCGAGCGATCTACTCCGGGGACCACGAAGATGTGGAAGCCACAGGATCGATCTCGGCGCTAAGTGTTCAGCGCGGTTCAATCGCCTTTCTCGTAAGCGCCAGTCGCAGTGGCATTGCCAACGTGCAACCGATACCCGCCTCGGACGCTTTCAGCATCGAGTCGCGCGTGCGCGTGGTTGCCCCACGCATGCGCCCGGCTCGCTCGTCCAAACGTGCAGGTAAGGTGCAGCATTCACCCCGGCGAAGAACAACTCCTGCGGCGCGACGTCGCGCATCGGTTCGACGCCGCGGTGATGCCCCGGAGCCGCCTCGACGTGTGCGTCACTCGGTTGCTCGACTGTCGGTACAGTTGGCACCGGCGGTTAAGGGTCAGGCTCTACGCTATGTTGTAACAGGCAGTATCAGTGTTGGCAGCTCTGCTACTGTTTACGCCCAGACACAGCGTCCGGCGCTGATCCTTGCCGGAGTGCTCAGTCAGCGATTGCGATCAGGGGGCGTGGTGGTTTCGTCGGCGGTAAGTGAGCGAGCATGCCCGTCGACATCAACTCTGCTGGCCGTCACGGGTCGGCCACTGGTGGAATTCACGAGTGTGATCAACAAGCGGAGCGACAACTATCTGGCCGAACATGCCTTCAAGATGTGCGGGTATCGTGGTGGCTCTTCGACATCTACGGCTGAACTTTCGCGCGCTGCAATTGTGCGGGCCTTAGACTCGCTTGGTGTTCTGCGCACCGGAATGGTTCTGAATGATGGCAGCGGTCTATCTCGGCGCAACCTGGTTTCGGCCACCACGCAAGTCGAGCTTCTGCGCTCCTGCGACCGGCAGCCATGGCGGGAGGAGTTCCACAGCTCATTGGCCATAGCCGGTGTCGATGGCTCAATTCGACGCCGCATGATTGGCACGTCCGCCATGCAGAACGTCCACGCGAAGACCGGAACGCTCCGCAACGTGAGTTCGCTTGCTGGTTACGTGACCACACGCGACCAGGAGCCCCTTGCCTTCTCGTTTATCAGCAATGGTAGCTCGGTTGCGTCCTATAAGGCGGCCGAAGATGCTGCAGCGACCGCCCTTGCTTCGTTCAGCTGGAGACCGACCACGCCTCTGGTGATCAGTCCACAGCCGACGCGAACCGACAGTATGCAGGATAAGGTCAGGTCTGAGCGGCCATAACATCTGCCCGAACCAGCGCGGCCGCTTCGATCAACTCGGTGGCCATCAGACTTGCTTTGCCGGTGCGCAGGGCAGACTCGTCACCGGCCGTGGCATGCAGCCATGCTCCGCAACGTGCCGCATCGTAGGCCGGCATTCCCTGGGCGCAGAGTCCGGCAATGATACCCGTGAGAACGTCGCCGGATCCGGCAGTGGCCATGGCCGGATTGCCGCACTGAAGGTATGTGGCATATGCCGGTGTGACGGTTGCAGCCGGTACATGCTTGATGTGCACGATGCAATCATAGTCCGCGGCCGCGCGCTGGGCATGCTCGACGTATGATAGCTCGATCTGCTGACGTTCCTTTCCGATCAGGCGGGCAAGTTCCCCCATGTGCGGAGTGATGATCAGTTGGCAGACCCTTTTTGTCACCAGCGGAAGACACCGCAGACCATCGGCGTCGAGAACAAGCGTGCACGCAGCAGAGATCGATTCGATCAGTTCGGCAAGCATAGCAATCGTGCGGTGATCAAACCCGAGTCCAGGCCCGATGGCAACGACGGTGCTTCTTTCCATACGCCGCCGCAGAACATCAATCGCCTCGACGGCAATCGAGCCGTCGTCCGTATATGGTAGTGCCGTCGTCATAACCTCACGAGGGGTTAGCGGATGGATCGAGGCCGCCGCCAGGTCCACGAGGCCGGCACCAATGGCCAGCGCTGCATGAGCCGTCATGGATGGTGCACCTCGCATGCCGAGTGTTCCGCCAACGACAAGAACATGGCCGTGATCAAACTTTGTAGATCGGCGACTGCGCGCAGGAAGCATTGCGGCAATGTCTGTCTGATCGAGAACTGCCCCGTCGCTGAAATGTGCCGTCAGCTCTGAGGGAGCTCCGATCGGTGTAACATGAACTGTACCGCAAACGTCCGGACCGTCGGCTCGAAGATGTCCGGGTTTGAGTCCTTCCATGGCAATGGTATGCTGGCAGCGCACAACGTTCCTATCGGTCTTGCCCGTAGTCGCATCCAGTCCCGTTGGAATATCTATCGAAATCAACGTGGCATCGATAGAGTTGATGGCGGTTATCAGTTCGCCCATTGTTGGATCAAGGGGAAGCCGCGCGCCGGAACCGAAGATGGCATCG
>CALRYC010000029.1:0-24327 GCA_943372295.1 Chitinophaga pinensis
TACTATCAGTCGCCGGACTTCGACCGCATGTGGCTGACAACGGCAACCCTACCGCTGCGAAACGGCTTTACGGATGCGTTGCTCGTCAACAACAATGCGCTTGGTAGAAAGCCGATCCTGGATACGGTCGCCTTCGTCAAGCAGCTACAAGGGGCGAGCGATTCGCTGGATATGATCGCCCAGCTGAACGAGATCTTCTTTGCCGTGCCGTTCACCGAATCGACCACGATGATGCTGGCCGAAGAGGTCCTGATGAACGGCGGACGCTATTACGAGTGGGCAACGTTGTGGAATGCGCACCTGGCTGATCCGACGAAGGTCTCGGCCTTAAATGCTGTTCGCACACCGCTGGACCGTTTGTTCAAGTACCTCTTCCGCATGGCGGAATTCCAGCTCGGATAAGGAGACGTAACCATGAAAAACGATACACCCTTCAAGGGGCTTTCACGGCGCTCGTTTATCGCGCGTGCCACCGGTGCCGTTACGCTGCCGATCCTGTTTAACGGCCTCCCGCTTCAGGCGTTTGATGGACCGGTTCTGCATGACCTCTACAACGTCGAAGCTGAGAGTGATCGGGTTCTGGTGCTCGTGCAGCTCAACGGAGGCAACGACGGACTCAATACGGTGATCCCGCTCGACGACTACGCGACGTACGCCAAGCTCCGCCCGAACATCGCCATTCCCGAGAAGTCGGCCCTTACGCTGACGTCAGGTGCCGGTCTGCATCCGAATATGACCGGCATGCAGCAGCTGTGGGAGGAAAAGAAGCTTGGTATCATCCAGGGAGTGTCGTACCCGAATCCGAACCTGTCCCATTTCCGTTCCACCGACATCTGGATGAGCGCCAGCGCGTCGAACGTGAATGAGACCACGGGCTGGCTTGGGCGGTATCTCAACATGGAGTATCCTAACTATCCCGAGGGATTCCCGAACGCAACCATGCCGGATCCGATCGCGATTCAGATGGCGGCAGTTGTCGGCCTGACGCTGACGGGGCTCGAAAATCAGTCGATGGGTATCGCTCTTCAGGATCCGGAGACGTTCTATCGTCTCGTCAGCGGCACCGATGCGCCTGGGTCGGACCTTCCGTCAACTAAGCTCGCCGCTGCCAACATTACCTACGTCCGTGAAGTGCAGACGAAGTCCATGCAGTTCAGCACCGTCATCAAGGCTGCTGCCGACAAGGCCAAGAACATTGAGACCTATCCGACAGGCAACAAGCTGGCCGACCAGCTGAAAATTGTTGCACGCCTGATCTCCGGCGGACTCAAAACGCGCGTGTACGTTGTGCAGTTAGGGGGCTTTGACACCCACGCCGGTCAGACGGATGCCACCGAGCCGACCATGGGCACACATGCTAATCTGCTGCAGCAGGTCTCGGAGGCGATGACGACGTTCCAGCGCGACATCGAAAAGCTTGGTACTGCCGAGCGTGTGGTTGCGATGACGTTCTCCGAGTTTGGACGTCGCGCCAACTCGAACGAGAGCTACGGAACTGATCACGGAACATCGGCACCAATGTTCGTTCTCGGTAGCTTGGCTCAGGATGGCATTGCCGGCACAAGCCCGAACTTATCCATGCTCAAGGATGGCAACCTGCCGATCCAGTTCGACTTCCGGCAGATCTATGCCAGCATCCTCGAACAGTGGTTCGGGGCGAAGAAGTCAGTTGTCAAACAGGTCCTCTTCGACGACTTCGATTCGGTCAAGGTGATCAAGGGGCAAACCACATCTGTTGACGAAACGCCAGCAGTGTCGACGCAGGCATTCACATTTGCACCTGTGGCCCCGAACCCCGTGCGAAGTGATGCTACCGTCTCGTACGATCTGCGCAGCGAAGGTATGGTCCACCTGAACCTCTTCGACAACCTTGGCCTGCACGTGGCCACGCTTGTGAATGAGTACCAGAGCTCGGGTCCTCATAGCGTGCCGGTGTCTGCAAGCCCCCTGCCAAGCGGTTCATACGTGGTCGAACTCCGCATGGGTAATGAGCGGGCGCACCAGGTTATGGTGGTAGCGAGGTAGGCCCCATCAATCCCGCTTTCGTGGGAATGACTAAGTGTCTCTCGTAACTTGCCTTTGTGTCAACCGACGTATCCGTCATCATCCCGTGCCGTAATGAGCGCAGTACCATTGAGCAGGTTCTGGCGGACATTGACGCGCAGACATTTACAGGCTCGTTGGAGGTGGTGGTAACGGACGGTTGTTCTGACGACGGGACACGAGAGGCGCTAGATGCGGCGGTCCTGAGTTCCAGGTATCGCTTCCCACTGCACGTCATCACCAACGAGCGACGTGTTATCCCCTCGGCGTTGAACAGGGCGGTGGAGAAGGCCGCTGGACGTGTTGTCGTTCGTGTTGACGGGCACTCCCGCATACCGTCAAACTATGTTGCGGAGATCACGGCCGCTCTGGATTCCGGTGTAGCTGACGTTGTGGGTCCGCGTGTGAGCTTCATACCCGGATCGATGAGCCCCGTTGCCTATGCGATCTCTACGCTGCAGTCGAGCATATTCGGCACAGGGGGCACGCCATCACGACGTGAGCTCAGTGGGCCGGTGCGTGTGGAGCATGCCGTTATGTCGTGTTACAACCGAAGTGTGTGGGAGCGCATAGGGGGTTACGACGAAGCCCTGTATGCAAACGAAGACTTTGACTTCGATTACCGAGCTACGCTGGCAGGAGCAACCGTAATGGCCCTTCCGTCACCGGAGTTTCAACTTATGGCCCGGCCAACGCTCCGCGGACTTGTCGCCCAGCGGTGGCGCTATGGCTGGTGGAAGGCCGCCGTTATCAAGAAACATCCGGCGTCATTGCATCTGCGGCAAGTTCTGCCCGTTGCCGCGCTGTTGGCACTGATCACGCTCATCGGCATGTTGCTATTCAGCTCCAGCTACATCATTGCGCTTGTGGCCGTGATCTATGGCTACGTGGGAATCAGCAGCTGCGCTGCGATGATGGCATTGATGCCGAGTGTTCTATCTGGTAGCACGCCAGACGGGAAGAACATCCTCCTGACTATTATGCTCTCGCCTTTGATCTTTGCCATCGTTCACGGCGTTTGGTCCGCCGGTGTTTTGGCAGGCCTTGCAACTGGCCGCGGAGCAGGCACCAAATAGACTGTGCTGAGGGGCGTTACCGCTCAGCTGTGCGACGTTGCTTGCTCTGCCGCTGTTGCTGTGTCGGCTGCTGCTCGGAAAGTTCCAACAGGGGGCTGGCAGATTGCGTCACCACTTCCGTCGTTATGACGCACTTACGAACATCTGCGACGTCGGGCAGAATGTACATGATCGGGTTCATGACTTCTTCCAGCACTCCGCGCAATGCCCGTGCGCCGGTACGTCGCTTCTGGGCCTTAGCGACGATGGCCTCCAATGCGCCCTGCTCAAAGGACAGATCAACGCCCTCGAGAAGAAGGAGTTTTTGATACTGCTTGACGAGAGCGTTCTTCGGACCCGTTAGAATATCCAGCATAGCCTCGTCCGTTAGCGGATGCAGAGCGGTAATCACGGGCAGACGGCCAATAAACTCCGGGATGAAGCCGAAACGCATCAGGTCTTCCGGCTCAACGTGCATAAGAAGCTCCATCGACTCTTCGACTGTCGTTGGCGCAGCGGCTGTAAAGCCTATCGTTGTCGGCTTCATGCGCTTGGCGATGATCTTCTCGAGTCCCTCAAAGGCACCGCCGCAGATAAAGAGGACATTCTTCGTGTTCACATATACGAGTGACTGCTCTGGATGCTTGCGGCCACCCTTCGGAGGAATGCCCGCTATCGTACCCTCGAGGATCTTTAGCAGCCCCTGCTGCACACCTTCTCCGGAGACATCGCGAGTGATCGAAGCACTGTCGCTCTTGCGTGTGAGTTTGTCGATCTCGTCCACGTACACGATGCCGCGTTCCGCCCGCTCGACGTTATAGTCGGCATTCTGCAGGAGATTCACGATGATCGACTCAACGTCATCGCCAACATAGCCGGCCTCTGTAAGCGTGGTGGCATCTGCAATGGCAAATGGAACATCGAGAATGCGCGCCAGAGTCTGAGCTAGAAGGGTCTTGCCCGTTCCGGTCGGACCCAGCATCAGGATGTTCGACTTCTCGATCTCAACCTCATCAAAGCTGCTGACGAGGTTCTTCGACTGAATGCGCTTGTAATGGTTATAGACTGAAACAGACAGAACTTCCTTGGCTTCATTCTGTCCGATCACATGCTGGTCCAACTGCTTCTTGATCTGCGAAGGCTTTGGCAGTGAGGTAACGTCGGTCCGCAGCGTCGGAGCAGGTGCGTTCTTCTTGAGGATCTCTACCGAGTTCTGCACGCACACATCGCAGATGTATACGCCTTTACCTGCGATGAGATTCGCAACCTCATGGGCGGTGCGGTTGCAAAACGAACAATGCAGGATTTCGGGGGTCTGTGTCGTGCTCATGTTGAAACCGAATGAATCGGCTTAGTTTATGCCGTGCGAGTCAGGATCTTGTCGATCAGTCCGTAGTTCCGTGCTTCGTCGGGCGACATATAGTAATCCCGGTCGGCATCCTTCTTGATCGTTTCGTAGTCTCTTCCCGAGTGGTTGCCGATGATGCCATACAGGGTGTCACGGATTCTCAGCATTTCCTTCGTGTAGATCTCTATATCGGTGGCCTGGCCCTGTGTGCCGCCAAGAGGCTGGTGCATCATGATACGCGAATGGGGCAGGGAAAACCGCTTGCCTTTGGCACCGGCACACAAAAGAACCTGTGCCATTGAGGCAGCCATACCAACACATATCGTTGAGATGTCCGGCTTGACGAACTGCATCGTGTCATATATGGCAAGCCCAGCCGAAACGCTCCCGCCCGGCGAGTTGATGTAAAGCGAGATGTCCTTCGTAGGATCCTCGCTTTGAAGGAACAGCAACTGTGCGATCGTAAGGCTTGCCGTAACATCGTCGATCGGCGAACCGATGAAGATGATGCGTTCCTTGAGCAGCCGCGAATAGATGTCGTACGCACGTTCGCCGCGGCTTGTCTGCTCCACGACCATTGGGACGAGTTGGTTGTGCATCGATGGTTCTTTCTCGTGTTTCAGATTCGTAAGAAGCCCCCCGAATTCATCAGTCTTCGAGCTGATCGACGTTGACGTCAGTGATGATCGCATAGTCTAGCAGGGTCCTGACAGCCTTGTCGGCAATGATCTGTTCCTCGATCGACTGGTTTTGGCGCATCAACATACGAAGTTGATCTTCGCCGATGCCATAGCGCTCGGCGGCAGTTACGACGTCATCATCGTTCAGTACAAGACTTTCCGCATCGACGATCTTATCGCGGATCAGCTCCCAGCGGACAATGCGCTCGGCTGGCTGGCGCAGATCGTTCTCAAGATCATGTGCCGTAAGCTTGTCGATGCCTGGTGCACCCTCATTGCGCTGCTTGAAATCATCGAATAGACGATGCATGACGGCGTGGACAAGGGGCTCGGGAAGTTCCATTTCATGGGATCCGACGAGATGATCAATGAGCTGATTCTCCAGACTCTGCTGAGTGGCCTGCTGGAAGTACTCACGGATCTGCGATTCGATATCGGCACGCAGCTCTTCGGTGGTGTGCATGCGGTTGGACGTGATCAGTTCGACGAACTCATTGGTAAAGTCAGCCGGCACTACGCGCTGCACGTCACCAACGGTCACACGGTGGCTCGGCGGCTGAGCATTTTCGTCGGTCGTTTCGGCCACATACGTGAAGGAATCACCGACTTTGCAGTTGTTGAGGGAGGTCCGCAGATGCATGTCCACCGAATCATCATCCAGAAAGACCCGCGACTGTTGTGGCTCTGCCCCAATGATAGGCATGGACGTTTCCCGGTCAAGCTCGTGCATGGTCATGCTGACCACATACATGGTGCCATCAATCTGCTCGGCCTGCTCAAACGTAGCGGCTCGCATGCAGATGCGGTCAATCTCGCGCTGCACGTCCTCCTCCGTCACTTCCTTGATCGGTCGACTAATCGACAGTCCACGGTAGGTGCCAAGCTCAAAATCCGGCATCACATCGTAGCGGATCGTAAACGAAACCCCTTCGGCGGATTTCTGGATGTCCGTCAGGGCAGGACTTCCCACTACGCGAAGAGTCTCAGCCCGCGTGAACGCCCGAAACTCCGCATCGGCGATGTTCTCCAGAGCCTCATTTTCAACATCCCGACCGAACCGCTGCTTGATCATGGAAATCGGCACCTTGCCCTTGCGAAAGCCGGGTAGGGTGATACCAGCCTGTGCTTTGACGTAGGCTTCCTCGTAATGAGGCTTCAGCTCGGATTGCTGGAGGGAGATGCGTACTTCTCGTGTACAACCTTGCAGGGTCGTGATCGTGCGTTCCAAACGGGGCTCCAAATGGCCATTATCGGCCGGATAACAGGTGATATGCTGCGTGCGGAAGGAGAGACTCGAACTCTCACAGGTTGCCCCGCCAGATCCTAAGTCTGGTGCGTCTGCCAATTTCGCCACTTCCGCAGAACCGCAAAGATAAGGAGGAGGGACGAAGTACTGGCCACGAGGTACTGGGTGCGGCTTTCATTCCTGCGGCAGCTGGAATCTATTGAATTCAGTATGCCGGTTTTCGGGCTTCGGGAAACGCCTCGGCGCTCACGATGGTGCCGAGGCGAACGTCGTGTCGATCGAAATCTTCCGTGGCGGCGTGTTCCATTTACGCAATTTGCATGTGATGAAGGCACTTGTCATCGGAGGGGGCTGGGCAGGAATAGCTGCGGCCATGGAGGCTGCACGACTCGGCTGGCAGGTCGATCTGGTTGAGGAGCGACCCTATCTGGGTGGACGTGCCCGGTCGTTCATTGACCGCACGACGGGTGACATGATCGACAACGGTCAGCACGTTATGATGGGCTGCTACCACGAGCTTCTACGCATTGTGCGAGACCTTGGCACGGATCATCTTCTGGAATCTCAGAGGGCGCTGCGGGTAGCCTTTGTGGATGAATTCCGGGGGCTTGACGTTCTTGATGCGTCTCAGATGCCGGGTAAGCTCGGGATGGCCTGGGGCCTGATGAGGCTGAGGAACCTGTCGGTCTCGGCGCGCTTGGCCATCATGCGCCTTGCGTTGATGGTACTTCGATCGCCTGTTGCAGGTAAGGGGCTTACCTGCGAGGAGTTCTTTGTCCGCACCGGTCAGCCCCAAGGGGCTGTGAAGCGATTCTGGGAGCCCCTGGTGCTGGCGACGCTGAATGCGCCCGTTTCGGCTGCGCCCGCTGAGCTGCTTGCCACGGTTCTGCGACTGGCATTCTTCGGTACGACCGACGATGCGAAGCTGCTGATCCCCATCGGCGGATTGAGTGACCTGATCGAACCCTTTCCGGCATGGCTTGCAGTGCGCGGGGGTAACGTTCACGCCAGCACTGGCGTGGACCGACTCCAAATCGTCGATGGCAGGGCAGTCGGTGCTGTGCTTTCCGATGGATCGAACATCGATGTCGACGTTGTCATTAGTGCTGTACCACAGCGTGCCCTAGCCCGCCTTGCCCTGACTTCGGATGTTGGTTTGGTACAGCCCGCAGAGCCGGAAATGAGTCCGATCGTAAGTGTGTATCTGTGGTACGACCATCCCTGGATGGCGGTCGATTTTGCCGCGGCACTTGGAACCACCATTCAGTGGGTATTCAACAAGAAACGCACGGCTGACGGTCTCGTTGCACTCACGGTAAGCGCCGCATCGGACATCGTTCGAGCTCCTTCCGAAGAGATCATTCGATCGTGTGATTCCGAACTCCGACGCCTCTTTGCCGGTACAATGACCAATTCTGAGTTGAAGCACGGTGTGGTTATCAAAGAGAAGCATGCCACTCCATGCATTACTCCGGCCGTGCATGCGAAGCGGCCTGCTACCGATGCTTTAAGCGTTCAAGTGCGTAACCTCTTCCTAGCCGGTGACTGGACGCAGACGCAATTGCCGGCTACGCTTGAGGGGGCGGCCCGATCGGGAGTTGCGGCCATAGCCGCCGCACGCACGCAAGGACAATCAAGGCCCACGCAGTACCGATGATAAATCCTCCGAGCACATCGCTCGGGTAATGAACGCCGCAGTATATGCGGCTTAGTCCGATGATCGCGGCATAGCTCCACCACAATGCGCGGAGTCGCGGGAAGAACGCACTGAGGATAACCGCAACAACGGCGCTGTTCAGGGCGTGGTTACTGGGAAACGCCCCCCCGCCGGACCCAACAAGCTGGTAGACGTCGGCCAGAACCTCGTACGGACGGGCCCTCTGTATGACCTCTTTCAGAAACCGATGGCTAAGCTGGTCGGCCACCGCAACACTACCGACAAGCATGATCGCACAGGCGACCAAACGCTTGCCATCGTTCTGACGATCACGATATCCACGAACCAGTAAAACACCCACTCCGATAACATAAATCGGCAACCAGTTTTTTGTTGTTGTAATAATGGGAAACAGGAAATCAAGTACGGCATTGCTCGCGCCGTGGTTGATCAGGAAAAAGGTCTGAATGTCCGATGAAATAAGGACGGCAAGGATGTCTTGAAACACGTTGAAATCTACGGCGAGAACTCGCGAAAAAGCACCCATCTAAATTTGCAAGAGCGTGAAAAACTTTTCAGGCGGATCTACCCCCAAGGAATTTTTCCACACGAACTTTCGACGATTGACCGCGCGTTAGATACCACGCTATCTTGCTCCTCGTTGTCCGAAAATCAATTCAACAAAGCAACTTTATTGTCCTGCGTGCGAGCCACCACCTTGTGCGCCGGTCGGCTGTCCTCCAAGACCGGCGGAAGGTTTGCTGAATTGACGCCATGATGCAACAGGCATGGCGTATCGGCCCAGCGTAACAGATACAGCCAACCTCGCATCACGGAGAGACCGCATGAAGATTCCGCGCCGATTTACGACGTCAGGAACAAGTCCATATGAGATGTTTCGTTACACCATCCGCGAATCGGTGCTGCGAAACCAGGGTGGTAAAGAGATCTTTCGAATGGATCACGTGGAGGTTCCCGAAGCGTGGTCACAGGTCGCATCCGATATTCTCGCCCAGAAGTATTTCCGTAAAGCCGGAGTGCCGCTGACGGACGATTCCGGAGCACCGATCTTGAGCGAGGACGGAACGCCAAAGACCGGTTCGGAAACTTCGGTTCGGCAGGTCGTGCATCGTTTGGCCGGCTGCTGGCGCTGGTGGGGTGAGAAATATGGCTACTTCGACACCGCTGAGGACGCGCAGTCGTTCTACGACGAGATCGCCTTCATGCTCCTGAAGCAGATGGCCGCGCCAAACTCTCCCCAGTGGTTCAACACCGGGTTGAATTTTGCCTATGGCATTGAGGGCTCGGCACAGGGTCACGTGTATGTCGACCCCGACACAAAGACGCTGACGCGCTCGGCCGATGCATATTCGCACCCCCAGCCCCATGCCTGCTTTATTCAGTCAGTCAACGACGATCTCGTCAATGAAGGCGGCATTTTTGATCTGGCAACCCGGGAAGCGCGGATTTTCAAGTACGGCTCCGGCACGGGCTCGAACTTTTCGAATCTTCGCGGTGAAAGCGAACGTCTTTCCGGAGGGGGCGTATCAAGCGGTCTGATGTCCTTCCTGAAGATCTTCGACCGTGCCGCGGGAGCGATCAAGAGCGGTGGCACGACGCGTCGGGCCGCCAAGATGGTCATCGTCAACGTAGATCATCCGGATATCGAGAAGTTCATCGAGTGGAAGGCCAAGGAAGAAGAAAAGGTAGCCGCGCTTGTGGCCGGATCAAAGATCGCCTCGACCTTCCTGCATGCCATCTCCGATGCAGCGCAGCAGGGCGGCACGAACGAGCACAATAACGAGCGGCTGCGTGTGCTCATTCAGCGGGCACTTAACCGCGGCGTGCCATACAACATCATTAAGCGGACACTGGCGCTGATTGATCAGGGGTTCACCAACATTGACTTTGCGCAGTTCGACACGCACTACGAAGGCGAAGCCTACAATACCGTGTCGGGTCAGAACTCAAACAACTCTGTCCGTGTGACGAACGACTTCATGGAAGCCGTCATTACGGACAGTGCGTGGAACCTGACGTGGCGTACCGACAGCAGCAAGCATGTGACCGTGCGTGCACGAGATCTGTGGAACAAGATCAATATGAGCTCCTGGAAGAGCGCTGATCCAGGATTGCAATTCGACACAACCATCAACGAATGGCACACGTGTCCGAACGATGGCCGCATCAATGGTTCAAATCCGTGCTCGGAATACATGTTCCTGGATGACACGGCGTGTAACCTTGCATCCCTCAATCTGGCGCACTTCTATGATGAGCAGACGCAGGCGATCAAGATCGACGACTACCGTCATGCGATCCGGCTCTGGACGTCGGTTCTTGAGATCTCCGTGCTGATGGCTCAGTTTCCATCGGCTGAGGTTGCTCAGAAGAGCTACGACTTCCGTACGCTTGGGCTTGGTTATGCCAACCTAGGTACCGTCCTGATGATGAAAGGCATTCCCTACGATTCCCCGGTGGCGCTTGCAATATGCGGCGCGCTTACGTCGATCATGACCGGTGAGTCGTATGCGGCAAGCGCCGAAATGGCGGCCGACGTCGGCACCTTCCCGAAGTATGAGAATAACCGTGACGCGATGCTTCGCGTCATCAGAAATCATAGGCGTGCAGCATACAACGCAGCAGACAGCGAGTACGAGGGGCTGACCATTACCCCTAAGGGCATCAGCGAGGAACTGTGCCCTGCCGACCTTATGGTGGCGGCTCGCTCGGCATGGGACAAGGCACTTGCTCTTGGGGAAGAGCATGGATATCGCAACGCTCAGGCGACAGTGATTGCTCCCACAGGAACAATTGGTCTCGTGATGGATTGCGATACCACAGGTATCGAGCCGGACTTCGCGATCGTGAAATACAAGAAGCTCGCCGGTGGCGGTTACTTCAAGATCGTCAACCAGTCGGTTCACAAGGCATTGGCAGCGCTTGGATACGGCGATCAGCAGATCGACGAGATCGAGAGATACTGCAAGGGCCATGGAACCCTGGTGGGATGTCCATACATCAACCGACAGTCACTCAAGGCTCTGAACTTTACGGACGATGCCATTGATGCCATCGAACGTCAGCTAGACACGACGTTCGACGTGCGGTTCGTGTTTAACAAGTACACGATCGGCGAAGAACTCTGTCAGCAGCTGGGCTTCAACACTCAACAGCTCGATGACGTGCAGTTTGATATGCTGACCGAGCTGGGCTTTACCTCCGATCAGATTTCCGAGGTGAACGACTACATCTGCGGGACCATGATGATCGAAGGGGCTCCACATATCAAGGACCAGCACCTGCCGATCTTCGACTGCGCAAACAAATGTGGCAAGCGTGGCGAGCGTTACATCGATTACATGGCCCATGTGCGCATGATGGCGGCTGCGCAGCCGTTCATTAGCGGTGCGATCTCCAAGACCATCAATATGCCTGCCGAGGCATCGATCGATAACGTCGGTGAAGTGCACCTGGCATCATGGCGCTTCATGCTCAAGGCCATCGCCCTCTACCGCGATGGGTCAAAGCTTTCTCAGCCCCTTAACGCCAGCAACGACAATTTCGACGAGTTGGTGCTGCTGGGCGATCAGGACGATTGGGACGAGACGGTCGATCAGAAGGCCATTCAAAAGGTCATCGTTGAGCGTGTCTATCAGCGCGCCGAGCGCCGCCGCCTGCCGAAGCGCCGTCACGGCTACGTCCGTGAGGCAACCGTGGGCGGACACAAGGTCTATATCCGCACCGGCGATTTTGACGACGGTTCACTGGGTGAGATCTTCATCGATATGTACAAAGAGGGTGCTTCGTTCAAGGGGCTTCTCAACTGCTTTGCCGTTCTGACGTCAAAGGCCCTGCAGTATGGAGTGCCGCTGGACGAACTCGTCGATACGTTCACGTTCACCCGGTTCGAGCCGGCTGGCTTTGTTGAAGGTCACGAGGCGATCAAGAATGCCACATCGATCCTTGATTACATCTTCCGCACTCTCGGGTATGACTATCTCCAGCGCACAGACTTTGTGCATGTGGCCCAGGTGGACTCGGCCACGCAGCCAAAGTCGATCGAGGGGAATGCCCAAAGCGACGTATCAGAGTCACCCTCGCCGGCTGTCGGTGAGGTGATCGCCCCTGCCCCCACTTACAATGAGGTGATGGAAGCGGTTTCCGGCGGAATTGACCAGGATGGAGCCAAAGCCAAGCTGCTGGACCCAAAGAACATGGGATATACCGGCGAATCTTGCTCCAAGTGCCAGTCGACACAGGTCGTCCGGAATGGGGCTTGCACGATGTGTCTGAATTGCGGAACCACGACCGGGTGCTCCTAAGGACAGTCCAAAGCCATCTACGCAAAACAATGTCCAAGGGTCGATCACCAAGTGATCGGCCCTTTTGCATGATGGGAAAGCCCCCTCACTGGCACGGTTTTTACTTGGAGAAGTAGCCCGTTTGGGCCTATTTTACGTCTCATCTCGCATAAACTGAAACACCACGTCCACTTATGGAGTCAGCCATGAAAACCCGTCTGTTTGCAGCGGTCGTTACAACGCTCTTTGCCGTTTCTACCCTTGCTTTTGCCGGTGGCGGAACAGGAACAACCAAGACTGGGGCAAAGTCAAAGAAGGCCTCCTGCTGTTCGACGAAGGCTTCGGCTGTTAACAAGGTATCTGCCGACAAGTGCGCCGTCGATGCGAAGTCAACCAAGGAGTGTTCGACGGAAAAGGCGCAAAGCTGCTCGATGTCAAGCGCGAAGAAAAGCGGATCATGCTGCTCGATGAAGGCCAGTGAGGTCAAGTCGACATCAGCAGAAACGAAGTCAGAAGTCGGATCCGTGGCCAACACGGAACAATCGCCGAAGTAACAGCCGGCAAAATACGGGGGGGCTTGCACGCGTCTAGTTATGCTGTCGCTGGCAAGCTTTACGGGTAGAGCCGAGGCTCTGTTGCAAATTCATCTGGAGGAACGCCATGTCCAAGGGCGGAGCAGGGAAAGTTTATTTCGTGTTGTACCTCGCGGTCATCCTCGAGCTCCTGATCATCATCGTGGAGCGCGACGAGGCCGAAGAGCACCTCATTCGCAAGCAGAAAGAGGCCGAAGAGATCGTTGAGGCGGTGATGGCGCAGCTGAACACCGGTTTCGGTGCCAGCGGTGTGAACGCTCTGCCGCAGGACGAAATCACGCTTCTAGACAAGTCGGTGATGGTGGGCGTGTCCGAAAAGGACCGGCCGAAGGAAGAGCGTGCTTATCAGGTGCGTGTGTCGACAGTCAAGATCAAGGATATTCTTGGTGACGATCTGCCTGAAGATGAGGTTGGCAAGCGCAGACGGATCGAGGAAATCATCCGGCTGTTCAATGTGACGAATCTTAATCTGTTCGATACCCTTAACGGGACGAATCAGGTTGAGGCTCTTACGCTGGACATCGATCCGAACTGGCTTCAGCGGAAAACCGACGAAGTTTACCGCAAGATCGGTGGCTTAAAAACGATCACTGATGTGCCTGAGTATCGGGACGGATATTCGTTCTTGAAGGTGATCGTTCCGGATTCGACGGATTACAAAAGCAATACGGAAATGGCCAAGTTCAGGTTCAGTCCACACCTGACATTCCTCGACAAGCTCGCCTTTGAAAACGGCATCAAGGTGTTCGAGTACACCTTCAAACAGACGAGCCAGGGCCTCTACCGCGTTCTTCTGCAGTCAAAGACCAACAACATCCTCGGTGTTTCCGGCTTGGCAAAGGAGAATGGTGAGAAAGAGGACGACGTCATCTCTATCGGTACGATACAACTGACGCGTAAGCAGCTCTCCAAGGTTGAAAAGCGTCTTCGCAGCACTCTGGGCTCGGAAGTCGAGGCACTCTGTGAGAAGTTCGGTGTCGGTTCCGAGTACAAGTACCCGCAGTTCTCAGCTGAGGTCGATGCGGCTGTAGATAAACTCAACCACGAAGACCTCGGTTTGCGGTCGAAGTCAGAAAAAATTCGACGAGCCGAGCTGCTGAAGAACATCACGGTGCTTCTGCACGGTGATGCCAATCAGATGGATCAGAACAATCCGAACTTTGCGTTCGAGGTGTTCGTAAAGAAGCCGAACATCGAGCGCGCCGAGCCATGTATTGCTGACCTGGTAAAGCAGCAACGTGTGCTGTCAGGTTTGAAGCAGGCAGTTATCCCGTTCACCGTGAACAACTTCCGGAACGAGGTTCCGCAGGTTTCGATCACCCCGAATGATGCCACGGTGCGTGTTATCCAGGGAACCGGTGGCGGCGCATCATCAAGTGGTGGTTCGATGCGAAATCAGCCATTCGAGATCCGCATCGAGGGCCTTAACGCCGCTTCAGAGAGAAAGACGTACACCGTCAAGATCACGAACCTGAAGATGTGCGATAACTCTGAACCCGATGCCATTATCGAAGTGTTCCCGGCCGACCTGAAGAATAAGAACGCGATCGACGCCGTTATGGAAAAGCGTGTCACAATTGGCAAGCCACTGCGTTTGCCGATCGAGCCATCCTCAGGTGGTGAAATCCCATCGAACAAGTTCTTCCTCTCCTACAACTTGAACGGAGAAAATCAGGAGTTCACAGGAACAACACCGCTGCAGGTGACCGTCGGATGCGTTCCTCGGAACCTCACGTCACTCAACGTAAACGTCAGGTGGCGCTACTCGGTGCAGGGCTCCCAGTACACGGAAGATCTCGTGATCTATGACCGCACGGTCAATTCAGCCAAGCAGT
The DNA here is from genome assembly GCA_943372295.1 of Chitinophaga pinensis. GTDB lineage: Bacteria > Bacteroidota > Ignavibacteria > Kapaibacteriales > Kapaibacteriaceae > UBA10438. Next base: position 14,762 of record CALRYC010000029.1, read on the forward strand.
CTTCTCCTGAGATCCTCCTGACTAACACCAGCGAAAACTGGGATGGAAAGAACATGCGACTTGTCGTAAGCGGCATTGAAGTCGTGCCACCGCGCATCGACTGTAATAAGACTGCTGACGACAAGGACGTCAAGGTTGACGTGAAGCTTGACAAGCCAAGTGTTGGCAAATACCAGGTCATGCAATCGATCGAGCCTGAAGGGGGCGGTCGTTACCGCCTGATTCTCACGCTCAAGGGACCTAAGATGAAGTTCCCCGGTGAGACGATCGATGCAACAATCACGGCGGGTATCGGAAATGTGATCATCTCCGAAACCAAGACCGTGTCAATTCCAGAATTCCGTTAAACAACCCCACGTTACGCGAGAACGGCACATGAACATTCGCAGGAAATCGGCAATTGCACTTGCGCTGATGACAGCTCTGGTTGTGCACCAAGTTGGTGCGCAGACTGACGGAGCGTATGTCGGCAAGTTCAAGAGCGTCCTCCGGTCACTTTCCAACTATCGTTACGGTGACATATCCGTCTTCCGCGTCGATGGTCAGTTGTTTGCTGACGTTCAGCGTTATCTGAATCCGCCTCCTGTGGACAAGACAGGATCGATCGAGAAGCTCTCGAAAAAGGATCAGAACCTCGTTGACGAAATCAAGCGGGCTGTCAAGCGTTCGCAGATCTACGATAAGATCGTCGAGGCTCTCGAAACTGCTGGCTATGCACCTAATGATCTTGCTGACCAGGACGTGCAGAATGTGATCCAGTTTTTCCTTGATCAGCGTCAGTACGAGAGCGAAAACTTCACCGGTGCCTATCTCGTTAGTTCAAAGTATCAGCGCGGTGAAACGGGTGAGAACCTTGTTGTTGTTGGTCTGATGAAGACACGCGTTAAGCCTGCCGGCAATACTATCCGTGACCTTCGGGGTGTGAACCCAGGCGACATCATCACGCGGTTTGAACTTACACGCCTCGATCCTCCTCCGAGCTCAGCTAAGACCTATGACGACAAGATGTATGGATTCCTGAAGGATCAGGTCATACAGAACAACGTCACTAACGTCACACTCGAAGCCCAGGGTATTGACGACCTAGATACACGTTTTGTACGCCAGGTGTTCGGTAATGCTGTCGGTGTACCGGAAGACGATGTGCAGCAGTACATCAAGATCACCAACGGCATTCCCGTGAGTTACATCGGTCCCAACGAACTCACGATCTCCGCTGCAGACTTGATCTCGTATAAGCGCTATCGCCCAGATGCAACAACGAAGATCATCAAGGTGATGGCGCTAGACAGTACAGGCACGGAATCAGAGACCGAAGTAGAGGTGCCGACATATAACGGACGTCTCGCCCAGTATGGATTTGAGCTCCGCTATGGCCTCGAAGACATTAACTACCCGACGCTCTGGAGCGAGCGCATGTCCGTTAATGCTGTCTGGAGTCAGGCCCGCCTTGGGGTGATCCTCCCGACCTCAGGATGGTCCGAACTTGCCACGTCGTTCGGTAATCAGCGTACAATGACAAGTGCCGGATTCGGCGTCAACGCTTCATTGGAAGTCCCGATCAAGATCATCGCCGAATCTGGAGTGTTCAACTTCTCCGGAAGCTACGTTTTCGATGACGCCAGTTCCACGAAGAGGAAGCGCACCGATTCGATCCTTCAGACACCATTTGACTTTCTCGTTCGCTTCCACGCAAGCGCTCAGTACACGTTCGCTATCCGTGTCGATGACAGCAACCTGTTCAGATTCCGCCTCGGTGGAACTGGCTATAGCATGGAGCGCTGGTTTGACAAGGACACCACGAATGCTGAGGGCGATCCAGCAACCGTGCTGCGGAAGTTCGACAGCAAGTTTATCGGAGGTGTTTCTGGTAAGATCGAATTCATGAATACCAGCTGGAGCACGCCCCTTGGAGCATCACTTCAGTACTTTGACGAAGCTCTTCTCGGAAATCTCTGGCTGCAGATTCAAGCGTCGCAGAATCTCGGCTTCCGTCTCGACGTTAATATGTTCACACCTGTCTTCCGCGATCCCCGTGCATGGGAAAACAGCGCCGTGTTCATGCCTTCACTTCGAGCAATTCTCAACTTCTGATGCGAAATTCAATGACGAACATCATGCGCCGTTTTACAACCGCTGCCATCATCCTGATTGGGATCCTTGGAGTTGAGAGTACCAAACTGTCAGCCGAAGAATCTGATTCATCGATTCTTGTACGACTGACGTCGATCGATCCGGAACTCCTGCAGTACTTCCCACGCTGGTATGTCTGTGAAAGCGACATTCAAGCAAAGGTCTTCAATGCCTTCCGAGTTCTTGGTTATCGAAGAGATAATCTCGATCAGCAGCGTATCGTGGTCACCGCTCAGCCAGTTGCAAACGCCGAAGACCCTTTCGAAATTCTCATTGTCGAGTGCGGTACGGAGCGGATGACGGCCCAGGAAATGTCGACCAATCTCCCGAACATCCTGTCGAAGCTCTCCGAAGCGTCACGTTCGTACTGTTACACAGAGATCCCAACGACGACGCCAACCTCGCAACCACAGGCTGAAGCCATCACGAGTTTCCTGCGTCCGGCAAATGCAGCACATTCGTTTACGCTGTCAGCGTTCGAACAGACGCTGAAGATCGGTAAATCGGGATTCTGGCTGTCGAACATTCTCGGAACAGATCAGGCCGGCTATCATTTCTGGAATGCCGGCGAAGCTAAGGTTGTCCTCCAGCGCCCACTTTACGTGAATGATGACGTATCGACCAACCGCGCGATTCCTTACCTGATCAATGCTCGTCTCGGAATGGGTTACCGCCTTACCAGTGATCCAAGTCAGGGTGGCGCGCTGAGCTTCATTCCTTCGCGCCGTCTTGATGCCGGTTATGGCGGCAAGATCGTCACGGCACTCGATTTCAATATGCCATTCGAACCACGGTTCGGCGTGAGTGTTAATGCAGAGCTTCCTCTCGAGCCAATCAAGGCATCGACGCAGGTCGACATCACGACATATGCGACGAGCCCGATCGATGATTTCCGCAACATCGAAGTAGATCCGGAAGATCCATCGATCATTGGCAATCCAGTCAGCACTGTGAATCTGCTCCGCTCGACGGGTCAGGTTACCTTCTTCTATAACCTCTGGCTCGACCCGATCCGTCCGGAGAACTTCTTCCGCTTCGATCTTGGTGTCAACTACTATGAAGTCCGCGAAGCAGCTGTGATCCTCGATCAGAACACTCGGAACACAACGCTGGCAATTGCTGGGATCAGTGGCCTGAACACCTGGAAGCCAAACGAAGTAGGCGACTGGATCTATGCCAAGGTGGAATACCGCAACCAGAGCACGTATCCATTCGGGATCGATCTACAGTATGCGAACCAGACTCTCCTTGCTCATGCATATCTGCCGCTCTTTGGACAGTGGTTGTATCTCGAAGCAAAGTATGCACAGCCGCTTCGTGGCCTTCGTCCATACGAGCGCGAGCACATGTTCATGATCAGCCCCGTACTGCGTCTCACGTTATAAGCACATCCCCATGCGCACCCTGTGTGCTGTCCTCGGAGTCCTGACGATCGCATTCACTGCCGGTCCGTCGATTGCGGCACGTGGACTGCAGCAAGACTCAACAACAGAGAAGCGTCGCCGAATTGCCGAACAGGCGAAGGTGCTCTCGTCTCTCGATGGCCTGAAGCTCACGATCCAGAATGTTACTCTATCGACGTTTCCGGAGATCGGGCTCGTGGTCGAATGCGATGGTGACTGCTCCGTGCTTGACACGCTGCAACCGTCGACGCTGCATGTTATGGAAAATGACATCCGACGTCCGGTTACACGGATCAATAAGATCGATGTAAATGAGCGCGTACCGGTCGATTTCATGTTCATTCTTGATGTGACCGGCACAATGCAGCCATACATCAATGGCGTGCGCAACAACATCGAAATGTTCGTGCAGAATCTAGCCAAGCGTGGCATTGATTATCAGCTTGGTCTCGTGCTCTATAGTGACGTCGTCGAGGCCATCTACGAGCCAACGGATAGCATTGGCAAGTTCCTTGGCTGGATGGCGAAGATCCAAGCCTTTGGCGGGTTTGATGAGAAGGAGAATGCCCTTCAGGCACTGCATGACGCCAGCAGAGCACGGTTTCGCCCGGCAGCAAATCGCGTGGCTGTGCTCGTTTCCGACGCGGGGTTCCATCAGGTCGGTGAGCGAGGCAGTGGCCGTACGCGATTCAACACCGAGAGTATCATTCAGCATCTTAACGAGCAGAAGATGCGGGTGTTTTGCATTGTTCCTGCGAATATCAAGCCATATCAAAGAATTGCAGAGGCAACACGGGGAACCTCTTTTGATCTGAATCAGTCGTTTTCCAAGATCTTGGATCTGTATTCGCAACGGCTCACCAACTTGTATACGATTTTCTATAAGAGCGACTCAAAGGTCAGAAGCGACTCGATCAATGTTGCCCTCATGGACGAGCGTAAACGTGTGCTTGTTAAGCAGATCATCCCGATCGTCGAGATCGGTCGAAAGATCATCATCGAGAACCTCCTCTTCCCGGTCGCATCGTCGGTTTTGCCAGACAGCATAGAGGAGCTGGAAGTGCTTCATGAGTTCATGAAGAGCCGCCCGTCGGTCATTGTGCGTATCGAAGGACACACCGACAACACCGGCAGCCCTAAGCAGAACAAGGCGTTGTCGCTGCTACGTGCTGACGCCGTGCGCGCGTACATGCTTAAAAAAGGCGTGGATCCAAAACGACTCCAGGCAGTAGGAATGGGATCAACAAAGCCAATTGGTGATAACACGACGGAGTTTGGACGACGCCTAAACCGCCGCACGGAGATCGTCATCGTCGGCAAGTAGGGGGCTATCCGTTTACGGTATTGCCAGCCCCTTTTCAGCAAAAAGCTTTGCGTATGCCGCGTTGCCTTGACGCGTTGAGTCCATGAGACTTACAACTCTTACCGGCCCCATAATCCGTGACCGCAGTTCAAGTGCGGCTACCGTGCGCGATGTGCGGGGAACGATCGTTGAGATGTCATCCTCTGACATGTTACCAACAAGGTAGATCGTAGCAGGGAGCTCGTTCTTGATCAGAAGGCCACCGATCATGGAGACGATGACTGATTGCTTGCCGATGGGGATGACCTTCGCGGTCATCATAGCCTTCTTCAAGTTGCGACGATACTCGCCGATCGATGCACACCACGGGTCGGTGGTCGGCGATCCGATGATCATGTCCGTCTTGGTCGTGTCGGATCCGATGTCGCGCGTGATACGGTTGATGATACTGTCGGCCTGCTGCGGCTCGATGCGGCTGAAGACGACGGTGTACACAACCTGCTTGGCATGCTTCTGACGGTCGCGAGAGATCACCTCGCCGGGTTTGGTTGTATCTCGGTAAAGCGCCCCAAGGATCACCCCCGTGATCGCCAGCACCGCCACTACCCCATAAATGATAAGCCACCCATTCTTGGTCGTGGGTGGCAGCATCGACGCATTGTCGTCAAATTCTTCTGTGTTCATTCTTCCGTGCTGAGTTTGGTCACCGTCATGTCGACTTCTACCGGATACTCTCCCGTGAAGCAGGCCGTGCAGTAGTTGATGCCCGGACCCTGAGGGACGGAGTCCATAAGCCCCTCGACGCTTAGGTAACGCACACTATCGGCTCCAAGTTCATGAGCAATGGAATCATCCGAGCTGAAATGATTCGCAATCAGCTCATCCTCACTCGGGAAGTCCATGCCGTACATACATGGATGCTTGACAGGGGGCGATGTGATCCGCAGGTGAACCTGCTCGGGGTTGGCCTCGCGGATAAGTTTGATGAGGGACTTCGATGTTGTTCCTCGGACGATCGAGTCGTCGATCACAACAACAGTGCGGCCTTCGAGAACACCACGGACGACGTTGAACTTCGTCTTGACCTTGAACTCACGTTTGTCCTGTCCCGGTGCGATGAAGGTGCGACCGACGTAATGAGAACGAATGAGCCCGATCTCATACCGTGATGGAAAGCGTTCTTGGTTTACACGTGCGTAGCCAAGAGTAGCCGTGTTGCCGGAATCAGGCACGGCAATCACGATGACATCGCGATCATTTGCTGCCGCGACCGGACTCTCCTCGGCTAGGTTCTTGCCCATCTTGCGGCGAACCTTGTCCACGTTGTGTCCGAAGATCTTCGAATCGGGACGCGAAAAGTATACGTATTCGAAGATGCATTGACGAGATGTCGTCATGGACTCATCGATGTAGTGCGACGTGATCTCACCGGTTGTGATGGTCCTTTCATCGAACACTAGGATCTCATTATGCTCCACATCGCGCACATACTCGGCGCTGATGATGTCCAGAGCGCACGTCTCTGAGGCCACCACGTAAGCGTATCCCGTCTCGTGCTTGATGCGTCCCACGCATAATGGTCGGAAGCCATGCGGGTCGCGCGTAGCGTACATGGCCGACTCAGACAACATCACGATCGAATACGCCCCCTGTGCGGTGCGCACGGCCTCGCGGATCTGTTCGATCTGTGTGGCCTTGCGACTGCGGGCGATGAGATGAAGAAACAGCTCGCTGTCGGAGGTCGACTGGAAGATCGCCCCCTCATTCTTGAGTCGATCTCGAAGGGGGCGAGTGTTGGTCAGATTGCCGTTGTGCGCCAGTGCAAAATTCCCGCCCGTGTAGTTGAAGCTGAACGGCTGGATGTTGGCCAGCGAATTGCTGCCTGTGGTTGAATACCGGTTGTGTCCTACCGCGGCACGTCCGACGAGCGTCTTTTCAAACAGCGAATGGTCGGAGAAAACGTCCAGGACAAGACCATCGCCCTTATGGATTCCGAGACGGGGCTTGCCTGACTTCTCGTCTGCATACATCGAAACAATACCCGCTGCTTCCTGACCTCTGTGCTGCAGAGCATGAAGAGCATAGTATGTAAGAGCTGATGCCTGCGGGTGGTTAAAGACGCCGACGATACCGCACATGCTTATTCGTTCTCGTTCATGTTGTGGAACACATTCTGCACATCGTCATCATCTTCAAGCTTATCGATCAGCTTGATGATCTCCTCAGCCTGCTCGTCTGTAAGGGTGACGGTATTGTTCGGTAGACGCCGAACCTCAGCATTCGTTACCGCAACACCCGCGTTTTCCAGCGCCCGCTGAACGCCGATGAAGTCCGCGAAGGATGTGTAGGCAATAACATCATCGTCCTGCTCCACAATGTCCTCAGCCCCATTCTCGATGAGGAGCATTTCCAGATCGTCGCGGTTCACACCGGCCGAAGGGATCGTGAAAACACCTTTGCGATCGAAGATGAACTCAAGCGACCCCGACGTGCCCAACTGCCCATTGCACTTGTTGAAGTACGACCGCACATTGGCCACTGTCCGCGTTGGATTATCTGTTGCCGTCTCCACAAAAATCGCAACACCGTACGGGGCGTACCCTTCGTAGTTCATCTCCTCAAGGGTGGCAGCATCCTTCGCTGATGCTTTCTTGATGGCGCTCTCGATGTTGTCCTTCGGCATGTTTGCCGCTTTGGCGTTCTGGATCACCACGCGCAGTCGTGCGTTGGTCTCCAAGTCCGGTCCACCGGCCTTTACGGCCAGCGAGATCTCACGTCCATACTTGGTGAACGTTCGTGCCATGTTGGCCCATCGCTTTTCTTTGCGGGCCCTTCTAAATTCAAATGCGCGTCCCATTAGCAAGCCTTCTCGTAAATCCGATACGTCCTGTATCGTTCTCCATTCATTGTCTGGGTGAGCCCCTTATTCATCATCTCGTTGCTTTCGAGGATCCAGCTGGCTTCGCCCTTGAGGATACCGCGTTGCTTGGCGCGTTCGCCGATCTCCATGTACATGGCGGCGTCGATGCCGGTACCGCGGAACTCTGGCAGGACGCCGAGGACAATGATGCGGACAAGGTCGATGGATTTCTTCTTTGTGAGCAGGTGCCAGATGCCGCCGAGGATGCCGCCGCTCTTGTTGTGCTTCAGGCACTGGTTCACGTCGGGCAGGGCAAGGCAGAAGCCGGCTACGCGACCGTGGCTCTCGACGATGAAGACGAGCTTTTCGTCGGCGATCTGCTTAAGGTCGGCCGCCAGAAAGTCGAACTCGGCATCGGTGAACTTCACAAAGCCCCAGTTCTTCTCCCAGGCCTGGTTGTAGATCTGCTTCAGAGTCTCGACGTCTTTTTTGAACTGCTTGCTGTTTGAGAAGTTGAACGAACGGAAGGTCAGGTTGTTACGCTTGACGATGACGTCAAACAGACGCTTCATTTTGTCTGATGCATAATCCTTGTTGTGCAGCAGATAGGCAAACAGATCCTGGGCCTTGCCGTATCCTGCCCCCTCAATCAGATTGGCATAGTAGCGTGGGTTGTAGGTCATCAGGATGACGGGCGTACCGTCGAAGCCGTCGACCAGCAGGCCGCATTCGTCGTTCATCGATGGGTTGACGGGTCCGCGGATCTCGTCCATGCCCTTTGACCTGACCCACTCTTCTGCTGCACGCAGAAGGGCGGTGGCGACTTCCTGATCATCGATGCTCTCGAAGAATCCGAAGAAGCCCGCCTTGTCGTTGTGTGTGACATTGTGATTGCGGTTGATGATGCCCGCGATGCGCCCTACCACTTCACCGTTGCGCTCGGCAAGAAACAGCTGGATCGAGCCATGCTGATAGAACGGGTTCTTCTTGGTGTTGAGCAGCTTCTGTCGATCCATGATCAGCGGCGGCGCCCAGTGCGGATCGTTCTTATAGAAGTTCCATTGCGATTTGATGAATTGGAGCGTTTCCGATTCCGGGATGGCACGTACAGAGATGCTCATTGTCGCTACAGGAAAATGTGGAACTCTTCGACGGGCAAAGATACCACGGTAAGAGTGTCGTATTTTTTGCGTGCTCGAAATTCATCGACGCCTTTCTGCGTGAGGATAGCCATGACACTTTTTCGTCTGTTTCTGACACTCCTCGTGAGCTGCGCGGGTCTTTCCGCTGCGGGCGATGAACTCACGAAGCGCTTTTCCCGCGATGCCGAACGCATGCTTGCGTGGACCAAGGACGACAAGGGGTGCTATTCGCTTCTGGCAGACTTCTGTGATCACTATCCAAAGCGCCTGAGCGGTTCGGAGAACCTTGAGAGGGGGCTTGACTGGCTGATCGGCAAGATGTCGGCCGAGGGCTGGAACGTGAAAACCCAGCCCGTTATGGTGCCAAACTGGCGGCGTGGCAACGAATCGCTAACGATGTCCAAGCCCATTGGACGCTCGTTGCCGTTCTGTGGTCTTGGTGGAAGCATCGGAACAGATGGCAAGCCCCTTACCGGCAGCGTCGTGGTCGTGAAGAGCTTCGACGATCTCAAGGCACGTCAGGCCGAGGCAAAGGGGCGAATCGTGGTGTTCAATGTGCCTTTTACGACCTATGGTGAGACCGTGCAATACCGCGTTCGTGGGGCCTCAGAGGCATCGAAGTACGGAGCAATTGCCTCACTCGTCAGGAGCGTCGGTCCTTACGGAATTCAGACGCCGCACACCGGCGGTATGGGGTATCAGAACGATGTGCCCAAGATCCCTCA
>CALRYC010000030.1:0-23229 GCA_943372295.1 Chitinophaga pinensis
CATCATGAGAGCGAATCTGCGCCAGAAGGTCGTGTACGTCGTCGACCTCGCGCGAAAGAGTATTGCGCGCAAAGTCATCGGGCTTTTGAACAAGCCACGCCGTGTTATCCATGCCATTCAGTGAGAAGCACATACGAAGAGCAATCATACCACCTGCAGAAGCCCCTTGCGAGATCCACGGAAGAAAGCCGTAGTTGCGAAAGCCCTTATGGCCGTGCAGGATCACCAGCAGTGGATGCGGCGAGGCATCCGAAGCCGGCATTGTCACGGTCGTGTGTATGAGATCTCCATGCCGGTTCTGAACGCTGACAACAGATTCGGCGATCACGGTGCGTCCTCGCGGTCTGCTAGCAGATCCGGACGCCGCTGCCGCGTGCGCTCGAGAGCCTGATCGGAGCGCCACTGACGGATCAGCGCGTGGTTGCCGGTCATCAGAACATCCGGCACCTGATGTCCACGGAAGTCGGCCGGCTTGGTGTAGAGAGGCGCATCCAGCAGACCATGCATGAAAGAGTCTTCCAGTACACTCTCGGCATCTCCGACCACACCCGGAACCAGTCGCACGATCGCATCCGTCAGCACGGCAGCCGCGATCTCTCCACCTGTAAGAACATAGTCGCCCACGGAGATCTCACGGGTCACCAGAACATCGCGAATTCTCTGATCAATGCCTTTGTAGTGTCCGCAAAGGAGGATCAATGATCGTTTCATCGACAGTTCATTGCACGTCGGCTGATCGAGCATGCGTCCGTCCGGACACAGGTAAATGACCTCATCGTATTGACGTTCTGCAGTGAGCGACTCGATGCATCTGAACACCGGCTCACACTGGATCACCATACCTGCGCCACCGCCGTACGGAGTGTCGTCGATATGCCGGAACGTATCACTTGCGTAGTCGTGCAGATTGTGCAGCACGATCTCTGCCAGCCCCTTCTGACGGGCACGCCCGACGATCGAGGTAGTGATGAACGACTCGAGGATCTGCGGTACCACGCAGACAATGTCGATGCGGATCGGTGACTCATTCATCGTCACGCTCCTCATCGGCAGTACCCAGCTCGGCCAGTCCCGGCAGCAGGCGCACTGTTATCAACCGTGCCTGCGGATCGACCTTGAGAATCACATCGTCGATCACCGGCAGGGGGATCGTACGGTCGCCGGGCAGCGTCAAAACCCAGACGTCATTGGCAGGCATCAGCCATACATCGGTGATCGTCCCGAGGGTTGCACCCGATTCATCAACGACCGTGCATCCTTCAACGTCGCCGATGCGGAAGCGGCTCGTTACATCGATGCCAACGTCTGAAGAACGAGCATAGACGGCCTGATCGACAAGGGACGTCACGGCTTCGGCCGTAACAATGTCACGTAGCCTCAGTGTTGTTCGAAAAGGGGTCGATTCAAAGTGCGCCACCACGTGTGGGTGGGCAAAGTCACGACTGTAGCCGATGGCCACCTCTGAGCCCGGTGTAAGGGGGCGAGGCAGGGTCACAACGTCCGTTAGGACCATCGTTCCGTCGAGTCCATGCGAGCGCGTTATCACGCCCAGATACTCGTCAAACGTGCTCATTACTACTGAAGGGTTGGTCGTTGCTCGATCTTGCGACGCCGATCAACCCAGATACGTACGCAGTGCCTTGCTGCGGGATGCATGGCGCAGCCGACGGATGGCCTTTTCCTTGATCTGGCGAACGCGCTCGCGCGTGAGGTTGAACTTTTCGCCGATCTCTTCCAGCGTCAATGCTTGCTGGTCATCAAGCCCGAAATACAGACGGATGACTTCGGCCTCGCGCTCGCTGAGCGTGTTGAGCACCTGCTGCACTTCCACACGCAGGGACTCGCGCATCAGCTCACTGTCCGGAGGTGGCTGCTGATCATTCGGAAGGATGTCCAGCAGGCGGTTGTCTTCGCCCTGAACGAAGGGTGCGTCGACCGACAGGTGGCGACCGGAGATCTTGATCGTTTCCGAGATTTCCGCGATCGACATTTCCAGCTGCTCAGCAAGTTCAGCGGCGGTCGGTTCGCGTTCATACTGCTGCTCAAGTTCGGAGAACTTCTTCCCGATCTTGTTCAGTGCACCAACGCGGTTGAGCGGGAGGCGTACAATGCGTGACTGTTCGGCCAATGCCTGAAGAATGCTCTGGCGGATCCACCACACGGCATAAGAAATGAACTTGAAGCCCCGTGTTTCGTCGAAGCGCTTGGCGGCCTTGATAAGACCCAGGTTGCCTTCGTTGATAAGGTCACCCAGCGACAGACCTTGATTCTGGTACTGCTTGGCTACGGACACAACGAAGCGAAGGTTAGCCTTGACCAGCCGCTCAAGTGCCTGAGCACCTTCAAAGCCACCCTTGCGGATGGTCTGCGCCAGGACGATCTCGTCATCACCTGTGAGAAGATCGACGCGGCCGATCTCCTGAAGGTACTTGTCGAGTGACTGGCTTTCACGGTTGGTGTACTGTTTGGTAATCCTCATGAAGGGCTCTCAGCGGCAGAAGGTTTGAAGTGTAGGTGGCAGGCCATATGCATTGGCGCGAGTCAGGACGTAGCAGCCTCGACCTTCGTGCATCCGGGCAAGGGGCTGCAAATTTAGTGATCCGCGGGCAATTCTGACGACAGCAATTGCCGATAGGAATCGCCGCGGAGGATCTCGACGGCACGTCCAACGGATGGCGTCAGTGGCACAAGACATCGATCTCGATCCTTGGCTGTTCCGAACCGCGTGCGGATCTCCATGTCGATCAGCCGAAGGATGTCGCGTTGATGACGTCGGATCGACTGGATCTGGTCGCGCTCGACTGAACGGCGAGCCCCCTCCAGAGCCACAATGGACGTCTTCGGCAGCCGGTACTTCTGGGCTAGCTCCTCGGCATCTGCCAGACCACTCAGGAGCTTGCTCCGCTTGCGTGCGGGCTGCTGATCGACAAAGCGCAGGAAACTGTCGAACATGCGGGCATCGGCGGCGAACCCGGCGGGTAGATCGCTCATGCCGGAAGCGGTGCGTGTGGCAAATCGTTGGATGAGATTCGACGACATCAGTTCGTTGACAAGGGGCGAGAAGATCGAATCGCTCACCACCAGGTCCGGATCAATGCCATGCGTGCCGGAGACGCGACGGCCGGCAAATGTGCGATATGCTGTCGTGTCGACCTCGTCCTTCGAAGTTCGGTAGTTCCTGCGCTGAATGCATCGTCCGGAAGGCGTGTAATAGCGCGCCGTGGTGAGCTTCAGGATGGCGTTGTCTGACAGCGGTACGATCGACTGAACCAGTCCCTTTCCGAAGGAACGGATACCGACGATCACCGCTCTGTCGAGATCCTGCAACGCGCCGGCAACGATCTCGCTGGCGCTCGCGGAGAACTCGTTGATCAGCACCACGAGCGGGAGGGTCGGTTCGATGGGGACAGCGTCCGATCGGTACTCGGTGGAGGATTCATCAAACCTGCCCTTGGTCGAGACGATGGGGCTGCCCATGGGCACAAATGTCTCTACCACGTCGATCGCCGCTTCGAGAAGTCCGCCGGGGTTCCCGCGAAGGTCCAAGACAATTCCCGATAACGCTGACTTAGACCGCAGTGACGCGATGCACTGACGCAGTTCGGAGCCGGTATTCTTTGTGAATCGTTCAAGACTGATGTATCCGATCCCCGAGGGGAGAACGTCGTTGTATCCGATCGATTCCAGGTCGAGCTCTAAGCGTTGCAGGGTGAACGTTAGTGTGTCCGGCCGGCCCTCGCGCTGGATCTTCAATTGCGCTTGGGACCCGGGTTTGCCGCGTGTGTAGGCGCGCAGGTTGTCTGACTGCATGGTGTCGGTACGGACGCTGTCGACTGACAGCAGATGGTCGCCGATGCGGATGCCGGCCTTGCGGGCGGGACCAGACTCACGAAGGTCTGTGATCGTAAGGGCGCTATCGGGGTTTGACACTGAAATGCCGAACCCGACGTACGAACCGGTGGTGACCGATTCGATCTCGTCGGTCTCGTCATCGATGAAATACTCACTGTACGGATCAAGGTAGCCAAGCATGGCGCTAACGCCAACATCGACGAGCTTGGTCGGATTGACATCGTCAACATACCGCGTGTTGACCTCGCGAAAGACCGCGTTGAAGGTCTCGATCGCCTTGGCGATGCGGATGTAGGTTGAGTCGTCATCCGCCCCTACAGCCCTTTGCCAGGCAGCGCCACAAAGAACCGCAACGATGATCAGATTTCGGATCATTGATGGATACGCGCCGAGATCTCCGCATTGAGATTCGCAGCGGGGATACGCACCTGCTGCATGGTGTCCCTGTCGCGCAGAGTCACGGTTCCGTCGGCAACTGTCTGCCCGTCTACAGTGATGCAGTAAGGTGTGCCAACCTCATCCTGTCGGCGGTAGCGACGACCGATAGCCCCGGATGTGTCGTAGTCTACTCGGAATTGCCGTTGAACATCGGCAACGATCTTTTCAGCTGCTTCGGGCATACCATCCTTATTCACCAGAGGAAGAACGGCAGCTGTCACCGGAGCAAGCGACGGCTTCAGACGCAGCACAACGCGCGTCTCCGAGCCCCCATCACCATTCGGGACCTCTTCTTCGGTATATGCATCGCACATCACGGCCATGAAGGTTCGCGTCGCACCGACCGCGGTTTCAATCACGTATGGCACGAACCGGTCCTTGGTAGACGTGTCAACAAACTCGAGCTTCTTGCCGGAGAACTCCTGGTGGCGTCCAAGATCGAAGTCCGTGCGCGAATGAATACCTTCGACCTCGCCCCAACCAAAGGGGAAGAGATACTCAATGTCTTCGGCCGCCGCAGCGTAGTGCGCAAGCTTCTCATGGGGCTTGCGGTGCAGGTGCTCGGCGTCGATGCCGAGAGTTTGCACAAACCAGTTCCAGCGTGCCGTGCGCCAGTAGTCGAACCACTCGCCCTCAGTGCCGGGCTTGACGAAGAACTGCATCTCCATCTGCTCGAACTCGCGCGTACGGAACAGAAAATTCTTGGTGTTGATCTCGTTGCGGAAGCTCTTGCCGATCTGCGCAATGCCGAACGGAGGCTTCATGCGCGAAGATTCCATCACGTTCTTGAAGTTCACGAAGATCCCCTGCGCCGTCTCGGGTCGCAGGTACACCACATTAGCCGCATCGGCCACAGGGCCGACGTGCGTCTCGAACATCAGGTTAAAGTTGCGGACCTCGGTCCAGTCAGTTGTTCCTGAGACCGGATCGGGGATGGCATTTGACATGATGATCTGATAGAGATCATCATTCGTGCCGGCCGAATTGAGTGCCTGCTCAACAGCGTCGGCCTGCACGGTCTTGCCCTTGTTACGGAGTCTTGTAACATACTCTTCGATCAGATTATCTGCACGATGACGCGACTTCGACGTCTTGTTATCGATCATCGGATCCGAGAACTGCTGAATATGCCCTGACGCCTCCCACACGCGTGGGTGCATCAGGATCGACGAGTCGATGCCTACGATGTCGGCCCGATAGGTCATGGCTTTCCACCACGAGTCCTTGATGTTACGCAGCAACTCCACCCCGAGAGGGCCAAAGTCCCAGCAGCCGTTCAAGCCACCGTAGATCTCGGAGGACTGGTAGACGAAGCCCTTTCGTTTGGACAGCGAAAGGATCGCATCGATCGATGTAGTAGAGGCCATATCCGGGCAGAACGTGGACGAAAGAGCGTCAAAATACGAAGTCGGCACCGTTGCGTAGTTTTGGTCCTTATCCAGCCTTTCTACGCAATCCTTCGCCCCCTGAATGAATACCTTCCGACTTGTTCCACTCGGCATCATTGTCCTGATGTCTCTCTGTGCAGGTGCGGCACATGCCCTTCATGCGCAGATGCCGTCGGCAAAGGACAAGGTCATCTTCCAGCCGGTTGCCGCATGCTCGCTGAAGGCCGGTGATACGGCCACGATCATCGTTAAGGGCCGCATCGTAAAGCATTGGCATAGCTACGGGCTGACGCCGGCTGTTGGGCCGGACGGACTGGGTCCGGACGCAACCGTCATCGGTGTTGCTCCGGCGGGAGTTCTCAAGCTTGCCGGTAAGCCACGTGTCGTCAAGGGGGCTCATTCAGCCTTTGACAAGACATGGGAGACCAACGTCGAAGAGCTTTCGGGTTCGATCGAGATCGCCGTGCCGGTGCGTGCTTCGGCATCACTGCCGGTGGGGCAGCATAAGGCAAAGGTCATTGTCACGATGCAGCTTTGCGACACCTCGGCTTGTCTGCCTTCGGAGGATATGTCACTGCCGGTGTCTCTCGTTGTAACACAGACGGCCACATCAGCCAACGCGCCGTTTGAGGATCTGGCAGAGGTGGCTACTGTGAAACCTGCCGCACCTACTGCAAACGCACCGGTCGTCGAAGACAGTCGAAGCGAGATCGCAACGGAAAAGCGCAAAGGTCTGGTGAGCTTCTTCCTCTATGCAATGGGCGTCGGATTCCTAGCGCTGCTCACGCCATGTGTGTTCCCGATGATCCCGATCACAGTGTCGTTCTTTACCAAGCGACACGAGAAGCACCGCGGATCGGGCATGCGTGACAGTGCACTGTTCGGTCTCGGCATTATCTCAACGTTCACCGCCGTTGGTATTCTGGCCTCGGTCATTTTCGGTGGCACGGCCGTGCAGGACCTGGCGGCCAATCCCTGGATGAACCTCGGCATTGGTCTGCTCTTCATGGTGCTGGCATTCAACCTCTTCGGTTCCTTCGAAATCCAGGTGCCGGTGTCGATCATGAACGCCCTGAACAAAAAGTCGCAGGGAGACGGCACGGTGTCGGTCTTGCTTATGGGGCTTACGTTCTCGCTTACGTCGTTCACCTGCACGGTACCGTTTGTTGGAACTCTTCTGCTGAGCGCCTCCGGGGGCGATTACCTCTATCCCGCCGTCGGCACATTTGGCTTTGCTACGGCCTTTGCGATTCCCTTCGTTCTGTTGTCGATGTTCCCTTCGCTGCTGGTGCGTCTTCCGCGGGCAGGGGGCTGGATGAACAATCTCAAAGTGGTGATGGGATTTCTCGAGATCGCCGCCGCGATAAAGTTCTTCTCGACTGCAGAGTTCATCTTTGGTCTCGGATTACTTCCGCGTGAGGTGTTCCTTGCCGTCTGGGCAGGGGTATGCCTTTTGATCGTGTTGTACCTGCTGGGCACCTTCAGAATGACCCTCGACACTCCCGTCGAACGCGTCGGTGGACTACGGGCATTCTTCGCCGTGATCTTTGCCACACTAACGTTGTGGTTCACCGGTGGCATGTTGGGCAAGCCCCTTGCCGCCGACCTTGAGGCGCTGCTGCCACCGGAGAACTATCATCAGCTTCTCGATCAGATGAACGGTGCTCCGGTTCCGTCGGCGGCTCCGACAACCTCAGAGAAGTCGTCGACCGGTCACGGCTCACTTATGTGGTTGAATGATCTCGAGAAGGCCAAGAAGATCGCACGCCAGGAGGGTAAGCCCATCTTTATCGACTTCACGGGTTTTGCCTGCGTCAACTGTCGACTCATGGAAAAGGAAGTGTTCCCCAAGCCAGAGGTGGTCGAGCAGTTTAAGAAGTTCGTATTGGTGCAACTCTACACGGACCGAAAGTCCGAGCCGTACATCACGAATCAGAACATTCTCAAAACCTACGGTACGGTGGCCAATCCGCTCTATGTGATGCTTCGTCCCGACGGGAGTTATGTGGCACAGTCGGGGTATCAGACGCAGTATCGTTCGGACCCATCGACGTTTCTGGCCTTTCTGTCTCAGGCTCTCTGATGTTGGGTGTCGAGATCGTTCCGGTCACACGCGAGCTTTTTTCCGATTTCTTCGCTCTGGTGGTGATGCTTGCTGAATACGAGAAGCTCGAACCTCCATCGGCTGAAGCCCGGGCGCGCCTCTTGAAAGACATCTGCGGAGACTCTCCGCGCGTTGAAGCCATGATTGCGATCGATGCGCAGGGCAGGGCTCTTGGATACGCCATCACCCTTGAGACGTATTCGTCCTTTCTGGCTCTGCCGACGATGTATCTCGAAGACATATTCGTCCGCGATGACGCCCGCTCGCTTGGCGTGGGGTCCATGCTCTTTGATGCCGTTACGGCTATCGCCCGCGAACGTGGCTGCGGACGCGTCGACTGGCAGGTGCTGGATTGGAACATGCTCGCCCGTGACTTCTATGAGCGCCGCGGCGCAGCACCAATGAAGCAGTGGATGCTTTACAGAATCGACCTTACGGCCGATCCGTCTTGACGAGAACGTTATCTATCACTCGCGTATTGCCGAGTCTGGCGGCGATCAGCAAAGCGACCTCATCGGGAAACCCGTGCGAATCTGGACGCCGGAGAGTCGAAGCATCGACGGCGACGGCATAATCGATGACCAGTCTCGGCACGCTGCTCAGCACGTCATGCATGGATCGTTCCACTGCATCCAGATCACGAGTGCCCCCTTCAAGAATCCCTACTCCACTGGTCAGCGCCCTAAAGATCACGGGTGCGTCACGGCGGTCCTCTGCCGAGAGGTACACGTTACGCGAGCTTCGGGCAAGCCCATCGGGTTCTCGAATGGTCGGCAGCACTTCCACGCGGACGCGGTGAACGCTCTCAAGAGGCGAATTGCGGACAAGCTGCCGGATCACCAGCGTTTGCTGAAGGTCCTTCTGGCCGAAGTACGCCACGTCGGGTAGCATTGCCTCAAACAGGCGCGAAACCACCGTTGCCACACCATCGAAGTGCGTCGGACGGGAAGCCCCCTCCAGCACCTCGGTTATCCCGGAAATGTGGATGCTCGAGCGAGGACCATCCGGATACATCTCGCTGACCGAAGGGGCGAAGACGTGTGTGCCGCCGGCATTGCCGACGATGAGCAGGTCGCGGTCAAAGTCGCGTGGGTATCGAGAATAATCTTCAGACGGGCCGAACTGAGTCGGGTTAACGAAGATGGAAACGACGACGATATCGTTCTCCTTGGCAGCGCGGCGGATCAGTGAAGCATGTCCGTCATGCAGGTAACCCATTGTGGGAACGCACCCCACGCTGAGTCCATCGGCGCGTGCGCTCAGGACGACCGACTGCATCTCTTGGACGGTTTCGATAACTGATATGTCACGTTTCGGCGTCATCATGCTCGAAGATATCGATGACCGCATCAAGTTTAACGTCCCCCAAACCCATAGATTCGCACATGCCTCTACCAGTAGACCGCGCGGCTCTGCCGCGACTCGACGCCGATGCCGTTGCATCCCTGAAGCTGATGAACGTCCCGAGCGACCACATGTTCATTGCGGAGTATTCGCATGGAGAGTGGCGCAAGGCCCGCATCCAGGCCTATCGTCCGGTGCCGTTCTCGCCCCTTGCCCTCGGTTTGCACTATGCGCAGATTGTCTTCGAAGGAATGAAGGCCTATCGCATGCAGGACGGCCGCATCGGCGTGTTCCGCACGCCACGGCACCAGGAGCGGTTTACGATCTCGCTTGAGCGGATGCTTATGCCGCCTGTGCCAGCTGATCTTTTTGCCGAAGCGATTCATTCGCTGGTGGATGTTGATCGCCAATGGGTGCCGCCCGGACCTGATGCGTCGTACTACATCCGACCCTTTGTGATCGCTACCGAGGAGCGCATGGGTCTGAAAGCGGCAGATGAATTCTCCTTCATGGTGGTGGGCGGACCATTCAAGCCGGTCTATACTCGCCCCCTTCGCGTCAAGGTCGAGCGGGAGTTCACCCGTGCTGCGCCCGGCGGCACGGGGTATGCCAAATGTGCCGGCAACTATGCGGCGGCAATGTATCCTACCAAGCTGGCGCAGGATGCCGGATTTGATCAGGTGATCTGGACCGATGCAAAGCAGCACGACCACGTTGAAGAGTCGGGAACGATGAATCTGATGTTCTTCATCGATGGGGCACTTGTGACACCTCCGACGGGCGACACCATTCTCAAGGGAGTTACGCGCGAGAGCGTGATCCAGATTGCCCGTGATCTCGGCTACGACGTTATCGAGCGACCGATCTCCGTGGAAGAACTCACCGAGGGGATCCCAAGCGGAAGGGTGACCGAATCCTTCGGCGTTGGCACGGCGGCTTCTGTCGCTCCTATTGCCACAATCTCTGTTGACGGAACCGACTATCATCTGCGGGTTGAGGATGACTGCCGGATGTATGCGCTCAGGAACCGGCTAAATGACATTCGCTTCGGACACGTCGAGGACGTGCATGGGTGGATGACAATCGTCGACGGAACCGTCCGGTAAGCAGCGCAGGGAAGTACTTTGGCTGCCGAGTCCATTTCGCCGCTAATCCTGCCGTTGCAGTACGTCAAAGGCGTTGGACCACGTCGTGCCGAGGCGCTTGCCAAGGAGGGAGTCGTCAGCTACGCTGACGCTATCTACAACGTCCCCAGAGCCTATGTTGATCGGACGGCTGCCGAGAGCATCGCGCAGCTTCGCGAGCGCTACCGCGCGCCTGACCTCTGGTCTGGTGATGCTGCGCATGCCATCAAGGTCACGGCACAGGTCACATTCGTCGGCACTGTCACGCGACTCGAGCAGCGCACCGTTGGCAAGGGGCGAAGCATGCTCATGGCGGTACTCGGTGACGATTCCTCGGCCACCATGCAGCTGATCTTCTGGAGTGGTCTGACATACTACGGTAAGGTCCTCAAAGCAGGATCTACTTACGTCGTGCACGGCGTGCCGCAGTATGATCCGAAGTGGGGCACGCTAAGCATGCACCATCCCGAGGTCGAGGAAGTGCATCCGGAAGAGATCGAACAGTACCGGGCCGGAAGCATTCTTCCACGCTATCGCATGACGCAGGGGTTGAAGTCTGCCGGACTGACCATGCGTCATCTTCGCGCCGTTGCCGAGCATGCATTGGAAAGGGGCTTGGGGCTGATCGATGATCCGGTGCCGGCAGACCTGCGCCGCGCGCGCCAGCTCGTGCCGCAGCACGATGCACTGCGGCAGCTGCATATGCCGGATTCGCTGGACCAGATCGAGCTGGCAAAGAAGAGCATGAAGTACGAAGAGCTCCTGGTCTTCGAAACCCATCTAGCGGCGCGGCGTGCCTCACGTAAGCGACCCGAGAGAGGTCTGCCGATGCAGGCCCAGAGTCCACGCGCACGCGCCATCATCGACGCACTCCCGTATGAACTCACCGCTGCCCAGAAACGGGTCATCCGTGAGATCGTGGGCGATATGACGTCGGGTACGCCGATGAATCGGCTGCTTCAGGGTGACGTCGGCTCGGGCAAGACCATCGTTGCCCTGCTGTGCATGTTGAGCGCCATCGATAATGGTTACCAGACTGTCCTGTTAGCGCCCACGGAGATCCTTGTAGAGCAGCACTATCATAGTCTGACAAAGCTTCTTAGCAACGTCGAAGGCATCACCGTCGCACAGCTCGTCGGTGCCCAGCGCAGTGTCGCACGGCGCCATGCCCACGAGATGATCCTTAGCGGGCAGGCGCAGATCGTGGTCGGAACGCATGCGTTGTTTGAGGCTGACGTGAAGTATCGCAAGCTTGGTCTGATCGTCATCGACGAGCAACATCGTTTCGGAGTTGCCCAGCGCAAAGAGCTGCGACGCATGGGGCAGATGTCACATGGTGATCAGCCCCGTACGCCGCACATACTGGTCATGTCGGCCACTCCGATCCCGCGTACTCTGGCCATGACGCTATACGGAGACCTGGATGTTTCGGTGATCGACCAGCTGCCGGCCAATCGAAAGCCCATCATCACGCGCCTGGTCTTCGAATCATCGCTGGCCGAGACCTTTCGGTTCATCCGCTCTGAGGTTGCCCGCGGACGTCAGGCCTACATTGTCTATCCGCTGGTTGAGAAGAGTGAAAAGGTGCAGGCAAAGAGTGCGGTTGAGCATTATGAGTGGCTGCATAGCGAGGTGTTTCCAGACCTGCGCGTTGGGCTTCTGCACGGACAGATGAACTGGGATGAGAAGGAAGAGATCATGCGTGCATTTCTTCGACGAGAGTACGACGTCCTCGTGTCGACCACGGTGATCGAAGTCGGCATTGACATTCCCAACGCTACCGTGATGCTGATCGAGAACGCCGAGCGGTTCGGACTTTCCCAGCTGCATCAGCTCAGGGGGCGAGTAGGGCGCGGAGCCGACCAGTCATACTGTTTCCTTGCAACCAAGGATCACTTCCGCTATCAGGTCACGCGCACTTCTGCTGCCGAGGAGATGATGGCCGCCGTGGTGCGTCTGCGAACCATGGAGCAGACCACCGATGGCTTCAAGGTTGCCGAGGTCGACCTACGTCTTCGCGGTCCGGGCGACGTGATGGGCACTCGCCAGTCCGGCATACCAGAGTTCCGCTTCGCCGACCTTGTGGGAGACGCCGAGATCATTGCACAGGCTCGCAGCGACGCTCATGCGCTTCTTTCGGCCGACCCGCATCTTCGAGCTGAGCATCATCAGGCTCTGCGCGCCGAGGTCGTGAAGATGTTCGACGAGGGTAGCTTGATCACCGTGGCGTAGTTTTGCGTGCATGTCATCAAGCCCCCTTCAAAGCGACCGCATCAACGTTAATGAGATCTTTTCCTCGGTGCAGGGTGAGGGCACCCGTGCCGGCTTGCCGTGTCTGTTCATTCGACTGCAGGGATGCCGCCTACGATGCGTCTGGTGTGACACGCCCTACGCACTGGATCATCGCGAGGTAGGCCGGCTGATGACGCCTGAAGAGATCTATACCGAGGTCGAACAAGCTGGTATCCGTTTTGTTGAGTTTACTGGCGGAGAGCCCCTTGAGCAACATGCGGTGCTGCCGGTTATGCAGGAACTCTGCGACCGAGGATACACCGTGGCAGTTGAGACCGGCGGACACGTCGATGTGTCGTCGGTCGATCCGAGGGTGATCTGCGTTGTCGACGTCAAATGTCCCGACTCAAAGATGTCTTCGCTGAATCGACTTGAGAATCTCGAAGCGCTACGACCACATGATGAAGTGAAGTTCGTTATCGCTTCGAGGGCCGACTACGAGTACGCCCGTGAGGTTGTCAAACGGTATGATCTTCAACACCGCGCGGCGGCCGTTCTGATGTCCTGCGTCTTCGATGCATTGCCATTTGTCAGGCTCGTCGAGTGGATCCTCGAGGATAAGCTCGAGGTTCGCTTTCAGCTGCAGATGCATAAGTTCATCTGGTCACCGGAAACGCGTGGGGTCTGACATGACATTTCTGTCGGTAACGGCGCGCCGCACTTCTTCGGCCGTTGTTCTTGCGCTGGGCCTGGGTATACTCGGCCGCACGGGTGTGTGCATGGCGCAGACGGATCTCGTTCATCAAGCCCCTTGGCTGCATCCTACCTGCAATTCCGAAGCCGATGATTACGCGCCGTCTGCTGATTTGGATCCCGGGGCGATGCTCTTTACGTCCGAGCGCAGCGGTGTGGCGCAAGTGTATCGGTGCGATAGCGACGGCACTGCTCTTCTTGTTCCCGGAACCCTCAATCAGCCCGGCAGGGCGCGCGGTTTTGTCAGTCTATCCCCGGGTGGATCCGGGCTGGCTACGTCGTACCGCATGGGCAGGCGTCAATCGTTTGCCTCCATTATCAGCGTTCTACGCACGGCTTCATCTCTTGATGAGGGGCTGCCACTTGAGGCCGCCGCAGGAGATTTCTTTGTCGCACAGGCCAGCATTGCTCCCGATCAATCCCGTCTGATGTTTGTCTCCGACAGGGAAGGGGGCTTGGGTGGTACTGACCTCTGGATGATGGAGCGCCGCATCGATGGCACATGGTCCGAGCCACAGCATGGCGGAGATGCCATCAACTCACCGTCCAACGAACTCACTCCGATACTCATTGCTACCGACACCTTGCTGTTCGCCTCCGATGGCATGGGCGGCATTGGAGGACAGGACATTTATATGTCCGTAGCTCGGGGTGGCCGATGGAGCGACCCTGTGCCGGTCACTGCGCTCAATACGGTTTGGAATGAAACGGATGCCACTCGCATGCACGACGGATCGTATCGCATCAGCAGCGACCGTCCCGGCGGGCGTGGAGGATATGATATCTGGATCTGGAAGCCCGAGCAGGGGGATTAACGCGTCGACCACCGCTTGGCGGTCTGGATCATGCCTGGAACAGCCTGCGTAGGTGTTCCAAGGAAGCCCCCAAGGATGCCAAGATCGATGACGGCAGCCTTCTGCTCCATCTTCACCACGCCGACCTTTTCAGCGAACCAGTACGTGCGCTCGAGCTTGATAGGAAGAGGGATCGACGTCGGACCGGCTGCCAGATAGAGAGTCGCGTTCATGTCGATCTGAACCTTCTTTGTTGAGAGGGTCTGGCCGTTGAGCGTCACAGTTTCATTGCCCAGCGACTTTCCCGTGAAGTTCAGCGTACCTGAGGCCTTGTACTGCGCCATGCCCGGCAGGTCGAACGGAAGCACGGTGTCCTTCAGAGCCGTCCACGTGGAGTTGCCAAGATCGCAGATGACCATGTCCTTGCGGCCCAGATCAAGCGGGATCTGCTGGATTGAATACCGCAGACGGAAGCTCTGCGTGATCTTTCCACCAAGTTGCGAAACCGTCACTGTGTCTGTCGGTGCGTTGTTGACATACACATACGACTGTGTTCTGTAAAGAGGAAGCTTCGCTGACGGGTTCGAAGGGTCGGTGCCTTCGCCCTGCTGTGAATTGAAGACAACCGTGCTGTCATCCGGTGCAGGTTGCTCGGTTGTCTGCTTGGTTACTGCATCAATGGCTACGTTCACATTCGCGTTGATGACGTACGCGCCGTTGACCGTGTGCACGTAGGTGCCGTATGCTGGGGTAACCGGTGAGGTTGGCTCATCCGAGCACGAAACAAGGGCCAGAGCGAGTGCTGCGAAACCGAGGGTGGTGAGTGTGCGCATGATATACTCCTGCCGTGAGGCGTGGTAAGGGGCGATTCCGACTAAACTGTAATGACGGAGCGGAGGGCGAGGGACTCGAACCCCCACAGGATCTCTCCCGGCTGTTTTCAAGACAGCTGCAATACCATTATGCGAGCCCTCCGTCGCGAGAGCGTTGCGAATCTACGAAAATGTCTCGGCTCACTCCACGGTCTGGTCGATACCTTCGTCCGGACGTTCATAGTTGGCCGCGTCAATTCCGAGGAAGTCTATAACGGATGTGGCAAAAATCTGTTGTTTCGTTGCCGGGGATAGATCCGTCATCATCTCGATAAAGCGGCCATGCTCGAGGTCACCCAGCGGGAAAGGATAGTCCGTTCCATAGGCGATCTTCTGTGGTCCGATCAGCGCCAGGAGGTACCGCAAAGCATCGGCATTATGAGTGATCGAGTCCACCCAGAATCGGCCGATATAGCTGGCCGGATCCTGCACGCCATTGACGCCGCAGAGGTCAGGACGGGCGTGGTATCCGTGTGAGATACGTCCGACGGTGAAGGCGAAAGAGCCCCCTGCATGAGAGAACATGACCTTCAGGTTCGGGAAACGGTCGAAGACACCGCCGAAGATCATGGATGTTATCGATAGCGTAGTTTCGGCAGGCATGCCCACTAGCCATTGCTGGAAGTACCGCGTGGTTCTGTCGGACCCCATCATCTCCCACGGATGAACGAAGATGCCGGCTCCTAGACGTTCGGCCTCAGCCCAGAAGGGATCGAGCGACCGATCGTCGAGATTCATGCCGTTAATGTTCGTACCGATCTCAACGCCGGGCATCTTCAGCTCGAGCACGCAGCGTCGCATCTCGCCAATGGCCATTTCGATGTCCTGCATCGGGACCGTGCCCAGTCCGATGAAGCGCCGCGGATGTTGTTCGATCACCGATGCAAGATGGTCGTTCAGGAAGCGCGACCAGTCGAGGGCGTCCGCGGCCGGGGCCCAGTAGGAGAACAGCACCGGCACGGTGCAGAGCACCATGACGTCCACGTTATGAGCATCCATGTCCCGGAGAATGGCCAGCGGATTCCAGCAGTTTTCGTCGATGTCGCGGAAAAACACCCCATCATCGCGCATCATACGCGCCTTGCCGGGGGCATAGTGATCAAGCCAGATGAATCCGCCGTAGCCATAGCGTTCTTTCAGCGATGGCCAGCGTTCGGGCAGAATGTGGGCGTGAGAGTCGATTTTGAGCATCGACGTTACACCTTGGCAGGGGGCTCGATGACCGTTCCGCACTTCTTGCAGGTGCGGTGATCCGTGCTCGACCAGAAGCGTTCGAAGATCGGTGGCAGCTGGGTGACGATATCGGTAAGCGGCAGAAACTCTTCGTAGAGCTTCGTCCCGCACGACTCGCAGAACCACATGAACGCGTCGAGTTCGGCTTTCTCGCGCTTGCGTTCCACCACCAGTCCGACCGTATTGGCCGGACGCTGCGGAGAATGCGGCGTGCGAGGCGGCAGCAGGAACATGTCGCCCTCGTTGATGTGCATGTCGCGCGGCATACCGTCGTCAATGACTTTTACGGTGATGTCTCCCTCAAGCTGGTAGAACAGCTCTTCACCTTCATTGAAGTGATAATCCTTGCGGGCGTTCGGCCCGCCGACGATCATAACGATAAACTCCGTGTCCTCATAGACCTTGGCATTCCCCACAGGAGGCTTGAGCAGGTGACGGTGCTCGTCGATCCACGTTTTCAACGGAAATGGGGCTCGGATGGCCATGTAGGGTCCTTTCGGAGTTGGTAGCTTTGCCGGCAACAAAGCTACACATCGGAGCGCATCCCATGAATCTGGATCTGACAGGGAAGACGGCACTGGTCTGCGGTGCATCAAAAGGTATCGGGCGGGCAACGGCTATGGAACTGGCCTCGAATGGAGCCACGGTCGTGGCGCTGGCCCGAAGTGCCGATCTGCTGCGCACGGTTGTTGCCGGTCTTGCGACGCCTTATGGCGCGCAGCATCACGCGCTCGCGGTCGACCTTCGTGACGAAACCGAGTACCTAACAGGTGTGAATAATGTTGTGGATATCGTAGGCCCCATCCACATTCTGGTTAACAATACTGCAGGTCCTACAGCAGGGCCACTCCGTGGGAGCACTGTTGCCGACCTGCTGCAAGCATTTGAAAATCATATTCTTGTAGCCCAACGTCTCATGTCGGCTATCGTGCCACACATGGAGCGATCCGGCTATGGTCGAATAATCAACATCGTTTCCACATCGGTGAAACAGCCCATTGAAGGGCTTGGCGTCAGCAACACGATTCGCGGCGCGATGGCCAGCTGGGCCAAAACGTTGGCAACCGAACTTGGGCGCACGGGTATCACGGTGAACAACGTTTTGCCGGGTGCTACCATGACTGAGCGGCTTGAGGCGATCATTGACCGTAATGTGGCTTCCAGTGGAAGAAGTCGGCAGGAGGTCGTCAGCTCGATGGTGTCAGAGATACCACTCGGACGCTTTGCGCAGCCCGAGGAGATTGCCGCTGCAGTGGCCTTTCTGGCCTCGCCGGCGGCGGCCTACATCAGCGGCACGAGCATCCTGGTGGACGGGGGACGAACCAAGGCACTAAGCTGATCGCACAAGAGGTGCCCATACCTTTCCACAATCCGTGGATAACCTGTGTGCAAATCGTTCTGCCGCGCCCCCTTTCATGCTTGCATCAGCCATAATTGTCCACTACATTTGTTCTTTCACTAACTCGTTGCGAATATGAATGGATATGTCCATTTATTGCTTTCGGGGACAGCAGCGAACGAGTGACAAAACGATAATTATCAACATATGTGAGTAACTAACGAAAGTTATTCACGGACATGAGGAAAGTGGTGGCCAAGCGAGCACGGCAATCAGACGTGACAGACAAGCCTGAACGGAGAACTTCGGGGCTAGTGATCTGTCTGCTTGGACTGCTGTTTCTGTCGTTCATGGCCACGCAGTGGAAGGACCGTCAGCGGATCTCGGAGGTCAACGTCATGGGCGCTTCGGGGTTGAGTCGGTTATCTGTCCAGCGAGCTGTGGACTCCCTGCGGTTCCGTCGGGCCAAGTCCATCACTCTTGCCTCGGTTCGACAGAGTGTCGAGCAGATCCCCTATGTGCGCAAGGCCTCGGTATACTTTTCCGGTGTGAACGACCTTTGCGTGGACGTTGTCGAGCGTCTGCCGGTGGCACATGTGCTACGGTCGGGGGGCATACTGCGATACGTGGACGACCAGGGCACGGTACTGCCTGTTGTTCAGGAGCGCACGGCGCATAACGTCCCGATGTTGCACGGGGCCAGCGGCTATGTCCTGACGGAGTCGGAGGTACGTTCACTGACTCTGCTGTTGAATGATGCAGCGCGTGTGTTGGATTCTCGACTCTACCAATCGATATCTGAGCTGGCATATGACCGGCGATCGCGGACAGTTGATGTGATCACCGATGACGCGACGTGGCATCTCGGTGGTGTCGGTTCTGACCGGGCCACGGAGGCGCTGGCCGACATGAATGTCTTCTGGAAAGATGCATCCGCCTCACTTCGTCTTGCACACGTTCGAGAGGTTGACCTGCGCTGGCGCAATCAAATCGTGCTGCGATACCGTTCCGAACGGCCGCAGTCATCAAGCGGGGGGGCGACGGTATGAGCAAGCAGACGATCCATGTCGGTCTTGATATTGGATCGACCAAGGTCAGCGCGATCGTCATGTCGCGGGATGAGGACACGGGAGCCATTGAGGTCATTGGAACCGGCGTTGCTGAGTGCGACGGACTCAAGCGCGGCGTCGTCAGTAACATCAATAAAACAGCCGATGCCATTCGTGCGGCGGTCGACCGGGCAGAGCAGACGAGTGGATATCAACTCGGGCCGGTGGTGGTGGGCATCAGCGGTGAGCATGTCAGCACCTTCACAACCCGCGGTATCGTAACAACACGAACTTCAGAGATATCCGAGGGCGACGTCAGGCGTCTGCATGACGAGCTTTCACAGGTACACGTTACTCCCGACCGCCGCATTTTGCACGTTATCGCGCAGGATTACCTGATAGACGGACAGGACGGCATCTCGGATCCTCTTGGAATGAGCGGTCGACGTCTTGAGGCCAATGCACTTGTGATCACGGCCAGTTCTTCAGCTGTCGACAACCTTTACAAGTGCGTCGAGCGGGCCGGATTACACGTTGACGCCGTAGTGCTTCAATCGATCGCCAGTTCTTACGCTGTTCTCGATGAGGCGGAACGAGAGGTCGGCGTGGCCCTCATCGATATCGGCGGCGGCACCACCGACATGGCCATCTACAAAGACAACGTCCTGCGCTATGTAAGCGTTATTGGCATTGCCGGTCAGCGCGTCACCGATGATATCGTTGCCGTACTCGGCATCCGCAATTCCGACGCAGAAAGTATCAAACTCAGCTACGGTCATGCGATCAGCGAGAGCATCTTGCGCGACGAGCATTTCCAGGTTCCCGGTATCGGTGGTCGCACGCCAACGGAGGTGTCGAAGTCGATCCTCTGTCAGGTCATCGAACCACGTATGGAAGAGATCTACGACTTCGTGCTCTCGCGCATTCATGAGTCGGGGATGTCGCACCAGCTGGCCGCCGGCGTTGTTCTCACAGGCGGATGCACCGACCTCTATGGCTCTGAGCAGCTGGCACAGCGGACCTTCCGATTGCCGGTGAACAAGGGACTTCCCCGCGGCTTCGGCAATGACGGGTTTGCCCGCGAAGTGACCACGCCAGCCAGGGCCACTGCCATCGGACTGGCGCTCTATGGAATCAGACATCACCACGAGTTCATTACTGATTCAAATGACGTTCAAACGACAATCCAGACAACGAAAGATGTGCCCCCTGCAGAGCCTGCGGAGGTTCGTGTTCATAAAAAGGGAGTCGTCCAGCGGCTCAAAGACTGGTTTGAAAACTTCTGACTGGTTAACTTCAAGAAACATGACTGATTTCCGGGGGGAATGATGGCTATTGAGTTGGATGTATCATCTCTGACGTCCGACGCACGCATTCGCGTGGTCGGCGTGGGTGGCGGTGGCGGCAATGCAGTCCGCACAATGATCGCCCGTGGGCTCGACGGTGTCGAGTTCGTTGCAGCAAACACTGACCGCCAGGCTCTGTTGAGCAATCCGGCTGGCATCAAGCTTCAGCTGGGCAAGGATGTCACGCGTGGTCTTGGAGCCGGGGCCGACCCTAACAGGGGGCGCATGGCCGTTGAGGAAAGCCTCGATGACGTGCGCGAAGCCCTTGACGGCAGCGACATGATCTTCGTGACCGCCGGTATGGGCGGAGGCACGGGGACCGGAGCTGCACCGGTGATCGCCCGTATCGGCCGCGAGATCGGTGCCCTTGTTGTGGGTATCGTGACCAAGCCCTTCAATTATGAATCCAAACGGCGTATGGCCGTTGCCGAGAATGGCATCAAGGACCTGCGTGAGCATGTGGATGCCTTGATCGTCATCCCCAACCAGCGGATCCTGACTGTTGTGGACCGTGACGTGACGTTTGCCAATGCGCTTATGATGGTCGACAATGTTCTGTACAATGCCACCAAGGGCATTGCAGACATCATCTCCGGTGTTGGGTATATGAACGTCGACTTTGCCGATGTCCGCACGGTAATGTCCGGCATGGGCGACGCGCTGATGGGAATCGGCCGCGCAAGTGGTGATCACCGTGCCATTGAGGCAGCGCAGAATGCTCTGAATTCACCGATCCTCGAAGGCATGTCGATATACGGCGCTCAAGGCCTGCTCGTTAACGTGACAGGGGGCTCGGGCATGACCATGTTCGAGGTCAGCGAAGCCGTTGCCGCCATCGAACAGGCCGCCGGTGATGAGGTTAATCTCATTCACGGCGTTGTGATCGATGAACGCATGGAAGAGGAGATCGCCATCACCGTTGTGGCCACCGGCTTCCACCGTCAGCACGAAGAAAAGAAGACGATGGTTGTTCCAGTCGCAGCTCCTGTGGCCGGCCCCATCATCGAGATCGTCCGTCAGCAGCCAGACCGCGACGTTACGGTCGATACCTCCGCACCATCGCCTGCTCCACCTGCGCCGAGCACCTCCGATGTTGATGTCAACGACATCAACGTTCCGACCTACCTGCGCCGTCAGCGCGAACGTGAGCAGGACCATCGTCAGGCCGGCATGCCGCACACAGAGCCCCCTTCTTCAAGCTCGGTACCCGTAAGCGCCGCCGATCCATCTCAACCGCAGATGCGCCGTGCTGCCGCTAGCAGCCAGCCGGCCTTCCTGCGGAAGATCATGGATTGAGAAGAGATTTGCGCGATTACGGAATGACGCGGTGTTTGAAGGGTCGAGACGAAGTCTCGCCCTCGGGATTTCTCGCGTCAGCGCGTTTGTGGCTCTTTAACACGTTGCAGTAGTACTATTCCGATCAGCAGAAATGCGATCAGTGAAAGCAGCGCGAATCGGTAGCTGTTTGTCATCGTCAGCACAAGGCCGAAGGTGAGGGGCCCGAACCACGCCGTGCCTTTGTCACTGATTTCGTAGAGTGAGAAGTACTCTGCCTCGCGCCCATGCGGGATGAGCTTCGAGAACTGAGATCTGCTGAGGGCCTGCGAGCCCCCTAGCACAATGGCAATTGTTACGGCCAGTACATAAAACCAAGAGCCCGATGCGGGCATGAAGTAGGCGAAGATCAGTGCAGCTGCCCAACCGATGAGACTGATGGTGATGGCGCGCATAGTGCCGATGCGAACGGCCATCTTCTCAAACAGCAGAGAACCGCCGATTGCAACGAACTGCACCAGCAGGATGGCCTGCGTGAGCACGTCGAGCCCAAGGCCGAGCTCCTGACTTCCGTAGACGCTGGCCATCGTGATGACGGTCTGGATGGCCTCGTTGTAGAGCACATAGGCAAGCAGAAACCTTGCTGCCTGCGGGTGCTGGCGGACGTGCCGCAGCGTATCGCGCAGCTGCGTAACTGCCGTGCCGACGCGCACTTTGCCGACCTTACGGCGAATGCCCGCCAGCAAGACCAGGGGGACGATCGTAAAGGCTGCCCACCAGAGTCCAGTACTGGCAAGGATCATTCGGATCGTCCAGGACTTCTCATCACCGGTCGTTGCGGTCTTGAACCACAGCAGATGCAGTAGCAGCGCGAGACCTCCACCGAGGTACCCAAAGGCCCATCCGCGCGAGGAGACTTTATCGCGCTCGTTGTCCGTGGCAAGGTCATTCAAAAAGCTATTGGCAACGACGATGCTTGCGCCAAAGCTAGCATTGGCGATGATAAACAGACCAGCGCCTGTGAGATAGGATATCGCGTCATGCTGAACAATGGAGAGTGCACTCGTTGCCCCAGCTCCTATCAGCGCAGTCAGTGCAAGCAGAAGGCGCTTCCGGTGCGAGGCATCGGCGATGGCCCCCACGATCGGCAGCAGAACCATCTGCACAACGACTGAGGCCGACACGCAGAACGAAAACCACGAACCGGGGTGAAGCGCAAGTCCGAGAAAGCTCAAATGACCGTTGACGGCCGCATGTTCGGCAACCGACGTCAGGTACGGACCAAAGAACACCGTCACGACCGATGTTGTAAAGGCGCTGTTGGCAAAGTCATAGAAATACCAGCCAATGCGCCGTTGGGATAGAGTTGGCATCGACTGAATATACGGTCGGAATACTCCGTGTCGCGCCCCGTAAATTGCAGTTCATCTCACCAGGAAATACCCATGCACGTGCTTGGTCCGACAAAGAACTTTCTAGCGATCGAGGAGAAGTATTCTTCACTCGAGGATGCATCGATCGCGATCGTATCAGCCCCCTACGAACACACCGTCAGCTATGGTGCCGGAGCCAAGCATGGACCCAAGGCCATCGTCAAGGCCAGCGCCTATGTGGAGTTCTACGATGACGAGACCGATCGCGAGCTGTGCTACGACAAAGGCGTCGTAACGATCGCGCCGATCAAGTTTGGAAAGGCCATCGACAGGGCTGCGCTTGATCTGATCGAGCAGCAGGTTGATGCGTTGATCGAAATGGAAAAGTTCGTTGTTACGTTAGGGGGCGAACACACGATCTCGACGGCGCCAATCGCGGCGCACTATCGCGCCTTTCCCAAGATGAGCGTTCTGCATTTCGATGCGCATTCGGACTTGCGGCACGAGTATCAGGGTTCGCCCTGGTCACACGCGTCCTTCATGGCGCGCGTTGCCGAGTTCTTTCCCACCAAGCGCATCACGCAGGTCGGTATCCGAGCGCAGTGCATCGAAGAAGCGCAGTTTATCCGCGAAAAGAATATCAACACCTTCTACGCTTCGGCCATCCGGCGTGGTCTGCACGGCGTGAACTGGCAGAAGAGCGTTGTCGATAC
>CALRYC010000031.1:0-22989 GCA_943372295.1 Chitinophaga pinensis
CGCACGCTGTAACGAGACTGTAGCGTGGATGCCGAACGCTCAAGATTTTCTGCCGACAGACATTCTTCGATGATCTCTTGCGCTGCGCTGGACATCTCTGAAGCGAACGTGCTCGAGATGATGATGGGCATTTCACAGACCCGAAACTCTATCGGGAGTCCCAGACGACGTTCCAGCGAGGCGATCAAGCCAGCGTGACTCTCAGAAGTCACCCCGGTATTGAACTCGCGCTGAAGATCCGGTCTCATCGCTCGTAGCGCCGAATGCCGGCTACGAATGTGGCCACGACGTGCTCGGACGAACCAATCGGACGCGACTCATCGAGCACATCACCGTCGAGCACCGTTAGGTCGGCGTCGTATCCCACATCAATGCGTCCGCGTCGATACTCCATTCCGGATGTCACGTGCGCCCCGAAAGTGAATGCCTCGAGGGCCTCGGACCGGCTGATTCGCTCGTGTGCTTGCCATGCGGCAGTATGTCCGCGAGGAATGCGATCGGTAAATGCGGCCATGCCGGCCAGCGGATCGGGCGACTCGATAGGGAAGTCCGATCCACCTCCGATGTGAATGCCGGCGTCAATAAGCGAGCGCCAGCGGTAGGACCATCGGCAACGCTCGAGACCAAGTCGGCGCTCGGCCATGCTGGCATCGCTGATACAATGGGTCGACTGTACGCAGGCAACAATGCGACTGCGCGCCATACGCTCAAGGTCTTCATCGCGCACGCTCTGCGCATGCTCAAGTCGAAAGATCACATCGGCCGCTTCGGGCAACGATCGCACCGCTTCGTAGGCATTTATCACATTGTGCACCGCCTGGTCACCGATTGCATGAATGGCCACACAGGGCCATCCGGCCTGCACGATCTCCGTGATCATCGCTGTCATCTCTTCTGCACTAAGAAGCCGTCGGCCGACGTTTGACGTATCATCGTCGTAGGGGGCTGAGAGCAATGCACCACGCGAACCGAGTGCACCATCGGCAAACAGTTTCACACCACACACGCGAAGCAATTCGCCCCCTGCAGGAAGCTGTCCGATCTCTTGCCACTGACGCGTTTGACCGCCGACAAAAGACTGAATGCGCACCGGCAGCCGGCCACCCTCGGCCATGGCGCGGAATACTTCCAGCCATGGTTCGGCAACGTTCATATCGTGCACCTCGGTTATGCCATGCTTCGCACATGCCGACGTGGCGCGCTCGATCATCGAGCGGAGCGTTTCCGGCGACGCAGACGGAAGACAAGCCCAAAGCGGATCAAGATCTTCATCGATCAGCACGTCGGGTGCCGTTGCAGGATCAACACCGGCGCGCAGCAGTGCTGCTGTGTTGGCCAGTGCTGCGTGCGAGTCGATGCGCACGGCCAGAAGCGGAACGTTACCGGAGACCGCATCAAGTTCGACACGAGACGGGATTCTTCCGTCTGACCAGTATTCTTCATTCCAGCCCGTTGACCGAAGCCACCCATCAACTGGCTCTGCTCGGGAGATCGCACTGAGAAGCTCGTCTGCATTATTCACAGCGTGAAGAGATGTAAACGTTAGCTGCTCGCCGAGCAGGACGATGTGCGCGTGATTATCAACAAGGCCCGGATAGACGTGACATCCCGGATAGCTGAACGTGTCGGTTTCAGTTCGGATGACCGTGCCGCTCAGGCAGGGTAGAACGGCGCGTATGCGCCCTCTCTCAACGTGGATCTCGGCGAACATGTCCTATGAGCGCAGGCGGATCGTGTCTACCGAGTCGAGATTATCCTTCTTTGCCAGAAGTTGCTGCTCAGATTCGACATTATGAGGATCAGGCAGGCAACAGTCGACAGGACAAACGGCAGCGCACTGCGGCTCATCATGGAAACCCTTGCACTCTGTGCATTTATCCGGAACGATGTAATAGAATTCGCCCGAGAAGAAGTTTCCACCGAATCCTCCCGGCGAAGTGCTGTCACTGTGCTTTGCTCCGGCGAGCTCCCACTCGGCACCCGCCTCGTAAATAGCCGTGTTCGGACACTCGGGCTCGCATGCGCCGCAGTTGATACAGTCACTCGTGATGTAGATGGCCATGATGATCGCTGAAATATTGGGTTCGATTGCGCGCAAATCTACGGAACGGAACCTTTTCCGTCCGTTTGTTGTCTACCGCGTTGTTCAACGCAACAATTGAACGTAAAGTTCGTCATCTGCACGCCCTCTGAGAAACTTCGCTACCATCCTAGCCGTCATGGCTATATCGCTCTTTGCTGCGCACGCAGCAGAGAGGCCGGCCGAGCGTCCTGCAGATTCGGTCCGCGGTACTGTCTCGGGCTTCGTCGAAGACGCGGTGAGTAAAGAGCCCCTTATCGGAGCGACGGTATCGATCAAGGGCATTAAGGCGGGCGCCTACACAAACAAGAGCGGATACTTCTCGATATCGAACGTTCCCGTCGGACAGCAGTTCGTGGTCGTCTCATACGTCGGTTATAATAAGAAAGACGTTTCCGTCAGCATCCCACGAGGCGGCGGAGCAAAGCTCAGGGTTGCACTTGTTTCTGATACGTCACGAGGGCGTGAGCTCACCGTTACAGCAAACCGCGATGAGGACAAACGCGAGATCTCGATCTCCCGTGTGAACATTCCGATCGAGCAGCTCAGTCAGCTGCGTATCGGTGGCGAGGCCGATATTTTCCGTGCACTGCAGATGCTCCCCGGAGTGCTGACTTCATCACAGATATCCTCAGGACTCTTCATCCGCGGTGGCTCCCCGGATCAGAATCTTGTCCTGCTCGACGGTATGACGGTGTATAACCCGACACACCTGTTCGGATTTATCTCGGCCTTCAATAACGATGCCATCAAGGATGTCGACCTTATCAAAGGGGGCTTCCCGGCCGAGTACGGCGGACGCATGTCAGCGGTGCTGAACATCACGCAGAAGGACGGCAACCGTGATCACGTCGAAGGACTTGTTGGACTTGGCCTGATTTCTTCACGTGCTTCGTTGCAGGGTCCGCTCGGAAACGGATCGTTCTTCCTCGGTGGACGCAGAACGTATCTCGACCTGATTCTTGGAATTATTCCCGAAGACCCCGAGTCACCGTTCCCGACGTTCAACTTCTATGATCTCAACGCCAAGATCACGCAGAGTTTCGGCGAAGACGACAAGGTGTCGCTCAGTGGGTTCCTTACACGCGACCAGCTTGGATTCTCTCAGCCGGGTCTTGACTTTGGAGTGCGCATCGGCAACCGGGCATCATCATTGCGTTGGACGCACATCTACGATCCGACGGTGTTCTCCGTAGTTACGCTTAGCGCCAGCCGTTACGATAATGGATTTGACGGTCGCAACGCAGGCATTGCCTTCGAGGTACTCAACAACATCACAGACTATACGCTCAAAGCTGAACTCGAGTGGTTTGCCGCAGACAATCTCACGGTGAAAGGGGGCTATGAGGGCACACTTTTCAATTTTAACTACGCACAATTCTTCGAGCAATCAGCGCAGAACAACACGGTCATTCGCGACACGACAGCTCTGGTAATCTGGGACAATACCCAATCGACCTTTGCGCAGATCAACTGGAACGTCACCGATGCGCTTTCACTGCAGGGTGGACTTCGTGCCAGCTACTGGACGTCCAGCAAGGATTTCCTCATCGATCCGCGTCTCGCGGCTCGCCTGCAGGTGGGTGAGAACGTCGCTGTCAAAGCGGCATGGGGTATCTATCACCAGTACCTGCGTCTTGCCTCAGCTCCGGACTTTTCCTTCTTCGATACATGGCTACCGTCTGACAATTCCGTGCCGCCCGGTCGGGCAGACCACTACGTTCTTTCGATGGAGACACGTCCATACGAAGGCTACGATGTGAACGTCGACGTGTACTACAAGAACCTGGCAAACATCAACGAGCTGCAGCAAGGCAATCGCGGACGCCAGGTACAGGTGTCGGATGTCTTCTACGTTGGCCGCGGTTACACATATGGCGCCGAGCTCTTCATCCAGAAGCGCACCGGCCGGCTTACCGGTTGGATCGGATATGCTCTTGGCTATGTCTACTCGCAGTTTGACAGCGTGAACCTGGGACGCTGGTTCCGCCCGAAATTCGACCGCAGGCACGACCTGAAGATCACGGCTCTTTACCAGCTTTCAGATAGTTGGGAATTCGGTGCTTCGTTCATGTTCCAGTCCGGTCAGTCCTACACCGGAGCTACATCCACGCTGGCAGGACGCATGCCCGGCTGGGATGGCGGCGTCGTGATGGTCAATCCTTCCCAACGATGGGGGCTACGATTGCCAAACTCCCACCAGCTGAATGTGAACGTGAACTACAACACTACTCTCTACGGACTTCCATTCAGGCTGTTTCTGGACGTCTACAATGTCTATTCCCGACGTGACATTTGGTTCAGAAACTTCATTACAACCGATGGAATACCGACCGTGCGCGACGTCCGACTTCTTCCGATTCTGCCTACGGTATCTGCGGAATTGAGGTTCTGATGAAACATCGTTTGTCTGTCATGAACGTCCTCGTCATTGTGCTTCTGGCTCTTGCCGTGGCAGGGTGCGAAGATCCTGTGCCAACCGACTACACCGAAGAGGTCGTTCTCGAGGGTATTCTCCTTGTCAACGAGCCCCTTCAGGACGTCCGTGTGCTACGCACACTTCCGGTCACAGACACCTTCCGTTTTGAGCAGGCTATTATCACCGACGCTTCAGTTGTTGTTACTGCAGATGGCATTGATGTGCCGATGAGCTTTGTCAGCGGTCCCAACGGAGGCACCTATCGCGCAACCGATACTACCTACCGCGTTAAGCCTAACACTGTCTACAGCGTTGTTGTCAAGGCTCGAGGCTCACAACTAACGGCCACGACCACAACACCAAACACGTTCGAATGGAGAACACCCCCAAAAGCAATCATACAGTTTCCACCAAAGGATTCACTGCTGCTGCCGGTGGATGATTCGTTGCTGGTGACATGGACTCCGGTTCCGAGCACAGAGCTTTACATTATTGGACTGATGTGTATGGATACAACCAATTATGGCTCGTACCTCAGCCCGCAAACCGGCGACACGAATGAACGAACGACGCGTCCGTCTCCGGACTTCTTCGACCGCTCAGGAACGCTGGTTGAAAATGAGCGCACCACTCTCGGAGCTACACCGTTCACGACGTCGCAGACCGTCTGGGGAATCTTCCGTTGGTACGGAATGCACGAGCTTCGCGTGTATGCGCCAGACCGCGCATTTCTAGAGTGGTTCTACCTTGTCGGCGGTGGTCGCCGCAGCTCGTACGATTACCGCCTGGGCAACATCAACGGTGGCCTGGGCGTATGGGGGTCTGCCTCACTGGTCAAGAGCAGCAGCTTCCTGCTCAAGCGTCCGTCTTGACGAACGCGCGCCCACTGGCACGCACGTGTCCTCAGGGGGCTTTGCTCACCACCGCTCGAACCGTCAAGTGGAGAAGTTCGTAGGCGTTGCGTCCGCAAAGTTCGACAACGGCGTTCTGGCACATTTCTAGATCATCTTCTGTCGCCCCGACAGCCAGTGCTCCCCGGACATGTGAGTAGAGCTGCGAGCTGCGGCCAAGAGCAGCCAGGATTGACACGATGCAGAGCTCGCGTTCTCTCGTGGACAGGCCACCCCGGCTCAGTGTCTTACCGTATCCTTCGATGATCATCCATGACCGCATGGAAGGGGAGATGGCCTCGAACCGCGCCATCATCTTCTCGTAGACGCTTCCGTAAACCTCCCTGCACAGCATCTGTCCACGCGCTTCGAAAAGATCCGCATGGTACGTTTCAACCTGATCGATTTCGGAACTACTTCCGCCGGCAGCATGGGCCGTAGTGAGCGAGTCCAGTGCTGCCGGGAAACCTGCAAAGAGGTAGCTCTGCAGGAGTACTTCGGTTAAACGCAGCTGCTGCTGGGCGTCTTGTGCTCTCTGAGCCAGTGACTTGATCACCGGCTGAAGTCCCAACGCCGAAGCGATCGATGCACGACACAGATCCTCCAGTGTCAGCTCAAAAGGCGACGACTGCGGCTGGTCGCTCTCCAGCGCGATGAGAAGATCTGCCATTCGCTCTGCGGCTCGACCTCGATGACTGATCGCATTCTTCTCTTCGGGGTTCATCTCTGCATAGCGCATTTCAAAGCCATCAGGCGTGAACATCGGATCGTATCCAAAGCCCCCTTGCCCTCGGTCGTATGTATCAATTCGTCCGGGTGATTCGCCCACAGTAAAGAGCGTACGCATCGGGTCGACGTAGCAGAGCACACAGACAAAACGTGCCGGCGAGGATGATGCACCGTTGTTGGCCAGGGCCTGGCGAACCGCCGCGCGGTTATCAGCATCGCTTGCCCCGAGACCGGCATATCGCGCCGAACGCACTCCGGGGTCGCCCCCTAGAACGTCGATGCACAGTCCGCTATCATCGGCCAGTGTTGGAAGCCCGGTAGCATTGAAGACCGCCATGGCCTTCAAGTGGGCATTGTCCTGAAATGTCTGGCCATCCTCCTCTATCTCCATCGGTCCTACGACCGCACTCATGGGGATCAGTTCAACATCGCCCATTCCGCATCGCCGCAGGATCTCGGATAACTCCTGAACCTTATGACTGTTGCCTGTTGCTACAACGATCCTCTTTGTCATGGGGTCTCTCCGAAATCTCCAAGGATGGTGTCCATGGCACGAAATAGCTCCGCCAAGGAGTCAGTGGTATATGATCCACAGATCCCGATGCGCATGACGAGACCCGCCAGCTGATCCTGTCCGTCGGCCACCAGCATGGAAAAACGCTCCCGCAGCGCTATGCGTATGTCGTTGACCCTGCGGTGTGAAACCACCACCAATGCCTGTGAGCTCCCTTCGCCGTAGAGCTCAAAGCCCCGTTGCGTGGCCTGATGACGCACGAAGTCGCGGCGCTCGGCATGCTCGCGCCATACGGTATCGAGTCCAGTGCGCACGATCCGACGTGCCGCAGCCTGGACCGCCGAAACGATCGTCACCGGTGGCGTCCAGAGCATAAGCCCCTTGTCGCTGACTTCAAGTACGCGCCGCATGTCGTTGACGTACAACGTACTAGCATTCCTTCTAGCGTACTCCTCAAGGCGCGCACTCAGCGAAACGATGGCCAAACCCGGTGGCGAAAAAAGTCCTTTCTGCGCACCGGTAACAACGGCATCGAGCTTCCAGTCGTCGGCCCGAACTTCCTGAATGGCGATGCTGGTGACACCATCGACGAGGACAAACGTCTCGGGCGTGAGTTCATGGATCACTGCCGAGAGCGCCTTGATGTCCAGTGCAACACCTGTTGATGTTTCGCTGTGCACCATCCATACAGCCCTCAACCGAAGCGTTCCCAGCAGTTGTG
Source organism: Chitinophaga pinensis (assembly GCA_943372295.1). Taxonomy (GTDB): domain Bacteria; phylum Bacteroidota; class Ignavibacteria; order Kapaibacteriales; family Kapaibacteriaceae; genus UBA10438. The sequence goes on from CALRYC010000031.1 coordinate 7,354, forward strand.
TAAGGTGGTGTCGAAGTTGCTCCACATCGATACCCTCGCCCCATGGCGCGCTCAGGGTATGCACGGTAGCGCCGCGCAAAGCGCTGCACGTGGCCAGGCGGTCGCCGAAACGTCCATGGCAGAGCACCAGTACGTGATCACCCGGGTGAATGCAGCAGCCGGCAATACTCTCGATGCCTGTCATTGCGCTGCCGGAGAGCATCACTACCGTTTGGCTGGTGCAGAAGATCGACCCAAGGTCTCGGGTAGTTTCCTGCAGCATCTGCCGAAACTCCTCGCTGTGGTGGTGAAGCACCGGCCTTGATGCCGCGGCCATGACATCTTCTGGGACGGGCACGGGGCCCGGAGTGTAGAGTTTCATGTCTGCGCGTTAAGGGCATAAAGAATGATCGAGGCGGCAACGGCGGCATTGAGAGATTCAACCGACGATTGAAGACCGGGAATCGTCACTCGAACCGCGGGCCGCTGAAGAAGCTCCGCAGATACTCCGTGGGCCTCCGAGCCGACCACGAGGCACCAGTTCTCGTGGGGCGCAATCGATACCGGAGCAACGCCGCCGTGGGCCACAGCGATAACCGGTTGCAGCTGAGGATGCGCATCGAGGAACTCCGAGATGCTCGAACGACGAACAATATTCAGAGCGGCAAGCGCGCCGGCGGAGGCACGCACGACCTTCGGGTTGTAGATATCGACGCACCCATCGCCGAGCACCAGATCCGTGCATCCAAACCAGGCGGCCGTGCGAATGATCGTGCCCACGTTTCCCGGATCAGTAACACCGTCGAGCGCTACCACACGCCCCCTGCAGGTGCGTTCTTCGAACATCCTGGCCACCATGATAACACCCTGCGACGTTGCCGTGGTGCACATCCGCGTCAGTTCCGAAGGGGAGGCCGCATAGACATCAACTCCGCGCCGGCCGGCTATGCCCAGAATTTCCGCAACGTCGTCGGAGGCATCTTCGCAGACAATGATCAACAACGGATGAACACCAGCCCTGAGCAGTTCCAAGCATGCATGCGGGCCTTCGACAAGAAATTCCGAACGCTCCGCCCGCTCAGATGAGCGGTGCAACTGGCGAACCGCATTTCGTAGTTTGTGAGTCGCTCGCTCAAGCTTGTCAATCATTCCGCGAAACTATGAAGAGCATCAAAGAACTCCTGCGTGCAAAGCGTGACGGACATCCGCTCAGTGCCGAGGAGATCGAGTACTTTGTCACGCAAACGGTCTCCAATGAAGCTTCTCCGGCCCAGGTCGCAGCGTTTCTGATGGCATCCTGCACGCGGGGACTCACAATGGAGGAAACGACCGCTCTGACGCTCTCAATGGCCCGATCGGGTGAGCAGCTGCCACGTGCTGCCTCCGAGCGCTGCCGGATCGACAAGCACTCTACCGGCGGTGTGGGCGACAAAGTTTCGCTTTTGCTGGCGCCCCTTGCTGTGGCCTGCGGACTCGATGTACCGATGATCAGCGGCAGGGGGCTGGGGCATACCGGCGGAACGCTCGACAAGCTGGAATCGGTCGACGGGCTGACCACCGATCTGTCAATGCAGGCAATGACCGATCTACTCGAAGCACACCATCTTTTCATGGCCGGGCAGACACCGACGCTCGTGCCTGCCGATCGCATAATGTACGCACTTCGCGACGTGACCGGCACGGTAGAGAATGTCGGGCTGATCACTGCCTCGATCCTCAGTAAGAAGATCGCCGAGGGCCTCGATGGTCTGGTCATGGACCTGAAGGTCGGCTCTGCCGCATTCCTTCCCACGTTGCAGCAAGCCGAGCAGCTGGCAGTGTCCATGCGTCAAGTATGCAACAGCATCGGCTTGCCGGTAACGTTTGTCCTTACGCGCATGGACAGGCCGCTGGGCAAAGCCGTAGGCAACTGGGTCGAGATGGTCGAAGCCGAAGCTGCTCTTGCCGGCCTGGTTCAGCGAGACCTTGCAGAGGTGACCACGGAACTTGTGGCGCGAATGATCATGCTGTCGGATACCTCAATCGGCTACGAAGCAGCCAGATCGGCCGTGATCGAACGCTGGAAGTCCGGCCATGCGCACATCATCTTTCACGAGATGCTCACACGTCAGGGCGGAAACTGGCACAGGAGCATGCAGCGGTATGCAACGTTGCCGCGCCTGGAAATTCTGGCATCAGACAGTGGGTACGTCGCTGAGATTTCCGCGCGTGAGCTTGCCAACATTCTCTCGTCAGCCGGGGCCGGACGCAGCCGTGAGGACGACCTGATTGATCCGGCCGTCGGCGTCGTCATTCATCAGCCGCCGGGCACGCCGGTGCAGAGGGGGCAACCCCTTGCCACCGTACATGCATCTTCGGACAATGCCGCACTGAAACTCCGCGATGAGCTCTCGGGGCTTATCAAAACGACGACGGCCCCCGAGGTTCGGGAGCCGTCGATGATCCTGCAAGTTTGGTAGGGGGCTTGGCGTTACATCGCCTTTTGAAGCGCCGCGACAAAAGCGTCCTTGGGCATCGAGCCCACGATCTTTTGGGCGATCGAGCCCTGACGATCAATGATGAACGTGGTCGGCACTGCCTGTATGCCACCATAGGCCTCGGCGATCTTCTTATCCGCATCCAGCACGTTCATATACGCGATGCCATTACGCTCGGCGTACGTCTTGACGATGTTGAGGGCATCCGGCTTGTCGTCGAGGGCCACACCGATCACAACAACACCCTTGGCTGCCATGTCCTTGGAGATCGTTACCAGGTCGGGTATCTCACGGCGGCACGGCGGGCACCACGTTGCCCAGATGTTCAGGAGTACAGTTTTGCCGGCGGCAACTTCGGAGAAAGAGCGCTGCCGTCCATCGGCGTCCGTCCATGTGAAATCCACAGCCTTGCCCGAGGCTGCTGTCTTGACGCCAGACACTGGGAAGACACCACCGGAGGCGCCAGCGGACACAGAGGCTGAAGCGCCTTCAGGACGATAGAGCCAATAGCCGACAATGACGGCGCTGACGGTGAGAGCAACCAGAAACTGTTTCATGTTAGAGGACCTCAAGACTGAACAGAGCAGACACTTCATTCACGGCCAAGTCTGAGACGACCGAGCACATGATACTATTGCTTTTCCAGACAAACAACGTACGGTCTTGTGACGAGGCCCAATGCCACTTGCTATTTGAAACGTCTTCGGCCGTGGCACGATCAAGTTCAACGGTCTTGGCATCGATCGCCCCCTGCTCAACTTCTAGGAGTGAAATCAGGCGTCCAGCCGTACGATAAACAAGCACCGGAAAATCGCGACCGTTGATCGAGCGCACACTGCCTCCAACGAGCTCTGCGGCGACGGTGGGGAAGAACACCTCAAAATCAACACCGTGGTTGGCGAAGAACGCCCGAAGGTCATTCTTGTCCGACGAATGAAGATCGATGTTCCCGGCATCAGACGAAACATTAGCGTACGCCGCAAGAGCAGCTTCGGTCATGTTCGACGGAAGAGTGTCACCGCGCTGAGACAGCACGAATAGCGTCGAAGCGGCAACAGCAATAAATGCCAGTGCAGCTGCGGCATATCGCGGCTGGGTAGCAAAGCTGCTAAGCATGCTACGGAGCTTACCGGTAAACGACCGTCCGCTCTGCGTGCGTGCCTCGGCTGCTATGGCCATACGGATCGAGCGCTCGAGCGAAACCGGAGCCTGCATACGCAGCGACGTCCGGCGCGAGCGCACAGCAGCGCGTGTGGCTGCAATGATCCGGCTTTCGCGTTCTGCACGCGCATCGCCTCTGACCTCGTCCGCTACGAGATGCTCCTGATTGTTATCAAGCATCTCGGAGATCCATTCAAAGGAGTCTATTGAATCCTTCATATACGTCCTCGTAGTTATCGAAAAGCGCCTTGCCCTGTATCATTCTGGCTCTCCGGTAGAGAACCCTCTCGCCCTGGCGTAGTCGGCGAGTTTGGCAGCCAGAAGTTTACGCGCACGGTGCAGACGTGAACGGACCGTCCCGATCGGACAGTCAATGAACTCGGCGATCTCCTCATAAGTGAAACCTTCAATGTCGCATAGAATAACGACCGTGCGAAACTCCTCCGGAAGAGAAGCAACCGCCTCGGCCACCTCATCGTCGAGAGCGTTGGTGAACACCTGTTCTTCGAGGACCGATGTTTCAACAGAGCTATCCCGGATAGTCTCGTAGAACTCTTCGATGACGTCGTACTCGACCGTATCCGGAGCCTTGGACGACCTTCGGAACGTGTTGATGTACGAGTTCTTAAGAATCCGGAACAGCCATGCCTTACAGTTAGTTCCCCGTTCGAACTTGTCGAAAAACCGGAAGGCTTTGAGGAATGTTTCCTGCACCAGATCGGCCGCATCATCGGGATCACGCGTAAGCCTTACGGCAAACGAATACAGTGCCGACATGTGCGGCATGGCCTCGAGCTCAAACTCGCGGCGCAGTTCGTCATTTGGGGATTCAGACAAGAGCTGACCCTATCACCAGTGGCGGAGCATTTCTGTGAGAAGACGCACTCCAACACCGGAGCCACCCTTGCAGACGTAATGTGCTGCCTTGGGCTGGATGCCGGTACCGGCAATATCAAGGTGTACCCACGGGTAGCTCACGAAATGCTTCAGGAACAGTGCTGCCGTGATCGATCCGGCACTGCGGCCGCCGGAGTTCTTGATGTCGGCGTAATCGCTCGAGATCAGCTCTTCGTACTCTTCGTAGAGCGGCAGTTCGCAGACGTATTCATTGGTCTTGGCCGCCGCAGCACGCAGGCGTGACTTGGTCTTCTCATCCGTCCCCATCATTCCCGTAGTGACGCTTCCGAGGGCGATCACAACAGCGCCTGTGAGAGTGGCAAGGTCGATCACGGCGCTGGGTTTGTACCGATCGGCATAGCACAGCGCGTCGGCAAGGATCAGGCGGCCTTCAGCGTCCGTGTTGTCGATCTCGGCTGTCTTGCCGTTCATGAAGGTGATTATGTCACCGGGCACGAGAGCCGACCCACTTGGCATGTTCTCGGTTGCCGGAACAATGCCCACAACGTTGCGCTTCAGACCGAGTTTGGCAATGGTCTGCATGGTGCCTATGACGCTCGCAGCTCCGTGCATGTCACTCTTCATGTCGCTCATGCCGGCCGCCGGCTTGATGGAGATGCCGCCAGTGTCGAAGGTGACGCCCTTACCCACAAGCACAAGGGGCTTTTCTGACTTCGGCCCCTTCATGTATTCCATCACGATCATGACCGGAGGGCGTGTACTGCCCTGGTTAACACCAAGCAATCCGCCCATCTTGAGCGCTTCGATCTTTGCCTTGTCCAGAACAGTGGTCTTGAAGCCCGATTTCCGGCCAACCTCCTGCGCCTTGCGGGCAAGTGTTTCCGGGTAGATCTCATTGTTCGGGGCATTGGCAAGATCGCGTGCAAGGGTGACGCCTTCGACGATGACCCATCCCGCATCGGCCCCCTTGGTTACGGCCTTCTGATGTGCCTTGTCGGTGATCAGCGTGAGCTTCCTGACCTTCTTGCCACTAGAGGGGGCGATGGTCTTGTATTTGTCAAATGCATACTGACTCAGAAGAGCGCCCTCAACGATGGCCTGGGCAACCGTAGCAGCATCGATCCCATTGACAGTTTGAACATCGACAGCAATATGCTGACACCCTGATGATGCCGCCCGCTTGGCTGCGGCAGCGGCAGCGCGGCGCAGGGTCTCGACGGTCACATTCTGCGTCTCACCAAGACCGGTGAGGATGACACGCGGTGCCGAGGCTGCCGAACCGCAGTAGGCAAGAGCCGTCTGCAGGGACTTACCCGTAAAGTCCTTCGATTCAAACACCGGCGTCAGATGAGGTATAGCTGCCGTGAGGGCCTTTTCGTGCTGACCGAAATGACGCTCGGTTTCGGGAATCAGAACGATGATCGCATCGCACTTCACGCTCTGACGCGTAGCTGTTGAGACGTTGACAGACATGGTAAAAGGGTATTGTTCGTGGATGATGGGCAGCAAAATACGCAATGCGTGGGGCCATTCATCGAGGGGAAAACACATGGTAGAGCCGAAAGGCCACGTCGGGCTTCGGACCAACAGGAAGCTTGACGTATCCACCTTTGAGCCAAAGCTGCATCTGGTCAGAATAGTGCGCTTCAAGGGGCTGTCCAGACGCGCCTCCGGGCACCACAGTGTACTGAACAGAATCAGTCATCAGCGAGATAACGCGCATGCTGGCTACGACCTTCGTCGGTAGCATCACATCCCTTGGTTCACGCGTGCTGAAACTCCATTGCGTGTTATTGATGGTCGTCTGACTGCCACCGATACTGAATGGTCCGAGGTTCAGGGTCGGGCGCATGAGCGCATTTCGTCCAAACACATGCGGAAAGGTCACCGAGTGGATGGACCCGAACGGCCAGCCCTGCTCGGGGCCATGACGGAAGTGCCGACTAAGATCGTCCACCGCCAGTTGGAACGCCCGCAGAACGATCCATGACATATCCTCTGTTGTCGAGCTCGTGCGAACATCATCCCAGATTCGGTTCTGAGGTTCGTCGATCAGTTCATCGATGCGACGCAAGGGTATGTTTGTCACAAGAGACCAGTCGAAGAACAGCTGTTGTCCGAGTTCATCTTCAAACGTCGCCCAGATAAGCCGATCAAGAAAGATGGAGAAGATTGAAGCGGCATTATCCAGCGGTGTGTGGCTGGCATCCCATGAGACCAGCATTGCCAAAGCCCGCCGCTCCTCAGCGTTGAATCGCTTGGAAGCCCGCTGCAAAACAGGAACCACACGACGGAGCATGTTGCGAGCGTAGGGCGAGACCACATCCTGCTGGATCATCTGCACATCGCGTACCGTCGGCTTGTCGTAGAGACGCATCAGCTGACTGATCCTCTCCATCCGCGAGGAGGGCTCGTAAAGCGACCCAACATACTGGCCTTGACTACTGAGTCGATTATTGGCTGAAGCCACCCAGCCGCGCGACGGATTGACCATCCGTCCAAGCGACGTGAGCGACGTCGTCCCCATCCAGTCAGCCCCCTGAACCCATGAAGGAATCGGGAGACGTGGATCTGCACTTCCGCGTTGTGGCAGCGTACCTGCGGCCATGACCGCCATAGAGCCAGCCTTGTTGCCCACACTGAAAGTGAGCGCCGGTGTGCCCCACGTAGATAACGCAGCGAGCATCGACTCAACAGTCTTTGCGGTATTGATGCGGTAGATGGCCGAGATCTCGTCGCTTGGATAGGCAGCGGTCCACCGGAAAGTCATGACCGTAGGCCGAGAACGATTCTTCTCGGGGAACATGTAGCTCGTGGCTGCAACACGCGGGAACTCAAAGATCGGCGACGGGTCGCGCATGATGTGGTGATCTGAGATCACTCGCGATGTAGCCGTCGACCGGATACTGATGATGGTATCGGGCTGGCCTGCAACATGAATAGTGTCGGCCAGGTAGCGGAACTTCCGTCGCAAACCGGCCGCGTCGCGATAGTAGTTCACCGGATCTGCCGAGTCACAGCGCTCGATAACATAATCGACATCGTCGATCATTGCGTTGGTGAAGCCCCATGCAAGATGATCGTTGCGGCCCGAGATCACCAGCGGAACACCGGGAATACTCAGTCCAACAACATTGAGGTTTGGAGCAGAGAGATGGATCTGATACCATTTGGCAGGAATCGACGTCGTCAGATGCGGATCATTGGCCACGATGGTCGAACCATCGGGCGCCTTCATCACCCAGCAATTGCTGCCAAATCCCGCGCCACGGATGCCAAGCACGCGCCTGGCGTTAGCGAGGTTATTCCGCACGCCCGCAAGCAAGGCGTCTGTTAGACCGTCGCGGGAGGGAAACCCAGATTCACGGGCTGTCTGCACTGTGGCCACAGGGGGCGCAGCACTTCCCACAGTATCAAGAACAAACGGACCACGGGCGTCGCGTGGGATGTAGTCGCCGACGAACTGCGTTCCGCGCTGATGTTCGATCTGTGCGTAGGTGATGTCCGACCAGAACCCAAGACTCATGTCGAACGACAAGGCCCGACCGATAATGAGGCAGTCCTCGGGTGTCCACTCAGCGGGTGCATAGGAGAGCGCATCAAACTCGAACGGCAGACTCTCTCGATTCTCCCGGATATAGGCATTGACGCCGTCGCTATAGGCCTGCAGGATCTGAAGCGCCGTGCTGCTGAGCCCCTTGCGTTGTCGGCGTGCTATACCGGCGATGTCGATCGTGCGCATGAACGCATCGAATGAAATGCCATCTGGACCGAGGATCTCGGCCGTATGCCCAGTGGCGGCGCGTCGCCAGAAGTCCATCTGCCAGAGCCGATCCTGCGCGTGCGTATACCCCTGCGCAAAGATCACGTCGCGCAGTGATGAGCCAACAATATGGGGAATGCTGAACGCGTTGCGATACACGTGCACGGAGTCACGAACCGGGGCGCTCGTCTGCTGATAAGGCCGGGGATGACTTCTCGTTGCCAGCAGGAACGCAAAGGTCACGCCGATGATCGTTAGCACGATAGCGGCAATACCCGTCCCAGTGATGTTGACTAGCAGCCGTCGGATCATAACCAGCGGCGACTCCGGTACCACTCCACCGTCTCGGATATCCCCTCATGGAGTGATATCTCCTGACGATATCCGATCTCTTCGCGGGCCTTCTGGGTGCTGCAGATCCAGTATGGCTGGATCAGGTCCCGCCCCTTTTCAAAATCCAGCACAGGGGGTTTACCCATGATCTTGCCGAGACTGCCGACAACGCCCGCGATACCCAGGACGGCCGCGTGCGGTAAACGAAGGCTCAGAAGACGACGCTTACCCATTACCGCTCCGGTGAGCGTGGCGATCTGCGGCCACGTGTAGAACTCGTCGGATGAGATGAAGTACGTCTGACCGATGGCGTTTTCGTGGAATGCCGCCATTACGATACCTCTGGCCAGGTCACGCACGTGCACCAGACTTACACTTTTATCACCAAAGCCAATGTATGTGGCAAGACCTCTGTTGACGGTCTGGAAAAAGGTCAGGATCGCCTCATCACGAGGCCCGTATACGGCCGGAGGACGAATGATGGTCGATGGAATATCGACCGCCTCGCGCACTGCATCCTCAGCAAGTTTTTTTGTGCGTCCGTATGCCGTTATGGGGCGAAGCGGGGACGTTTCGTTGACCGGCTGCTGCACCGATGCTGATGGTCCGACAACGGCCAGTGAGGATACGTGCACGAACCGGCCAAGGCCCGGATTGTAGGAACGCACGGCGTCAAGAAGATTACGGGTCGCTTCAAAGTTGCCCCGTCGAAACTCCTCTTCATTTCTGGCAGCCGTCAGACCGGCAACATGGATGACGATGTCGACTCCGTCGACGGCGTGACGAAGTGACGCGACGTCGAACAGTGAACCGTCCACACGCGTGACGTCCTTGCCTTCAAGCCAACGAAGATTCGATGTCGACCGGGCGATGTAGCGTACCGCATGCCCCTTCTCTAGCAGCGCATCGACAACATGACTGCCGACAAAACCGGTAGCACCGGTGACCAGGACGTTCACGCGTTCCTCACTGATTGTTTACGATAGATCTTTGGGCATCGACGCTCATCGAGCGATCACTAGCGGCATGAATTTGACGTGACGGCCATGACGGTAACCGACCGAGTAGAATCCGGAGGAGAAATCTGCCAGTCCGAGTGTGACCTGACGCACCAGGCCTGAGGTCGAGGCAGAGAACACCCATGTGCGCACCTGACCGGTCGACGAGCTCACCGAGAGCACGACATCATCAGCAGTCACACTGGAGAATTCGACATGCAGCATGTCACCATCGACAAGGTGCGTCCTGAACACTACGGGCCGAACAAGTCCCACTGTCGAGGCATTGATCTCGCAGTCTGTTTCCACGCTCAGTCGACCGTCGTCGCCCGTGATCAGAGCACCCGGGGCTAGGGCCGTATCAACGTCGAGCACCGTTGTGCGAAGCGGACCTACAAAGGTTCGGGCTTTCAGTGTCACAAGTGGGGATGCCTCGTTGATGGGACGGTCCGAAGTGATCTGAATGGTGGAAGCACCTGGAGAAGTTTCCGTGAATGCGGCCGTCAGCCCCGGAACATTTGCCGTAATGGCATCAGGCCGCATCAGGCGAGGATCATACCGCAGATCGATGCGCATTGATCGCAGGTTCGCCGAATCCAGCGCAACGGCCGAAGCAAGCTCGAGTGGAACATCGACATCCGTGCCGGCAAGAGCGGTGGCATTCGACGGGGCGATAATGCGCAGCCCTGTGATGGTTCCCTTGCTCGCTGTTGCACCCCGAAGGCGAAACACCGCCGTATCCGAACATGGTCCCGAGACGGTACTCACCACAACAATGGTGTCCAGGCGATCATTGCCAGCAAACGCATACTCGATATCGACCTCTGCCACTGCACCTGCCGGAAGAGTAGACGGCAGGGGAGGGCGCATTGTCGCGATTCGGAAAGGGGCCTGCACGCCATCAATGGCCCGGACATCGATCGGGATCTGACCGGTATTGGTGATCAGTAGCGTTCGCGTCACCAGACCGCCTTGGCCGATCATTCCAAAGTCCGGTGAGAGGATCGTCGTTGTTCGACGTGGTAGCGCGCCCCGTCCTCGAAGGATCACGCGACGTTCGATGCCACAGGGTTCGATCTGCATCACGATGGTGTCGACGAACGCGCCCTCTGACAGAGGTGCAAAGGTTACGTCTATCTCGAGTGAGTCACGGAAACTCGCTCCGCTTTGAACGCTCGAACTAAATGGAGATGCTACCCGCAGCAGACGCAGCCGTGATCGCAGGCCAGAGAGTCCACGCGCGGTGAGCGCAAAACGGAGGCTGCGACTGGAATCACGACAGAGAACAACATCACCAAAGTCGATCTCTGAGCGATCCACCTGATAGGTCGCATCAAGAAGAAGTCCATCGAACTGGACCTCTTCGGCATCCTGACATGGTCCGTAAAGAACCTTAGCAACTCTGCTGAACGCGCCGGGATTCCCCGACGGCGTGATCGTCACGGGAATGCTTCGCACTCCCTTAGGTTCGATCGTGACAGGGGAGCCGACAAACTGGACGTCGGTTCCATCCACGCCGGTCACGGTGATAGACACCAGTGAGGGGTTGGAAACCTGAATGACCGTATCCACACGTCGAGCGCATTGTAACACGACGCCGAGATCTATCGGCGTTTCCTCGACTTTGGCACGCGGCCGATACGATGCCGCCTGAACACGAGCGCGCAGAGTGTCCTGGCATGATGATGAACTGTAGGGAAATGCTATCGTCTGGATGACACCGCGATCAAGGTCCAGGCCTAGAGGACGATACATGACGCTGATGCAGAACTGCGCTCCGGGGGCAATGGTAACAGGTCGCGGGATGTCCGTCAGCAGATAGAACGGGGGATCAACCCTCGGCACGCCGATGATGATCGGCTCCGTACCGGAGTTTCGAACGCAGAACGTCGAGTCGGGGCGGACATCACCATTTGGACAAACTGTGTACGTGCCGAAGTCCACACCCGGTTTGTTCAACGCAACAGAGACGGCCGTGCGTTGCCCCCTGACAGTGAAGGCTGCTGATGCACCACATGGTTGCGCCTGAAAACTTGCCGGCAAGCTGATGGTACCCGGAGCTGAAGGTGCGAAAACAAGCGTGACGGACTGACGCTTGCCTGCAGGAACCTGAAAACCGGGCGCCGGTGAAACGAGTGCAAAACCGGCGGGGAGGTTGGCATTGGTAATGGTCAGATCGGCAAGCCCCTGGTTAACGATCTCGAGGACTACCGTCGTGTCGGTCTTGCACTGTCCGATCGTCCCAAAGTCCACAACTGCGGGTTCGACACGGAAGCGCGCGTCAACATTGCGGATGCGAACAGCCGGCGATATTCCCGGGCACCCTGCCGCGGTTGCGATTCGTACCTGATAGTCACCCTCTGAACGGGCAACGATCGTGTTGCCTGTGGCACCCGGTATGGGCTGACCATCACGCAGCCATTCATACGAAGCGGCGACCGTCAGAGCCGTTAGCAGCACGCTGTCGCCCCGACATATCGTCTGCGTGCCCGATGGTCGGATCTCTACGGAAGGGGCTGGCAGAGCCGTAATGGTGATCGGATCTGAAACGGCAGAGCAGCCCTCTGCGCCTCTGATGATAAGCCGGTACTCGCCGGTAGATCGCACGACGATGCGGGTTGTGCCGCCTACGGGTACCGGTTGGTTATTTACTGTCCACTCATAGAGAACGGCATCGGTTGTCGTCGTGGTAAGCGTCACGGTGTCACCCGGACAGATCTGCAGACGCGACGCCTGTATGGCAGGTTTCGCGGGATTGCTCTTGGATATGGGCGATGACTCCGCCCAGCGATGAGCATATTGCCGTCCGCGAGCGGTAGTGTCATCGGTTACGGGCAACACGTCGTCTCGACGATACCGGTAACCGTACACGCGATAGGTGTAGGTCATACCGCACAGGATATTGATCGAATCGACAAGCCGACGTCCAAGTTTCGTGGGCCGAATATCCAACACCGTTGCAGAGCCGAGTTTTGCACCCTTCGCAATGTTTGCACCATCGCGTATCGATCCTGCAGGAAAGCCCGCAAATCCAAGCGTGTCTCGAAGGATCAGGTACCCTGTCGTTGAGTCCTGCGGGTTTGGATCATCCAGCGCGGTCCACTCAATGGTATTGCTTGTGGCCGACTGACTAACAAGCGCAACGGCCGGAGCCGCTGTCCATTTCGGTTCGCGCGTTTCACGCCAGAACCAATGATTGATGTTGGCTACTCCCTGATTTGTTCGAGCCAGATCCCATCGGTTCGGCAGTCCTCGGGAATCATTGAAACCGCCCACCGCAGAATCCTTCGTCAGGCCGACACCATAGGCCGCAAGCGTACGCCCGGTGACACGGTTTGACCGGGAGGCACCGACAGTTCCCGAATCGAAATTGGCCTTCGGCGAAGGAATAGAATTGTATGCTGCGCCGGTTGGCTTGTTATGACCAAGCGCATGAACGTGAGAGAGATCAGCTCTGAGAATCTGCAATACGTCGCCACCATCGGCGATGTTGAGATCAGCATTATCACTCGGTGGAGCGAAGTAATAGGTAGTGAAAAAGTTGGGATCACGAGACGACAATTCCAGATACCCGTCGGCCGGATCGGAATCCTGAACAAAACCGGCTGGAATGCTACGGTGCCAGAGCACAATGATCGTCCCGGCTCTGAGGTTGCGCCACATGGGAATGTCACGAAACTGCGGACCGCCCTGCCGGGTGACCTGGCCCGTATTGGCATCCGTGAGGATCCACCCGACAGCATTCAGATTATCGGCCACCACCACCAGCTCCGTCCACTCACTGTTGACGTCCTGGATGTTGTAGTACTCACTGACGACCAACTCCTGAGCCAGCATTGAGCACATACCGGTAAGAGTGGCCATGATGACCAGGGAAATTCGTGCTAACGCCTTCATTGCCTCGCTTTCAATTCATCGCGATTCTACAAAAAAAGGGGCATGCGCTTGCGCATACCCCTTGTGTGTGAACAACTTCAATCAGACGCTGGTCGAATCACTACTTGATGATCACAACCGAACGCGTCATGGCCTGACCATTGATCATGGCAAGCACCTGGTACGTACCGGCCGCGATCTCTGAAACATTGAACGGCAGAACGTGCTGTCCTGACATCAGACGCATGTCCGCAATGCTCATCACCGTTTCACCGGTGAGGTTCATCAGCGTAACAACAACGTGTGACGACTCGGCCAGCGCCAGGCGGGCACTCATCGCTGCCGAACCCGGATTTGGCGAAACCGAATAACCGGCAACGGCACCGTCCTCATCAACAACGCTCACCACACCAGGCCTGGTGGTAACTGTCGTGGTATCAGAGATCACCTCACCGCACTCCGAACGCACACGGCACCAATACTTGCCCTCATCGGCAATAGCATATGCTGCTTTGGTGTACGTTGGTGTGACCTCACCGGTCAGAGCAGCACCGCTCTTGAACCACTGATACTGCAATGTGCCCGAGCCCGTAGCCGCAAGTGTGATCGTAAGGGGCTGACCAACCGTCGCTGCCACCGTTGCCGGAGGCTGCTGCGTGACCTTCGTGGCATCACGAACAGTTATGATCGCCGGCCGTGAAGGAACAATTGAGCAAGCGGTCTTTACCTGAACGGTATACTCACCCTGACGAGCCTTTGTTGCACTGAGGGTAAGCGTTGGCGAGACTTCGCCGGAGATCGGCTGTCCATTAAAGAGCCACTGATAGGAGATCGCACCTGTCCCGGTTGCGGTCACAGAAAGCGTGAAAGCCTCACCTTCACAGGTGGTATTGCTTATCGGCTGCGTGGTGATTGTCGGAAGCCCGCCGATCACAAGGTTCACCGAACCTGCTGCGTTGACGTTGCGGTTAGTGGCTAGTTCCGCATACAGCGTGTACTCGCCGATATCCTCCGGCGTGGTCGGATCGATGGTCAGGTTAGCTGTCTGCGTGCCGGAATAACGTCCACCCTCAGAAAGGGGAGCCCCCTTATACCACCACTGAACACGAAGTTCGCCGGCTGGCGGGTTGGTGTAGGCCATGCCTTCGATGACGGCCTTCTTACCGTCGCAGACCGTGATTGAGTTCTGAGCGAAATCGACAAACACACCTGTTGTCTGAACACGAGCATTGCGCGATGTCGCGCTGCCGCAAACGCCCGTAACAACACAGTAGTAATCAGTTCCGAGGTCGGCATTAGAGACCTTGCGGACTTCCAGTCGGCTTGAGTTGGTTCCCACGATGCGACCGTTATCGACTAGCATCTGCTGACCCTTGTACCACTGATAGCCAATGGCTTCATTCGGGAACTCCGCCTCGACCGTCAGAACGGCTGTTCCACCGAGTTGGACGGCTGCATTGCGAGTCTGGTTCACGACCTGCGTCGGACGTGCCACACGGATGTGGACTTCGGCTGTGCGGGTGTTTCCGCACTGACCGAATCCCCAGAGTTCGCAGTGGTAGACACCAGAGGTGTTGTACTGAGCGCGGTCGATCTGGAACAGTGGCCCCGTAGCGGTTTCGATGGCAACTCCATCTTTGTACCACTGGTAATTGCGCACAGCGCCGCTGGTAATGGCTACCATCGAGTACCGCTCACCCAAGCACATGTTCTTCGACTGTGGCTGCGATACCACAACGACTCTTGAACCGACGGCGAATTGCTGCGATGTAGCGCTGATCTCCGGACGATCAACGCCAACGACACGCACCAAGCACTGACCGGAGAACTCCAGAGATGGGATCGTCCAATTCACGGACGTCGAAGTGGCCGACACGATGCCCATGGACTGCCATGAAGCTCCGTTGTTCGATGAAAACTGGACGTCGACATTTGCCATGCCTCGTGCAACGAAGCGAGCAGTTGCTACAGAGCCAGAACACAGAGTGTCTCCAAGAGTTGGGCTGGAGATGGTAATACGCGGCGTCTGCATGATGATCGGACGTGAGAAACCGCCTGGTCCAAGCGGGTAGGCAACCAGGTCGGAAGCGTTGGTCTGCACACCATTCCATACCCCATCAACTGACGTTATTGCGTTGACGATGGCGTTTGTGGTGGCGCTGCGCTCTTCGATACGACGGATACCGGTGGC
>CALRYC010000032.1:0-22739 GCA_943372295.1 Chitinophaga pinensis
ACCGTCGTCTCACCGGTGATAGTTGTCTTACCGGTGATATCGATGAGGTCAGTTGATGCATTACCAAGGATCGTATTACCCTTGACTTGCAGGTCTCCTTCTGTGATGATGTTGCCTGCAGATGCATTCATCGTGATGTTCGAAGCGCCCGCAGCTCCGATTCTTACATCACCGTTGAAGCCAGCAGCACCGCTCACAAGGAGTGCATCATCAACAAACACTGCACCGCCGTTGTCGGCACTTACATCTGTTATCGTTCCCGCCGTGGAGATGTTCAGGCCAGATGAAGCAAGTGAGAAGTTGCCTGTCGTATTGATCGAAATCGCATCCGCATCACCGTTACCGATGTTTGCGGCACCGTTGAGGTTCGTTGTGCCGGAGACCGTCAGGTTGTTCGCAGCAGAGATATTGCCGGTAACATTAACCGCTGAACCACGCAGCGTCAGCACCTTGGCGGTATTACCGACGGTTGTGCTACCCGAGACCGTGTTATCTGAGTTGATCAGAACGTCGGCAGTACCGTCAATAGATACGGTTCCTGGATCGATGAACACATCGCCCGATGCGGCACCGCTGATGGCACTTGCCTGAACTCCGCCTGTGGCGTTGTTGACGATCAAAGTAGTGTTGCCACCGTTTGCATTCACTGTGAATGCATTTGCTCCAACATTTGAGGTCACCGCGCCATTGGAATGGTTGATGGTACCATTCATGTTGATCGCCGTGCCCGTCAAGTTCAGAAGGTTACTTGTGTTGCCGATTGCAGTAGCTCCGGCACCAGCAACGGAATTGATGTTCGTCGTTCCACGGACCGTTGTCACACCGTTGATCGTGACGTTACCCTCATCGAGCAAGAGCATCGAGACAGGAGCGGCAACCCCATCGGTGTACGTGAAGTTGAGAGCGAAGTTTCGCTGGTTGATGAAGCGGTCGCTTTGGAACAGCTGTTTGTTGTTGGTATTCGCACCAAGACGAAGTTTTCCGTCCGTGTTCGTTTCGTTGTACGACAGACCCTGCTCTGCACCGATAAGATCTGCAATGGAACGTCGACGTACAGCGTTTGTGGCGGTAGTGATGAGCAAAATGTCGTCTGGAGTTGCACCGGTGACCGTGCCTGTTGCCACGCCTCCGATGGTCATGTTATTACCCGCTCCGCTCACATCCAGAAGCACAGCACCATTAGATTGAGAGATCGAGCCATTCATCGTTGTCGCACCGATGACATCTAGCCCGGAATTCGCATCAACATTACCATTGAACGTCACCTGACCTGACGTCTGCGTAAGCGTTCCCGACATGGTTGACGCACCGGCTACATCGAGACCGTTGTTTGCATCGACGTTTCCAGCAAAGGTCACCTGGTTACCGGCACCCGTTTGCGTGAGTGTACCAGCCATTGTTGTTGCACCTGTCACATCCACACCACCATTTGCATCGACGTTGCCGCCCAGGGTAACCTGTCCTGCTGTCTGGGTGAGAGTACCCGTAACAGTTGTCGCTCCGTTGATGCCGACAGTAGAACCACTAAGCGTTAGGCCACCGGTTACGTTGCCAACACTCGTCGGATTGGTCGTAGTGGTGTTGATGTTGGTAACACCGCGGACAGTGAAGGCGCCATCGACGTCAACCAACCCATTCTTCAGAGAGAGCATCGTCGTGGTTGCGGCACCGTTCAGCCATGTGAATTCGAGACCATTTGCCCCTTGATTGATGAAGCGATCACCGCCAAGAACCGAGTTTGCAGCTGCGGATCCCTTGGTTGATGAACCGAGTCGCATCCGACCGTTTGATGCTTCATTGTATGTGATACCCCATTCCGCACCGATCAGATCGGCGAGGGAACGGCGGCGCACAACATCGCTTCCATTGATCAGAAGCACATCGTCAGCGAAGGTACCCGTAGCATTCAAGCCACGGATCGTCATGCTGCCATTTGTCGGAGTTCCACGGAGATCGATAGTCATGTTATCACCCACACGACCGGCATTCTGACGTCCGAAAAACGAACTTCCATCAAGTAGCAGACCGGTAGGAGAAACCTCGAGTTCGACCACGGGGCTTACCCGATCATTGGCAGTGATAAAGGTGGCATACGAGGCAGGATCGATCGCAAGCGTAGCTTCGCCCGAGGATCCATCATCGTACGTCAATTGCGTTCCGATATTCGTCATCGTGAACGTCATCTTTTGAGCTCCGCCAACGTTAAACTCGACGCTTTCCGTTGCACTCGCCGTCACTGTCGTGTTTCCTGTGACGTCAAGTCCATTCTTGGCATCAACGTTTCCATTGAATGTGACTTGGTTAGCAGCGCCGGTCTGCGTCAACACTCCATTGAGCGTCGTCGACCCGGTAACTGATGTAGCACCGGTAACTGATGTAGCACCTGTGATCGTAGTTGCAGCCGTGATATTCACTGCATCCAGGGTAGCGCTATTGCCAAGCGTGGTATTGCCCTGAACATTCACATTGTTTGGCATCGTTACCGTAGCGCCGTTAAGGTTGATCAACGTACCGACGTTGGTCGTAAAGTTCAGATTCTTATCGCTGACGTTAACGAAACGATCCGACGTCAGCGGAACCTGAGTAGCATTGGCGCCACCAAGCATGTACTTGCCGTTTGAGAACATTACGCCCTGTTCAGCCGTGCCGGACATGTCCGTGCGGCGAACTTGACCGGTGCCGGTCAGCGTCAGCATCTGCGTCGGAACTGCGTCAGCGTCAATGCTCTGGAGAACGAGGTCACCGCCAGCTTCGATCGTGATGTTGTTCGCACCCGCAGAGGCGATCGAGACCGATCCTCCGGTTGCAGTACTTCCGATGGATGTCGACCCGGCACCTGTCGTGTTGATCGTGGTAGCACCGGTGATCGATGTTGCACCGGTGACCGTTAGATCGTCGGCGATCTCGACAGGTCCAACGTTGTCGGCGATCACACCTGTGTTGGATATCGTCAGGTTTGACGATGCCAGCGAGAACGATCCGGTGGTGTTGATAGCAATGGCATCGGCATCACCGTTGCCGATGTTCACAGCACCATTGAGGTTCGATGTGCCGTTGAGATTGCTTACCCCTGCAACAGTGGTATTGCCTGTGACTGTTGCATTTCCTGCAACTGTGAGATTGCCATCCGTAGAGACGTTATTGCCAACTCCAGGATTGATGGCAATCGAACCGGAGCGAGTAAGCCCCGTCTCGGAGACAATCAGATTAGCCGCTACTCCGGTGTTGACCGTGATGACATCGCCATCACCATTGCCGAGATTCGTAGCTCCATTGAGGTTCGATACGCCGTTGAGCGTAGTGGTTCCAGTTACCGTAAGGTTGTTGTTAGCTGTGACATTACCTGTGACGTCTACTGCCGAGCCAACAAGTGTCAGCAAGGCAGATGTGTTGCCGATAGATGTGGCTGAAGCATTAGACGTGTTGATCGTCGTTGTTCCAAGCACATTAACGGTAGAACCACTTAACGAAAGTGGGTTAGATGCGTTGCCTATTGTCGTTACACCCGAACCAGCCGTCGAGTTGATGTTCGTGGTGCCTGCTATCTGCACAGTTCCCGAACCGCCGGAAGCACGGAGATTGACGCCACTGTTTGCGCCACCAACCACCTGAAGAGGTGTTTGTGTGCCCGCGTTGGCCGTAATGGAGAGGTTGTTGTTGTCAACATTGACGAAACGATTCGTCAAGAACGGGACGTCTATAACGGTTTCAGCACCGAGACGGTACTGGCCGCTTGCAAAACTGACGCCCTGACGAGCTGTGCCTGGAAGAGATGTTCGGCGAACCTGATTGGATCCATTGATCGTGAGGACTTCGGTTGGGACAGCATCGGTGGCCAGACCGTTCATGACAATGTTGCCACTGGCAGAGCCAGCGCTGATCGTCACCGTCGAAGCATTTGCACCGTTATTACCGATCGTCGTGCTTCCAGATCCTGCTGCATTGATAGAAACCGTTGACCCCGTCATGGAAACAGTGCTTGATCCATTACCAATGGATGTTGCAGGCTGCCCGGCTGACGTGTTTATCGACGTAGCACCAACGATTCGAGTCGTACCAGTGATCGTTGTCGTACCCGTTGATTGAATATCAATGTCGCCATCAAGCTGCGTTTCTACGGTAGCTGATGTTCCACCGGGGATGTCAAATGAATAGAGCGTGGCTTCCGTCGGCGTCAGAGACAGACCATTTTCCTGGTTAAGAGCAGCACCCTGCGAGAAAAGACTGGTCACACCAGATGCCGAGTTCATTGAGAAAGCCATGCCGCTAGCAACGGCACCATCGGTTGTGACGTTGAAGTCACGACCAGGACCTGGTGTGAATGTTACATCACCACCTGCCTGAGAAAATCGACCCGTTACATTGACTGAAGAACCACGAAGATTCAACACACCAGTGGTATTACCGATGGAAGTTGCTTCAGCACCGGCGACATTGATGTTTGTTCCACCATTGATTGTTACTAGCCCGGTTCCTGCGGCGTTGATCGTGGCGCCATAACCACCGGCACCTCCGTCAAGGGTCAGCACATTGGCTGCTCCGCTTGTGAAGTTGAGATCGAAATTGCCAAGGCTGACAAATCGATTCGACGTAAGTGGGCTGACTCCATTCGTGGTAGAACCAAGGCGCATCTTACCGGAGCCGCCTTCGTTGTATGTGATTCCTTCGTCTGCTCCAAGAATGTCGGTAAGGGGCGTGCGCGAAACGACATTGCTTGCGTTGATCATAAGAAGGTCGGTGCCCGGTGTCGTGCCTAGACCGATCATACGGAGGGTGCTGCCGGTCACGTTCGCCGTAACAGCATCGCCACCAACACCGTCACCAAGGTTTACTGCACCATTGGCGTTCAGAATTCCTCGGATCGCTGTGTTACCCGTCGTTGCGTTGACCGTGAAACGATCGGCGAAAACGGCGAAGTTGCCGACAACATCGAGGTTGCGCGCCATTTCAACGTTGCCGGAGAACTGCACGAGGTCAGGTGTTGCCTGATAAAGAGTCCCCGAGAACTCAAGTCCTGAACCGGTGACGCGAAGTTCACCTGACGAACCACCCGCAATATCCTCAGCAATGATCACAATGTTCGTCGAGCTCGGGTCGAGAACGACACCCATTTCCTGGGCCGCGTCCACGTACTTGAATGCACTAACCGACGATGGTGCCAAGCTCAGGTATGAACCTGCGGTAACATCACCGACTCCATTGACGGCACCCGACTTCAGATCAATCTTGCCCGTGCCTTTTGAGCGAGCAGTGATGCCGTAGTTAGCCGAGCCCCCGGAGAGGGTCAACATGTCGTCGGCTGCGTTTCCATTATTCGTGGTGAAGGTCAGTCGACCAGTCGTCCCAATGTCTACAAAGCGGTTGCCAGTGACGGGGTTCGTTCCGCGCGTCGCTGAACCAAGACGAATACGAGCCGCACCGCCTTCGTTGTATGAGACACCCTGATCTGCATCGATCAGAGATGTGATGGGTGTGCGCGACACAACATTGGTACCGTTGAGCATCATCACGTCGGTTCCTACAGCCGTGTTGATACCGGTCATGGTCATTTGGCTACCAGAGACGTTCACGGCAACTGCATCACCACCGTTACCGATGTTGACAGCACCATTCATGTTCGCCGTACCGGTCAGAGTCGATGCGCCACCAACACTGAGGTTGCCGTTCGTCGAGACGGTGAACGCCGCACCTGGATTGATCGCGATGTTACCAGTGCGTGTGAGGTTACCCGCGCCGTCATCAGAGAGACTAGCATCAAGGATTCCCGTTCCATTCACGTCCCAGCGGGTGAGACGATTTGGCGTGCCCGTACCTGTTACAATGTTGTTGATCTCACGCACCTGGAGTGCACCGCCGGCTCCACGCATGATAAAGTTGTTGACCGTCGTTGTTGTCGGCAGGTTCGCCATCGTCACCGTTGCAGCATTCACCGTGAGGTTGTCTGCGGCAGCATCACCGATCGTCGTGTTGCCATTTACGGCAAGAGATGACTGAAGTGTGGTAGCGCCAGTAACGTTGAGAGAATTATTGATGGTTGTTCCACCATTGATCGTGGTGGTTCCACCGATCGTTACCGTTCCAGACTGCTGCGTGAGGTTACCAGTCAGTGTCGATGGACCGGCCACCGTCAATGCACCCGTTACATCCACGCCGCTGTTGGCGTCCACGTTACCACTGAACGACACCTGACCGCCACCATTCTGCGTAACAGTTCCGGCGATCGTAGTGTTACCGGTAATCGTCGTTACACCGGTCACATTTGTCGGTCCGTTGAGCGCGATCGCACCTGTGCCACCTGCATTGATGGTTGCACCGTAATTAACAGCTCCACCGTCCAGGACGAGGATGTTGTTCGCTCCACCACTCGTTGTAAAGCGCAGATCAAAATTGCCAAGGTTGATATTTCGGTCGATCTGAAGTGCATTTGCACCGGCGCCGTTGGTTACTGTCGAACCAAGGCGTATACGACCCGTTCCGTCATCATTGTATGTCACACCCTGATCGGCGTCGATCAGATTTGCAAAAGCCGAACGCGAAACAACGTTCGCGGCGTTGATCATCAGGATCTCATTACCAGGGACAGCGGGAATGCCATTAATGCGGAGCGTGCCGGCACCACCTGCAACGTCGATCACGACGTTGTCACTTGTTCCGTCGCCCATGTTAACATTTCCGTTCAGCGTCGCAGCACCATTGACCGTCAGAGTGCCATTCACCGAAGTATTGCCAGTAGCAGGCACTACCGAGAAGTTCGCACCACCAACTGTGAGGTTCTGCCCAGTAACGTCGAGACCATTTGTGGCATCGACGTTACCGTTGAAGGTTACTTGATTTGCAGCACCTGACTGCGAGATCGTACCGGTAAATGTGCTCGCACCTGTGACATCGATACCGGAGTTTGCGTCGACATTCCCGTTCAGAGTAACCTGATTCGTAACGCCGGTTTGAGTGAATGAGCTGTTAACTGTTGTTGGCCCGTTAAGGCTGACGTTTCCACCCGTCTGGGTGAGTGATCCGTTCATTGTAGTCGCACCAACTACATCAACGCCACCGTTGGCATCAACGTTGCCGTTCAACGTTACCTGACCACCGCTTTGCGTGTATGTACCCAACTGTGTCGTAGCACCGGTGATCGATGTAGCGCCGGCAATGTTCGTTGTGCCGTTGATCGCAACAGCGCCCGTGCCGGCAGCATTAAGTGTGACACCGTAGTTAGCACCACCGCCGTCAAGCACCATGAGGTTCGCATTACCTCCATTGGTCGTGAAGGTCAGATCGTTTGCAGCCAGATTCACAAATCTGTTTACTGCAAGGGGCGATCCAAGCGTGGTGGTTGCACCAAGTCGAACCGATCCCGTTCCGCCTTCGTTGTATGTGATACCCTGATCTGCATTGATGAGTGCGGCGATCGGAGCGCGCGTGATGACGTTCGCTCCATTGGCCATGAGTACGTCCGTACCTGCGACGTTCGGCAATCCGATCATCGTCATGACACCGCCACCGGCAGTGTTTATGGTGACGTTATCTCCATTGCCATCGCCAGCGACAACGTTGCCGCTGAGTGTTGACGAACCGGTAACATTCAACGTACTGTTGAATGTTGCTGCACCATTAGCGGTGATCGTACCTGTCATTGAAGTGTTTCCGGTCGCAGGGCTTACCGTGAAGTTCGATCCACCGACCGTGAAGTTTGCTCCAGTCACATCGAGGCCGTTGGTAGCGTCGACATTTCCACCCATGGTCACCTGGCCGCTCGCTTGAGTAAGTGAACCAGTGACAGTCGTTGCGCCAGTAAGTGCAATGCTTCCTGTTCCGGCAGCATTGATCGACGCTCCAAAGTCCGTGGCGTCGCCATCGAGCAGGAGAACCGTTGAATTGCCCGCGTTTGTGGTAAAGCGGAGATCGTTGTTGCCCATGTTGACAAAACGATTGCCGGTCATCGTGGACGCCGTGTTGTTCACCGCACCGAGGCGGACCTTTGCACTACCAGCCTCGTTATATGTCAGACCTTCATCAGCACCAACAAGCCCCGTGATCGGGAAGCGCGAAACTGCGTTCGTTGCACCGATCATGAGTACGTCTGCACCAGCCACGTTTGGTAGTCCATTCATGCTCAGTGCACCGCCACCTGCCGTGTTGATCGATACGTTGTCGCCATTACCATCACCGGCTACGACATTGCCGCTCAGTGTTGCGCTTCCTACAACGGCGAGAGTGCTGTTGAGTGTGGCTGCTCCATTGGCTGTGAGCGTACCTGCCATGGACGTGTTGCCATTGGCGGGATTGACGGTGAAGTTTGTTCCACCGACCGTGAGGTTGGCACCCGTGACATCAAGTCCATTGTTCGCATCGACGTTTCCGCCGAATGTTACCTGACCACCCGATTGGGTTACGGAATTTGTGATCGTTGTTGCGCCACCGATTGAGACCGATCCGCCGGATTGTGTGACGTTACCGGTAAGTGTTGTTAGACCAACTACGTCAATGCCACCATTGGCGTCGACATTTCCACCAAACGTGACCTGACCACCATTCTGCGTAAGTGTGCTGCTAAGCGTTGTTGCACCGGTGACACCAAGTGATCCACCTATCGTTGCAGATCCACCAACACTCAAGCCCGTTCCGACAGTGACGTTGTTAGTGGTCGTGACCGAGTTAAAATTGACGTTACTAGTCGTCGCGATGTCTTGCGGCGTGCTAAGCGTGATGCTGCCCGCGCCATTCGTTACCGCTACCTGGTTTGCCGTGCCTGTGATCGTAGCGATCTGCGGAGCAGCGCCGGTAGAACCGATCAACAATTGACCGTTCGTCAGATTAACTGACTCGAGCTGTCCGACGTTATTAGTACGAACAGCCGCATTGGCACCCAATGGTGCCGATGATGTTGAGTAGATAGCAGTCGAAATCTCAAGATTGCCTGTGCCGGCGTTTCGCACAACCACACCGCTCGATGATGCGGTATTTCCAACGTTTGGAATTGATACCGTGGAGGCATTGATCCGAACCTGATCAGCAGCAGCATCACCGAGTGTTGCGTTGCCGTTGACAGTTAGATTCCCACCCGCTGAAGAGAGGACGTTACTTGTTGGGACCCAAGCGTTTGCTACAGCATCCCAACGAAGCGTCTGATCCGAAGTTGTGCCTGGCTGCGTCGTCGAAGCGATGACAATGTTGGGCGACGAATACGTCACCGTCATGCCCGTACCGGCAACGATCGTGCCAACAGCTGGTGCTGTCGTCGCACCTGTGCCGATGAGGAGTTGTCCGGCATCCTGCTGAGCGCCTTCAACAATGCGCCCGCCGCTGGAGACCATCACGCGGTTGTTGTTTAGAGCGGTCGCTGAATTCGTACCACCGAACTGGATCGGAAGCACTCCGGAAGAAATGCTCGACGCGTTCAGATTCGTGATAAGCGATCCGTTTGCCGCAGGAAACTGCCCCAGGCTGTTGAGCATCACGATGTTATTGGCGGTGTTGACGTTCACATCGCCGGCTAAGAAGTTGTTGCGCAGAGCCGTGACCATGCGTGAACCCGCACCTGCTGCCGTCGAGAGCGTTGGCGATGGGTAGGAGCCCGCGAGGTCACCCGTTGCCGGACCCGATGGAGGAAGCGTCGTTGGGATGGTCCCCGGCGCAAGGTCGATGACCGTCAGCGAGCCGTCACCAACCTGTTCGGAACGCACAGCTCCAATGGCAATCTTTGGAGTCGTTACCGCGAGATCGGCGATCTTTGGTGTCGTTACATTCAGGTCAAGGATCTTGGTCGTTGTCACGGCGTTCGTCCGGATCAGAGGATCCGGATAGGTTCCGGTCAGATCGCCCCCTGCAGGAACGATGAACGGGAAGTTTGTAAGGGGCGCAACCGAGATCAAAGTGACACGACCCTTATCGTCAACCGTGATCCGTGGAACGTTGAGGTTGTCACCATATGTGCCGGCTGCTACACCGGTCGACGAGAGCTTCGGAGTTGTTACGGCACCATCATTGATCTTCGTCGTCGTCACAGCGTTATCGGTGATCTTCGCCGTCGTCACAGCACCGTCGACAATCTTCGGAGTAGAGATCGCACCGTCGGCGATCTTTGGTCCTGTAACAGCTCCAACAGCGATTGTTGGATTCGGGTACGTACCCGTGAGGTCACCACCCGCCGGACCACGAGGCGGCAGCGATGTCGGAATGACACCAGGTGCGATCTTCGCTGCCGTTACCGCGCCGTCAACGATCTTGATCGTTGTGATGACGCTGTCTACCAGCTTTGCCGTGGTGATCGTGCTATCAGCGATCTTAATCGCCGTCACAGCACCATCACGGATGTCCACCGTTGTGTTCGGGCCGCTTGGATTCCCAATGCTGATGGTTGACTGCGGACTCGCAAGGTTCTGAATCCCGACAACGGTAATTGTCGACTCGATATTGATCGTATCGCCCGTGCGCGTCACTGCAACGCCATTTCGCCCGGCAATGACAAGATTGCCTTCTGCCTGGTTCAACGAGCGCACGAAACCACGTGCAGACACGTTGACGCTATCAGCGATGCCGGCACGTTCTGCGCGAACAGCGTAAGGAACAACCGCAAGTCGCGTGCGCGGGAATGGCGGCTGCCCTGCAAGGGCTGTCTCGAGGTAGGCCTGCGTGTTGAAGAAATCAACATTGGCCAGCGGCACCACGGCACCGAGATAGACGTTGAACAGTCCCTTCGTCAGGACGGTCTGCTGCGTCTCTTCCCAGAGAAGATTGCCCCCTACCGGCGCATCGTATAAGCGCATGACGAGATCATACTGGCCATCGTCGAGCGGCAACCCATTGGGCAGCGTCAGCAAGCCTTGATAGCTTATCTGGCGTTGGATCTGCGCATAGGTCGCCGTTACGGCTGTAGCCATCACGCCCACAACAAACAGCAGGGCGAGGCAAGGGCGAAGAAAACGGTTCATGGTTCTGACCATTAAAGTGTTCATTAGCGAATGATGGTAAGGGTCTGCGACTTGCGGAATGGAACGCCGGAGACTGTTGTCCCCTCAACCTCATAGATATACGTTCCGGCCGGCAGCGGCACCCCATAATCGTCAACAGCTTGTATCATCACGTCCTGAGAACCGGCCATCGACACCTCGGCGGTGACGGTTCGTACGAGTGACCCAAGCAAGTTGTAGACCCGAATATTGAGCCCCCCCTCAACAGGGGTGGCAAATCGAATTGTCGTGTGCGTCGTAAATGGATTCGGGAAGTTCCCGAACTCGGCTATGGATTGCTCTTCACGGTCGTTAACACCGACCGTTCCATACAGGTAGGGTACCCAAAAGCCCTGGTAGAGGGCGGTGCTGTCCGATCGCACCTGCGCCGAGATCACGGCCTGGCCGATGGTGCTCGAAATGGCTGAGCCGTTCGGGGAAGCCGAAAGAAGTGACGCTCCAGATCCAATCACGGAGGATGTCAGTCTCGGTTGTGAGGTCGCTGAATGAGCTAAGACAACAAGCCCAGTCAGCAACAGCGTACAAAAACGACGCATTTGTTGCTCCATTACCTTTCGAATCACGTACAATCTATGACAAGCGGCCCCATTCTCCAAACCTTCCCCCTGTTTTCTTGTATATATATGTGAATATAAATGTGGATAAATATGGATAACTGACGTGTTAAAACGCAGATCTTTATGTAAATGATGTGGTAAAAATACGTCAATTTGCACCACGGAGCGATCGGTCGCAATGGTAAAGGAGGAAGCATGTGTTGACGTCGCCCCTACCACCCACCCACCCCGTGAGAGGGAGTCCGTTGGCGTCTATGCCTAAAGGTATGGTATGGGGTCGCGCATACCTGCCTCGGCGAATCCTCGAAGGCGCAAAGCGCATGAGTCGCATTCACCGCACGCGAAATCCTGACGGGCGTAGCATGACCACGATAACTCCAGCGGTGCACGCAGCTCGATACCGAGCGAAACGATCTGGCTCTTACGTAGCGAGATGAGTGGTGTTTCTATACGAATAGCTGTACCGGGTTTTGTTCCGGTGTTAATAACATGCTCGAATGCGCGGAAGAAAATTTCCCGACAGTCGGGATATCCACTTGAGTCTTCCTCAACAGCCCCGATAAACAGTGCAGAAGCACCCGCAACCTCTGCCCAGCTCGTAGCAATGGCAAGGATGTTCGCATTGCGGAATGGGACATAACTCGTCGGAACGACTTTCGTCTCTAATCCGGCTCCGCGTTGAGAAAGTGGCGAGTGCGCAATCTCAATACGCGCATCGGTGAGGCTGCTCCCACCTATGGCAGCAAGGTGAGAAATGTCTACGACCAGACGATTGGTAATGGCGTAATGATCGCAAATGTCATTGAACGCCTGCAACTCACGGTCCTGTGTCCGCTGGCCGTAGTTGACATGAAGAGCATGCACGTCATAGCTGGCGTCGATAGCACAGGCTACTGTAACGCAGCTATCCATCCCTCCCGAAAGTAATACGATCGCTTTCACGGACGTGACAGCGTCATTCTTCCATGACTTCGACTTCTTTGACCGAAAGGATCTTATCGATCTCGGCTACGAACTTGTCGGTGGCCTTCTGCACGTCGTCCTCGCCACGCTTGCGGTCGTCTTCGCTGTAATGCTCCTTTTTCTCGGCTACCTTCAGCTCTTCGTTGGCGTCACGTCGCACATTACGTACGGCAAGCTTGCCTTCTTCGGCGATCTTCTTGCATTGCTTGACGATATCCTTCCGACGCTCCTCTGTAAGGGGCGGTACAGAAATGCGAATCACTTGTCCGTCATTTTGCGGCGTGATACCGAGGTTGGCCGCCAGGATGGCCTTTTCAATCCCGGACAGTGCGGTGCGGTCCCAAGGCTGAATAACGATCGAACGGGCATCGGGCACCGAAAGGCTCCCGACCTGACCGATCGGCGTCGGCTCTCCGTAATACTCTACGCGAACACCGTCGAGCATCGAGGCTGACGCACGGCCAGTTCGGACCTTCGCGAGTTGTTGCTGAACGTGGTCAACGGCTTTGACCATGTTATCGCGGGCGTTGTCAACGATGTCTTTTACCGGCATGTCGTTAGTCCTTTACGACCGTAGCAACCGGCTCGCCGAGAAGCAGTCGACGTAGGTTGCCACGTACATTCATGTTAAAAACGAGGATGGGCTTGCTGTTCTCACTCGCCATCGTTATGGCCGTCATATCCATCACACGAAGATTCCTGTCGAGTGTTTCCCTATAGCTGATCGTGTCAAAACGGCGGGCATCAGTATGCTTCTCCGGGTCCTTGTCGTACACCCCATCAACCCGAGTGCCTTTGATAACCACATCGGCCTCGATCTCCACTGCTCGGAGAACTGCCGCAGTGTCCGTTGTAAAGTACGGATTGCCCGTTCCGGCACCGAAAACCACTACGCGACCCTTTTCAAGATGTCGCATTGCACGACGGCGGATGAAACCTTCGGCGATCTGCTCCATGTGGATGGCCGTCTGCAGCCGCGTAGGAACATCGAGCAGCTCTAACGCATTTTGAAAAGCGATACAGTTGATCACCGTTGCAAGCATGCCCATGTGATCGCCTGAGACCTTGTCGATGCCCATTTGCTCGGCCTGCATTCCGCGGTAGATGTTGCCACCACCAAACACAATCCCGATCTGAACACCCAGATCGTGCGCCTCCTTCACATCCTCGGCGAATGAACGCAACGCTGCGGCATCGATGCCGTAATGCTGCTCTCCCATCAACGATTCTCCGCTGAGTTTGAGCAGGATGCGCTTGTAGAGCACGGACATTGACGCCCCCTGTGTGCTGATGTTAGATCTTATCGCCCAGATTGTACCGCAGGAAAGATACGACCTTCACTTCCGAGCCGGCAACCTTCGATATCTCGGCCACAACATCGGAAACCTTCTTGCTAGAGTCTTTCACGAAGACCTGCTCAATAAGAACGTTCTCTTCGTAGAACTTGCCGAGACGACCCTGTGCGATGCGTTCAGCGATCTCTTCCTTCTTGCCTTCCTGAATAGCCTGCTGCTTGTAGATCTCTATTTCCTTCTCAAGCGTCGAGGTGTCGACCTGTGATCGCTCCACAACAAGGGGCTGCATGGCAGCGATCTGCATGGCAACGTCGCGCATGTGCGGCTTGAGATCATCAGAACCACTCGTTCCGGAGAATTCGATCAGCACACCGAGACGCGATCCAGCATGGTTGTAATCTGTAATGTATCCGTCGGCCGCCACTCGGGCGTAACGACGCAGTCCGATCTTCTCGCTAAACTTGGCCAGAATCTCATCACGAAGATTAGCAAGCGTCTTGCCATCGTGCGTAGCATTCCAGATCTCGTCTTCGCCGGCGTTGGGTGTTGCAAGAATGGCATCGCAGATGGCACTTGCAAACGCAACAAACTCTTCGTTGCGGCCAACAAAGTCGGTTTCACAGTTGACTTCCACGATCGCACCAACTTTACCGTCGGCCGACGTCTTGGCAATAACAATGCCTTCATTAGCGTCACGGTCAGCACGCTTTGCCACCGATGCGGCACCGCGCTTACGAAGCCATTCGATAGCTGCCTGCATGTCTCCACCGGCTTCTTCGAGTGCCTTCTTGCAGTCGGCCATTCCCGCGCCGGTCTTCTCGCGGAGTTCCTTTACGGTCTGTGCGGTAATCATGAGGTACGTCCCTTTGATTTCGATGTTGAGTTGTTTGTTGTTGATGGGGCTTATTCAGCGCCGTCAGCCTTACCACCCTTGCGCGTGCGCAGTTGACGGCGAACCTTTGACTCATCTCCGTCCATCTCCTTGACGGCAGCTTCACCGGCTGCTGCCAGATCAGCCGTCTTGGCACGGGCAACTTCCCGTCCGTCCACCACAGCGTCGGCGAGAACTTTCAAGATAAGCTCTACGGCCTTGATGGAGTCGTCGTTGGCAGGGATCGGGTAATCGACCTGCGTAGGATCGGAATTCGTATCCACGATCCCGATGACGGGGATGCCGAGCGTCTTGGCTTCCTTGATCGCCAGGTGCTCCTTCTTGATGTCAACCACCACCAGCATACCAGGGATGCGGGTCATGTCTTCAATACCGCCGAACACCTTGCGCAGGCGATCACGTTCGCGGCTCAGCATGAGACGCTCCTTCTTCGTGATCTTCTCGAAGGTTCCGTCGGTTTCCATCTTATCGATGGTGGACAGACGCTTGATCGACTTACGGATCGTCGTGAAGTTCGTCAACATCCCACCAAGCCAGCGCTCAGCTACATAGTTGGCGCTTCCGCGCCTTGCTTCTTGCTCCACGGCACCCTTGGCCTGGTTCTTGGTTCCGACGAACAACACACCGCGACCCTGTGAGGCGACCTCTTGTGCGGCGTCACGTGCAATGTCTACAAGCAGCTGCGTCTTGCGCAGATCAATAATGTGGATCCCGTTGCGCTCCATGAAAATGAAGTTGCGCATTGCCGGGTTCCAACGGCGTGTAAGATGTCCGAAATGTGCTCCGGACTCAAGCAGTGCTTCAATGCTAACTGCTGGCATGGTCTACCTCATCAGTTGTTGTGGATGAATCCTCTGTGTGGTTCGAACCGACGTACCCGGGGATTACTCCCATGGGCTCCACCGCCGGAATTCCCACACATGCGTGTTGGTTGCGTTTTGATTGCCCGGCATGCCGGACGTAAGCTTATCGCTTGGAGAACTGGAAGCGCTTGCGTGCCTTCTTCTGACCGTACTTCTTGCGCTCGACCATGCGTGGGTCCCGCGTGAGAACGCCGGCAGGGCGAAGTGCTGCGCGTAGTTCCTCGTTGTACTCAACAAGGGCGCGTGCAACACCGAGGCGCACTGCACCGGCCTGACCGCTCTTGCCACCACCGCGTACGTTGACAAACACGTCGAACTGCGCATTGGTCTTCGTCAGCTCCAGCGGTAACGTGGCGTCACGACGGTAGTTTTCGACCGTGAAGTACTCCTCGATCGGCAGACGGTTGACCAGCACGTGGCCCGTTCCGCTTGTGAGGCGAACCTGTGCGACTGATGTCTTGCGACGACCTGTTCCTAAATACGTCTTCATTCGTTACTCCGATTTCACTTCGTTCCGAGGTGGAGATATGGCAGCTGATATGCCTTTGGCTGCTGTGCAGCATGTGGGTGCTCGCTACCGCTGTACACCTTCAGCTTCTTTACGATCGACCGCCCGAGTGAGTTCTTCGGAAGCATGCCCTTTACGGCAAGTTCGACGATCTCCTCCGGCTTGCTCTGCATGATGTTCGTGAACGAACGCATGCGTCCGCCGCCCGGATACCCCGTGTTGTGGAAGTATTCCTTCTGTTCTGCCCGCTTGCCTTCAAGAACGACCTTGTCGGCGTTGATCACGATGACAAAGTCGCCGCAGTCAACATGTGGTGTGAACAGAGCTTTGTGCTTGCCACGAAGCAGTGTTGCGATCTGGGTCGCCAGTCGGCCAACTGTACAGTTGGCAGCATCCACAACAAGCCAGTCGCGCTGAATATCTTCGGCGCGCGCTGAGCGGGTAATGTTACCGTGCTGATTCATACCTTTTCTTCCTCCCCGCAAGGGGCTTCATTGACGTGTTGGATTTGTCAGAGCTTGCAAACATACGGGAGTGGATTGTCATTGCCAAACAATCGATGCGAATGTCACAGCACTTTCTGTCTCCGCATCATCCCATACGTCGTACTGAAGCAGGAGCCCCCTGCCCGGCTTGCTGCAGCTGAGCGCCAGTACCGTGGGAGCATGGCCGCAAATGCGGTAGGTGTTATCGAGCGCATGAATTTCCTGATGGTACCGCTCCACGTCGGCCTGGATGAGTGCGCCGATCAGACGCTCGTCGGCGCTACGAACCTCGGGCAGGAATTCGTCGGCGTGAAGGGCATCTCCAAACTTGGGTCCAACGTGGGCTAAATCCCCAGATATCAACCAGATAGCTTCCCTGCCGGACCCCTCCACGGCAGACCGAATCCGGCTGGACCACGTCTCGAGAGCCCCCTCCTCAAAGATAGACGAGGTAACCAGAATGGGTAGGATTGCAAGGTCGCGGTCGGGCCATAGGTACCTCAGTGCCACGGCATGCAACTCGAGCGAATGCTCAGGCTTATGGGCGATATCTGCCTCGGGTGTCGCCAGGTCGTGCTTGATGACTGGCAGTGACCCGAGCGGGGTGTCGAAGGGGCGATGGGCAACAACGACGGGATGGTCAGACCAGTAATGTGACGTTCCTATCATCACCACAAGGCCGGCGGGGCTGGAAGCGATCGCATTAAACGCTTCGCCGTAGACCTTTGGCGCTACACGGAAGTCGATGTGCGGGATGAGTGCAACGGACGGTGGAGGCGAAACACCGTCGATCTGAGAGGGGGCTAGCCCTTTTGCCTGGACGATACCGAGTTCATCGCGGCAGAACCGGGAAAACTCCTCAGGATCTGTCGGATAGGTTGCACCGGCGCACACCATGGGCCTTGTGGGAAGGTTGAGCCATTCGCGCTCTACCTGAAGACGCAGCCGATCGGCATCCGCCCCTTCAAGAAAGCCGAGTTGCTGGATCTGGCGTACAAATAGCTCTACCCGACGGATCTCGGGGCCTTCCGGGTCGACCCCAGCTGCATTGGCAAGATCCGCCAGCGTGCCCTGCCCGTCACATGCGGCAAGCACCTCGAACATGTCTGCATGAAGCATGATGGGGCCTTCGGCAACCCCAAATGGGTCGTGAAGAACGAGATATTGCTCTTCACCCTCTGCATGAGCAGACAGCTGGACTTCATCACGCAATCGCGGCAGGATCACGCACCACCGATGGTTCGTTGAAGTCGACGCACTACCCACACCCCGGCCCCACCGCTGATGGCAAACAAGACAGTGGCCAAAAGAAACAGCATCTCGCCGGTGATGAAGGCGGCAACAGCCGTCAGCACGACGCAGACGGTGGTGCTGATAAGAATGATCGTGAGGGCTGACGAGAGTGAGGATGATTGCTTCATCGGTGTGTCCTGACGTTCGTATTCGATCTGTATGAGGCAACGTAATCGATGTAGTTCTGTGCGCTCTGCTCAAGCTTGGCGCATTCGGCGTCACTGAGTTCACGGGCGATCCTGGCAGGAACGCCTGCAACAAGCGTGCGAGGCGGGACAATAAATCCCTCCCGCACGACGGCACCGGCGGCTACCATCGAGTGGTGACCGATCACGGCTCCGTCGAGGATCGTGGCGTTCATGCCGATGAGTGCGTAGTCTTCCACAGTGCAGCCATGAAGCATTACGCAGTGTCCGATGGTAACACCGTTGCCGATCGACAAGGGGTGTTGATTGTATGTCACGTGCAGCATCGACAGGTCCTGCACGTTCGTGCGTTCACCAATGCGGATCTGGTGAACGTCGCCACGGATAACCACGTTAAACCAAACAGACGAATCCTTACCGATATGCACATCACCGAGGATCACAGCTCCTTCGGCGATGAAGACCGATTCGTCGATCTTCGGAAGAATGTCAGCATAGGGAATGATCATACTGTCTCCATGCGGCTCATAGCGAGCCCCTTCGTGCAAAATGTGCCGTGCGTCCTTCGAGCTTCCACTTGTCAAGGTTCAGCAGCATGTAATCGCGTGCCGCCACCTCTTCATTCGGGATGATGCCGTCAAGGATGGCTTCTTCGATCATCCACTTGATATAGCCGACCTCGCGTGATGGCCCAAGACCGGTCACGGCCATTATCTCTTCGCCGCGCACCGGACTTTGAAATGAGCGCAGACGGTCGCGCTCCAGCACATCTATGAGCTTCTGCTCGACGATGTCGTAGTTCATGAGATACTTCCGCGCCCTGGAAGGATTACGCGTGGTGATGTCGGCGCGGCAGAGCATGAATAGATCAGCAATGCCGTCGCCCGCCTGAACGGCCAGACGCCGTATCGCCGAATCGGTCACCCCCTCATCAACCAGCTTCATGGGGCGCTGATGCAACCGCACGAGCGACTCGACATAGTCGAGGTGCTGCATCGGCAACTTCATGCGGCGAAAGATTTTCTGCTGCCATCGCGCTCCGATCTCTTCATGCCCGTGAAAGGTCCACCCCGTGCCTTCGATAAACTTCTTAGTACGGGGCTTGGCGATGTCATGCATGAGCGTGGCAAATCGCAGCCACAGGTTTGGCGACATCTGCGCAACATTATCGACCACTTGCAGCGTATGCAGGAACACGTCTTTATGTCCGTACTCTCTCGAACCGGCAACCACGAGCTCTGTTCCGGCCAGGTTCGCCACTTCCGGGAAGATATGCTTCATAAGACCGGTGTTCTGCAGGATCTTCAAACCCACACTCGGACGGGGCGCAGCAAGGATCTTCATGAACTCGTCCGTAACGCGTTCCTGCGAAATGATCGTGATCCGATCTGCCATGGAGGTGATCGCCGAGACGAGTGCGGAATCGAGATCAAACTCCAGCTGTGCAGCAAAACGAGCCGCACGCATCATGCGGAGCGGATCATCGCTCATCGTCACAATCGGGTCGAGCGGCGTACGAAGTAGCCTGCGCTCAATGTCTTCAGCCCCCTGAAAAAGGTCGACCACTGCGCCCAGACGCTCCGGGTGAAGATCTGCAGCCAACGCATTAACGGTGAAATCCCGGCGTCGCAGATCATCCTCGAATGTCCCCTCGACAACGATGGGCTTTCTCGAGTCGGCACGATACTCCTCGCGACGCGTTCCAACGAACTCAAGATGATGATCGCCAACGGGAACAAGCGCCGTGCGGAATCGCTCATACTCAACGGTCTTCGAGCGAAACAGATCGGCAACCGCCCGAGCGAATGTCAGAGCGTCGCCTTCGACGCAGATGTCGATGTCTGTTCGTGCGCGCCCCATGACCGCATCGCGCACGTAGCCACCCACAACGTAGGCACGTACGTTACGTTCGTGCGCGAGCAGGGCGATGCGCAACAGCACGGGATCCGTGATGTCGATCGTCGGGGTCATGATTTGATTACTTGATGCAGGACCAAACAGTGGCAGGGGCCACCTCAGTCCTGGTATGTGGCAACGTCGCGAATGGCACGCACACCGGAGCTCCCCTTATCGCGACGTTCCATCGCCACAAGAGCCGAAGCATAGATCTCGCGCCAGGTCAGACCGAACTTCACCATCAGCTCTTCCGGATCGCCGGAGCCACCGAAGGAGTCCTTGACGCCGACAAACTCGATCGGCACCGGAGCATTCTTCGCTGCGCATTCTGCAACTGCACCACCGAGTCCGGCGTGAACCTGATGTTCCTCAGCCGTTACGATACAGCCGCATTCACGAGCAGCCTGAGTTACGGTGGCGAAGTCGAACGGCTTGACGGTGTGTACGTTAACAACGCGGGCTGATATGCCCTTCTTTGCAAGTTCCTTGGCGGCAAGAATGCTTTCCCACACCAGCGCTCCGTTGGCGATCAGCGCAACGTCGGAGCCTTCCATGAGAACATTTGCCTTGCCGAGCTCGAATGGCGAGTCCTCTGTGGTAAACATCGGTACAGGTGAACGGCCGAAGCGGATGTATGCCGGACCTACCTTTTCGCCCATGGCCACTGTGGCCTTGCGGGCTTCGTAGTAATCGGCAGGGACGATCAGCGTCATGTGCGGCAGCGTACGCAGAAATGCCACTTCTTCCAGCACCTGATGCGTTGCACCATCCGGCCCAACGCTGATACCGGAATGTCCTCCGCCGATCTTCACATTCGCTTCGTTGTATGCCACCGAGATGCGAAGCTGGTCCGCATTGCGCAGAGCACAGAATGCACCATACGATGCAAAGAATGGGATCTTACCACTGAGTGCCATACCGGCGGCGATCGTTGTCGCATTCTGCTCGGCGATGCCAATCGAAAAGAACCGATCCGGGAACTTCTCTTTGAACAGCGAGGTCATCACCGATCCGGTGATGTCGCCACCAAGAACAACAACATTGCTATGGCGCTCGCCAAGATCAACGAGTCCGTCGCCAAAGCCAAATCGCGTGGGTTTTTGTCCGAGAAGTTCCATCAGGTTTCAGGTGTGAGGTGTGTGGTGTGAGGTGTGAGGTGTGAGGTCACTCGTCACTTGTAACTCGTCACTTGCCTTACGGCATCGTCGACATTTCTTCAAGAGCTGCAACGGCTTGCTCCTTTGAAGGGGGCTTACCGTGCCATTCGAACTTGTCATTCATGAACGACACACCGTGACCCATGTATGTCTTGGCAATGATGGCCGTCGGCTTGCCGGTCTTGTTGCGCTGATTCTCCAGGAACCGGTCGAAGCCGCGCATGAGGTCGGCATGGTCGTGGCCGTCGACGACAATGGTGTCGAAGCCAAAGGATTCGCACTTTGCGTCGATCGGATAGACGTTCATCACGTCAGGCACGCGGCCGTCGATCTGACAGTCGTTGTTGTCGATGAGCCAGCAGAAGTTGTCCAGGCCAAAGTGAGACGCGGACATAGCAGCCTCCCACACCGATCCCTCTTGGAGTTCGCCATCACCTGTGAGGGAGAAAACGCGGCGGTCGTTCCTGTCGACCAGCTTGTCGCTCATGGCCATGCCGACGGCGATGGAGATGCCCTGGCCGAGCGATCCCGACGAGGTTTCGACGCCGGGAAGGTGCATGTCGCGTCCGGGGTGGCCCTGCAGGCGAGTATTGTACTTCCGCAACGTCTCCTGTTCTTGCTTCGGGTAGCAGCCGGCGTTGGCCAGCGCGGCATACATGACCGGCGCCATGTGTCCAGCCGACAGAACGAATCGGTCGTGCGTCGAATCCTCCATGTTGGCATGATCATACCGCATATACCCGCCGAAATAGAGCACCGCGAAGACGTCCGCCGACCCTAGTGGTCCGCCACTGTGGCCCGAGCCTGCTCGCACGAGCATTCGGATGATATCTCGCCGTATCTCATTGGCGATAGGGGCAAATCCCTCTGGATCCCGACGCTCATTCGAGAACGTGGTGGTGTTGAATTCCAGAGAGGCCTTGGTTTCCTGTGTCATGGAAATGCAGGGGTTGGGGGTTCAGAAAAATGCCATCGAAAGTACGGAAACTATGGCATGTAGTTTGCAATCGGGCCGCGTACACTCGATCTTCGGACGAATAGAAAACGTCACTGCATTGCAATCACGTTCTAAAGGAGCCGATCATGAACCGCTTTACTTCTCTGGCGGCTGTCGCGCTGATAATCTTTGCGACCTACCATTTCCCTGCTCATGCCCAGAAGCACGCGGAGATAGTCCAGGCAGATGCAGCGGGAACGGAATTCTGGATCGCCATTCCGCCGAACGAGATTCTGCCCTTCCCGGTGGAGGGTCTGGAGATATACGTTTCTTCAGCCTTCGATGCAAACGTCGAGCTCTACGACTATGCCGGTGAAAGGTCCACTCGATTTACGCTGAAGCCATTCGAGACCAAAACGTTGAGCGACCGCAAGGAACTCAATTGGTCCATGGAGATCCGCGATTATGAGAGGCCCGTCATGAAAGCACTGCGTCTCACGTCGGATCAGCCAATCAACGTCAATGTCATCAATTCGAAGGTCACTACATCAGATGGCTTTCTTGCCATTCCCACCCATAAATGGGGTACGGAGTATATCGCGGCATCGTATTGGGATTTCCGCGAAGCCAAGCCTTGGCCAGGGGGCTTTATGATCATTGCCAAAGAGCCCACAACAGTGGACATCCTCCTTCGTGGGCAGGGCAAGAATGACGCCACCACTTCGAACGGACGCAAGATCGGCGAGCGCATTTCGGTGTTCCTGGATGAAGGCGAAG
>CALRYC010000033.1:0-22738 GCA_943372295.1 Chitinophaga pinensis
GCGATTGTAAGCAGCATGTGTGGTGATGACGAGCCGACGCCGAGTCGTATGGCTTCCCGCAGAAAGTCGATAGCCTGCTCAGTTCGACGTGATGCCATCAGCGCCTCGCCGGCCATCATCTGCGCGTTCGCATCGCCGGGGGCAAGCTCGGCGGCACGCGTGGCAAGCTCGGCGGCTTCCGACGCCCGACCCAGCCGCAGATAGCAACGAACCAGCTGCATGGTAAGAGGCATGTTGCCTGGACGGCGAAACAGTGACTCCTCGAGGTAGGTAATGGCCTCCTCGAAACGTCCGGTGTTCGAAAGGATCATGCCCAGTGCCATCGCCGGTTCAGCAGAGTCAGGGGCAAGTGTGCGGGCCGACCGAAAGAGCTCGAGAGCTTTGTCTGTCTGACCAGCTCTCATTTGGCATTCAGCTGCGATCATGCGTGCTCCGTAGACCTTTGGATGATCACGGATGATGAGCTCGGCCTGACGCATGGCCGCATCGAACTTCTGCTGACGCATGAGACAGACCGCAAGGAGCGTCTGCCGGTCGATGTCGCCGGGACTGCTCCGCAATTCAGAGCGGAGAAGATTCTCGGCCTTCTTCCAGTCTGCTTTGGCCAAAGCGGTCTGAACGGATGCCGACATACCCTTTGGGGAAGTCTGAGACGGAAGCGGGCCTGACAGGCTGACGCAGGCGACAAGCAGAAGAAGTATTCGTAGTGCGGTCATCGATTGCGAACATACTGCACGTGGATATCTTGGCCGACGTGCCGGTGCTCTCGGAGCAACCATTGGCGAAACGGTGTATCGAAAACCCATGTTGGACCGCTGCCGATCATTACCGGGGCAACGTGGAAGTGCAGCTCTTCGACGACATCATCGCGAAGCAGACGTTCGGCAAGGTAAGGACCCCCTTCGACCATGGTCGAGGTGATATTCTTTTCAGACAAAGTGCGGAGGATATCTCTTGTCAAGATCGTCCTGCCGTCCTGTGTGGGCACCACAACTACGTCCACACCATGATCGCCAAGCGCCTCCTGCGCGTCACGTTCAGACTGGTCGGAGCAGATAACCATCGTAGGCGTCTCACGGGCGGTAGCAACGAGCGTCGAGCTCGTTGGCAGCCGGCACATGGAGTCGATCACCACGCGTAAGGGGTTGCGCCCGGGACAGAGCCGAACGGTGAGCTCAGGGTTGTCATGCATAGCCGTTCCAATTCCGATCATCACCGCATCAACGCTCGCGCGAAGCCTATGCACGTGCAACCGGCTCTCAGCTGACGTGATGAATCTCGGCTGCCCGGGTGGCATTTGCGCCCTGGCGTCAAGGGATGTTGCGAGCTTCAAGGTCACATGTGGCAGACCCTCGCGCATCCAATGCACGAACCGACGGTTGAGGTACTCGGCCTCGTCCTGCAGGATGCCAGTGATCACTTCGATCCCGGCCTCACGTAGAAGTCGGATGCCTCGACCCGAGACCAGAGGGTTCGGATCGATCATGGCCACAACCACACGCACAACGCCGCTTCGTTTGATAGCGTCGACACACGGGGGCTGCTTCCCATAATGAGTGCATGGCTCAAGCGTGACGTACATCGTAGCGCCTATGGCATTGCCGTTGAGATGGCGCAGCGCATCGGTTTCGGCATGAAGGGCACCATAGGCTGCGTGCCATCCCTCCGCCAATGCCTGACCATCTCGTACTATCACACATCCGACCATCGGGTTGGGAGCCACATGGCCCGAACCGAGGCACGCCAATTGGAGCGCACGACGCATCCAGTCATCATGGGAGCTGTTGACCGTCATGGCATCAAGGCAACACGACATCCAGAAAGCAGGAGTAGGGGGCGGTTCTGACGGGAAGCATCAGCTGAACCCGGTATCGGCCCGAAGGAGCTTTTGATCCATCCGAAGCCCTCGCGTTCCAATCCAGTGTGTACTGATGGGAAGCCCCATTCAGTTCGGGCTCGACGGGCATTACGACGGAAAGAAAAGCCATGCCATGATCGGACGACCAGACCAAGGATCCCTTCCCGTTATACACGGTAACTCGTAGCTGTTCGGACGACGGGAAGTACTCTCCGGGCACGAGCCGCCGACGTGTAACTCGCAGACCAAACCGATATGTTCCGTCCGCGTTCATCGTCAGCGAGGGGCTCAGTTCCAATGCTGCGGTATCGATCTCTGCACGCACGTTGTAGAGGCGCTCCTTAGAGTCGATGCTGGCGCGGACGCGTAAGTCAAGCATGCCTGAAAGAACCTGCGAAGGCAGGTCCGCGGTGATCATCGTCGTGACCGATTTTGACTCTCCGGGCGCTCCCATTGACGTCATGGCGAGGGGGAATCGCATTGATGATGAATCGGCCAATAGCACTATCAGTTCCGCCTCAGAACTTCGGGCTAGCAGTGGTATACTTTCGATATTGGTCACCAGGCGTGACATCGCCGGACTCGGTCCGGGAATTATTCGAACCGAGATCGTGTCAATGCCGTTCGGCGGAGCGGATTGCGACGATGCCGACCGGCATCCTAACGCCCCGGCAAGCATTGCAGACATCAGCACGCCCAGCATCACACGTACACATGGCACGGTGAGGGCAGAAGCTAGCTGTTTCGTTGAGGAATGCATACGTTACAGGGGCATGAACGGGGCTAAGCAAGACGTCCCTGCCGCGACGGCAAAAGTAGAGTCTGCGGGCCGACTATTCAAGTGCCGTCAACACGACGTCGGCCAGCGTTGCATTTGCCGCCCTGGCTGCCTGCATCACATCGTCGTGCGACAGCATCGGAAGAACCACGTCGGACAGAGTGTTGGTGACCAGCGAAAGTACCGTGGTGTCGAGCCCGCGCGTGAGCGCACGACGTGCCTCGGTGACCGAGGACATACCGACTACGTCAGCCCCCATGCGTCGCAGCATGCGAACCTCGGCCCGCGTTTCGTAGGTCGGACCCAGCATCTGTGCAAGAACACCTTCATGAAGGTGATGTCCCCTTTGCCGGCATCGCTGCATAAGGTCGGCATGCCAAGTACCGCCGAGACCTTTGCCGGAGCGTGAGCCCGCCGAGCAGAGGACGCGCTGACCGGTAAGGTCCAGCGTGTCATGAACCACCACGAGGCTACCAACGTTCAGCGACGGGTTAAGCGCTCCCACGGCGTTGGTCAGAACCACGCGGCGGCATTTTAGGGCAGATGCGATGTCGACAAAGATCCCGCACGCATCGGCGGTAAGTCCTTCATACCGGTGAAACCGACCCGAGCAGATAAGAGCAAAGCGGTCACCAATACGAAGGAATCGGAACACAAGTTCATGTCCGGCAACGCAGCCCTGAGGCATGCCCGGAACGTGGGCGTAGGGCAAGTCTGCGCCATGATCACTGTGTCCGGTAGGGAGGACGAATCCCGACCCGGTGACGACGAGCACATCGAAGCTCACGTTGTAGTGGCTGGCGATACATTCGGCGGCGGCATGAGCCGACACCATTACCGGTGAGGTTGGAACCATCCTGTCGGAAAGATACGTCACTGAATCTAGGCCACGACCGGCACGGTGTATCTTTGCCGCTCTGCGATTTGAACAGAAGGAAACATCTATGATCCGCAGCATGACGGGATACGGCAAGGCCGAGACGGTTGTAGCCAATACTCCATGCACTCTTGAGCTTCGATGTGTCAACGGCCGTTTCCTGGAGGTCTCGCCGAAGATCCCGAGGGAGTTTGCCGACAAGGAGCATCTCATCAGGGAATTCGTTCGGACGTACGTCACGCGCGGTTCGCTCACAGTGTATCTGCGTCTGAAAGACGCCGAGCAATCAGGGTCCGTAGCCGTCAACCGTGAAGCTGCAGCGGCCTATGTGGCCTCGCTGCGGCAGCTTCAGAATGATCTCGGTCTTGCCGGAAGCATCGGTATCGAACAGATCGTTCTGCTTCCCGGTGTGCTGACGCCCCCTGACACGGTAGATGACGACGAGCAGGTGTGGCTTCAGATTCAGGCCGGACTTGAGCAGGCGCTCGTTGCTCTCAATGCCATGCGCGACAAGGAAGGGGCTGAGCTGGCCCGCGATATCGAGCAACGCCTGTGGCTCATCGAACGTGGACTTGTGTCCATCGAGTCGACGGCATCCACGCGCGTCGAACATGAGCGGCAGCGCCTGCGCGACCGCGTCATGCAGATCGTGGGAGAGGCTGGTATCGACGAGACGAGGCTGACCATGGAGATCGTTCTGCTGTCGGAAAAGCTCGACGTCGCCGAAGA
Organism: Chitinophaga pinensis; assembly: GCA_943372295.1. Lineage (GTDB taxonomy): Bacteria > Bacteroidota > Ignavibacteria > Kapaibacteriales > Kapaibacteriaceae > UBA10438. The sequence continues at coordinate 4,243 of CALRYC010000033.1, forward strand.
GTGCGTGCGTCTGCGCAGTCACATCAAGCACATGCGCCAGTACATTGCATCGTCGGAGAATGCCGGACGAAAGCTGAACTTTCTGCTGCAGGAGATGAACCGCGAGGTCAATACCATCGGATCAAAGTCGAATCATGCAGACATTGCCATCATCGTTGTAGAGATGAAGGAGGAACTCGAACGCATGCGCGAACAGGTGCAGAATGTCGAGTAGAAAACACCTCATCGTTCTGAGTGCTCCGTCCGGCGCCGGCAAGACCACCGTTGCGCGACATCTTCTTGCGTCGTTCCCGCAGCTGCGTTTCAGCGTCAGCGCCACGACGCGCAGTCAGCGCCCGGGTGAAGTTGACGGAAAAGATTACTTCTTTCTCTCGAGGGAGGAGTTTCGTCGGTCTATCGAAGCATCGGAGCTGATCGAGTACGAAGAGATCTTTGGCAACTACTATGGAACACTCCGAACGGTCGTCTCCGAAGCGATCGGTCGCGGTGAGTTCCTGGTCTTTGACGTAGACGTCAAAGGCGCTTTGTCTCTGAAGGGGGCTTTCCCGCAAGACACGCTGTTGATCTTTGTTGCGCCGCCATCATTGGAATCTCTGCGAGATCGCCTCACGAGCAGGCACACGGAGACGGCAGAGCAGATCGATACGCGCCTTGCGCGGGCGGAAATGGAAATGGCGCATCAGGAGATGTTCGACGTGGTGCTGGTAAACAACCAGCTCGACGAAACCCTGACGCGCGCGGCTGATATCGTGCGCCAGCATGTGGAAGGTTCTCCACATCAGCCTTCGCTCTTCGCCGAGCCGTAGCAACGTCGTAACTTTGCCGCCTATGAAGAAGATCAAGAAGCCGACGGCCGACGCGCTGCCGGGCGGATTATCTCCCGAAGACATCCTGAACGATTACCGTCTTGCCGTCCTGAGTCGGCAGGCATCACTGCTGGGACGTAAAGAGGTTCTGACTGGCAAGGCCAAGTTCGGGATCTTCGGTGACGGCAAGGAAGTGGCTCAGTTGGCCATGGCCCGAGCGGCGCAGCCCGGGGACTGGAGAAGCGGCTACTACCGTGACCAGACGTTCATGTTTGCCATCGGCCAGAGCGACGTGCGTAAGTTCTTTGCGCAGCTCTACGCGCACACGGACATTGAAGCCGAACCGGCCAGCGCCGGACGCTCCATGAACGGCCACTTTGCCACGCGGTTTCTCGAGGACGACGGCTCGTGGCGGTCACTGACATCTGCCGTGAATGTCTCGGCTGACGTTTCACCGACGGGGTCGCAGATGCCGCGCCTGGTTGGCCTGGCATACGCCTCCCGCCTCTTCCGCGAGGTCCCCGTGCTGGCCGGAATGCCCGAGCACAGCAACGGTGGAAACGAAGTTGCCTTCGGGACCATCGGTAACGCCTCAAGCGCCGAGGGCATGTTCTGGGAAAGTGTCAATGCCATCGGTGTACTCAAAGCGCCGGCTGTGATCTCGATCTGGGATGACGGCTACGGTATCAGCGTTCCGAATGAGTTTCAGGTGACCAAGTCCAACGTCGGCGAACTCTTGCAGGGGTTTGCCCGCAGACCCGGCACACGAGACGGGTACGATATTCATGTCGTACGTGCTTGGGATTATCCGGTACTGATCGAGATATATCGTCGTGCCGCCGAAACGGCACGTCGTGAGCATGTACCGCAGATCATACATGTGATCGACGTGACGCAGCCGCAGGGACACTCCACTAGCGGTTCGCACGAGCGCTACAAGTCTCCCGAGCGTCTTGAATGGGAGCAGCAGATGGACGGCATTACCCGTCTTCGTCAGTGGATCCTGGATCAGGGCATTGCAACGGCCGATCAGCTCGCGGCGATCGATGACGAGGCCGTGCGCTCTGTGCAGCAGTCCAAGCAGGAAGCGTGGGACGCCTATATCACACCGATACGCTCGGAGATCAGTCTGTGTGTGGCCGTGCTGCGAGCTGCCGCCGCTTCGATAGGGGGCTCAGACTCTGTAGAGATTGCATCGGAGATCACACGCATTGCCGATGATCTCGAGCGCATCCGTGAGCCATTTCGTCGTGACATCATGACGGCCACCCACCGGGCGCTGGTGATCGGACGTGCGTACACGCATTCTCACCTTGTCGAGCTGGCACGCTGGCGCAAGGAGCTTGATGCGCGCATCCGTCCGCTCTTCGCATCGCATCTGCATAGCGAGTCAGCCCATAGCCCCCTTACCATGCAGCATGTAGCTGCGGAGTTCTCGCACAATGCGGCATCGGTCAATGGCTCGGAGGTCATCAGGGCGTGGTTCGACCATGCACTTTCGACCGATCCGCGGGTGGTGATCTTTGGTGAGGATACCGGTAAGCTGGGCGATGTGAACCAGGGGACGACTGGCCTGCAGGCCGTCTACGGTGACCTTCGTGTGAGCGACGTTGGCATCCGTGAATGCACCATCCTGGGTCAGGCCATCGGCCTTGCCATGCGCGGCCTGCGACCCGTTGCCGAGATACAGTATCTGGATTACCTGCTGTACGCATTGCAGCTGATGAGCGATGATCTTGCCACGGTGCAATGGCGAACGCGCGGGGGACAAAAGGCTCCGGTGATCGTGCGCACGCGCGGACATCGCCTTGAGGGCATCTGGCACTCCGGTTCGCCAATGGCTGGCATCATCAACCTTGTGCGCGGGGTGCACGTCTGTGTGCCGCGCAACTTCGTGCAGGCCGCGGGCATGTATCAGACGCTGCTTAAGGGCGACGATCCGGGACTGATCGTCGAAGTTCTTAACGGTTATCGTCTGAAAGAAACCATCCCGTCGAACATGGGACAGTACAGCATTCCTCTCGGCGTTCCGGAGATCGTGCGACCTGGCTCAGACATCACCCTCGTCACCTATGGAGCAACTGTCCGTGTGGCCCTTGATGCGGCCTCGGCTCTTGAGCAGCTTGGTGTCTCGGTCGAGATCGTGGATGTACAGACACTTCTGCCGTTCGATACCACAGGTGTGATCGTTGACTCGCTGAAGCGCACTAACCGTCTTCTGGTGGTCGATGAGGACGTTCCCGGAGGCACCACGGCGTACATGCTTCGGGAGATCATCGAGGTGCAGAACGGATTCCGGTGGCTCGATTCGGCACCGGTCACGCTATCGGCGCAGCCCCACCGTCCTGCCTATGGTACGGACGGGAACTACTGGTCGAAGCCAGAGGTCGAGCACATCATCGATGCCGCTTATGGCATCATGAATGAGGCCGATCCGACCCGTTTTACGTCGTTCCAGTAAGCCAATAACCATGCACCCCCTTGCAAAAGTGGTGTGCTGTCCATATTTTGGACAAAAGAGTCTGAAATCTGCAATAACTATCGGGGGATCCCGGCATGCTCTCAAAGTCCTGCATCTACGGCATCCAGGCCACGATCTACGTTGCTGCCAATGCATCACAGGATTTCGTCCCGATCAGTAAGATCGCCTCGGAGCTCAAGATCTCGTTCCACTTCCTGACGAAGGTGCTGCAGCAGCTCACGCAGGAAGGTCTGGTAAACTCTTACCGTGGGCCCAAAGGGGGCGTGGCACTGGCCAAACCATCCACTGAGATCACCCTATATGACCTCATAGGTGCTATCGACGGTACGACCATCTTCACAGAATGCATGCTCGGTCTGCCGGGCTGCGGGATCGCCGAGCCCTGTCCGGCGCATGAGCACTGGACAAAGATCCGAAATGAGCTGACCGTGATTTCCCGCCGGCTGACGCTCGACACCATGGCAAAGAAAGCCGGGGAGCTGAACGTGCGGTTGACTGATGAGTTCCGGTATGCTCATAAGCTCTTTTCGAGCCTCAAGCCTGTCAATGGCGCACAGGCATGAGCGTACCTCGGCACGATAGTACCTGTTATCACTGCGGCGCTGAATGTCCAAATGATAAGATCAGGGCCGACGAGCACCTTTTCTGCTGTCAGGGTTGCCTGGGCGTGTATGAGCTTCTGCGCTTGCACGATGCCTGCGTGTACTATGACGTTGAGAAACATCCGGGACAACGTCCGGATGGACTGCCGGAGGCGCGCTTCGACGGCCTCGATGCCGCAGCCGGCCTTAGCGTGCATGATACCGCGCCGGGACGTTCAACGTTCAACGTTCAACTGCCGGATATGCACTGTGCAAGCTGCGTGTGGCTTCTGGAACGGCTGTCGCGGTTCGACGCGGGGATCATCTCGTCGCGCGTGGACATTCTTTCACGCGACCTGACGGTTGACTATCGAACAGGGCAGACAACGCCATCGAAGATCGCTATGCTGCTTACCTCGCTCGGCTATCCGCCGGTGATGGTGACCGATACAGATCGCAAGGACGGTCAGCGGCGCAGTCGGCGCCGGCTCACCACACAGCTTGGCGTAGCAGGGTTCGCAGCCGGCAACGTCATGATGATCGGCCTTTCTAAGTATGTGGCCGGACCAGGTGGACTTTCTCCGGACGTTGATCTGACGTTGCGCGTAATCGAGATAGCGCTCAGTCTGCCGGTGCTCTTCTTCTGCGCGCAGCCATGGCTACGCTCGGCCTTCGGGAGTCTTCGCAATGGTGTGGTCAACCTCGATGTGCCGGTGTCTTTGGGCATTCTGACCATCTTCCTGCGCAGCATGGTCGATATCCTCGTGTTCCACAGCGAGGGTTTTCTTGACTCATTCACCGGACTGGTCTTTTTTCTCCTGATCGGGCGGCTGTTTCAGCAGCGGGCGTTCGAGGCTCTCGAGTTTGACCGGTCGATGCGGTCGTTCTTCCCGCTCTCTGCAACGGTGCTGCGCAGCGGACGCAAGCAGGAAGTTGCCGTCGAAGATCTCTGTGTCGGCGATACGATTGTCGTTCGCAGCAGCGAGGTCATCCCGGCCGATGCCGTATTGCTGCGAGCCGGGGCGGTGGTCGACTATGCCTACCTCACCGGGGAATCCGAGCCGCTCGAGTGTGCACCCGGAGCAATGCTCTTTGCCGGTGGACGCATCATGGGCCGATCCGCAGAGCTGAATGTTATCAAGCCCTCGACCTCCAGCTACATGGCTTCATTGTGGTCACGGCAGGACATACATACCCAGCGACGCTCACTTTCTTGGACGAGTGAACGTTTCGGACTGGCGTTCACCGCGTCGGTGCTTGCAGTGGCCGTGGTGGCCGCCCTTGCCTGGCTGCCGGATGTTGGAATGTCCCTTTCGGTTTTCTCCTCGGTGCTGATCATAGCCTGCCCGTGCGCACTTACGCTGGCGATGCCGATCACCTTCGGTACGGCCATGACGATGCTCTCACGCAGAGGGATCTTTCTGAAGAACGTGGCGGCACTTGGCGAGCTGCAGCGTGTGACCCATGTGGTGTTCGATAAGACCGGAACCCTGACCTCACCTGAGCAGGCCGAGTATGTCGGTGAGCATCTCGCCCCCTCACTGAGAATGGCATTCTCCTCGATGGCCCGGCACAGCACGCATCCGATGAGTCAGGCCATTGCGCGGCAATCGCCGTGGACCGATGTGCCCATCGCCAATGTCGAGGAGATCCCCGGTATGGGGCTCACCTGCCTGCTTGGAGATCGAAAGCTCGCCCTTGGCTCGGTTGGACTGGCCGAGGTTCCAATGACAGACGTTACGATGGACGTTAACCGCTCAGGAGCAATGGCCATCATCGATGGTCGGGCTGTTGGACGCTTTGTCATGCGTCACACGCTACGCGGTGGCGCGCGTGAAATGATCCAACGTCTCGGTCGGCGGTCGATCTCCACGAGCGTGATATCCGGTGACGGACCCGATTCGGGCACCGTTCTCGAGGGCGTCTTCGGCGCCGGTGATCTGCATATGTCTGCTACACCCGAACAGAAGGTCGAGTATGTGAACCATGTCCAGCGACGCGGTGGTCACGTTCTGATGGTTGGCGACGGTCTTAACGACATTGCTGCCATGTCGGCGGCGAATGTATCCGTTGCGGTGAGCAACGGATCAAGCCGCATTGTGCCGGCCTGTGATGTGATGATCGATGCCGATCGTATCGGTGAGCTGGACCATTTACTGCAGTATGCCAAAGATCAGCACCGGGTTGTCGGCATGGCCTTCTGGTTCACGATGATATACAATGCCCTCGGTTTCACGCTGGCATGCAGCGGATATCTATCTCCGGTGATCACAGCCATCATGATGCCGCTCAGCTCTTTGTTGGTGATCGCCATCAGCGTCGGTGGAGCGCGCTGGAGCTATCGGAGAACGTCATGGGAGTAATGCCTCTGATCATTCTCTTTAGCCTTGTCGTAGCAGGGGGCTTTGCCATTGCCTTTGTGGTTGCAGCCCGAGGCGGACAGTATGACGACACGCAGACGCCGGCCATGAGAATGCTGTTCGATGACGAACAACCCCGGGACCAGGCTCGGCAGCCCGAGCCATCGCCAATTGAAATGCCATCTACAATTCATCACAATCTGCACGGGAGGGTGAGATAGCCCATGGAAACGCAAAAGCAACACGAGACGGGTCAACAGTACCTGGTCCGCTATGATAACGACATCGTTAGGATGTTCGCCATCGCGGCGATGGGATGGGGGATCATTGGATTCCTTGTCGGTCTGATCGTCGCCATTAAGCTCTATTTGCCGGAGTTTCTTGGAGGCATCGACTTCCTGTCGTACGGGCGCCTTCGTCCTCTGCATACCAACGCGGTGATCTTTGCCTTTGCCGGCAATGCGATCTTCGTAGGCGTGTATTACTCGCTGCAGCGACTGTGCAAGACACGGATGTTCAGCGACATGCTCAGCAAGATCCACTTCTGGGGATGGCAGCTGATCATCGTCAGTGCTGCGCTCACGCTGCCACTGGGTATCACGTCGAGCAAGGAGTACGCCGAGCTCGAGTGGCCGATCGACATCGCTATCACGCTCGTATGGGTTGTCTTTGGCTGGAACATGATCGGTACGGTGCTGCGACGTCGTGAGCGGCACATGTATGTGGCCATCTGGTTCTATCTGGCAACATTCATCACCGTTGCCGTGCTGCACGTGGTCAACTCACTGGCTCTGCCGGTGCACCTGCTGAAGAGTTACTCGATGTACGCCGGCGTTCAGGATGCACTCGTTCAGTGGTGGTATGGGCACAATGCCGTTGCGTTCTTCCTGACGACGCCGTTTCTCGGCATCATGTACTATTTCATCCCGAAGGCCTCGGGTCGTCCGATCTTTTCCTATCGACTCTCCATCATCCACTTCTGGGCTCTGATCTTTCTATATATCTGGGCTGGTCCGCACCACCTGCTCTATACAGCTCTTCCGGATTGGGCCCAGTCGCTGGGTGTGGTGTTCTCGGTGATGCTCATCGCTCCGTCGTGGGGCGGTATGGTCAACGGTCTGCTAACACTTCGCGGCGCCTGGGACAAGGTCCGTGTGGATCCGGTTCTGAAGTTCCTGGTGGTTGGCATCACGGCCTATGGCATGTCCACGTTCGAGGGGCCGATGATGTCGCTAAAGAACATCAATGCCCTGACGCATTACACAGACTACATTATTGGTCACGTCCACCTGGGCGCTCTGCTCTGGAATGGTGGTCTGACCTTTGCGATGCTCTACTATATTATTCCGCGTATCTACCAGACCAAGCTTCATTCGGTTTCGCAGGCCAACACGCACTTCTGGCTCATGACGCTGGGCGTTGTGATTTATGCAATACCGATGTACTTCGGCGGAATCACGCAGGCGCTTATGTGGAAGCAGTTCCTTCCCGATGGAACGCTGCAGTACACGAACTTCCTCGACACCGTCACGCAACTCATTCCGCTGTATGTCATGCGGTCGATCGGAGGAACCCTCTATCTGGTAGGTGCATGCGTAGGCGTATGGAACCTCTACAAGACGGCCAAGAGCGGATCGCTTCTGGCCAATGAAGAGGTTTATGTCGCAGCCGTTGAGACCGATCATGCTCCGGAAACGAAAGAACACTGGCACCGAGTGCTGGAGGGACGTCCGGTTCGCTTTGCCGTGTACGTTTTCATTGCAATCCTGATAGGAGGCGTGGTGGAATTCATTCCAACGGCCCTCGTGCAATCGAACATCCCGACAATCTCGACCGTGACGCCATACACGCCCCTTGAGCTTGAGGGTCGAGATATCTACGTTCGTGAAGGCTGCTACACCTGCCACTCGCAGATGATCCGTCCTTTCCGCTCAGAAACCGAGCGCTACGGTGAGTACTCCAAGCCGGGTGAGTTTGTGTACGATCGCCCCTTCCAGTGGGGATCGAAGCGCACTGGCCCCGATTTGCATCGTGAAGGTGGCAAGCGTCCAGATGCATGGCACTTCAAGCACATGATGGATCCGCGCTCGACCTCTCCGGGTTCGATCATGCCGACCTATCCGTGGCTCTACAGTGATAAGCTTGATCTGCGGCATACCGAAGGTAAGATCCTGACCATGCAGAAGCTTGGCGTACCCTATGCCGAGGGGTTCGCCTCGAAGGCAGTCGATGACCTGAACGCTCAGGCCGAGGGGATCGCCGAGTCACTGCGTTCAAGTGGTATCGAGGATGTGAACGCCGATCGCGAGATCATCGCCATGATCGCCTATTTGCAGCGTCTCGGAACGGATATCAAGAAGGCGCCGGCCACGGCGTCGATGAAGTGAGGTAGCCATGTACAAGAACGTTCTCGCAAGCATCCCCGGCATTGAGTGGTATCCGATCATCGCATTGATTCTGTTTTTTGGCTTCTTCAGCGCATTGATGATCTGGTTTGTGCTGGCCGATAACAATCGACTTCAGCGCCTCTCATCGGCGGTACTTGACGATGGTCAGCCCGCCGGTCCTGCACCTTCACCAACTACATCCGGAGAGTAACTCCCATGTCACAAGAACATAAGAATATCGACGAAAAACTTCTCGAGCACGAAGCCGACGGCATCCGTGAACTTGACAACGATCTTCCTCGCTGGTGGCTGTACGGGTTTTACTTCACCATCGCAATGGGTGTCGTGTACATGTACTACTACCATATTTACTCAGGTCCCGACTGGAACGTCCTCTGGTACGGTCCACGATCGTCGCAGGCTGAGTACGCAGCCCAGATCGAGGAGGCCGAGGTGTTGATGGCAAATGCTCCGACGTCCAAAAGAGAGCCTCTTGTTCAGCTGACAGATTCTGAGTCTCTCCACGAGGGGGCCGAGATATTTAACGGCACCAACAGTCTTTGCTATACGTGCCATCGCGAGGACATGGGCGGGCAGGTAGGTCCGAATCTGACCGACGAATACTGGATCCACGGCTGTTCGCTGGAGCAGATCGTTGCAAGCATCAAGACAGGTTTCCCAGAAAAGGGCATGCTTGCCTATGGTAGTGGCAACAAGCTCTCCGATCGCGAGCTGATGCAGGTGGCTTCGTACATCATCTCCATGCGTGGCACTAAACCGCCCGATCCGAAGCCGATCGAAGAAGGCCGGGAAGTTCTCTGCAACAGCCAGCCGGCGCTGTGATCACCGTTAACGTCATCGACTGAACCATGGCCATCATCGACATATCGACCATCGACGATCACGAGCGTTTTCGTGCCGAGCTTGCTAGTATCCGTCCCGACGGACGCCGGCGGTGGATCTATGCGCGCAAGCCACGGGGTCGCTTCACGCGCTGGCGCAACATCGTCGGCATTGTGCTGATTGCATTTCTCATGCTTGCCCCTTACGTGAAGGTTGATGGTCATCAGTTCATGCTGCTGAACATCATCGATCGGAAGTTCGTGTTCTTCGGTTTTCCTTTCTGGCCTAGTGACTTCTACCTTGTGACGATGATGTTTCTGTCGACCATCGTAACGTTCGTGATCGCCACGGCAAGCCTCGGGCGCATATGGTGCGGATGGCTATGCCCGCAGACGGTCTTCATGGAAATGGTCTTTCGCAAGATCGAATGGCTGGTCGAGGGATCACCGGTGGAACAGGCCAGACGTCATGCAGGACCGTGGAATGCGGATCGCATCAGCCGGACAGGGGTCAAGTTCGTCATCTTCTTTGCGCTGAGTTTTGTTATCGCCAACACATTTCTTTCGTATGTGATCTCCAGCGATGTACTGCTGAAGTACATCGCCGAAGGCCCCCAAGCGCACATGGAGTTGTTCGTTGGGTTGGTCTTCTTCACCGGTGTGTTCTTCATGGTCTTTTACCGGTTCCGTGAGCAGGCATGTCTGATCGCCTGTCCTTACGGCAGGTATATGTCGGCCCTGGTCGACGACAAAACCGTTACCGTCTCGTACGATCACGTGCGCGGTGAGGACCGCTCGAAGTGGTCGCGCGAGGACGTTGCTTCTCAGCGCGCGGCACTGGCTATGGGCGAGACATTTTCACGTCCTGCAGGAACGGGTGACTGCCTGGACTGCCATCAATGCGTCACCGTCTGTCCGACGGGTATCGATATCCGCAATGGCATTCAACTTGAGTGTGTTGGCTGCACGGCCTGTATTGATGCCTGTGACGAGGTCATGGACAAGGTGGGGCTTGATCGCGGGCTTATCCGTTACGACAGTCTGACTTCCATCCGCAGCGGCAAACCGCAGTCGATTCTAACCAGCCGCATCGTTGCCTACGGGATCGTCTGGCTAGTGCTCATGAGCACGGTCGTTACAATGTTTGCCATGCGGTCGTCACTCGACGTCATAATCCTCCGTCAGGCTGGCAGCACATGGGTAGAGACACCTCAGGGACTAGCCAACTTTTATCAGGTGCGCCTGATCAACAAAACCAATCGGGATATGCCGGTATCGATCCGCGTGCGTGAACCCCTTGGAATGCGCCTGCAGCCACTGGGATTGCCAAGCGTCCTCGGTGCGGAACAGATCGTCAATGCCCGGTTTATCCTCACGATGCGATTGTCCGATGAGGACACTCATGATGGCGATGGCAAAGGTGATGATCTTGATGAGCACCGTGAAAATGGGGCTGTGCATGTCATCGTCGATGTTGAGACGCCGGAGGGTGTACAGTCATTGCAAACATCTTTTGTCGGACCCTAAACCAACTTGTGAGAATGAGCAATTCAACCAGCACCTGGGGACGCAACATCGTCATCGTTTACACGCTGTTCGCATGCGGCACGCTGGCCTTCGTCGGCTTTGCCATGACGCAGCGTGTAGATCTTACAAGCGAGCACTACTACGAAGATGCTCTGCGTCATGATGAAGTCTCAGCGGCGCGACATCGGGCTCGTGCCCTTGGGGCCGGAATCTCACATGTGGGCGATACGCTGCGTGTTCTGTCTTCCGAAGACCTGATCGTTGATGACCATGTCGTCTTTCGATTCCGCCGCGCCGATGACCCAGCGCTTGATCGCGAGATACTCCTTCGTTCGCCCGATACGCGGGGGTTCTTCGTTTCTACCGATGGGCTCAAGTCAGGAACATGGCGTCTTGAAGTGCAATGGACCTCGCAGTCGAAGAGTATTCAGATCGATACCGTTGTGCGGGTGGAATCGTGATCGATGTCATGATCGCCGGCGCATCGATCGGGCTTGCATCATGGCTTCACTGCGTTGGCATGTGCGGTCCGCTCATGAGCATCTTCGCCGATACAAACAGCCGAAGTAAGTCGTTGAATACGGCTCTGTTGCTGCATCACACAGGACGCATCACGACCTACATGATGCTGGGGCTGCTGGTCGGTGCAGCCAGTGACGCACTGCGGATCATCGTCGTCGGATCGGCCGTCTCGATGGCCTCAGGCGCTCTTCTGATCCTGTTCGCGCTTGTGCACATTGCCGGAGGTCATCTCCATGTGCCAGATCCGCTTGCCAGATTGATGCGTCGTTTAGGTGGCACTTTTGCGGACGCAACGGCAACGATTCCGGCAGCACGTCCGTTGGTTTTGGGGATCCTGAATGGTCTTCTCCCATGCGGCGTCTCACTTTCGGCCGTGATCGCTTCGGCAACGATACCGGATCCATTGCTGCGCCTGGTCTTTGTTGCATCGTTCGGAATTGCAACCGTGCCTGCACTCTTCGGGATAGGTAAGCTCGTGCTTCGTCTTGCCGCGGTGTGGCAGACACGCCTGAGGTCGGCCATGACGTATGTGATGCTTGTCGTTGGAGTAGTCGTCCTGCTCAGGGGGCTTTCTCTTGATGTGCCGTACGTATCACCAAAGCTCATTGCATCGGATGGCGAGCACGTCCATAATGGTTGCTGTGGAAAATAAAGGCTGGCAATCAGAGTGAACATTAATGCGCACTGTTGTATTTCAGACAAAGATGTCTGATATTTGTAAGGCACAATGTACAACCAATCTTCAGGGAAGCAGCAAGGTATGAACAGGTTTATGGTTTTCGCCGTGATCGCTCTGGTATGTGCCGGACAGGCATTGATGGCCAATGACAAGGCAAAGTTGATGGCGCGGGGTCAGCAGGTGTACACCGAGTACTGTAAGACATGTCATCAAGCCAATGGACAGGGACTTGGTGCTGTCTATCCGCCCCTTGCCAAGAGCGACTACCTTAAGAACATTCCAATGCCGCAGATCATCAAGGAAATCGTCAACGGTAAGAGCGGCAAGATCAAGGTTAACGGCAAGGAATACAATGGCGTGATGGCACCTCTGCCGAAGAAATACACGGACGAGGACATCGCTTCGGTGATCACATATGTCTACAACAGTTTCGGCAATTCCGGCCCAACGGTGACGGTTGCCGACGTTAAGAAGCACAAAAAGAAATAGATTCGTGCCCCAGCACGATACGCTCTGCACGCCCCCTGATAGCTTTGGCTGCAGGGGGCTTGCGTATTTTTGACCTCTTTGCTCACAACACATCTGATCATGGCACGTAAGAAAGATCAGTCAATTCCGGGTGCGGTTCGCACGCAAATGCTGCGCTATATGCTCATGGCCCGAGAGTTCGACACGGCGATGTTACGACTCTACCGTCAGGGGAAGGCCTTTGGGGGAGTCTACTCGCAGCTTGGCAATGAGGCCGTCAGCGTCGGCAGCGCAATGGCGCTTGACCGAACACGTGACGTGCTGTTTCCGATGCACAGAAACATTGGCGGACATTTCGTCTTTGGTCAGTCGCTCGATCAGTTGATGATCAATCACCTGGCCCGTGAGGGCAGTCAGATGCGCGGAACGGACGGAACGGGGCACTATGCCGACCCAGCTCTGCGCATCTATGGCAATGTCTCGCACCTTGGTGCGATGATCCCTGTGGCAGCCGGGTTCTCTATGGCCGATGCCATGCGTGGAATCACCACCGTGTCGATGACGTACATCGGCGACGGCGGCGCACAGGTTGGCGAGGTGCACGAGGCACTCAACTTTGCTTCGGTACACAAGATCCCGCTGATTCTGATCATCGAAAACAACCAGTTTGCGTACTCGACGCCAAACTCGATGGAGTTTGCGTGCGAACATCTGAGCGACCGAGCGCTTGGATACGGAATGCATGGAGTAACGATCGACGGTACCGATGTCGAGCTTGTCTATCGCACCTGCATTGATGCGGCTGAACGTGCCAGGCGGGGTGAGGGACCTTCATTGATCGAAACAGTGACCATGCGTATGCGAGGTCACGCCGAGCATGATGACTTCTCGTACGTCCCTAAGCAGATGCTCGAAACTTGGTCAGCCAAGGACCCTGTCGAGCGATACATTGACCGGCTTGACGCTGATGGTGTGATCCCTCGGGCTGATGCTGAAGCCATGCGCGCAGAGATCCTGTCGCAGATGATCGAGGCGATCGACCGTGCTTTGGAAAAGCCGTGGCCGGCGGCCGAAGAAGGACTTCGAAACGTATTCATGACGCCAGCAGGGGAGCAGCACTGATATGCAGATGACCTATCTAGAGGCAATTGCCGATGCTATTCGCCTTGAAATGCGCCGTGACGAGCGAGTCTTCCTTATTGGCGAGGACATCGGTACGTACGGAGGGGCGTTCAAGCTCACCAGAGGTTTTCTCGACGAGTTCGGCTCAAAGAGAGTGATCGATGCTCCGATCAGTGAGGCTGCGATCATTGGTGCATCCATCGGTGCGGCGCTTAACGGCATGCGTCCGGTTGCCGAAATGCAGTTCATGGATTTCGTGACGAATGGGTTCAATCAGCTGGTGACTGTTGCCGGTACGACCGCGTACCGATGGTCTATACCTGTACCCATGGTCGTAAGAGGCCCGTCCGGCGGAGGTGTCGGAGCCAATCCGTTCCACAGTCGGAATTCTGAAGCGTGGTTTGCTCATGCCACGGGACTCAAAGTGGTGTGTCCGGCATTCGCGGATGATGCAAAGGGGCTGATGACGGCGTCCATGCGTGACGATGATCCGGTGGTGTTCTTTGAGCACAAAGGCCTCTATCGTAAGATCAAGGGCGAGGTTCCCGAGGGCGAGTACATCGTCCCGCTCGGTAAGGCCCGCGTGGTGCGTCCGGGAACGCACTGCAGCGTGATCTGCTACGGCTCGGCGGTCCACATGGCGCTGGCCGCTGCAGATGTGCTGGCCATTGAGGGTATCGAAGTTGAGATCGTCGACATTCGCACACTCGTGCCCTTCGATGAGGAGACCGTACTTGAGTCTGTGCGCAAGACTCATCGCGCCGTGATCGCCCACGAGGCTGTTCTTACCGCAGGATTCGGTGGAGAGATCGCTGCCCGCATTGCCGATAAGGCATTTGCGTATCTGGATGCGCCAGTCAAGCGCGTTGCGGCATTTGATGCACCAACGCCGTTTGCTCCTCCACTCGAACAGGCCGTTTTGCCAAATTCCGAGATTATTGCCAACACGATTCGCCAGACATGTTCGTTCTAAGGAGTTGCGTGTTGAAAAGTTCGACACGAACACCGTTGGCCTGAATCGTAAATTCGTACTCATCCACAACGAGGCACTCGTACATGTCGAAAGTTCTCTTCAGCGTATCCTATTCGATTCCGGACGGCAAGCGCACTGAGTATCTGTCAGCCATTGCATCCGTGCGCGATTTCTACGCGAACTCAGACGTAGCATTCTCACTGTACGAGACGAAGGGAAAGCACAATCACTTCCAGGAAGTGTACGTTTATCCCAACGCAGAAGCATATGACGCGTCTGATGATCCGGCATCGTCTGCTGCTATCGCCTCCTCAATCGAAAAGATCTACGCGCTGGCCTCGAACGTCACCTATGACGTTGCCAACGAAGTAGCATAAACGGCACTCGCTCAGCCCGTTCTACCATGAATATCGCGTTCGATGCCAGCACCATTCTTGGTCGCAGTGGTATCGAACGCTACTCTCGTGAGCTCATCAAGGGGCTTCTGCGAACGCAGCCCGATGTTCTCTGCACACTGGCCGTGAATGATCACGACCGGGGCGCTGTGGTTCGGTACTTTGATCGCGCAGATCGCTTGGCCGTTTCCGAGTGTCTGCCGAACGAGCGTCGTCTTGGTGCACCGCTCCGGCCGCTGATGCGGCTTGTGCGGCAAAGCAAGCTCACAACAGCTTCGCAAAAAGCCAACATGGTGCATCTACTCTCACCGGGTAAGATCATTCCGTCAAAGCGGCCGATTCTGACGACGGTCCATGACCTGTTCCCGATGTATCCCGACATGGGTATCGATGGGCATCTGGCCAAACGCTTTCCGGGACGCGTTAGGCGACATCTTGAAGCCTCAAGCGCTGTTGTCTGTCCTTCGGCATACGTGGCCGGAACCATACGCGATTACTTCCCGCAGTGCCGTCTGCCGATCATCGTTACGCCCCTTGCGGCTGGTGACGAGTTTGTGCCGACTCCCATGACGGATGTTGTGCGTCGGACGTATGGGCTTGATCGGCCGTATGTGCTGTTTGTTGGCCGCGTCGATCCGCGCAAGAACCTGCACCGCATGATGCATGCCTGGACCACACTTCAGGAGTCGGTGCGCAGAAATGCCGAGTTCGTGCTCATGATGGCAGGGGGCAGTGAAGCGGTTGCTCGATTCCGTCAGGAGAACAGCTCGTTGATGTGCGATCCGTCGATTCGCGTCATCACCGACGTGCCGACACCTGCCATGATCCAGATCATGTCGGCTGCACGCGCTCTGGCCTTTGCCACTCTGGGTGAGGGCTTTGGCCTTCCGGTCCTGGAAGCTATGCGCTGCGGATGCCCGGTGATCACTTCAAGCACAACCTCTCTGCCGGAAGTAGGGGGCGAGGCGGCACTGTATGTCGATCCGACCAGGTCCGAAGAGATTGCCGACATGCTGATGCGATGCCTCACTGACGATGAACTTGTTGAACAGCGCCGAGCGGCTGGTCTGGCGCACAGTCAGATGTTTACCTGGGATGCAACAGCTCGCGCCACGGCCGATGTGTATCGGCACCTCATAGAGTAGGGGCTTCGGTGGCAGAGACCTTTATCAAACGCTTAGAGCTTGCGGTGCGGCGCATCTATAATGCGCGCGCCGGAAGCGCTGGCCAGCCCATACTGGTATCGGATGTTCGGGACGTGATCGGCCGTGAAGCGCTGCATCGGGTGCTGCTTCTGCGGCAAGACCGTATCGGTGACGTGCTGATCAGCACGCCGGTGATACGAGCACTGCGCCGACTTCTTCCGGACGCTCAGATCGACATGGTGATGTCGACGAACAACATCTCGGTTCGGCAGGCCATCGATTCAGAGATTGATCATGTCTTTGTCTTTCGAAAGTCGCTGCTTCACCTGCTGGTGCTGCGCCGTGCTCTGCGACGTCGACGCTACGACCTGGTGATCGACCTAATGGACAATGCGTCTTCAACCTCGGCACTGCTGATCTCCGGAGCCCATTCGCGTCTGGCCATCGGAGTCGACAAAGTCAATCGCGGCGTGTATACGCACGTCGTGCCCCTTGCCGATCAGACCCGCGTGCACATTGTCGAACGCATTTGCCGCCTTCTCTGGCCACTCGGCGTCGACCTTCGGGGTGAAGACCTTCGGCTGAGCTTTCCTCTGACCGATGTGCAGCGATCTGCCGCTGTCGGACTCATCCGCGACGGATCGCAGCGACCTCTTCTGGCCGTCAACATCTCCGGATCAGATGTTCACCGTATGTATCCCGAGACCAAGATGATCGAACTGCTTCGTCAGATCTCCGATCGATGGGCCGGACCCGAGAAGGTACGTGTGCAGCTCTGCATCCTGTCTGCACCCATGCATGCTGAGATCGCACGTCGGATCGGACAGGCCAGTGGCATCCGCGTTGTCGAGCCGCAAACTTCCTATCCCATGTTTGCCGCTTGTCTTGCATCGGCTGACATGCTGCTCACACCGGACACATCCGCCGTCCATGCCGCGGCGGCCTATCGCGTTCCATCGGTTGTGCTGTTTTCTCAGGACTCGCGCGGAATCATGCCGTGGTTCCCATACGGTACACCATGCTGGCCATGCGTCACCACGCGCGGCGCACTCGAGACGATTCCCGTTGAAGACATCGTTCATGCGGTGGATCAGATGATCGTGGCCACCACCGAGAACAAGCCGGGCCATGCGTAATTTCCGCGTTCACTTTCCCTTGTAAACAACCCCTATGCAGTTTCAAAAGCGCACAGCCTCCTGCGGAGAGCTTCGTCCATCAGATGACGGCACGCACGTAACGCTCAATGGTTGGGTCAACGCCCGACGCGACTACGGAGGCGTGATCTTTATCGATCTGCGTGATCGGTACGGCCTGACGCAGGTAGTGGTCGACACGTCGTACTCGCCGGAACTGGCCTCGGCCATCGATCCCGTGCGCTCTGAGTATGTTCTGTGGGTGAAGGGCAAGGTCCGAATGCGCGAGAACCCCAACCCGCGCATTCCGACCGGACTGATTGAAGTCCTTGCCGATGATATCGGCGTGATCAACGCCGCAGAGGTGACGCCGTTTGAGATCGTCGATGATCTGGCAACCAACGAAGAACTGCGCCTGATGCACAGGTATCTGGACCTTCGTCGGCCGTCAATGCAGAAGAATTTTCTGGTTCGCAACAAGCTCTATCAGATCACGCACCGGTTTTTCGAGCAGGAGGGATTCGTCGAAGTCGAAACACCCGTTCTGACAAAGTCCACACCGGAAGGAGCCCGCGATTTTCTTGTTCCCAGCCGGATGAACAAAGGCCGGTTCTACGCCCTTCCGCAGTCGCCGCAGCTGTTCAAGCAGCTTCTTATGGTCTCGGGTTTTGATAAGTACATGCAGATCGTCAAGTGCTTCCGAGATGAAGACCTGCGCGCCGACCGTCAGCCGGAGTTCACGCAGATCGACGTCGAGATGTCGTTTGTGACGCAGGAGGACATCCTCTCGCTGACGGAACGGTTTATCGCCACAGCCTGGAAGGAGATCCTTAATGTCGATGTGCCGGTTCCGTTCCGACGGATGAGTTTCCACGAAGCTCTCAGCCGATATGGTTCCGATAAGCCTGACGTGCGCTATGGACTGGAGCTGCAGGACGTGTCGTCCGTTGTCAAGGATAGCTCGTTCGGGATCTTTGCCTCTGCTGTTTCCGACGGCGGCGTGGTGATGGCCCTGAATGCTACGTCATGCGGGAGCTTCTCGCGCAAGCAGATCGACGAACTCACCGAGCACGC
>CALRYC010000034.1:0-21666 GCA_943372295.1 Chitinophaga pinensis
AGTGACCAGTGACCAGTGACCAGTGACCAGTGACCAGTGACGGGGGACGAGTGATTTCTTGTATGTCTAAGTGCCACCCGGGACTGCGTCTATAATCCAGGCCGCCCCCGTGCACGTGACGTTGAGTGGGAACATTCAGATTTCGGTTAGATGCAAAACCAAAAAAATGGACTCGTGACTTCACGAGTCGGGTTTAGGTAATGTGCGCGCCAGCAATCAGCACTTGAAGCTCCAGATCTTCAATCTCCGGAACGTTGCTCTCATGACCCGGCTATTGTGCCGATCCCTGATTATTGAGGACGAACATTCAGTGGCACGAAATGGTCGGCCATTGCTGGATAAAGACCTCAGGCACTCGATCGAGATGGCACTTCGGGAATCCGCAGATTCGGCACGATAGCCTTCCAAGCCGTGGCTTCCAAAGAATACATCACTGGTCACTGGTCACTGGTCACTGGTCACTCGTCCCCCGTCACTGGTCACTGGTCACTGGTCACTGGTCACTGGTCACTCGTCACTCGTCCCCCGTCACTGGTCACTGGTCACTGGTCACTGGTCACTCGTCACTCGTCCCTCGTCACTGGTCCCTCGTCACTTGTCACTCCGTACCTCCGTAACTTCCGCCCATGTCTTTGCTCTCGGTACGCAATCTCTCGCACACTTACCCCAACGGGTATCAGGCCTTGCATGACATTTCGTTTGATGTTCAAGCGGGCGAGTTTTTGGTCATCATCGGCCTGTCGGGGTCGGGCAAGAGCACACTGCTGCGGTGCCTGAACCGGCTTATCGAGCCTACGCAGGGTACGATCCTGATGAGCGGGACCGATGTGACAAACGTCTCCGACGCGGCACTTCGCGCACATCGGGCCGGTATCGGGATGATCTTTCAGCACTTCAATCTGATCCCCCGCCATACGGTGGTCAACAATGTCCTGTATGGCTCGCTGGGGTCAACCCCGACGATGGCGTCGATCCTTGGTCGGTTCTCGGCCGAGCAGCAACAAAAAGCCCTCCAGGCGCTCGATGTCGTGGGCATCCGTGAGAAGGCAGATGTGCGTGCCGATTCCCTTTCGGGCGGTCAGCAGCAGCGGGTGGCCATTGCGCGCGCGCTCATGCAGAATCCGGCACTTCTGCTTGCCGATGAGCCTGTGGCCTCACTCGATCCGGCAACGTCACATACTGTGATGGACTATCTGGAACGCGTCAACAAAGACCTTGGAACAACGGTCATCTGTAACCTGCACTTCCTGTCACTGGTGCGACGCTATGCAACGCGCGTGATAGCACTGAAGGGCGGCCGCATGGTGTTCAATGGCAAGCCAGATGAGATCACCGATGAATGGTTTCGCACCATCTATGGTGAAGAAGCCATGGAGGTGGAGATCCGATGAAGTCCTTGTTTGCCTTTGTTCTGGACGCCTTGCTCGGCACCGCGGTCTCGGCCATGGTCCTGATGATCATCCTTCCCGAACTCAGCGGGTGGACCCCGGCGCCCCTTAGCATCATTCCCGCTGCCCTGCTGTGGGTTGCCATAGGTCTGTGGCGCAAGGCCTCGATCGGTCTGCTCTTTGTGAGCGACAAAAACGAGCGCCCCCTGCCAAATGCCGTGCGTGCACACATGGGCTGGATCGCCTTCTGCACCAGCATCGTCGCCGGTTGGATCGTGACCGGCATATCGCCCATCGAGTTCTTCTCGGGTGAGGGCCTGAAAGGGGCTGGCAGGATCTTCGGAGCCCTGTTTACGCCGGAGTTCGATGTGATCGGGCCGGCCCTCGATGCCATGGTCGTAACGGTGTTTACCGCCCTCATGGCAACGATCGTTGCCGTGCCGATCAGCTTCCTGTTGAGCTTTGCCGCCGCCCGAAACGTCATGACCGGAGGTACCCATGAACGGGTCATCTACGTTCTTCTGCGGGCAGTTCTGAACATCATGCGGTCAATGGAACCCATCATCTGGGCCATCATCTTCTCGGTATGGGTCGGCATCGGCCCCTTTGCCGGCATGCTCGCCCTGGTGGTGCATACGATCGCTTCGCTCACAAAACAATACAGCGAACAGATCGAAGACGTCAACCACGGCCCCATTGAAGCCGTCTCAGCCACGGGCGCTAAACGCCTGCAAGTACTATGGTTTGCCATCGTACCGCAATGTGTTATCCCGTTTCTCTCGTTCACCATCTACCGGTGGGATATCAACGTCCGCATGGCCACGATCATCGGCTTTGTGGGAGGGGGCGGCATCGGCACCCTGCTGACGCAGTACCAGGGGCTAGCCAAGTATAACGAGGTGGGCACAATAGTGATCCTCATCACCCTGGTGGTATGGATTTTGGATGTTGCCAGCGCCCGGGTACGCCAAGCACTCCGCTAGGTGTGAGGTGTGAGGTTTGGGGTGTGAGGTGTGAGGTTTGTGGCCACTGTCCATTTTTGCCGGGGAAGATCAGATCACAACCCACAACCCACAACTCACAACACACACCTCAAACCCCACACCTCAAACCCCACACCTGCATGTTCCGCCTGCGCACAATCGACCTTGTCATGCTGGTGATCAGTCTGGTCATCGGCATGGGCATTTTTCGAACGCCGGCAACGGTGGCGGCGAGTTCGGGTTCGGAATCGATCTTCTATCTGGCGTGGGTTGCCGGCGGAGTCATCGCATTGTGTGGTGGTCTGACCTTTGCCGAGATCGGACGTCGGCTGCCGGTCACCGGCGCTTACTACGGCGTGTTCGCTAGGGCCTACCATCCGCTTCTGGCCTTCGGCGTCAACAGCATCATCGTGGTGTCGAATGCGGCTTCAGCGGCGGGCGTTGCGATCATTGGAGCCGAGTACGTCACGCGAGTACTTCCCGATTTGCCCGTGCTGCCGCTGGCATGCGTCTTTATCGTGCTGCTCTACCTTGTCAATCTGGCTGGACTGAAGACCAGCGTCACGATGCAAAACGTTCTGATCGGTATCAAGCTGGTGTTGCTGGCGTGCATCATTGCTGCTCCGTTCCTGGTGAGCCCCTTGGTTGCACCTACAGACGCGCCGGCGGCCGTGCCGGCTCTGATCAACCCTCTGTCGGCGTTTGGCACGGCGCTCATCGCCGTTGCCTTTACCTATGGCGGCTACCAGTCGACGATTAACTTCGGCGGTGATGCCTCTTCTGATGGCAAACAGGTGTCACGTGCGATCATCATCGGCGTTGTCAGCATCACTGCGCTATATCTGGCCGCAACGTGGGCATATGTTCAGGTGTTGGGATTCGAAACACTCGGCAGCTCCTCGGCAATAGCCTCCATGGTCATGGAACGTCTTACCGGTCCGGTAGGAACTTCCCTTGTTTCGGTGGCCCTGACGATCTCCGTCTTCGGATACGTCAACGTAGCTATGCTTTCCAATCCGCGAGTGATCACCGCCATGGCCGAGGACGGCGTGCTGCCGAAGCGCATGGCCATGTCGAATTCATCCGCCCGGGGAGTCAACGCCGCGACGCTATCGATCTTCACGGCCCTGAGCATCATCTGCGTCGTCTTCGGCGAATCGTTCGAAAAGATCCTCAACTACACCATCTTCCTCGACTGCATCGGGATGGCCACGGCGGCCGGTGCGTTGTTTCTTCTGCGCGACGCAAAGCCCCTTTCTCTTTCGAGTCGAGCACTTGCCATCGTCTTCATCGCATCGTATGTGTTCATCGCAGGCAGCATCTTTCGGGAGGATCCCGCCGCGGGGCTGTATGGTATTGGACTCCTGGCACTGATGATTGGGGCTTACTGGACAGTCCGTAAAATTTGGAGATCGACATGAAGAGTTTCACGCTGGCACTGACGCTCCTAATGGTGTGGCTGAACCCACTGGCTGCGCAGAAGCGCGCCTATATCCCCGCCTATATCCGAGACACGACAACGGTAGAGGGCAAACAGTTCACCTGGTCCAAGACCGCCCAAAGTGCGAACTTCCTTTTGATATGGGGCGACTCGGTCGGCACTGATCCAGCAAAGTTTCCGTCGGCCGATCTACGCTTCGACCCCAAACAGGTGCTCGATACGATGGAGTATGTCTATGCCCGATGCAAAGAGATGGGCATGATCAATACCTCCCCCGACTCGAAGGCCAACGTATACAAGTACGTGATCGTGATGTACAATACCTACGGCGAAAAGGGGCCACAGGGATGGGCAAATGGATGGGCCGTCGATGACTCTATCGGAGCGTTCTGGGTTCACCCGGGCGCAACGCGCGATGGCGGCGTGATCGCACATGAGTTCACGCACTCGTTGCAGGCGATGTTTCACATCGACAATCAGAATGCAGCTCGTGGCACAATGGCCATCTACGAGAACGATGGCCTGTTCTATGAGACCCACGCCAATTTCGTGCGCAACGCGATCTATCCTCAGGCCGTCACGTCGGATATTGATGCACATCATTACCTGATGCTCGAACCCGATTGGAAGTTCAACTACGAAGGCTATCACTTCCTGCTCTACGTGCACTCGACACTTGGCCTGGACATGGTCAGCCGCTTGTGGACGGAATGGCGTCCGCTGGAATACCCTCTGCACACGCTCAAGCGCCTGAACAACATGTCGCAGTCGGAATTCAACGACTACATGTTTGACTATGCGCGGAGGGCTGCCACGTGGGACTATCCGAAGAACGACTGGGGACGGTACCTGCGCGAGTCGCGCCGTGTGCGCATGAGCGCCGACTGGGGCAGGATATGGGCGCAGCGCACCTACGACGTGCTGCGCGCCATTGATACCGCCGCGCGACGGTTCTACTCAGCCCCCTACAATGCTCCGCAGGACTATGGCTACAACGTCGTGCCACTCTATCCGGACGATCCGTCGCAGCCCGTGGTGGTGGACTTCATTGGACACACGGAGGTGAATGATCATGCAGGATGGAGATATGGGTTCGTCACGGAAAAGGCCGATGGCACTGTGGGTAGAAGAGGAGAGATCTACCGTGATGACCGCCGGCGCATCTCCATGACCATGACCTCTGATGAGACCCGGCTCTACCTGATAGTGCTCGGCGCACCGGTCGATAGCATGCATGCCGACCCGGAGGTCCACAACACCTGGAATGGCAACCCCAAGCGCTTCCATTATCCCTATGAAGTGCGACTGACCAATGCCATGCCCGAGGGGTTCCAGCGTCCGGAGCTTGTTCGACCATACCTAAGGACCATGCCCGGTAAGCCCCATTCCAATGGAGGGGGCTGGGTGGATGACCGTGCAAATGTCGATGCCTCCGTGTACGTTGGCCATCGCGCAATGGTTCTCGGCGCATCGACGCTGACCGGATCGGCACGCATTGACGGTTGCGCATTTGTGGAGAACGCCACCATAGGGGGCTTTGCCCAGGTGCTGGATAACGCCGTTGTGCGCGGAGGCGTGATGCGCGACTCGGCGATCGTGCGCGATCAGTCTCTGGCGGAAAACAACACCCTCTCGGGCAGAGCGCTTCTCGGTGGATGCTCGATCGTTCAGAATTACAAGCTCGGCGGCAGCGTCATCATCGACGGTGATCTGGTGGTGTACAACGACCAAGGTGAGTGCAACACGGGTGAATATCACGTGCTGACGCAGTATTACCGCAATGAGTTGCTCCCCTGCGGCGAGCGCGATGCCAAACACCCGGAGAACATCTCCGTCAACCGCCCGATGAGGTTCGACCTTGTGAGCGTGGGCGGCAATGAACATGCCCAGGAGAGTCTTGAGGTGTTCCCCAACCCCGCCACTGGAGATGATGTCAATGTCCTACTTCCGTCGACGTTCCCTCACGATGCCAGCATCGAAATCGTGGACGTGCTCGGACGGAGTCTGATCCGCAGCGGAACCGACAAGCCCCTTGCAGGAAGCATCACCTTGAACGTCCGCACCCTGCCCCAGGGATGGTTTTCCGTGCGCGTGATGTCACGTTCCGGAGTTGTTTTTGCACATAGGTCGTTGTTGAAACAATAGGCGACAAACCGCGTCGAACGGTCGTGTAACTTCGCCCCCATGGCACGTATACAACAGACAATCCAAACGTCGAAGTCGGCCCTGGAAATGCGCCTTCTGATCGACACAAAGGTTCTAACGCGACCCGAGGTCGCGATGCTCATCACGGAACACCGCTGGGAAGAGAACGTCCTGCACGCAAGCGGCAAGATGGGAAGCGGCACGATCACCGTCGCAGACCAGCTCGTTACGGTGGATATTGAGCTCTCACTGTTCGGGTCCGCCGCCAAGGGCGCGATCGAACAGACCCTGAAAGAGAAGATCAAGATGTTGGATAAGTGAGTGATTAGTGATTACTGATTACTGATTACTGATTACGAGCACCACGCATCCGTTTTAGGCGGTCTAAACCTCACACCCCAAACCTCACACCCCAAACCTGAATGTCCTTCGTCCACCTTCACAACCACACTCACTACTCGCTGCTGGATGCGGCGGCCAGTCCGCAGACGTTGATCGATGCGGCCAAGGCCGATGGGCAGACGGCGCTGGCCATTACCGACCACGGGGTGATGTTCGGTTGTTTTGAATTCTACAAGAAAGCCAAGAAGGCGGGGATCAAACCCATCCTCGGATGCGAGGTGTATCTGGCGGTCAAGCGCCATACGGACCGCGAAAAAGTGGTCGACGCGGGCAAGAAGCGCAACTACTACCATCTTGTTCTACTGGCGAAGAACGAGACCGGGTACCGGAATCTCATCAAGCTGACGACGATCGGTCACACGGATGGCTTTTACTACAAGCCCCGTATCGACATGGACCTTCTACGTCAGTATCACGAGGGCCTCATTGCGACGTCGGCCTGCCTGGCCGGACCGATCAATGCCCCTATGCTGGCCGGTGACGAGGCCACGGCTCGCAACAACGCGATCGCTCTGAAGGAGATCTTCGGCGACGACTTCTATATCGAGCTGCAGGATCATGGACTGCCCGAGGACAAGCACGTGATGGAGTTTGCGCCGCGTCTTGCGCGTGAACTCGGAATCAAACTCGTGGTGTCCAACGACGCGCACTATGTGAGCAAAGACCATGCCGTGGCTCATAACGTGCTACTGCACATATCCAAGGATGCGTCCTTCGACCGATCGCAGTTCGACGTCAAGACGAACCTGCGTTACCGTGTGCCTGAGATGTACCTCAAGACACAGCAGCAGATGAAGGAGCTGTTCAAGGACTTCCCAGAAGCCATCGACTCGACACTCGAGATCGCCGAAAAGGTCGATGTTACCATCCCGACGGCACTGCAGATGCCGCAGTTCCCAATCCCGCCGGATAGTGACGCGACAACGCTGGAGGACTACCTTGAAGAGCTGACGATGAGGGGGCTGGAAGAACGCTATTCGGTTCTGACCAGCGAGATCCTTGATCGCATCTCCTTCGAACTGAATGTGATCAAGCGCATGGGCTATGCGGGGTACTTCCTGATCGTGGCCGACTTTATCCAGGCGGCACGCGACATGGGCGTGCGGGTAGGTCCGGGACGGGGCTCAGCAGCCGGGTCGCTTGTGGCCTTTGCACTCAAGATCACCAACATCGATCCGCTGAAGTACGACCTGCTCTTTGAGCGCTTCCTGAATCCAGACCGCGTATCGATGCCCGATATCGACGTCGACTTCTCCGACGACAAGCGCAATCGTGTCATCGATTACGTCAAGCAGAAGTACGGTGCTGACTCGGTGGCGCAGATCATCACCTTCGGCACGCTGTCCTCGCGGGCCGTACTGAAAGACGTCGGCCGCGTGCTGGGAATCGACCTGGCAACGATCAACTCGATCACCGATAAGATCCCTGTCGTACTCGGTCGCGTGCATTCGATCGCCGAGGCTATTGAGATACCCGAGCTGCGCTGGATCAAGAACACCGATGATCAGCGCATCAAAGACCTTATCGAGTATGCGCAGGTGCTCGAGGGCTTTGCCCGAAACTCCTCGTTGCATGCCGCCGGTGTGGTCATCGCACCAGGTCCGATCAGCGACTTCGTTCCGGTGTACAAGACGCCAACCACCGAGCCGGCCACGCAGTACAACATGAAGGACCTCGAAGAAGCCGGGCTTCTGAAGATGGACTTTCTGGGTCTGCGCACCCTGAGCATCATTGATTCGACGCTCGAACAGGTCAAGCGCAATCATGGTGTCGACATCGACCTGGACGAGATCGATTTCAGCGATCCGGCCACGTACGAGCTCTTCTGCAAGGGGCATACGCAGGCCATCTTCCAGTTCGAATCCGACCCTATGCAGAAGGCCATGCGAGAACTGCGTCCGAGCACGCTCGAAGACCTGATCGCCATGAACGCCCTCTACCGTCCGGGTCCAATGGACAACATCCCGGAGTTTATCGAACGCAAGCAGGGACGCAAGCCGATCACGTATCTGCATCCGCTCATGGAGCCTATCCTTGAGCGCACCTACGGGGTGATCGTCTACCAGGAACAGGTAATGCAACTCGTGCAGACCCTTGCCGGCTTTACGCTGGCGCAGTCTGACGTGATGCGCCGAGCCATGGGCAAGAAGGACGAAAAGTCCATGGCCGAGCAGCGCTCGAAGTTCATAGACGGGGCAAAGAGCAGCGCCGGGATCGAGAAGGAACTTGCTACAGAGATCTTCGACCTCATCCAGAAGTTCGCCTCGTACGGCTTTAACAAGTCACACTCGGCTGCCTACGCCTATCTGGCTTTTCAAACTGGGTGGCTCAAGGCGCATTACCCTGCCGAATTTCTTGCCGCCAACATGACGGCGGAGTTGAACGACCAGGCCAAAATCGTGGCTCTGATCGATGAAGCAAAGCGCTACGGCATCACCGTGCAGCCCCCTGATGTGAACCGCTCTATGGCAACGTTCATCGCCGAAGGACGAACGATCTACTTCGGTATGGCCGGCATCAAGGGCGTAGGCGTCGGAGCCGTGGAGGCGATCGTCGAGGCACGCTCCGATGGTGCGTTCGTCTCCTACTATGACTTTGCCGCCCGCGTCGAAAAGAAGGTTCTCAACCGACGGCTGATGGAGTCACTTGTCTGCGCGGGGGCATTCGATTGTCTCGGGCACGGGCATCGCGCACAGTTGTTCGAGGCCATCGATACTGCCCTTCATTATGGCTCCCAGGTGCAGGACGATGCCCTGTCCTCGTCAGGGGGCTTGTTCGGTTCGGAAGATATTGAGAGACCGAAGGAGCCGGCGCTGCCGCGTACGGCCGAGTGGCCCGATGGCGAGCGACTGCGACGCGAACGGGAAGTTCTCAGCTTCTACATCTCGGGCCACCCCCTACAGGAATATGCTCTTGCGGTGAACTCTTTCAGCACCATCAATCTCTCGCGACCCGATCCGGAGATGTCGGGCAAGCCCGGACGCGTGTGCGGTATGATCGGAGAGATTCGTACACGTCTGGACCGACGCGAGAACACGATCGCCTTTGTCAAGCTCGAGCAGTTCCACTCTTCGACGGAGCTGATCTTCTGGAGCGAGAAGTACAAACAGTATGCCGAGCAGATCAAGGTCGGTGCCGTGGTCGTAGCCGCGGGCAAGTGCGAAGTCAGCGGTGAAGCGATCAAGATCACGGTCGATGATCTCCTGACGATTGAACAGGCAGAGAAGAAGTTTGCACGGGGCTACGTGCTGCGCATCGATCCGGAAAAGGTGCAGCCCGAGCAACTCGCGGATCTGAAGTCACGATGTAACACCTCTGATGCGACGCATGCACTGACGTTTATCGTGGTGCATCCAGAGGGGAACCGTCTGTACTCCACCATGATCAGAGTGGCCTCGTCGGCAACCATGACAAAGTACCTGAGCGAGACCTTCGGGGAATCGAACGTGCTGCTCGACACGGAACGCTAACACACCCGCAGGGGGCCTTTCCATGCTGCAGATCCAATCGGCAATCGGCATTGTCATCATCGCTGCGATAGCCTTCGTTTGGTCTTCATCGCGCTCGCGCATTCCCTGGCGCACCGTTGCCTGGGGCATGATCCTGCAGGTGGTGCTGTGCCTTCTGATCATCGTGTTTCCGCCGGGCATAGAGCTCTTCCGACGTCTGGGCGACGGTATCACGTGGTTCTTGGGATTCGCCAACGAAGGGGCAGCGTTCCTCTTCGGCGACCTCCCCTTGCCGAAGGGACAGGCCGTGGTGGGCTTTCAGTTTGCGCTGACGATCACATCGGTTATCGTGTTCTTTTCGTCCTTCATGGCCATTCTGTATCACTACGGGATCATGCAGCGCATCGTGAGCTTTACAGCAGGCTTACTGCAGCGCACCATGCGGACATCCCCTATCGAGTCAATCAATGCCGTCGGTGAGATCTTCCTCGGGCAGACCGAGTCGCCCCTTCTCGTGCGGCACTACATACCGCACATCTCGGCTTCGGAGCTCTTTGCCATGATGGTAGGGGGCTTTGCAACCATCGCCGGGTCGACCATGGGCGTGTATGTCGCGCGAGGTATCTCGGCTGCCGACCTGATGATCGCCTCGATCCTCGCTGCGCCGGCGGCCCTCGTACTTGCCAAGATCGCAGAGCCGGAAGCCCCCTCTCATGCACCGGATGAAAAGCCGGCATCGGTGGTGGATCTCGACCCTGTGCTCGAATCCGGCAATGTCCTCGATGCGATAGCCCGCGGCGCTCTGGACGGTGCCAAGCTGGCTCTGAATGTGATCGTTGTGCTCATCGCCTTCAAGGCCCTTGTGGCGGCCTTTGACTCGATGATGGGCATCGGTGCGACGTCGCTCATGCAATGGGGACTTCCGTGGGCGCCGCATTCCATCGAAGAGATGCTCGGTGTGTTGTTTCTGCCCTTTGCCTGGATGTGTGGCGTGCCCTCGCATGAAGCGCAGACGTTCGCTTCGCTACTCGGCACCAAGATCTCTCTCACTGAATTCATCGCCTATGATCGGCTTGCCGACTACGTCAGTTCCGGCGCGCTGAGTGAGCGAACGGTACGCCTGGCCACGATCGCTCTGTGCGGGTTTGCCAACGTAATGTCTATTGGCATTCAGATCGGTGGTTATGGCATGATGGCACCCGGACGTCGGGCCGAGGTGGCGCGGTTTGGGTTCAAAGCCATGTGCATCGGGGCGCTGGCGAATCTGCTGACGGCATGCCTTGTGGGACTCTTTATCTGAGGACCATTTTTAGAGGTCCAGTCCGGTCTCTCCCAGAAGCTGGTCGACATCCTCATCCGTCACCGTCCAGCCCCTTTCGTCCGAACTGTTGCGATTGGCCAGCTTGTCGGCTAGCGCATCGACCTCCTGATCACTATGAACCTGCCCTGCCTTGCCGCCGATGGTAGAATCAGTCGAGATAGGGCCGTTGCCGGAGTTGGTATCGACCGAAACAAAGAGAACGATCGCTGCGGCTGCGGCCGTCATGGCCATGGCCAGCTGCACTCTGCGGGACCGTGTGCCCCGAGCGCGTGCGGCATTAATCCCCCGCTGAACGCGCATGCTCATGGTTGACGTGGCGGCATCGATGGATGCATCTCGACGACGTCGATGTGCCGTCATTTCGGCGCTCACCGCATCGGCGGGCAAGCCGCTGCCATGAAGCTGCTCGTGCAGTTCCTGTTGGACATCATTTGGCGTCATTCGATCCACTCCAGTGAGCATAGAACTCAGAATCCTTCAGATGATCGGCGATCTTCTTGATCGCCCAGTGATAGTTGGCCTTCAGAGCCCCCTGACTTGTTCCCGTCATTGCGCTTATCTGTTCGTAGGAAAGCTCATCATAGAATCGCAGGCAGAAGGTCTCACGTTGCTTTCGAGGAAGCTTCTCCAGCACCGTCTGCATGTAAGCATCAAAGTCCCGCTCTTCGGCATGCTGGCTCGGAAGGGGCGCAGCAGAGGGCACGTCGATCTCACCTTCTGCGTTGCCGATACCGAAGAAGCTCTTGATGCGACGTCGACGAAACTCCGAGCGGCACTGATTGATCGTGATGCGATAAAGCCACGTCTGCAATGAGCTCTGCTGCTGATAGCCGTCGACAAATCGCGCGGCCCGAAGCAGGACGTCCTGAGTAATGTCCTGCGCGTCTTCGACGTGATTCATCTGACGCAGTGCTACCGAGTAGACAAACCTCTGGTACCGGCGCACCAGCACCGTAATTGCCCGGTCACGCTCGCCGATGCGGAGCGCTTCGAGAATCTCGGCATCTACTGCGTCGGTTGTGACCATCGGATAGGATACGGCGTTGGACATTGACTCTGGCCAGTGTTCATCAAACAGAGCTCACAGACTCGCCACTGCTGGCGGAAGTTTAATCGTCGATAGTAGTCTTCCGCCCCACCCCTTACACAGAGCTTCGCATCCAGCGTCCACCCCGAAGCACGGCAAAGGCGATAGCACAAAAGATGGCGTATCCCAAGGCCACACCGATCCAGATTCCCGTCTGCCCCAGCTCAGTGTAGTGCGACAGGATGTAACAGAGTGGCAGCTGAATGCCGATGAGCGAACCCGCCGTTATGACCATGGCCAGCACGGAAGCTCCCGCGCCGGAGATGACGCGCACGGCAACAAGGCCGACAGCAAAGAAGACATAGCCGAAGACGGTAATGTGCAGATAGTCAGTTGCAGCGGACAGTGTCGACGGCGACTGCGTATATGCTGCGACAAAGTCCCTTCCAACAAGCCATACAATGATGGCCAGCGAGACCATCAGCACCGTCAGCTGCAGCGCGGCACTGTGAAAATACTCCCACACGCGCTCAGGCTTACCCGCGCCGAGGTTTTGTCCGGCCGCCGTCTGCACGGCAATCCCCACGGCGAACACGGTCATGAACACCATCATGTCAACGTTCAATCCAAGCGTGTAGGCAGCCGTGGCACTGGTTCCGAACGCACCAACCATCGAGAAGATGAAAGCACGATTGACACTGACCGACAACATCTGCACGGATGCAGGAAGCCCCTGCCTGATGACGCGTATCAGCAGGTCTCGATCAAGTCGGAACTGCGAAAAGTCCAACCGCAGATTTGTCCTTCCGCGTGCGATCGCCACCAGCGAGATCACCGTCCCGCTGATCTGCGACAGGGCCGTTGCTAGTCCAGCCCCCTTCATGCCCATCTCCGGAAACGGACCGATTCCGAAGATCAGAAAGGGGGCGATCACGGCGTTGAGGATGACCGTGCTGATCAGCACAGTCGTCGGGAACAGGGCATTTCCACTGGAACGCGATAGCGAGAAGATGTGAAAATTCAGAAGGTTGAAGGTGAACCCGATAAGCAGCGTCTGCAGATACTGACGTCCGTACTCGGCAACATCCGGAGGCATGCGCATGAGCTCGGGAACCATCGGAAGAAAAATGTAGAACAGCAGATTAGCCGTGCCCGCAAGGATGGCCATGCCGACCAGTGACTGCGTTGCCGTGCGGCGCGCACCGTCGGCGTCTCCCTCGCCAAATCGGCGTGCAACGATGATCCCGGCGCCGACGGCGATGCCACTGACGAGCGTGAAAAGAAAGAACACGATCTGGTCGGTCGATCCGATAGCGGCAATCGCAGCGTCGCCAAGCCGAGAGACATAATACCGGTCTACCAGCGAGTAGATCATGTTGATAATAAAACTCAGAGCGATCGGAATCGAGAAGAGTCTCAGTGATCTGCCAACCGGATCATTGATCAGATCGACTCGGCGCTGGGCGAATGCAGATGTCACGGGGCTCCCGGGGTCCGAACTCCTCCGGATGAACCAGGCGCGGAGTCGATGAACATTTCGTAATCAGCTGCAAAGCTACGACGCGGTAACTTGCCGCTAGTTAGCGATGACAACCGACCTTCTTCTTGCCACTTCGGCTTGTGTTTACATCACACGACTGCTGTTCTTTTTTCGCGGTCAGTGGAGCAGCCACCGTGCGTATCCGCTCGGTGCCGTCGACCTGCCCAGCGTCAGCGTTATCGTTCCTGCTCGTAATGAGCAGCAGAACAACGGGACATGCATCACATCCGTGCTCGCCTGCCACTACCCGTCGCATTTGATCGAGATCATCGTAGTGAATGACCGCAGCAGCGACGCCACTGGTCGGATCATTGATGACCTTGCCGCAGGTCATCCCACAGTACGCGCTCTGCATCGCTCCGAGGCCGATGCTATCGATAATCTACGTGGCAAGCCTGGCGCGCTGCAGTTTGGCATCGACCACTCCAGAGGGCAGATCCTGCTGGTGACTGACGCTGATTGCCGCGTGCATCCGATGTGGATCCGTACAATGGTCGCCCCCTTCGAGGATCAAGGCACTGACATGGTGTGCAGCTTTACCACCGTGCGCCGCGGAAACGCCTTTGCGCTGCTGCAGGATATTGAGTGGCTTTATACTTCGGGCATGGCAATGGCGGCCAACGCCAACGGGCAGCCCCTTGGCTGCTTCGGAAACAACATCGCCGTTCGTGCACGGGCCTTTAGCGACGTTGGAGGATACCATGCGATCTCGTTCAGCGTTACGGAAGATCTGGCACTGATGCAGACCATGCATAGGCGCGGCTCAACGATTACCTTCATCTGCGAACCGACATGTCGCATCGAAACACTTCCGTGCACCGGACTTGGTGAATACCTGCGTCAGAAGCAGCGATGGGTGCAGGGCGGCCTCGGTCTTGGGTGGCGCGGATACTTGTTTGCTGGCACCAGCGCGATCTACTGGTTCGGCCTTGTTACGTCTATTGCGAGCTCTTCCCCACTGTGGTTAACGTTGTTTCTGGCCCTACGCATCATTGGGGACGGATCGCTGATCTTGGCCTCCGCCGCACGGCTTCGCCGCTTCTACCTGCTGTGGGCAATCGCCCCCTCGCTCCTTCTACTGCTTCTGCTTGAACTCATCCTGCCCATTCTCGCCGTTCAAAAACGCGTCATCTGGAAAGGACAGACGTTTGGGAAGTGACGAGTGACGAGTGACGAGTGACGAGTGACGAGTGACTCCGCAACTCAACTTCTCCATCGTTCCAGCTTTGGGATCGACCTCGTAGCGAGCCACGCAACGAAGCGATTGTATCCGCTCTGTTTCATCTGTTCGATGCAGAACTTCTGCATTTTCTCGGCGGTGTTGATATCGGGCGGGGTAAGGAACGCCCCCTTTTCATAGCACATTGAGCAGTACTTGCGGCTTCGAGTGCCATCGGCTTCGGTGCCGCCGCCATTCTTATCCTTTTTCATGGGATAGCCACAGCTCTGACAGAACTTGCTCTGCTGCATGTCAACCTCCGTTGAATTTGTGCTCATCAATCTACAACGAAAAACGCCGTTCCTCGGCGCGGCGGTGTTACACCCGCGCAAGGAACGGCGTTGCTGAGGTTCGACGGTGTCTTAGAAGGTGCGGATAGCGCGGACCCTGAAGTTTACAAGGTTCTTGGTGCTGTAATTACTGGCAATGCCAAAGTTGAAGTTGTAGTTCCAAGCTAGGATCGCTCCGTTTTCAGTGCTACTCCAATAGCCGGCTGACTTCGGAACCTCAGTAGCTCCCGGAATGACAGCCAGAGCAGCATTGATAACTTCACGGTTTTCGTAGATCCGCTCAAGCTCTTCAATTGCTGGCAGGTACCAGTCGCTGAAACCGTCGACTGAATAGTCGAGGCAAACCTTGGCAGCGCTGTTGAGGTGTCCCGGCTGTGCGGTGATGGCCAGACTGTTGGCCAATCCGTCCGCCCTACTTCGAGCAACGGCACCAACCTCTTTCTCGGCTACATTGCTCCACGACCGACCGACACTCTGGTCAGTTAGAGCAAGAATTACACCGTGCTGGACACCATCCTGTGTCCACATGGCGGCAATGATCCCGCCACCATATAATTCACCGACTGCTTTTATCGGCTCAACACTTGAAGAGCATGACGTTAGGCAGAATGCTCCAAAAACAAATACGGCACCATATACAACCGTCAGCAAGTTCTTTACTCGCTTCATAGCAGTACTCCCCCGTGAAAGGTTAGTTCATGAATGTGTTGTCAATGGTGCGAACATCAATTTGACAAACTTTACAGTACGACACAACATGTCATAGCGTTAATTATTGATAAAAAGTTCCCCATAAAACCTAAGCCGCAACTCCGTAATTCTTCGTACTTCCGTACTTCAGTAACTCACCATCATCCTCCTCCATACAATCTCCACAAGCCCCTTGTACGGAATCCCGATCTGATTGGTGAGAGCCGACTCACATAGCGTGTTCAGGCTGATACCGATGGCATTTGCCGCAGCGTTATGGTCTGAGAGAATCTCGGTCCGTTCCACGGTTGTTGCTGCGACGACGACCTCGGGATGCACAAGTCCATGCGTACCTGCCATCCCACAACAAGTGGCAGATGGGGGTACGATAACGGTAGATGAGAGCCTGTGCGCCAGAGTGATCAGACGCTGCGTTGTCCCCTGCTTTGCCGCGCCGCAGCCGGCATGAATGACAAGGGGCTGATCTGTGCGTGGAAGGTCCAGCCGAGTCATCACCATTTCTATAAAGCCGACCTGGTCGATGATATCGATGCTGCGCTCGATTGCGATGGTCCGCAGCGCAGCCGAGCATGTTGATGCATCCAGCAGAACCGGCACGTCTTGATCGCCGCGCAGGCGCGCCAGATCGTCCAGCAGAAGGCCAGCCGATTCGGCGGCAGCATCGGTAAAGCCCTGTGAAGAAAGGGGCTGACCGCAGCATCCACGCGAGTGGGTCATCATACTCATGCGCAGTCCCGCAGCAGCGGCCAGCTCGGTGATCATCTCCGGCAGTGAACGTTCTGACGAATCATTACCGAAGGTTCTGCTAACGCATGTCGGGACGTACACAACGTCGACATCCATCACCGTCATCGGCCGGGCCTGTGCGGCCGCAGAGAGCCCCTTCAGCAGATACGCTCCGGGCATCATCGAAACTGAGCGCATCTGCAGCATAAACCTGGAAAGAGAACGCATACCGTGCATGTTGCGTGCCGCAATGCTTGCTACGGTACTGGCCATTGCACGCGAGGACCTGCGACGTACCTTGACCATTGCGCCAGTGTCGATGCCGACCGGGCAGACCGTGGCACAGAATCCATCAACCGCGCACGAGCCGTCAACATCGAACCGAGCCTGCTCGGCCAGCTCACGTCGCACGAGCGCGGAGTGTTCGGACATCTTCATCTCGCGCTCGATGACGATGCGCTGACGTGGTGTGAGCGTGATATCCCGCGTCGGACAGACGTGCTCGCAGAAGCCGCACTCAATGCACGCATCGGCCACAGCACCGAGCTCGGCATCAAGCACTGGCACGGGCTTGATATTTCGCACATGCGCCAGCGGATCGGCATTGATGATAACGTCGGGATTCAGCAAGCCATCCGGATCGAGAGCCGACTTGATGCGACGCATGATCTGGTAGGCACGCACTCCCCATTCCCGCTCTACAAACGGGGCCATATTGCGCCCCGTGCCGTGTTCGGCCTTGAGCGAGCCCGAATGACGGTCGACCACGATCTCAACGATGCGCTCCATAAATGCGGCATACCGATCGACCTCTGCCGGCGTGGAAAAGTCCTGACAGACCACAAAGTGGATGTTGCCATCCCTGGCATGTCCGAACACGATGCCGTCGCGATAGGAGAACTCCGCGAAGGCCTCCTGGACGTCGTTGACCAGCTTCGCCAGACGCTCCGGTGGCACGGCTATGTCTTCGTTGATCATGGTGCTTCCTGCCGGACGCATTGCGCCGACAGTTGGCATCAGCCCCTTGCGCAGTTTCCACAGAACAGCCTGCTGTGCTGGATCAGATGTCCACTCAACACAATGTGCTGCAGGGGGCTCGACATCATGGAACTCAACGAGCAGTGCGGCAGCTCCCGCACGGTCATGTCGATACGCGTCGGGAGTCGTAGGGAGATAAGCAAACGAGCGTAACGAAGCATCGTCCATGAGCTCAATCGCCGCAGCGCCGTCTGCTCGCCACGATTCAACGCTTGCACATGCCGCATCGAGTGAATCATACACGATCAGCGCCGTCCATTTATGCCTGGCGTCTGCTACCGAGTGCAGCGTAACGTGCTCGATGAAGCCCAGCGTGCCTTCACTGCCGATCAGGAGTCGAGCAAGGATGTATGCCGGATCATCCTCGTCGAGAAAGGCATTAAGAGAGTAGCCAATGGTGTTCTTGATGCGGTACTTACGCCGTATCAGCGACACCAGATCAGCATCTGCACGGATCTCGTCGCGCAGCAGCAGCAGCGCCTCGTAAACGAGCGGTGCCTGTGTGCGCAGATGAACATCGGCCAGTGGATCCGAAGTATCGATACGTGTTCCATCGGCCAGAACATAGGCCATCGAATCAAGTGTATGGTATGAATTCTGCGATGTTCCACAGCACATGCCGCTGGCGTTATTCGCCACGATGCCACCGATCATGGCAGCCATCAGCGATGCCGGGTCCGGCCCCAGCTTTCTGCCGTAGCGATGCAGCATCGCATTGACCCGCGCCCCGGTGATGCCCGGCTGCATGCGTACGCGCCGGCCCGCGTCGAGGATCTCCACTCGCTGCCAGCCCCTTGAAAGATCAACGATCAGTCCGTCGCTGACGGCCTGACCCGACAGGCTGGTGCCACCGGTGCGGAAGGTGCAGTGCGTGGCGTGACGTCGGCACCAGTCGAGAATCACCTGCACGTCCTGCGACGTCGTCGGACGCACAACAGCTGAAGGAACGAGCCGGTAGAGCGATGCGTCGTGGGCGTAAGCCAGACGATCGATGATACGACTCGTTACCGAGCCGGAAAGAAGGCGTTGCAGTTCGTCAAGGGGCTCCTGCATGGCCAGCAACTTACACCTGAAAAACGCCGGTTCGCAGTTCCGGCAGCGAGCCCTGGTGAGACGCGACGGCAATGCCACGCGAGATCATCATGCGCGTGTCGGTTGGAGCGATAATACCGTCGACCCATAGCCGCGAGGCTGCATAGACGGGTGTGGTGTTGGCATCGTAGCGTTTTTGGATGTCACTGAGCATAGTCTTTTGCTGTTCCGGCGTAAGCTTCTCCCCGCTCTTTTCAAGCTGCGCCACCTTAATGGTCAGCAGTGTCTTGGCCGCCTGTGCCCCGCCCATAACGGCGATCTGGGCCGTCGGCCATGCGTAGATGAGCCGCGGATCGTATGCCTTACCGCACATGGCATAATTGCCGGCTCCATAAGAGTTGCCAATGATGACCGTAAACTTCGGTACCACGCTGTTGGCAACAGCATTCACAAGCTTTGCTCCGTCCTTGATGATCCCACCCTGCTCGGCTCTCGTGCCAACCATGAAGCCGGTAACGTCCTGCAAAAACACCAGCGGAATGCCACGCTGATTGCAGTTGAGAATGAACCGCGCTGCCTTGTCGGCAGAGTCGGAGTATATCACGCCCCCTACCTGCATTTCCCCCTTGCCAGAGCGTGTGATCTCACGGTTATTGGCAACAATGCCTACGGCCCAGCCATCAATGCGTGCATAGCCGCAGATGATACTCTGCCCAAAGTCAGCCTTGTATTCATCGAATTCCGAGCCATCGATCAGGCGGGCAACAATCTGCCGCGTGTTATAGGGCTTGCTACGATCGGCCGGCATGATACCGAAGATCTCCTCCGCATCGTAGGCAGGCTGCTGAGGATCAACGCGCGAAAACAAGGGGGCTTGCCCTTTGGTTGGAGAGAACTTGTCGACCAGTGACCGGATTGTTGCGATGGCCTCTGCGTCGGACTCAACCTTGTAGTCTACCACGCCGCTGACCGAGCTATGCATGGTCGCCCCGCCGAGTGGCTCGATACCGGTCTTCTCTCCAATGGCCGCCTCTACAAGGGCGGGTCCGGCCAGAAAAACGCTGCCCGTGCCATTGACGATGATCGCCTCGTCGCACATGATCGGCAGGTATGCACCACCGGCAACGCATGGTCCCATGATAGCAGCGATCTGAGGAATGCCGAGCGCGCTCATCATCGCATTATTGCGGAACTGACGTCCGAAGTGCTCCTTATCGGGGAAGATCTCATCCTGCATTGGAAGAAAAACGCCCGCGGAATCAACGAGGTAGATGATCGGGAGTCGATTCTCCAGAGCGATCTCCTGAGCCCGCATGTTCTTCTTGGCCGTCATCGGGAACCACGCGCCGGCCTTCACTGTGGCGTCATTTGCCACGATCATGCACTCACGTCCATGAATGATCCCGATGCCGGTCACCACGCCTGCAGATGGACAGCCCCCTTCCTCTTCATACATGCCATGAGCTGTCAGCAGCCCGACTTCAAGGAAGGTGCTGCCGGCATCGACGAGCACGTCGATGCGCTCCCGGGCCGTCATCTTACCCTTTGATTTGTGACGTTCGATGGCCTTTGCACCGCCGCCACGGCGAACGGCCGCGCTAACGCCTTCGATCATGCGTTGCGTCTGCCGATTGGCATCGGCGTTAGACTCGTAGGCAAGATCATGCGTGACAGCGGAACCGATGGTACGTGCCATGTTATGCTCGTTAGGTGAGGTCCGAAACGACAAAGGCGCCCGATTGGACGCCTTGAGGAAATTCATACAGGGACATTGACTGCGTTCCGACCGGGCGTCGACGTCACTTGCTGGCTGGTGCCGGCTGCTGTGATGGCTGCTGTGATGGCTGCTGTGATGGCTGCTGTGATGGCTGTGGGGCCTGGCGGGTTGGTGCAGGAAGCGTCGGCTGCGGTGCATCCTTTGCTACGGACTCACGCTGTCCACCCCCCGCGGTGTCGAGAAACACGCTGTTGATCAGGATGGCGAAAACGGCGATCACGCCCAGCAAAACCATGGTGGCGGTCTGAAGCACGTTGCGCGACTGGCGCACACCGAAAAGATTGGTCATTTGACCGCCCAGTCCACTCATGCCGGAAATCATATCAGCCTTGCCGGGCTGGATGATGACCACGAGTACGAGTAGTAAGGCAGCGATCAGAGAAACAACGGAAAGAAGCGTATCCATGGGGCTTGCTGTGATGAATGGGACGGCAAAGATAACACGGCGGCTCGTTACGGACAACCAAGCCCTACGCATTTGGGCGTATCAAAATGTAGACTGTTCTCGGCAAACCACACCAGAAACGTGTCGTACCGGTCCGCATTTTTTCGGAAGTAGATATTCATCTCGCGACTGTCACCATATGCAAACAGCCACCAGAGGTAGTCTTTGAACCTGCCCTGCTTGAGCATCCAGGAGTTCCACGAAAGAAGATCGTTCGGATAGGTCGTATCCTTGCCCGAACTGGCCCAACCGCGCATGAAACGATACCGCAGGTCGACAAGCTGCTCGATCGACAGTCGCGTCAGCACGGTATCCTTGGTAAGGAGCGTCTGTGCAGACTGTGCCATGGTAAACTCAAAGGCCTCCAGAAACGACATCATGTTTCCGCCACGTCGATCGGGAACCTCACGGGCCTCGTCGGAACAGAAGCGCATTGGGTCGGTCGAATCCCCCACTCGCATCGACAGATTCCACATGTCGAAAACCAATTTGGATATCTCCCGAGTACGAGGAGAATTGCGTTCGATATTCAGAAACAGCTCGCCGTAGAAGGCCGACCAGATGCGCTCACGCGTTTCGGAGAAGAACTTTGCCAGCCAGTAGTAATTGGTTGCAAAGGACGGCTCGGCCCGCGTGCCGGCCATCCACCATTTCTGCGCTTTGTCCCGATCGTTGTTTCGGTAGTAAAGCTGTCCGATCTCGAAATGTAGACGTCCCGAGGTCGGAAATGCC
>CALRYC010000035.1:0-21086 GCA_943372295.1 Chitinophaga pinensis
AACGGAACACTTACGGTGCGAGAGACAACATCGAAGTTTCCGATATAGATCAGGTCGCACGAGGCGTCATTGATGACGATCGTTTTCAGCGGGTCTGCGGCCTGGATCGTTGATTGCATTTGAGCAAAGACGTTATATCGCTTGCGAGCATCGTTGAGATCAGCAACGGCCTTACGCACGCGCTCGCGTCGCAGATCGCGCAGATACGGAAACCCCATCGGCTTGCGTCCAAGGCGGCCATTCTCGTTGATCGAGATGGGGTACCCAAGCTCGTTGAACTGCCATAACATTTTCGCACCCGGGATGCAGAGCATCTGCGCCATTAAAGCTTCGAGTCTGCGCAGGGCTATGGTGGTATCACGGGTGTTATGCGAGGCGTCTGCACGTCCGAAATTCACTGATCGGTAGATCGTGCGTTCTTCGTCGTGACTCTCAACATATCCGATCAGGCCGTGCCGACTAAAGCCCCTTCGCTGCGCACTCATGGCCGATGCGATATCCTGGTTTGAGAACGCCATCACGGCCTGGCTTCCAGCATAGTTGGCATTTGCCCAAAGGATGGCACCGGCATCGGAGAGCTCCTTTTCCTCGGCATTGTCGGCAAAGTGCTCGAGGATGTTGTAGAAGTCCCGATCGACCGATGACGTGGCCGACATCATGCGCTTGAGGATCGCAATGCGCGAGGCATCATAGCGTGACATCAGACCGGCATCACTGCCGCTATTGAACTGCGTAAGCCCCTTCGACAGATCGTATCGGTAACCATCAAACTTGAACTCGGTGATCCAGTACTTCAGGAAGCGATCGACGTAGGCCTTCGTCGGTTCGCTCTCATGGTTCATATCATAGCCGACATTGAACGGATGCTTTGCCGTGACATTGAAGTAGGGGTTCTCGGGCGTTGGCCCAGCGATGCTTCCCCAGAGGTTAACAAGGGGCGACTGACCAAACTGGTGATTGAGCACGATATCGAGGATGACGGCCATTCCTCTTCCATGGGCTTCATCGATCAGCCGCTTGAGGTCATTCTTCGTGCCGTAGTACTTGTCAACCGCAAACTGATGGCTTACGTTATAGCCCCAGGAGTCGTTGTTCTCAAACTCGGTGATCGGCATGAGTTCGATGGCCGTCACACCAAGGTTCTTCAGGTACTCCAGCGAGTCGATCACGGCCTGGAAAGAGCTCTTATCCGTGAAGTCACGCACCAGCAGCTCATACACTACCAGACGCCGCGCATCTGGTTTGACAAATGTGCTGTTCTTCCACCCATACTCATCAAGAGCTGTGTTGATCACACTGATGATGCCGGAAGTCTTACCTGTGGGATAGCTCGGTAGCTGCGGGAAGCGCCACGACTCGATAAACCGGTCGCTCGGATCACACAGCTGCTCAGCGTACGGATCGCTGATGCGGCGGTCATCATCGAAGGACCATTGCCAGAGCGTCTGCCCTTTTCGCTTGATCGGGATCGTCGACCACCAGCGCTGCTTGTCCGGTGTCAGATAGCAGAAGTACTCCGGCATGCGCTTCCAGTCGGTCATCTCACCCACGGCATAGACCTCGGATTTGCCCGGAGCAAAGAGCACCACAACGGCTGTCGTGTCGTTGATGATGGTTGCGCCGTCACGAGCCCCCTGAGGAAGGGGCTTAAAGGTCACCTTCGGTCGCACCCTCAGTGTGAACGTGTCTCGGATCTGACCGCCCAGCGAATTGTATGTGATCACGTCGATCTTGGTCGTGCGCTCAACGGTGTACGTCGTGCTGATCGTATCGTTTGTAGCGCGGGCGATCTCTACCCCATTGGCGGATATCTGCATCAGTGGAACGTCGTTCGAAGCAATGGCCGTGATGCGGACCACCTGCCCCGAATCAACCACACGGTTGCCGGGGGTTGGCTCAAGCGTGCGGATGTACGTACCGGGAGCAAAGAGTTCGACGTAGATATCTGTTCCATCCTCAGCTCGGCCGACGCGTGTGCCATCGGACGAGCGGAAGACGAAAGCAAGCTGACGGATCTGCTCTGTTCCCGTCACACCATAGAACGCACGAGGATTTGGTATCACCAGACGATAGAGATTGGCACTAAGCCGTGTGAGCTTGCACTCGGGCTTGTTCTCCGTCCACTGTGCCTTGACGTAGCGCCAGTCGGTTGGTGATGTACTGAGAAACGTGATCACGCCTGTATGGGCATAGATATCTCCCGTAAAACCGGCTAGATCACGATTGCCCTTTGACGCGTCAAAGATTACCGCGATGGTATCGGTCTGCGCCGGAAAGGTCGGCGTGGTCGTAACGACCTGCGCAGCCGCCGGCAACGAAGCAAAGAGCGCAACGAGAAGGACGACGAGTGATCGGAGATTCATGGATGTAGAAGCAACTGGAAGGACTGTTTTCAACGGGCTCATGATAGGCAGAAAAACCAGCCCCCTCAAATGCGAAGGGGCTGGTCTCTGCAAATACATCATTTCTCGGTCAGGGGACTTAGCGGACGATCATCATTGGCACAACGGCCGATGCCGTGGCTGTTTGGACCTGAACCATGTATGCACCCGGAGCAACAACGTTGCCCGAGAAATCCCGACCGTTCCACATCAGCTCACCAGTAGCTGTGGTCGTGTAGAGCACAGTGCCAAGATGATTGATGACGCTAACACGCACCGGAGCGTTCGATGGCAGTGTGATGCGTGCCATGCCCGGCGTTGGGTTCGGGAACACATTGATCTCTGCAGCCAGCTTCTCATCCTCTACGGATGTTGGCTGATTGACTGGGATCTTCACATCGGCGCCCTGACGTGTACCATCGGCGTTGCGGAAAACACAAAGTATCTCCTTCAGCTTCTTACCCGTCGGCACGCTGTAGAAGGCATTCAGGTCGGCAATGTTCCACGTGGCTGTACCATCGTTATTCATCGTGAGCTTCAGGCCGTCGGTCGTACCGACGTTACCCCAGCCAGCCTTCTCGAGGTACGATCCGTCTTCCGTGGTACCACCGGTATAGACGTAGACCGGCTCACCAACCATCTTGAACGATCCATCCTTCTTGTCGTTCCACGGATAGTACGTCAGGGCAAGGGGCTTGCTGTCTGTGACGTCCTTTGGATCGGTCGTGACCGTGGGTCCAGAACCATCACCGACGCGGAGCGGCACATCACTGCCCTGCTTGGATCCATCGGCGTTGCGGAACACAAAGAGGAGTTCCTTGAGAACCTTGGTCTCTTCAACACCGGGATAGAACTGCCAGATAGGGCTCGGGATACTCCATGAGAACGTGCCGTCTGCATTCTTGGTGAGCTTCAGAGCATCCGTTGTTCCGACAGCTCCCCACTCTGACTTCTGGAAGAAGCCACCGGCATAGTCACGGGCACCGGTGTACACATACGCCGGATCGACGCCAACCATCTTGAACTGTCCGTCCTTGACGTCGTTCTCCGGATTGTACTGGATCTCAACGCCTTCATTCTTACTTGGCACCTCAGGGTTGGCCTTGATCACCCAGCCCTGACCAAGAGGAAGAAGATCTACGAAGTCACGTCCGTTTCCATTGTCGATAAAGGCACGCACCTTCGTCAGTTCATTTTCGTTTCCAAAAGCAACGACCGTCAGATTGGTTGCTCCCGGAAGCTGAACTGGGTTGAATGTGATGAGAGCCTTGCTGCCATCACCAGCTGCCGTAACGGCAAGCTTGTAAGAGCCGGCGGGAACCTCCACGTTGGCGATATCGCCAAACTTGGCATTTGCAACCACTGGCGGTGAAAGATCGCCGGTAGGCAGAACAGCACGAATGTCGACTGCCGGCGTTGATGGAGACCAGTGGACGAAACGAAGCTTCGTTATTCCGGCCTTCGTCTCGACATCATCGGTGAGCACCTTGCTCGTGAATTCGTCTGCCGCATTGGTGCCGATCAGTACCGTGTACTTACCGTCCTTGGCAAGCTTCTCAGTCACGTCGGCATAGATCGGGGCCGGAGCTCCCGAAGCCTTGGCCTTGATCTGCACGGCATCGCCGGCAGGGACTTCCTTGTACACCGAGGCAAGCTGGAAACCGATCTCGGTGATCTGCGGCACATCGGCCTGCGCGGCTATCACATCGACCTTTGTGGCCGTGCTGACACCGTTGATCAGGCGCAGACCTGCTGTGGCTGAACCACCTGCCGGATCCACGGCGATGAGCCGGTCACCCCCCTGAACAGTACCGTCAACATTGCGGAAGACGAAGAGCATCTCACGAACCGGCTTGTCATCAGGCACATTATAGAACGCCTTGATATTTTCGATCTTGAGCGTATACGTCCCGTCTCCGTTGTTCTTCAACTTCATTTCCGGGAAGTTCTTCAGGTCGTTCCAACCGTGCTTCTCGTAGTACTTCGTTGATGGGTCCTGAGCGATCTGCGCTTCGCGACATCCGGTATAGGCCCAGATCTCCGAAACGTCAACCATTGGCGTCTTGCCATCTTTTTCGTCGAGGGCAGGACGATAGGTGATCGTGACTCCGCCTGTCTCGATCGGGCGAGCAGGATCGGTTTCGACCACCTTCTGAGCA
Organism: Chitinophaga pinensis; assembly: GCA_943372295.1. Lineage (GTDB taxonomy): Bacteria > Bacteroidota > Ignavibacteria > Kapaibacteriales > Kapaibacteriaceae > UBA10438. Next base: position 4,541 of record CALRYC010000035.1, read on the forward strand.
AAGACCGACGTAGCCAGCATGAAGGCTGACACGACGGTGAGAAGAAGATTCTTCATCGTAACTCCTGGTGTGAAAATGTTGGTTTAGAAAAGGTGAAGTGAATTCGCGTGTTCATGGGTTTTGAATGCAGAGCGTATTGGCATTCATTTCGATATCGGGGATCTTGAAGATCAGCGCTGCATCGTTCCATGGACGTTGTTTCAGGTTTCGACGCTGACGCTTGCGCTCAAGAAAGATGTCGCCCTCAAAGGCTAGTTCGAGATTCCGTTCCCGGCGAATGGCGTTCAGCAATGCATTGCCCGTAAGGGTTGTTGGCTGTTCTTTCAGACCGGCACGCAGGCGGATGGCGTTGAGGTCCGCGATGGCCTCGGCAGCGTTGCCCTGCTGCGCCCGACACTCCGCCCGTGTCAGATACAGCTCAGCCAGCCGCACGATCGGCGTATTCATGGCAATCCGATCCCACTTTGCCACATACAGTCGATTATTCCGGTACACGTACAGTGAAAGGCGCTTGTCGGTGGTGTCGGTGTAAATGGCGTTTACGAACTCCGTTCCCGCCCAGTATCGTGGCAGAGAATTGTCAGCCTGCCGGAAATCCCACACGATCGATCCGGCGTTGTCAACCGGCGTATTGATGATCTCGAACACGGCCTCCGACGTGCCGTTTGATGCAACGACATCGCCCACACCAGGGTTGAGCTTGAACGCTCCGCTTGCGATCACTTCCGTGCAGAACCCCTCAGCTTTGGCCCATTCGCCCATATGGAAGTACACCCGGGCAAGCATCGCCTTTGCTGCAAGCGACCCCATGTACGGCGCATCCTTGGCAGGCAACAGCGTTGCGGCCTGTGTCAGGTCGGCAATGACCTGGTCATAGCACTCCTTGAGTGTTGCCCTGGCCTTCACCGTGCCGATGTCGCCCAGCGTCGGTTCCGTTCTGATGATCACGCCGGGATGAGAGTTATCAGATGTAGACCCCCACGGTTGCGCGAAGTACATGCACAAGGCCCAGAGGGAAGCACCACGCAGCCCAAGGGCACGACCGCGCAGAAGGTCCTTTTGCTTTGGATCGGCGAACTCAACGGTCTCCAATGCCAGCAGGACATTGTTTGCGCGATTGATCACGCCGTACCCATCGCCCCACATGGAGCGTCCTTCGGGGTTGAAGATGTTGAGATTGTAGGAGAGAATCTGGAGACGTCCGAAGTCGGCACCGACGTTTGACTCGACGTTGTTCGACCAGAGCTCACCGATGGACATCGTGTTGCCACCATAGAACGCTCCGGATGAGAATTGGTCAGCCGCGCCGGTGAGTGCAGCGACGATGCCGCTCGGAGTGGAAAGAGCAACATCATTTGAAATATCAAGCGGCGGAGTCTGATCCAGCATTGAGTCGCATCCCAACGACAGGATGGCAAGCCCCATAACGAAGCCAGAACGTAGCGAGGAGATGATGTGTGTCTTCATGATCAGAATCCCGCGTTGATGCCGATGACGAGTTGCCGTGCCTGAGGGGGCGTGAGATATGTAACGCCTGCACCGAGATTCCTGCCTTGCGCACCATCCTGATCGCGCATGATCTCCGGATCCCAGCCCGGATAGTTGGTCCACGTGATCAGGTTCTGACCGGTCGCATACACACGGAGACTCGACAGTCCGGCCATTTCGAGGTAGTCACCCGGAATGGTGTAGCCCAACGTAAGCTGACGCAGCCGAACAAACGACCCATCGTAGATGAAGCGGTCGGTGTTGATGTCATAGTTCTCCGTCAGAGACAGACGGGGCACATCGGTCACGTCACCCTCATTCTGCCAGCGCTTCTCGGTGAGGTCCTTCGTTTGATTGAAGTTCGACGCGAGGTTGCCAACCTGCCGCTTGCCAGCGTCATCGTAGATCTGATTGCCAAACTGGTAGTAGATCATGGCGGTCAGGTCAAAGCCCTTCCAATTGATCGTGTTTGTGAAGGAACCGAACCACGTCGGATACGGATTGCCCAGCGCAACACGGTCATTGAGATCATACTGGTCCGTGATACGTCCATTAAGGTTGTAGAACAGCTGCGAGCCCCCTACGATCACGATGGTTGTGTCGTAGAACTGATTCCAGCGCGGATCATTCCTATCCGCAATGAAGTTGACAGAGTTGCCAGATCTGCGGCGCTGCACAACCACCGAGTCGGTGCGCGACTGTACGCCGGCAGAGCGGTTAATGAAGAAGGTTCCGACAGGATATCCCACAAGGATTCGAGTTTCACCCGGACCACCGATCGCGTCAGGGGGCAACTCTGCATTGTCGATCACCTTATTCGTGTTGTGCGCCACCGACAGATCCATGCGCCAGGTGAGTTCTCCTGAGCTGATCGGATAGCCGCTAAGGACGACTTCAACCCCGGTGTTTTCGAAGGAGCCGACGTTCTTCAGGATCGAAGAAAATCCGGTCGATGCCGGAACAGCGACGTTCAGAAGGACGTTGGAGGTGAGCTTGTGATACCATGACACGGTGGCCTGAAGCCGACCGTTAAAGAAACCGGCCTCCGTTGTGATATCGATCTGACGCGTCTGTTCCCATCCGAGAAGAGGATTGGAAAGGCGCTCAGGACGGATACCCGCCGTCCCACCATAGTCGGCACCGGCCTTGTACGTGCCCTGCCACTGATAATCGTCGATCCCATCGGCATTGCCCGTCAGACCGACGCTGGCACGAAGCTTCAACAGTGAGATGGATTCAACATCCTTGAGGAAGTCCTCGTTCGAAAGGATCCAGCCGGCTCCGATCGACGGGAAGAAGCCGTACCGGTTCTCACTGCCGAATCTGGACGAGCCATCCACGCGACCCGTCAAGCTCACGTAGTACTTGTCGAGATAATTGAAATTCCAACGGGTGATGTAGGATAGAAACGTGAATGCCGTCTCGAACGAGTATGCATCCCGGACCACGGCTGATGTGGGATTACGGAATGCAGGGTTCGGGAAGTTGCGTCCACGCAATCCTGTCACGAGCTGACCCGAGGTCTGCGTCTCCGTTGCAAGAATGGCATTGAGCTTCAGGCCATCCATAATGCTGTTGTCGTACGACAGCGTTGCATTCAGGATGACGTTATTGACGCCGACTTTTCGGGCTTCTGCTTCGGCCTCTGACTGAACGATCAGCGACGTATAGCGTCGATCCGTGAAATTCAGAAGATCAAAGCCCCCTTGCAGACGAAGTGCAAAGTGCTCAGGCAACGCGATCTGGGCATAGAGATTGGTCAGCAGCCGCGTTTCACTGTTTTCGAAGGTATTCTCGTTGAGCTGTGCAACGGGGTTGTACATCGCATACCACGGACGTTGCGGCTCGAAGTACGTTCCATCGGCGTTGTACACGGGGAAGTATGGTAGCGCTGAACTTTGTGCCGCGCCGATCCCACCGGCCCACGCCGAAGGGACCCGATTGTTCAACGTGAAATTGAGGTTCGTACTAAGGCCGAGGGACACTTTGTCGGTGGCTTTGAAGTCGACGTTTGCGCGACCATTAATGCGCTCAAAGGTGTTGCCGACCGCGAACGAGGACTCATTGCGATAGCCAAGACTCGTGAAAAACGTCACGGCATTTGTACCACCGGAGGCCGTTATCGCCGCATCGGTGATCTGTCCCTGCTGCAGCGTCAGCCCCAGCCAGTCGGTGTTGGCAAACTGATCAGGAGAGAGTCCGCCGGGAAGGGGCTTGGCGGTGAACCGCGCTGTCGGACGCAGGATCGATAGAGCAACGGAATCCTGTCGATTGGCCTCGGCCCACATGCTGCGAAACTCATCGCCGTTAAGCATACGCGGGCGGTTCGTCTCGGTGCTTTGTCCACGGAAGTAGCTCACATTGAACCGCGTGGCCCCTGAAGCCCCCTTCTTGGTGGTGATCAGCACCACCCCGTTCGAACCGCGCGAGCCATAAATCGCGGCAGCATCGGCATCCTTGAGGATCTCGATCGATTCAATGTCATTGGGATTGATCGATGCCAGTGCATTCGTCTGTGTTGCCAGCCGGTCTTTACCACCGAAGTCGCCCTGTGTGACCGGGATACCATCGATCACGTACAGCGGCTCGCCGGAGGCCGTAAGCGATCCGACCCCGCGAACGCGAATCGTCATCGCGCTGCCGGCCATGCCGTTGGAGTTGATCACCTGCACACCCGGGGCACGGCCAACAATGGCGTTCTCGAAGTTACCATAGGTGTTCTGAGCGATCTCTCGTGAATCGATCTGTGCCACGGATCCCGTCAGCTCAACGCGCTGCTTTGTGCCGTAGCCCACCACCACGGCCTCTTTGAGCTTTAGGTGATCCGTTTCTAACGCAATGCGAAGGGGCTCACCAAGGTCCGCCGCACGTACGTCGACCTCTCTGGACTTATACCCAACCATGCTGACGTTTAGCGTGACGTCGGTTGCTGAGGTAATGGTGATTGAAAACAAGCCCTTACTCTTGGTGTATGCACCTAGCCGCGTGTTTGCCACGCGGATCGTCGCTCCAACAAGAGGCGATCCGTCGCGATCCGTCACAGTACCGCTTAGCGTCAGTTGCTGGGCAACTGCGCTCATGGTCAGACAAAAAATGTAGGGTAGGAGTAGCAGTATTCTCATGCGCTCACACTCCGTGCGTCATGTTGAACATTCGAACCGGAAAACCCGTAATAGGCGATGTAGATGTAGCATACCACCGGGATGAGGTACGACATCGTCAGTCCACCCGAACTGTCGGCAATAAAGCCCTGCACCTGAGGAATCACGGCCCCTCCGAGGATGGCTGCGATGAGCCAGCTCGATCCGCGGTTGGTCATAACCCCGACATCCTTGATCGCCAGCGTGAAGATGGTGGCGAACATAATGCTGTTAAAAAGTCCGCATCCGACCAGGATCATGGCCGATGTTGCACCGGTCGTGACGATCGTTCCCGCCGTCAGCAGGACGTTAACGCAGGCCATGACACCGAGAAGCAGGCCAGGGCGCAGAAGCGTCAACAGGTATGATCCGACGAACCGTCCGATCATTGCTCCACCCCAGTAGTAGGTGACGTAGGTGGTGGCCGACTGCTCCGTCATGCCCGGAACCTTCTCGATAAAGTAGTTGACCATGAATGAGCCGATGGCCACTTCAGCTCCGACATAGGCGAAGATCGCAAGCACACCTTTGCGCAGGTGAGGGATCTTCAAGGGGGCCATCAGTGACACGGCCTTCTCTTCTTCACCCTCCACATCAGTGATAACGGGCAGGCGCAGAAACGCCACAACCACAGCCAGAAGGGCCAGCATCGCCGTCAGCACGATGTAGGGCATCTGCACTGCCGCGGCCTGTTGCGTCTTGTATGCTGCGAGTGCCTCCGGTGCCAGCGCTGCAGTCTGATCAGCCGTCAGAACCGATGCTCCGAGGATCAAAAGTCCACCAAGCCATGGAGCGATCGTCGTCCCAACGGAGTTAAATGCCTGCGACAGAACAAGACGAGCCGAGCTGCTTTGTGGGGGCCCAAGCACGGCCACGTATGGGTTCATGGCCGTCTGCAGCAGAGCAAAGCCTGATGCCAGCGTAAACAGTCCGACGAGAAACAGCGGATAGGACTGCTGGATCGATGCAGGATAGAACAGCGCCGCTCCAAGGGTCGACACACCGAGCCCAACAACGATCGACCGCTGATATCCAAGCCGTGAGATCAGACTTGACGATGGGAAAGCGATCACGAAGTAGGCCGTAAAGAAGCAGAACTGGATCAGTGCCGCCTGCGTGTACGACAGGTCAAAGACGCTCTTCATGTGCGGTACGAGGATGTCGTTCAGACAGGTGATGAAGCCTATCATGAAAAACAGAACACCCATGGCCGCAAATGGACCTCGGTAGCTGTTATTGCTCATTGCGTGTTACCCCAGATTTACCCTAGCGCAAAAGTACTTTCAACACGTGTTATCACACGGTAAAAAGATACCCACAGCCGAATTACCACCGGAAACCGGGATTAGTTCCCCCGAACTGGGATAATTTTGAACGTTCCTCACCACTGGGAGTTGAATCATGTTCTTTCAGCAGATCTATGAAACCGGTCTGGCTCATGCCTCCTACATGGTGGGCTGCCAGAAGACCGGGGAATGCCTTGTCATAGACGCCAAGCGGGATGTGGATACCTACCTCGAGATCGCCAAGCGCGAGGGCCTGCGCATCACACACCTGGCCGAAACGCACATCCATGCTGACTTTCTCAGTGGCACCCGGGAGCTGGCCGCCATTACGGGTGCGCCGATGTTCCTGAGCGATGAAGGGGGCTCGGAGTGGCAGTATGAATTTCCCCACCACGGGGTGAAGCATGGCGACGTTTTCATGGTTGGCAACATCAAGATGCAGGTCGTGCATACGCCGGGCCATACCCCCGAGCACATCTGCTTTCTAGCTACCGACACACCGGCCATCGCCGATCAGCCGATCATGATCTTTTCGGGGGACTTCGTCTTCGTGGGCGACGTGGGGCGTCCGGACCTGCTGGAAAAGGCCGCCGGATACCGCGGCACGATGGAGGTGGGCGCACGGCAGCTGTGGGAGTCGCTGAAGCTGTTCAAGGCGCTGCCCGACCATATCCAGGTGCACCCGGCACATGGTGCCGGATCGGCCTGCGGCAAGGCCCTCGGGGCTATTCCCTCCTCCACGGTCGGCTACGAAAAGCTCGTGAACTGGGCCCTGCGCCATACCGACGAAGAGGCCTTCGTCAGCGAGCTCCTGTCGGGTCAGCCGGAGCCCCCTCGCTACTTCGCCATGATGAAGAAGCTCAACAAGGTACCTCGCCCCCTGCTGACAGAGGTCCCGAAACTCGACGTGCTTTCCATGGAACAGCTCTCAAAGGCCGTCAGCGCCCGCGAGATGATCGTTGACGCCCGCTCAAAGGTCTCCTTCGCCGGTGGGCATCTTCCGGGATCGATCAACATCCAGAATAACAAGTCGTTCTCCACCTGGGCCGGTTGGATGGTTCCCTATGATGCCCCCTTCATTGTGATCGCTCCTGAGGAACAGCTTGAAGAGATCACCCGCAAGCTCATGCGCATCGGTCTCGACAACATCGCCGGCACGTATCCGAATGTGACCGACTGGCAGGGGGCTGGACACGATCTGGTCGAAATGCCGCAGATGCATCTGGATGATCTTCAGAAAGTTTACGATGACCCTTCGGTAACAGTTATCGACATTCGCGGGTATTCCGAGCATACCGCCGGCCACATCCCGGGCGCTCGTCATCTCCACGGCGGCTACATGCGCGATCATCTGACGGAGATCCCGCGCGACACGACCGTCGTCATCGCCTGTCAGGGCGGCGACCGGTCGAGTATCGCCTCTAGCTACCTTATGCGCGAGGGCTTCGAGAACATCCGCAATTTCCCACAGGGCTTCGGTGGCTGGAAATCATCCGGCGCACCGGTCGAACAAGGACAATCAGCATGATCAACGAAATTCTGCCCGACGCGCTCAAGGCCCGTCTTGCGAGCAACGACAACGTCATCCTTCTCGATGTGCGTCAGCCCGAGGAGCATGCAGAGAAGAACATCCCGAACTCGATGCTCATCCCCCTGGGCGAACTGCCCATGCGGCTGGCTGAACTCGAGCAGCTGCGCGATAAGGAGTTCATCGTGTACTGCCGCTCGGGCAACCGCAGCGGTCAGGCCTGCATGTTCCTGCAGATGCAGGGCTTTGCAAACCCCGTGAATCTTCGCGGCGGAATGCTGGCCTGGTAGAATCCCCCGCATGGTCCTTCTGTCGGTCATCGCCGTCGTCATCGGCGTGTCTCTGGGCCTGATCGGTGCCGGCGGAGCTATCGTTGCCGTTCCTGCGCTGGTGTATATCGGCGGGATCGACCCCCGACTGGCCAGCGGATATGCGCTGTTCATGGTGGCCGTCGCCTCGTCGATCGTCAGCATAGAGCACCTGCGTCAGCGTCGTGTAGACCTGCCCTCGGTGCTGGCCTTCGGTAGCACAACGATCGTCTCCATCCTGCTGGTGCGTCGGTTCGTTGCGCCACATGTGCCGCCAACACCCCAGATGCTGGGCTTTGCTGCAGTGCTGCTATTGGCGGCCGTCCGCATGCTCCGTCCTGGCAAGCCCCCTGACAAAAGGCAGCAGCATCCGACGTATCTGGCCGGTTACGGACTCATCATCGGGGCCATCAGCGGCATCCTCGGTGTGGGAGGAGGCTTTCTGATGACGCCGGCACTTGTTCTCTGGGCCGGACTGGATATGAAGCGGGCCGTGGCAACCTCGCTCGTGCTGATCGCGATCAACTCGGCCATCGGTGTGGTGGCCGATCTCTGGGGAGGTGTTCAGTATGACTGGGCACTGGTGCTGACGTTCACGGGGCTCACCACGCTGGGCATTATCAGTGGCATGCTTGCCTCCCGACGCATCGATGGTTCGATACTTCGTCAGGGCTTCGGGTGGGCTGTTCTGACCATCGGCATTGCAGTTCTCGTCAAAGAACTGTCTACCTTGCTTTAGTCGCGCTTCTTCCTGAACAGGAAGCTGATCGGCACACCTTCGAAGTCGTGAATGTTCCGCAGCTGACGTTCAATGAAGCGCTTGTACGCCTCCGGCAGCAGCTCGGGGAAGTTCAGAAAGAAGGCAAACAGCGGCGGCTCCGTACCCACCTGCGTAACGTAGTTGATGCGCAGGTCTCGACCCTTCACACTTGGAGGGGGCGTGCGTTCCAGCATGGCTATGAGTTCCTCGTTGAGCTCGTGCGTCGGGATACGTACACCCCGACGTTGCTGGATCAGCTTGGCCATCTCAATGACCTTGGTGATGCGCTGCTTGGTGACGGCCGAGATCGTAACGATCGGAACGTAGTCCAGCGTGCGTAGCTCCTCACGGATCTTCTGCATGAACAGGTCAGCCGTCTTGGTATCCTTTTCGATCAGATCCCACTTATTCAGAGCGATGATGATGCCTTTGCGGGCCTGCTCAACTTCGTTGATGATGCGCTTGTCCTGGGCCTCAAGCCCCAGCACAGCGTCGATCACGACCACGGCCACATCGCATCGGTCGATCGCACGCGATGTGCGCATGGTGCTGTAGAGCTCGACGCTTTCCTTGATCTGACTGCGGCGGCGAAGTCCGGCGGTGTCGATCAGCACGATCTGCTCACCGTAATAGGTCAGCACACTGTCAATGGCATCCCGCGTGGTGCCGGCAACCGGCGTCACCACCATACGGTCCTTACCAAGCAGCGCATTCGTCAATGAACTCTTACCGACATTCGGACGCCCCACCACGGCGATCTTCAGTCGCGTGTCTTCCTGGTCATTGCCCTGATCAAGATGTTCGATAACGGCATCGAGAAAGTCGCCCGTGCTTCGGCCATTGAGTGCCGAGATCGGATACGGATCACCAAGCCCCAACGAATAAAACTCCGCGGAGTTCATGTCTGCCATGGCATTGTCGCACTTATTCACCACCAGAACCACCGGCTTCTTCGACGAACGAAGCATACCTCCGATGGTCTCGTCAATGGGTGTAATCCCGTCCCGACCATCCACGGCGAAGATTATTACGTCGGCTTCTTCAATGGCAAGCATCGCCTGCTCACGGATGGCCTTCTCAAACACGTCTTCACTCTGCGGAACTATGCCCCCGGTGTCGACGATGTCAAAGTGCTTTCCACCCCAATCAGCCCTCGCATACAGTCGGTCCCGCGTCACCCCGGGCTCGCCTTCCACAATGGCGTGCCGCTCCTCGATGATGCGATTAAACAACGTGGACTTGCCGACGTTTGGTCGGCCGACGATAGCTACAAGACCCATAACTGGCAAGTTACGGAGTTACAAAGTGACGAGTGACCAGTGACGTGTAGGGGCGAGACGCAGTCTCGCCCGTTGACGGCCTAACCTGTGGTATCAGGATGCCAATTGTTTCGGCGACTGATTACGAGCAGGGCCTATTCGTGATTATGTATCGCCCATCGCGCACCCACGGCTAAAGTCGTGGACTAATGTGCGATGAAACGCAGTGCGTCAATAAACCAAAAACCCCACACCGGCGCGAGGCGCAATGGCGTCATCCTGAGGAGCCGAAGGCGACGAAGGACCGCACTAGGAAATGAGTGACGAGGTGACGAGTGACCAGTGACCAGTGACGAGTGACCAGTGACGAGTGACCTCCGTGCCTCGGCAACTCAGTAACTCCGTAACTCAGTCCCTCAGTAACTCCGTAACGATCCTATCCGTCGTTACCCCTTCGGCTTCGGCGGAGAAGTTGGTAACGATGCGGTGGCGCAGAACGCTGTGGGCAACGGCGTTGACGTCGTCGATGCCGGGTGTGAAGCGGCCATTGAGGGCAGCGCGACTCTTTGCACCGAGCACGAGATATTGCGAGGCGCGGGGTCCGGCGCCGTAACTGATGAAGTCCTTAACCATCTTCACAGACGTCTCGACAGGACGCGTCGCCCGGACGAGCTTGACGGCGTGTTCAATGACGTTGTCGGCCACGGGAACGCGGCGCACAAGTTCCTGGTACTCGATGATGGCCTCGGATCCCATGACCTTTTCGACCTTGCCTTGCGAGCCGCCGGTGGTTGTTCGCACGACGTCTACTTCCTCCTGATACGACGGATAGTCAAGAAGAAGGTTGAACATGAACCGGTCGAGCTGCGCTTCCGGCAGCGGATATGTTCCTTCCTGCTCTATGGGATTCTGCGTAGCCAGCACGAAGAACGGCTCAGCAAGACGGTACGTCGTACCGGATGTCGTCACGCTGTGTTCCTGCATGGCCTCAAGTAGAGCGGCCTGCGTCTTCGGTGGTGTTCGATTGATCTCGTCAGCCAGCACCATATTGGCAAACACTGGCCCCCTGACAAATCGAAAGGTCTTCTGTCCCGTCGAGAGATTATCCTCGATCACCTCCGTGCCCGTGATGTCACCGGGCATGAGATCCGGCGTGAACTGCACGCGGGAGAACGAAAGGTCCAGCGACTCAGCAAGTGTGCGGATCAGCAGCGTCTTGGCCAGCCCCGGAACACCTACCAGCAGGCAGTGTCCGCGCGCAAAGAGCGATACAAGGAGCTGGTCGACAACATCGTGCTGACCGACGATGACCTTGGAGATCTCGCGTTTGACGGATGTGATGTTCTCAGAGAGCGAAGCAACAAGGGAGGTATCTGACATACGTTTCGCAGTGGTTCAGTTATGCTCGTGCGGATGCACGTGCTTGGTGACGGCCGCCGTAGCGACGTGAATAAGTCGATCGACCTCGGCTTCTGTTGTATCCCGACCAAAGGAAAAACGCACCGTTGCGTGCGCCTGATCCGGAGTACGGCCCATGGCCACCATCACAGGGGAAGGGGCTGGCTTGGACGTTGAACATGCGCTGCCTTTACTGCAGGCGATCTCCGGCATGTCGATAAGCAGCAGCTCGGCCGGAATGGTGCCGATGGTAACGCTGCTGATAGACCCGATGCGCCGAGCTCCGGCTGCATTGATGGTCACGTCGGGAAGCTGAGCTATGGCCGCCTCGAACCGCGCGCGATGAGCACTGATGCGCTCCATCTCTGCATCCATCTGGCGGATGGCCTTTGACCCGGCGGCGGCCAGACCCATGATGCCGGGCACATTGTGCGTACCGCTTCGCATGCCGCTTTCCTGTCCGCCACCAACCAGCAGAGGCCGCACCAATGGGGCTGCAGAGCGCCGAACATACAGCGCACCAATGCCCTTGGGACCGTAGATCTTGTGTCCGGAAAATGCCATCAGATCTATGCCCATTTTCTGAACATCGATCGGGATCTTGCCGTAGGCCTGCGTTGCATCGGTCATAAACAGCGCACCATGTCGGTGGGCCAGCTCCGACAGGGCCGCAACGTCCTGGATCACGCCGGTTTCATTATTCACGAGCATGACCGACACGAGCAGAACCGTATCGTCGATCAGCCGCTCGGCTTCTGACAGAACAACACGTCCGTCGGCGTCCACCGGGAGCCAGATCACGGTAAAACCGTCCTCTTCGGCCCGCTGAACCGCGTCACGCACCGCTGCATGCTCGGATCGTACACTTACGATCGTACGACGTCCCGTCGGTGTGCGCAGCTCGCCCCCTACCAGACCCTGGATGGCGATGTTGATCGCTTCGGTGGCACCGGACGTGAAAATAACTTCGTCGAACCCGGCGCCGACGTGCTGGGCCACCTGCGCACGGGCCGTCAGAATGGCGGCCTGCGCCATCTGTCCGCCGTAGTGCGAACTGGCGGCGTTGTAGTAGACCGTGGTGAGATAGGGCTTCATCGCCTCCAGCACCTCGGGATCCAGCGGCGTTGTGGCCGCATAGTCGACGTAGACGATGTCCATGGGTTACGAAGATACGAGGCCGTAGAGGATGGTTGACAGCAGAGCAGCCACCATTGGTAGCCAGACAAGACGCAGCAGTTCGGGGATCGTCGCCCCGCTGATCGATCCGGTAAAGTGCATCACGGCGGAGACGGGAGACGTTGTGCGGCCCAGACTTGCACCGATCGCTCCGGATATGCCGAGCATGACGGCCAGCGAGAGCTGTCCACCGGCGGCCAGTGCCGGCAGCACGCCCTGCGAGAACGCAACACTTGGGGCTGTGCCGGAGCCGCTGATCACGGCAAGAACACCTGTGATCATTGGACTCATCACATGGGCCACGTCGGGATTTGAGGAGATCAACCCCGTAAATGCCCGGATAGCACCAACACTCTCGAGTCCGGCCAGGAAACACGTTGCAGCGATGATCACCGAGATCACCGTCGTAAAGGCGTGCCCCATCCCTTTGAAGAACTCCACGGTGATCTGGCTGACGTGACGTCCGAGTCCACCGGGTTCCCGGTCCGTCGCCTCACGCATGTTCCTTCCTGCCGTGAACAGCATCACCAGTGCCGTGCAAACGAGCATGATGGCGCTAACGGCGATTCCATTCGGCCAGATCTGCTGCAATGCCGGCACAAGATTCCACCGAGGCTGCAGTAGCAGCAGCAGGATCACCGGCAAGGGGGCGAGCACGGCCCGCACGGCATCATGAATTGTAAGCGGGGTCTCGGCCAGGTGCTCGCCGGAGGTGCGGCGCGCCGGCAGCATTCCGCGCCGTGACAGCACCAGAAGCAGCACGCAGATCGCCACCGCGGCAGCCAGCAGCGTGGGCACTGTTGCCGAGGCGATCACATCGGCAATGCTGACGCCGGTAGCCCCCTTGACAGCAACGATGTCGGGCTCGCCCGGATTGAAGAGATTTCCGCCCACACTGCAACCTATGAGCAGAGTAGCACCTGCTGCCGGGGCAGTGAACCCAGCAGCAAGCATGAGCGGCACAAGGATCGGTCCAACGGCCGCTGCTGCAGCGGTCTGACTGGTGATGGCCATGTTGGTGACAAACCCGATGCCGACACCGGCCGGCACCAGTGCCCACGACAGATCGCGCACGGGACGGATCAGCAGACGCACCATTTGCGTGTCACAGCCGGTATGGCGCAGCACAAAGGCATATCCCATTGCCGTGCAGATTGGACCGATAATGTCACCCCGTCCGACGGCATTCTGAAATACATCAAGAATCCGTGTTGGTGTTCCGGCAAGTCCGGCCAGCATAACGCCGGCAACGATCAGCACCAGCCGCGCATCGACGCGCCGGGCGATCAGAAAGATCGCTGCGACGACGATGATGATGGTTGCCGTAAAGATCAAAGCCGCTAGAAGCCCTGCCGGTCCCAGTGACTGACGCTGTTGACGAATGGGCTAATGGCCGACTCGACAAGCGTCGTCACACCGGCCGCGCCGACCACCCACGACGCGGTGGAGAACAGTGCGCTCTGCACCGGCAGCAGATCATCCGGCGCAAGCTCCTGCACGCGCCGCACATACTTCTCAAAGTAGTCGAATGGCAATTCGTAGTTCACGATCGTATGTAGCAGCCATGCGGTTTGCTGTGGTGTTTCGCAGGAGCGGGCAAAGGAGCCGACAATCTGCTGACGAGCGTTCTCGAGCTCGTCTTCATCGATACGCTGCGAGCCAAGACGCGATACTTCTTGAGAGATCGTGGCGATGGTATCGGCAGTGAATTCATTTCCGACACTTGTCGAGATCACGATCGACGCGTCGAGCGACCGCACCATGGGGCTGGCATACGCCCCATAGGTGTAACCCTTCTCCTCCCGCAGGATCGTAAAAAGCCGGGCCAGCGTAAAGCCACCCAGAACATTCGTCAGAAGCTGCGCCGCTGCATGGTCGGGATGTCCCATGGGCAGACCTGGCAGGATGATCCGAAAGGAGGTCTGAAGAGCCCCGTCATTGGACGCCACCATGCCCAGGCCGCGCGATTTGACGGCAGGAGGCATGGGCTGCGGCTGCGCTGACGGCTGCAATGCGCCAAACAGTGTCTCAAGACGCTCCACGGCTTTCTGCGGATCGACGGGGCCGGCCACAATGATCCACCGAGGTGCTGCGAGCAGATGCCGGTGGACCTTGCGCAGATTGTCGACAGTGATCGTTGCCAGCGATGCAGGCGTTCCCTCGCGCGGCCGTGCATACGGGTGTGTTGTATAGGCGCACTGCGTAGCGGCCCGCGACGCAAGCCAATCCACATCGGACAGGTCGATCATCATATCGGCCACACTGCGGGCGCGAAGCTTATCGAGCTCCTCGGCATCAAAGCGCGGACGAAGCACACACTCGGCCATCAGGTCTGTGACGTCGTCAAACCACTCGCCCAGACCCGTCACCTGTACGGTGGAGATGTCATGGTCTGCGGCACATCGGATCCAGCATCCACGCGACTCGACCTCTTCGCTGAATTCCTTTGCCGTATGGCGCTCTGTGCCCTGCTTGAGCATCTCCAGCGTCAGACACGTTTCGCCCTGAACGTCATCGCGGCAGGCACCGTGGCGCATGGCAAAAGTAATCGTAAGCACGTCCTTCGTAGCCGTTGGCACGATGTATACCGGCGTTCCGTTGGACAGGAATGCGGATTTAAAATCCGGCATGACGAATGACAATTGCGCACTAGCAATCAATGGGGGCGTATCCATTTGATAAATTTACGGCAATGAAACCCTCACACGTCATCATCACGGGCGCATCATCCGGTATTGGCCGCGCCTGCGCAGAGGCCTTTGGTCAGCTCGGTGCCAACATGTCGCTCTGGGCACGCCGGCAGGATCGGCTCCAGGAACTGGCCGAATCGCTGACCTCACAGCATGGGGTTACGGTGCATACGGCAGCGGTTGACGTGCGCGACCGCGAAGCGGTGGCCGAAACGGCTGCATCGCTGCCGGCCCAGTTCACCGCGCCGGATGTGCTGGTCAACAATGCCGGACTCTCCCGTGGACTTGCGCCGCTGCAGGAGGGTCTCGTGAGCGACTGGGAGGAGATGATCGACACAAACATCAAGGGGCTGCTATATGTGACCCGCTCGCTGCTGCCCAACATGATTCAGCGTCGAACGGGGCTTGTCGTGAACATCGCCTCGATCGCCGGCATTCAGCCCTATCGCGGTGGCAATGTGTACGGCGCAACCAAAGCCGCCGTGAAGATGATCTCGGATTCCCTGCAGATCGACGTCAACGGAACGGGCGTTCGCATCTGCAACATCGACCCGGGATTGGTCGAGACGGAGTTCTCGGAGGTGCGCTTCCATGGCGACACCGAGCGCGCAGCAACGGTCTACAAAGGCTACGAGCCACTGAGCGGACGCGACGTGGCCGAGTGCGTTGTGTTTGCCGCTACACGTCCTGCTCATGTGAGTATCCAGGACATTCTTATCACCCCCACCGCACAGGCCAGCGTCAACCTTACCGACAAGCGCCTGTAGGTCTTTCCCTACATCCATTGGAAACCGTACACTACATCGTTGAAGGACGCGTGCAACGCGTCGGCTTCCGCCGTTTTGCCCTGCATCATGCACACCGACTTCATCTTTTCGGATTTGTCACGAATCTGGAAGATGGCTCGGTGGAGTGCATGGCACAAGGAACCGTCGACTCACTGACGGAATTTGAGATGCTCCTGCGTCAGGGTCCGCAATTTGCCGAGGTCACATCCGTTACGTGCGCGGACGTTGCCCAGCACCGGAGCTTTCACACCTTCCGTATCCTCTGATTTTGTTTCACCAGCCCCCTACCTGTAAATGAATCTCGACGCTACTTCCGTTGCCGTTATCACCGGCGCATCCTCGGGTCTGGGCGCTGCCCTTGCCATCGACCTTGCCGCCAAAGGCTGCCAGGTTGTTCTTGTAGCCCGACGCGAGGATAAACTCCGCGCTGTGGCCGACCTTATCACGCAGAACGGCGGACGTGCAACGTGCATCGTAGCAGATGTGGCGCAGGAAAGCCATTGCGAGCGCGTCATTCAGCAGGTCATTGCCGACTTCGGACGCATCGATGTGCTGATCAACAATGCCGGACGCGGAAACATGAACAGCGTCGAAGACACCCCAACCGAACAATGGCGCTCCATGTTTGCTGTGAACGTTGATTCGATCTTCTGGCTCACTGCCCGTGCACTTCCGCATATGCGGCAGGCCAATGCGGGCAGTATCGTGGCGATCTCGAGCGTGGC
>CALRYC010000036.1:0-20167 GCA_943372295.1 Chitinophaga pinensis
CAACGGCTTTGCCAGCAACGGCCTGCAGCCCAACGCCGTATCACCCGACAGCGGTCGCATCCGCATCACGCACGATGAACGGGATCTCTTCCGCTTCAAGGTGCCCTCGCTGCGCAACATCACGCGCACCCACCCGTATATGCACGACGGCCGGTACAAACGTCTGCGCGATGTCCTGGCCCACTACTCCAACACCGCAGCCCTTCCTGACCACACCGACCCGCGCGTCCGCGCCATCGGCCCCCTGTCAGATATGGAACGCAAAGACATTATCGCGTTTTTGATGATGATGGAGTAGGTGACATCCGCATCAGCTGCTTTGTATCAAACCCCAGCTCGGCTGCTTTGGCAGAGAGCGTCTCATACACAGCTTCATCTAACTGTGGTGTGCGCGACATCATCCAGAGGTAGGAGCGTCCGGGTTCTCCGACCAGCACATGCTGATATGCACTGTCGAGTGCAAGGATGTAATAATCTCCCTTGAACGGCCAGAAGAACTGCACCTTCAGCTTGGCGTTGTTCGAGCCCTCAACAGGGAACGCCTTGCCTTCGATGGTGCGCCACGAGCCCCCTTCATTGCAGAGGTTTAGCACCTTGACGTGGTCCGGCATCACTGTGTACTCGGCTATCGAGCACGAGCAGCCGCGCTCAAAACTGTGATCAAACCGTGCCCACACATACCAGCGTCCGGCATAGCGCTGCAGATCAACAGCATCAACTACAGGCAAAGGGGCTGGCGAGGAACAACCGAGGAGGGCGAGGAGGGCAAGGAAGGAGAGGCGCATGGGAGAATTACGGAATTACGGAATTACAGAATTACGGAGTTACAAGTTACCGATGACCAATGACCGATGACCGATTACCGATGACCGATGACCAATGACCGATGACCAATGACCGATGACAGAGCATTGGGCGAGCACATAGGCTCGCCCCTACGCGCACCTCCGTAACTTCGTAATTGCGTAATTGCGTAATTCCGTAATTCCGTAATTCTCCCATGCGCCTGCTCTTCCTCTGCATCCTCTCCATCGTGCTTCGGCTGGCCGTGCTGACGGTTACGCCGATGGGAGAGCCGCATGAGTATGAGCAGGTGGTGATCGCGCAGAATGCGTTGAACGGGGACGGGTTCGGGATGGCGTGGCCGTACCAGCCCCTTGACTCGGCCCGTGCGCTACTGTGGAAGTCCGATCCGACGCCGCATCCGAGTGCATTCATGCCGCCGTTTGTGCCGGCCGTTGCCACGGCCGTGTTCAATGTGGCAGGGGGCGAGCGATTCGGCATCATTGTGATGCTGGTGCTGCAGTGTCTTGTAGGCGGACTTATCCCGTGGCTTATCCATCGCATCGCACGGCGCATGGCCTCGGAGCGTGCCTCGATGATCGCTGCCACGTGGTCGCTCATCTTCATTCCCGGACTTGTTTCGTCGGCCACGCCGGCAGGGGCTGTGTGGTACACGGTGTGCGGACTGGTGGTAGTTGACCTTGCGCAACGCGTGCTTGAGGGCGAGCGCAGGGAGTGGCTCTTCGGCATTGCTCTCGGATTTCTCACGCTCATGCGCTCCGAGTTCCTCGCGCTCGGCGTTGTGATGTGCTGCCTGCCCCTACTCAAGCGCAATTGGAAGGGGGCTGCCCTTGCCCTTTCGATGATGATGGTCGTGATATCTCCATGGCTGGTGCGTAATGCCGCAGAATTCGGTCAGCCCACCGGCATCATCACGCACCCATGGCGCGAGATGTGGCGTGGTGCAAACGTCCATGCATCCGGCAGCGGCTATGCGGCCGATGGATGGAACATCTGGGAAGGTGAGCGCTATCCGGAGATCGTGGCGAAGCTCGATGCGCTGCCGCTGACGCAGACGTACGAGCTTGATGCCGACAAGGTCTTCGAAGCTGAGGCGAAGGCGTACATCGCCGCCGATCCTGTTCGATGGCTCATGCTGGGCATCAAGAAGGTGGCGATGCTGTGGACGATTGATCCGTACTACCCGAAGGGGAAGTCACTGGCCTACCTGGTTCCGACGTTGATCACGGGGCTTCTGCTGGTAGTGGGTCTGTTATTGGCGATGCGTCGACTCTTGCACGAACGAGCCGAGATATCTCAGATAGTACCGATCCTTATCATCGCCGTGGGGATGACCGGGCTCTTTGCTATTACGTATGTACTTCCGCGCTATCAGACGTATCTCTTTACCGTTTGTATGCCCCTTGCCGCACTTGTGGCTGACAAGGTGCTGTCTGGCCGCTCAACGGTTGATCACGAACTCCGCGGCTGACGTTGAGATGAACGTTGTGGGCGCGTCAAGGTCGATGCCTCGCAGGATGCGTCCCTGAAGGTCCACAACGCTCACATGCAGCGGCAGCAGTACTGGCTCGGCATACACCCACCAACCGCCGAGTGTGCGGACGAAGCGCGTTGAAGAAGTCTGTGCGACGTCGTCAACCGATGTTGCGCCTTCGACCTCATACGCCCCGATCGATGGAGGGTTCGCAAACCGGTTACCGGAAAGGTCTGCCGTCGTGTCGCCCGTGGCAACACCAGCCCCCTTGGCAGGACTTGTCGACTGCAAACGGTAATCACCTGTTGCATAGTTGCGTAGAAGCGGATCCTCACCATAGATACCACGGTTCTCGGTAAGGTCCTGAGGACGTGATAATGACGGGTCATCCACATTATACCATAGGTTATTTCTCAACATGAATGTGGAGGGGGCTGTGTTCGCCCCAATGTTGATGTGCCGCGACAACGTCGAGCGGGTTACGACGAGATTGTTCTGAAAGATGTTGTCACCACACGGCAGAAACCGCGTCGTGTCCACGGTCTCCTGCAGAATGCGAAACACCCAACGCTCGGGATGAATGATCGTATTGTTGGTCACTGATACGCGAACCGAGCCGACGTAAGCGATTGGTGTGACGGAGCGCACGAAGAGGTTAGCCACGACGGAAATGTCAGCGGCTTCGAACCGTGCGTCCTGCGGACGGAAGAAGGCCAGTCCGGTGGAGCCGCCAAGATTCAGTGCCCGCTGCCCACCGTCGATGAACGAGTTCCGCTCGATGCGAATGAACTGCGTTCCTCCCTTTGCCTGGATGCAGTTCGAGCCAAGTCGGCGGAAGGTGTTGTTGCGGTAGATGCCTTTGTGACATCCTACCATGTCGGCGCCGCTTCCTCCGGCAGAGCCGTCCTCGAAGATGCAGTCCTCAACCACGAAGTAATCCAGACCGGAGAGCTTCAGCTGATCGTTATTGCCCGTTGCAGCCATCGACCCGAAGGTGATGCCACGAAAGGTGATGTGGTGCGTTGGAGTATCGAACGTGCCACCGTCATCGCAGTTCATGCCGTTGCTGGTTTGCCCCCTGACCGAGAAGTTCTCGATTACGAGGTGCGAGCACTCTGAAAAGTGCATCGACTCCGAGCCCCCTTCAAAGACCACGCCGGAGCGGTCTGTGCCGCAGATGACGATCGGTGCTTCGGCGGTTCCATTGAGATTCTCGATCCAGAACGTTCCGCGGTAGGTAGCCAGATGGATCAGCACCGTGTCACCCGGCTTGGCTTGCAGGCACGCCACACGCGGGTCGGCAAACTCCTTTTGCGGCCCGACGTTCAGGGTTGTGGCATTGAGCAAAGCGGGGTCACAGCTTAACGCAAAGAGCAGGAGAGCTGCGGAGCACCAGATATGCATAGCTAAGGTCCGTCGGTCGTGAATCGGTCAGTTCACCGCCGTTGCCGGTCATGCACCACAGCGGCCTGGTTGCGAAAGTAACGAAACGAAGTACGGTGGTTTCTTCTCCGAATCGCAAACTGAAGGCCGGCCACCACTCTGGAATCGCTGCTATGCAACGTGACAAACTTTCCCCTGTTTTCCTGTTTGCCATGCTCGTGGCAGCAGCAGGTGCATCAGCGCAGGAATTCTCCGTCATCCTTGGACGTCCAACGGATAGGTCCATCACGGCGGCTGTCTATTTCGGCAAGGCGTCGGAATATTTCCTTGAATACGGCACGCTCAGCGGCATGTACAATGCGCAGACGCCTGTGGTAACCTGCAAAGCCGGAGAGTCCATAAAGGTCGACATAACCGGACTCGAGCCAAACACACGGCACGTGTATCGTTTGCGCTACCGCCAGCTCGGCGGTCCCACATTCCAAACATCGCCGGAGTATTCGTTCCGGACGCAGAGGGCAAGGGGCGAGTCCTTTACCTTCCTCGTAGAGGCCGACGAGCATCTCTACGACAAGAAGGGCATACCGGCAATGTATAAGATCGCGATCGAGAACATGAAGAAGGATAGTGCTGACTTCATGCTCTCACTCGGTGATACGTTCGGTGACGACCACACGCCTGAAACGACAACCAGTCAGGACATGGACGACCTGCACAGAGACTACCTGCAGTACCTCGGTTCGATCTGTCACTCCGTCCCATTCTTCTTCTGCCTCGGAAATCACGAAGGTGAGACGGGCTACTATCTCAAGCGGAACGCGCCGAACAACATTGCCGTCTGGGGTACGATCTGGCGCAAGTACTACTACCCGAATCCGTTCCCCAATGGGTTCTACACCGGCAACATGACGCGAGAACCGAATGGGATCGATTACCCCGAGAACTACTATGCGTTTGAATGGGGCGATGCACTGTTCGTTGTTCTGGATGTGTATCGTGACTGTGACGTGAATGAAAAGCCGCAGAACTGGGACTGGACGCTTGGGGAAACGCAGTATCGCTTCCTCAAGAACGCGCTCGAAAGCAGCAATGCCAAGTACAAGTTCGTCTTCGCCCACCACACACGCGGGCAGGGTCGCGGCGGCGTAGTCACAGCGAAAGGGGCTGAGTGGGGCGGCTACAACAACAAGGGAACGTACGAGTTCGACAAGTTTCGCCCAGGGTGGGGCCTGCCCATCCACCAGCTCATGGTGAATACCGGCGTCAACATCTTCTTCCAGGGCCATGACCACCTTTACGCCAAGGAAGAACTCGACGGTCTCGTATATCAGGAGACTCCGATGCCGAGCGACTCCACGTACGAGATCGGCGTGCTTGCCAATGCCGATGCGTACACCGACGTGACCATGCGCGGAACAGGTCACTTGCGCGTCAAGGTGTCCGATGCCGGCGTTGTTGTCGATTTCGTCCGCGCCTACATGCCAAAGGACACGGTGGGAGGTGCGAACACGAATGGCTCCGTGGGCCACTCCTACACCGTCAAGCAGCGCCCGGTCTCTGTTGATGACGAAACGACGAAAAGTGAAACCGTCATCGCACCAAACCCCGCTCGCGAATCATTGAACATCCTTGCTCCGACCACATCATCGGTTGACGTGACGATCTCCAACGTGCTGGGTCAGATCGTGCTCCGCTCGTCAGCAACATCCATCGACGTCTCGACGCTGCCGCACGGACTCTACGACGTGCTTGCGACCATTGATGGTGCGCCGACACGACAGACCATTCTGATCGGAGATCGATAATGCGATTGATCATTGCTCTCGTCCTTACGAGTTTTTCTGTTGCCACATCGCAGACGCTCCAGCATCGTGAGCTTCTGGGACGTCCGACCGACAAATCCATCACCATTCAGATCGTACCCGACCAGAGCGTCGAGGCAAGCGTCTACTACGGCACGGCGGCGGATGCACTTAACGCGCAGACACCGTGGACGAGGGTCAATTCCGCAGAGCCGATCACCATCATGATAAACGAGCTGCAACCCGACACGCGCTACTTCTACCAGGTGGTCTATCGCAAGCAGCAGGGAGCCCCTTCTGTTACTCGCCCAACGTATTCATTCCATACGCAGCGGCGCAGAGGCTCACCGTTCACGTTCGTTATACAGGCCGATCCGCACATGGATGAGCAGAGTGACACCTCGGTGTATCTGCGAACGCTGCGCAATGAGCTGGAGGACTCTCCTGACTTCATGATCGACCTTGGCGACATACTCATGTCGGACAAGATGACGAACGCCCAGAAGAAGGTCACGCATGACACCATCACCTATCGTGCACGCTTGCTACGTTCATTTTATGAAGAGGCCTGTCACACAGTGCCGCTGTTCATTACCCTCGGCAATCACGAAGGGGAGGCCGGCTGGCTAAATAATGGAACGGCAGACAACGTACCGGTCTACGGCACAACTGACCGCAAGAAGTATTTCCTCAACCCCGAGCCAGATGGGTTCTACACGGGCGATACCACAAGCTACCCGTTCGTGGGACGGCGTGGCGCTTACTATGCCTGGGAATGGGGCGATGCGCTGTTCATGGTGATCGATCCATACTGGTTCACCAAGCCTAAGCCGGACTCTCTCAATGGCTGGCGCTGGACGCTGGGTAGAGAACAGTACGAGTGGCTCCGGGCAACGCTTGCCAAGTCAACCGCTACCTTCAAGTTCATATTCTCGCATCAGCTGGTAGGGGGCGACCCTGACGGACGCGGTGGCGTGGAGTTTGCTGATCGCTATGAATGGGGCGGCAAGAATCTCGACGGCACCGAAGGGTTTTCTACGAATCGTCCGGGCTGGGAATTGCCCATCAAGGACCTTCTCAAACGTCACCGTGTGAACGTCTTCTTTCACGGTCATGACCACTTCTTCGGAAAGCAGGAGAAGGACTGCCTGATCTACCAGGAAGTGCCGCAGCCAAGCCACGCCCGATATTCCGGTACGGGACAGGCTACCGCCTACGGCTATCTCGAGGGACTCATTCTACCGAACTCCGGTCACATGCGCGTGAACGTCAGCCCCGAGGCCACAAGGATCGAGTACGTGCGTAGCTATCCTCCGAAGAATGAGGCAGGCAATCGGAAGAACAAGGATGTCTCCGCATCCTACGTCATCGGCGCAAAGAACTGCTATGACTCGCTGGCAACGAGCATTCCAATTCTGTGGAACACCGAATACCTCGATGAGCACGTGTATCCGAATCCATCGATGGACCGAACGTCGATCGCCTTCACGCTGCCGGCTGCCGATGTGATCTCCATCGACATCGTGGATATGCAGGGCAACCTCGTTCGCTCTCTTCTTCGCGAGACACCTGTTGACGAAGGACGATACACAGTGATCTGGGACGGAATGACCGATGGTGCTGTCTCCGCTGCATCCGGGTCGTACCGCTACATCCTGCATGGTCGCAGAACTCGTGGCTCGTTCGGAACGCTGGTGCGCACACGGTAACCATGTGCACGTTGTGTTGAAGCGCTCGGCTTAGAGTCGCACCCTCAGCGTTGTGACAACGTTACGTCCAGGAGCAGAGATCCCCGAGCCTGCCGGACGGTACTGCAGATCGAAGATGTTCTCTACGGCCAGCTGGGCGGTGAGCATTGATGAGACGTCATACGATGCTCGCACTCCGGCGATGGTCCATGCAGGTAAGCCCCCTTGCGGGATTGTCATGCCGATAAGGGGCTGATCAGCTGGAGAGATCTCCGACACAAGCCATGCGGCTGACCACCGGACATCCGCTGTGAGATCAAGTCCAAGCGCCGGTGACCAATGCACGCGCACAAGACCGAAGGCCGGCGTGACATGCTCCAGAGGGACATTGTTCGTTTCGTCACGACCCCATACACCGGTTGCCGTGGCGTGCAATCGCACGGTGCGGTACTCGACATCGAGTACCATGCTGATTCCCCAGATGCGGGCCGTGCCCACATTTTGAACGGCGATAACCTGACTGGTCTGGCCGTTGAAGTCAATGCTATCCTGTCCATCCAAGCTAAATGGTCGCTTCTCCAATGCATCACTCAACCACGATCTGTAGGCGGTTGCCTGGAACGTTACTCCTTCGAGTGGAGCGATGTGCAAGCCCCCTTCAGCTGTCAGCACCGTAACCGGGCGAACTCCGGGGTTTGGTACGACCACGCGACCCGGCTCGGATTCAAAGACCTTTGCGATGTCATCAACATTGGGTGCTCGAAACCCGGAGGCGAGATTCCCCTGGAACTTCAGAATATCTGTTGCGGCCCATGATCCGCCGATCGAGCCGGTTAGCGCTGACGGATCTGTCTGAATGCTGGAGAACGGCACTCTGAAGACAGACTCCGGCGTGATCTGCGAGCGAAGCTGAATGGCTGTTGCGCGCACGCCGGCGGCAACGGACAGACGAGGATGAAACTCCCAACGCAGCTGAGCATAGGCGGCGAACTGATCAACAGTTGATCCTCCGTCCGGATACCGTGTAACCCCGAGCGTGGTCATATCCGTGTCTATGTTCACATTATTTGCCCGTGAGCGAACATCCTGAAATGTTGCCTCGACGCCGTAGTAGAGATCACGGTCATTCCCCGAATCGTCGAGCTCGATCTTCGCATCAATGTTGGCGCTGATGATCGACACGCGCTCAAGCTGATCCCGACGAACCGGGTTGCCGAAGTTTCTGCTATGCCTGGACTCTTCGAACCACTGGTGAGCGATGGTCACCTTCAGTTCATCGGCGATGAAGACGGGACGTCGAACATCAAACGCGAGCGAATTGATCAGCCACGTCTGGGGTCCGTAGTACCACTCTGCCGAACGTGGACGTGTCGATGATCCCACCGTGCGGGTTTCGACCAGTCGATCATAGCGGGGAATGTTGGATGATGTGGTAAACAGCCCGGTATATCTCAGCTCCATCGCATCGTCGAGCTTCCAGCGTAACTTCTGCAGGGCGTTGATCTGATCGTACCCGCTCGAGATCTGACGGTGAGGATCCGGGTTCACCACGACGGTATCCCGACCACCGATCCGCTGCACCGTCCAGGGTCGAAGACCGAACTCGGGCAGCTCAGACGGCATCATACGTCCGGAGCGCAGGTCACCGAAAGAACTGTAGGTGAGCGCTGTGTACGATCCAAATGAAGGAAGGGACACATCGAATTCGATCGAGCCGGAACGTTCCTGTGTGGCAGAGGCGGAACGAATGAAGCCCCCTCCGAAGTATTTCATGCCTGAATCGATCAGCACAGGGTCCTTGGTCTGCATGGCTATGACGCCTCCGAGTGCATCCGAGCCATACTGAACCGACCCCGGACCAAACAGCACCTCGGTCGATGCCAGTGAATTCGCATCTACCTGAATCAGATTCTGAAGGTTGCCCGACCGGTAGATCGCGTTGTTCATGCGAACCCCATCGATAACCAGAAGAACGCTGTTGGCAGCAAAGCCCCGAAGGCGCGGGCTGCCGCCACCGGCCTGACTGCGCTGCATGAAGACCTCTCCGGTGCCTTCGAGAAGGTCGGCGGCCGTGCCCGGATTTCGGTCGCGCACATCACGTGCGCTCACGACCGTGATCTGTCGCGAAACCGTTGAGGCTCGCTCAGCCCATCGGCTGGCGCTGACAACGATACCGGAGGATGAATAAGATCTGAGAGAGTCTGCACGGGAACTGTCGGCAGGGGCCGACCACAATGAGAAGGGCAGCACCGCTGCCAATGATCCGTGGAATAACATCAACGCCAACGCGCGGCGAAGACCATTTTGTATCAAGGAAATCATCCGCCGAAAATACGCAGTGCCCTTCCCACGAAGTCGTGAGCATTGGCGATA
The DNA here is from genome assembly GCA_943372295.1 of Chitinophaga pinensis. GTDB lineage: Bacteria > Bacteroidota > Ignavibacteria > Kapaibacteriales > Kapaibacteriaceae > UBA10438. Next base: position 9,525 of record CALRYC010000036.1, read on the forward strand.
TTGCGAGGCTTTTTGCACAGGGGAAACAACACGTCATGGCAAAGACCAAGCGCTCGACGCGTACTTCGTCGACCTCGCTGCTGGATCAGCTAAGCAGCTCTACGTCCGCACTCATCCTCCTGGCCATCATTGGCTTGGCGTTGTATGGACAGACCATGAGCTTTACGATCGGCAAGTTCGATGAAGATGTCATCATCACGTTCAATGAGAAGCTTCTCAAGAACCCGGATAATGTGTTCGAAGTGCTCCAACGCGATGCGTTCTTCAACAACCCGGGCCGGAACTTCTACCGTCCAACGCAGAACCTCTCGATCTTCCTTGATACGCAGATCGGCAAGGGCAAGCCTTGGGCATACTATCTGACCAACATCCTGCTTCACATCGCAACGTGTTGGTTGCTGTTCCGTACGCTGAAAGATCTTCAGTTTCGCCCGAGTACGGCTCTGGGAACAACGCTGCTCTACGCCACCACACCGCTGTTCGTTCACGTCATCGCATGGATTCCGGGAAGGGGCGACCTGCTCATTGCCATGTTCACGCTGCTGTGTCTGCGTGCTACGTTCCGATATCTCGATACCGGCAAGGTCTCGACGCTGATCTTCCTGCACGTATGCTTCTTCCTGTCGATGTTCTCGAAGGAAACCTCGGTATTGATCCCGATCATCATCACTGCCGCATGGTGGATGCTGTATCCACGTCGCGCCGAGACGGCCAAGACCCTTGCGCTGACGCTTCTGCCGTGCCTGATACCGGTCGTGCTGTGGTTTGTTGCCCGCAGCATGGTCATTCCGAAGTATCCCGATGCAACCGTCTTTGGTATCATTCCGTTCTTGAACAATCTCAGGGCCATCCCCGAAACGATCAGCAAGTTCCTCGTTCCGATCGGACTAGCCCCCTTGCCCGCCTTCTCATGGCTTGTTACTGGACTTGGTTCGGTTATCGCCATCGGCCTCGTGGTTGCCGCACTGCGACGTGCAACAGACACAGAGCGCAAACTCACGCTGTTCGGAATCGGCTGGTTCCTGCTCTTCTCCGCACCCGGCGTTGCCTACACGAACGAGCTTGGAAAGATCGCCTATGACTATCTCGAGCACCGTGCCTACCTGCCAATGATCGGAATGGTGATCGTCGGCACAGTGATCTTGGGTCGACTCATGGACGGGCGCCGCCGAGCAACAGTCAGCATGGTCCTTCTGGGTGTGGTGGCCTTCTACGGTGTCTTCTCGTTTACACGTGCCAAGAACTACAAGACGGCGGCCGCGTTCTACGACATGGCCATCGAGGGTAATCCACGCTCGGGGATGTCCTACCTGAACCGTGGGTACCTGCGCGCCATCTCCAGCGACTTGAAGGGGGCTGAAGCTGACTACACATCGGCCATGACGTATTGTCCGGAGTATGCCGAGGCCTACGTCAACCGTGGCGTTCTGTACCAGAACATTCAGCGCGAGGCCGATGCGGGCAACGACTTCAAGCAGGCCGTGCTGCGCAATCCGGAGCTCTTCGCCGCACACTACAACATGGCCAACTGGTACAGCCGACGTGAAGACCTGGCCAACGCCCTCACGCATTATCGGCGCTCGATGGAGCTCAAGCCAAACTTTGGCGAGGGGTGGGCAATGATCGCTTCGATCATCGCCAAGCAGGGTGATCTGACATCAGCCCTTCCATACTTCGAGAAGGCCCTTACCATCGAGCCGGGATTGATGGTTGCCTACGTCAACCGTGGCAAGGCGTTCTACAACGTTGGACGCAGCAGTGAGGCCTGCGCCGACTGGCGACAGGCGTCGGCCCTCGGGAGCGCCGAAGGCAGCCAGCTCGTCCAAGCACTGTGTAAGTAACGATCAGAGCGTCAGCCGCATTCCAAGGAAGACGCTTCTCGGCTCGGCAGGTATGAGGCCGGGTCCGGGATACGCCTCTGCACGCCTTGTGGCGTAACGTGCATCAAGCAGGTTGTTGCACGTCAGCTCAATCACAACGGGGCTTATCGTATAGGTCATCGTCAGGTCGGCAACACTGTATGCAGCCAGCGCGCCGCTGACGGCAGAAGCGGAGAACTCGGCATTGGTGGCATCGGTGAACTGACGTCCGGTATGTGACAGCAGCAGTGAGCTGCGGAATTTGCCGTAGCGCACGATCAGGCCTGTGCGCAGCACAACATCCGGCACGTACTCGATCACATTACCGTCGATCGACGGGTCACGTGGGACATTGTAGCGCCCCCTGACAACCGAGCCGTTGATCATCAGGTGAACATCCGGAACGACCTCGTCTGCCTCATAACCGACGAGACGCGTTAGGCTTACCTCCGTCATGGCCTCAATGCCCGTCGTATACGCATCGCCCACATTCGTGCGATATCGGTACGGCAGATACAGCGGCGCCTGATCACTGCGAAGCACTTCGCCGATCTTATCGCGGTAGCTGAGGTAGAAGAGCGACACGTCCAGCGACAGCAGATCACCGATGGTGCCGCGCACGCCAACGTCGGCCGTTGCCCCACGCTCATCGGCTATGGCCGGGTCTACCACGAGGTTGGGATTGATGATGCGCAGATCGCTGAACGTGATAGAACGATAGTTCTGCGTAAGGTTCGCATACAGTTCCATCGGGCCGGTCTTGTAGCTTAGGCCAATGCCTGCCAGCAGGATGGTGCGGTCACGCTGCCGTGTTTCGTCGACCAGTGAATCGACCACCAAGTTGCCGGCAAGATCCCGTACGGACAGGCCGTAGCGGCCCTCCGCCCGGGTAGAGATATGCTCAGCCCGCACGCCGGGCACAATGCGGATCTGATCCGAAAGCGTGATAACGGCTTCGGCAAATGCCGCCACGTTGGCGTTCGGAAAGGTGAAGTCCGAGCCGTCACGCAGGCCCCTTCCCGAAAACTGGAAGTCTGCACCGGTGCCCGACGAAGCTGTACCCTGACGCTGTGTGGTGACACCGCGGAAGAGACGAACGCCACCGAGGATCGACGCGGGCAGACCAAGGATTGTTTGGTCCTGCTGCACGGTGGTCTCGTTACCGATGTTGCGAAAGACTCCATCGATCATCGTGCGATCACCACCCAGATCGATCATGTTGATCCGATCGAGATTTCCCAGCGCTGCGCGCGAGCTCGAGTTCAGAAAGAACATCGATCGCATGGTCGTGATAGAGTCGATGATCCAGTCGGCCGTTACCGATGCCAGCATCCAGTCGACGTTGAACCAGTTGCGAGCACGCGACGATGAACCGGGGTCGAGAGCAAACTGACGATCCGTTAGGCCGCCGGCCTGATGTGCCAGGTACTGCATGGCCGTCACATCGGCCGTGATACGGAAGTTGGGCGTGATGGCGTGCCGGACGTAGGCATATCCGAGGCGCTGATCGAATTCGCTGTTGGGTCGCCACCCGTCAGCCCGACGGTACTGTGCCATGACGCTGTAGGATGTTTTGCCGACGGTGCCGCCAAGGCGGGCAAGACCGCTGGCAAAGCCGTACGATCCTCCCGTCAGCATGATCTCGGCACTCAGCGGGTCCTGACGAGGGGGCTCGCGCATGATGAAGTTCACAACCCCACCGAACTGCGTTCCGTACCGCAGCGCGCCTGCGCCCCGCACGATGTCGATCCGCTCGAGTGCCTGCAGCGGTGGCGTATAGTAACTTTCGGGATAACCCAGCGGATCGGCCGAGATGTCGTAACCGTTCTGACGTGTTGTGAAGTTCGACGTGCGATTGGGATTGAGACCGCGAGCGCCGATCCCGAGCTGCAGTCCGGCCGCATCGCTTTCCCAGATGGTCAGACCGGCGATGGCCGAAAAGGTCTGACGTGTATTGTTCGTGGCGGTGTTGGCGATAACGTTCGCAAGAGAGATACGCTCTGTCTTCTTGGCTGCGAAGATCACGCCGTTCTCCACGTCATCGATGCGTGTGATGAGAAACGGAGATTCGTGAAGTCCGGAGACCTCAACCACGCGCATGAGGATGGTGTCCTTAGCACCCGGTAGCGCGGCCGACTCAGCACCGACACCCTCGGCACCAGAGTACTTGGCAGCGTGCATCGGTGTTGCGGAAAGCAACGCCAGCATGCCGAGACACACCATGCACACTGCGTGTCTCATCGCGCCAACACCCATGCACTTGGTCCGATGCCGATCTCATCCTGTGCTAGGTCCCTTTGCGGGTCGACCATACGGCGTGCAGGAGCCCCGTTCAGCGTCACCCATACGTCGGCGGTAACGCGCGGGCGTGGAACGCCACGACGTGTAAACTCGTCGCGCAGAAAGCCGGCATACTGCACGATCATATCGGGCTGCATCGACATCTGCTTTTCCTGATGCGCATTGAGGAACTGGCTGTTGTCGACGATTCCTCCTCGGCCCGTCCTTCCGTCCCAGACGGTGAACATGGCCGTGCCGGCCTTTTCCATCAGCATCACTCGCCATGAGAATCGGTACCCGTCCTCATTCCAGAACAGGTCTCCGGGATAGGCCAGAAACCTCCATGGCAGCACGAGCTGCACAACAACGTGCACAGCCAGGATGATGGTAAGGGGGCGAGGCATTCGCACGGGTATCCCGGACGATGAGTGCTCTGTCCTTGCAGCTCCTGGCTCGAAGTACACCAGCGTCATGGCAATCATCACCAGCGGAAAGACACCGATCTGAAACATCATTCCGGTGATCACGTGAAACACGATCACGGCGGCATATGCATAGGGACGTGTTCGACGGTTCCATAGCAGAAACGGTACAGAACAGTCGAACACCATGCCGGCCCACGAGAACACCCACGGCAACCACCAAAGCGTCATGAGCGGACCAATCACAGGCAGGTCACTCTGCGCCGGCAGCCAGATGCGCAGCGGCATGGCATCGATCAGCCATGCGTGATTGATCTTGGCAAGACCGGCAAAGACATAGACTATCGCGATCTGCAGTTTGAACACGTCCAGCACCCAGCGCGGCATGGCATCGGCCCGTAACTCGGGCTTGCGCATCACGTCGATGCTCAACATCCTGTGTGCAGGAACCAGACAGAAGAGAAACGCAGCGATGCTGACGAAGTAGTAGTGGTTCAGGTAGTAGGTCTTATCGATCAGCTCCACATACGTGAAGCTCAGAAAGAAGACCACGCTGCTTATGCGATACCATGCGCCAAGCGCAACGCCCGCGGCCGCCAATGCCATCACTCCGAACAGGACGTACATCCCCGGATCACCCAGTGAAACAACCCATTCGAACCCCGCATACGGGAAGTGAACAACAGGGTCGATGTACTGCTCCCGAATCCATCCCAGCCACGCAAATCGAGCGCAGGAGATCACCATCACCGTGCCGAAGATGATGCGAAGGATCGCCAAGGGGGCGAGCGACATCGGACGGTGATCGATCATCAATTAGTCACCGTCGCCACTGCTATAGGTGATCGAAATGCCGAGTAATGAGGACATTTCGCTCTTGATGAAGCGTGTCAGCTTCTGCATCTCTGTATGCAATGCCACAAGTGCCTGAGGGTTGGTGCGGATGAGCACGTCCATCTGACTCTGACTCACCGTTCCATAGGCCGCGTCAATGCGTACCATCTGTGCCTCTGTGTCTTCCACCAGACGTGGTCCGTTGACCACTGCCAGCAGATAGGCACGGAAGGAAGGGATGACCGTACCGTCAGAGAGCCGGCCCGACCAGATTTCTTTGATCGAGCTGAAGTGCAGACCTAGGAGTTCGTACGAAAGGCCGCTGTAGTACGCCTCGATCTTGGTCGGCTCCGTTGTGGTCTGTCCCGCACGCAGTCCAAGGGGCAGTCCAAGCTTGAAGTTCTTCAGTAGCTCGAAGCTCTTGTTGAGCTCGTTGAACAGGAGGGACACGGAGCTTCCGGCGTCGGTACCGCTGCGGCTGATGAAGATCGAGCGATACGTCACCTGCCACTGCGTCCTCACGGATTCGAGCTCGGCAAGCAAGCGGATCATTACGGCCTGCAGATAGGCACGTCGACTCGCTGCCTGAGCGCCGCTAAAGAGCGCCGTGATCTGCTGATCCGACTGGCGGCCCCAGAGCAGATAGTCAAGCGCGGCAAGCCCGCGAGTATCTCGTCGAAAATCCGTCAACAAGGTATCGGCCGAAGCGATGCGCGACGCAACGCCCGCCGTGTCGCAGGGGAATGTTCCGATCTCCTGCATCAGTGTGCCGAAGTCCCCTTCGGCCGGTCCAAAGTTGAACGATGCGATCTGCTGAGTGCGGCGCATCAGTACGCGAGCGGCATCGCGAAGCTCGCTCAGCTCCGTAACGTCCAGTGTTTGGTCGGCAAGAGCCCCCTGACACTTGGTCGTGAGAGCTGCGGCGGCAGCGCTGGCCGAATTGTACGACGGGATGATAATCTTGTCGGCGATGGCCGTGAGCATGCCTGTGCGGTCGAAGTTGCTATCGACCGGACCGCTGTTATCCGTGCAGGAGACTGTCAGCAGCACCATCGCAACGCCGAGAGCCAATTGTGCGCGTCTCATCAGCGTCTACCCTGCACGTTGACCCAATTGGTCTTAAAGGAGACCATCTCCTCATCGCTGAAGCTATAGATAGTCTGGAGCGTTTCGCGGGAGTTCACAACTCGCGTAAGATTCACCTGCGGTTGCTGCCAGATGTCGTAACACGTCCACGGACCGTTCAATGGTGCCTTTAGAAGCGTCAGCAGTTCATCGATCTGAGCAGTGGTGATCGTGCGATTGGCCTCGTCGATAAACCGCCAACCCGTGAGGAACCCGATACACTCGCCATAGGCATGCATGGCCAGACCGCGAGAGGAGTCGGACGGATTGGTTGCGCTCAGTTCGGTCACCACCGTATAGGTGTAGTTGATCACGGTGGCCATGATGGCCCGTTCCCAAAGGCGGAATGCTGCCTCGACGGCTTGGCGTGCCTCGGTAGGTTTGTTATCCTTGGACGCCGTTTGAGCTCGGATAAACTCACGACGGATCTGCGAGTACATGCCCTTTCCATCGTTCTGATCACGTCGGGCACAGTATGCCGCCGCAACAACATCTGGACGGACTTCAGCGCGGTCCGTGTTAGGGAAGCCCGGGTTCGCGCCGAACAGCGCCAGCAAGCGATGGATGCTCTCGGTTGTCACGCCCGAGGCAACGCTGCTGCGTGCCTGCGTATAGAACATCGCACCATAGAGCCCCTTATCGATCATCTGCTCCATCTCGAGTCCATGCTCGCTAAACAGGTACCCGCCATAGGTGCCGCCTTTGGCGTTCATGCCCGGACGCGACAGCCAGCTGTGCGTGTTACCGCTTGCATCGGCAAGCTCGGCGAAATACGTTGCGAGCTTCTCGCTGAAGCTAGGCTGTATGAAGCCTGACAAGGGGGCGAGGCGCGAGGCGATCTCGCTCTGCGAGAGGCGCACGCCCGGCTGGCGGGCGGTCTTCATCAGCGCGACCAGTGCCGCCATGTTCGAGCGGACCTCGAACTCAGTCTTCGTAGCCGACCCGAATCCCGTCGAGTCGTAGGTAGCCGGCGTTACCGGTCCCGGATCTGTTGAGTCACTCGTACACGCTGTGAACACTGCAACAGCGACCAGTAGTAAAAGCACCAAAGGTGCTTTCGAGGTGTATTGACGCATGTTCGGACCTTCATGGTGTGATATACGACCAATTCAGTCCGAAATTAGTTTGTATTTGGACTTTGTCCAAATAAGGATTCAGTTACGCTTGACTTCCTACCAGGCGAAGGTAGCGCAGATGCGACGTAAGTGCTTCCCGGAGAGTAGGATACTCCAAGTACGGCACATTGAACTCGCGGCAGGTCGATTCAACGATTTCCTTGATCTGCGGGTAGTGAACGTGGCTGATCTTCGGGAAAATATGGTGTTCTACCTGGAAGTTAAGTCCGCCCAGGAACCACGACACCAGCTTGCTGCGAGTTGAAAAGTTGGCTGTGGTGATGAACTGGTGGACGATGAACTCTCCGTCTACCTTATTGGTCTCCGGATCTGTTTCCAAGAAGTGCGTCTGCTCGTTCACATGGGCTAGCTGAAACACCACGGCAATGAGAATGCCGGTTGCGGCAGCAGACAGCAGGTAGGTTGCAAGTCCAAGTCCCCAGCCAAGCACGAGCATCGGCACAACGACGAATACGCCGATGTAGAACGCCTTTGAGATCCAGAATATGAGGTGCTCACGCAGGGTAAGCGTGGTGATCTCCAACCCACCGATCGTGCGCTCAAAGTACTTGCGCGTATCGGCCCAGAACACCCATTGCAAGTATGTGATGCAGTACAGAAACAGTCCGTACATATGCTGGTACCGATGGAACCATAGTCTCTTCTGGTGAGCACTGGAACGGATGAATGGCCACACGTCGATGTCCTCGTCCTGACCCTCAACGTTTGGGAAGGTATGGTGTGCAACGTTGTGCTTGAGCTTCCAGAAGTAGGTGTTTCCACCAACGACGTTCAGGCTGTAGCCCATTAGATCGTTCAGCCAGCGGCTGCGCGAAAAACTGCCATGGGCCCCATCATGCATGATGTTGAAGCCGATGAGTGCGTGGTTAACTCCCAGCAGGACGGCCGAAAGGATCGATGCCCACAACGGAAGGTCGAACACCACCCAGCCGCAGTAGAACAGGATACCTGCACATACGAGAACCGTCGTCTTGAGATACAAGCGCCAGTCGCCCGTCTGTCTGATGCTTCGCTGCTGGAAGTACTCGTGTACCCGCTGCTTCAATACGGCAGAGAATGTGCCGTGTGGCCGCGCAAACTTTGCGACACCCATGAGAGACCCTTGATTTCGTCGAACAAGACCAGGGTATCGATAACCCCAGCCGCAAAAATGCCGCGAAAAATACGAAGGTCACCGACGTGTTCGACATTGTACATCAGATTACCATTTGGATGGCATGGGGCATAACCGCCACGCGTAAAGGCGTAAAACCACTGAATTCACCGTCGATTTCGACGGGAACTGGCGCAATAGAATCCACATGGCACTCGTCCGAGGAGCGGTAAGCGATGCCCGGGTGGCGCGAATACTGCGCCCTGCGCAGGCGTGGAAGCATGCCCAAAAACTGCAGCGGACGTACCCCGGCGGCGATGGTCAGAGCCAGCTGCCCATCATCGGGAAGGGCATGGGGCGCAACTCCGATGCCTGAACCGAACCATCGGTTATTGGCCATGGCAACCAGAAGAAGCTCCTGACTGACGGACTCACCTTCGACGTTGCCCCCGAAGCGCAAATGGACATGGCCGGGTTGGTACCGAGAGAACGTCAGCAGAGCGGCCAGCGTATAGCCAATGTCGGGCGGCAGTCTGCGCATGGAGCGGTTATATAACTGAGCGACCTCGGCCGTAATGCCGGCACTCATCACATTGATGCAGTAGCGCGTGATAGGCTCTTGCAAGGGGCTCTTCAGTTCCGCACGTAAGACGTCCCAGGCGGCAAGCTTTCGTATCCGGAAGCGCCGTTCTACGTCGTCTGCACGTGACCGAAGTCCGAGCATCCGGGCGGCATCGTTGCCCGATCCACCGGGGATGAGCAGAATGGCCGGACGCTGATGTGCCGGACGCTGCATGAGACCATTGACGACTTCGCTGAGGGTTCCATCGCCCCCTGCCACAACCAGAAGAGAAGCATCCGAGGGCAAGGCCGCCGCAAGTTCTTCGCCATGTCGTGCGTACTGCGTGAACACTACAGGAACGTCAAGGAGCTCACATGCGCGGGCAAGCGCAGGACAGCTGCGGCGGCGGTGCAGGGCGATGATATGCTCACTCACGGCGGGAAACTACGAAAGCCCTAACCCCTGCTTAGCTTTGTCGCCGTATCCATGTTTACGGGAGTCGGAGCGTGCGTATTGGGTTTGCGTGTCAGTGGGATCGCCGCGACAGAAGGCGGACATGGTCGCACACGCCCTACCACCTTCATGAAGCCCTCACGGCCATCGGCGGGATGTCTGTCGTCGATATTCCCATCGAACTGCCACGCGCAAGCGAACTGCTTGTAAAGCTCTGGTATGCCCGACCCCATCCGACAGGATTGCTAAGTGTAGCCTCGTGGACGCCGGCGATGTACCGACTGCGACACCGTGCTCTGCAGAAGGCTGCGGCGGCGGCGCAGCCATGTGACGCGGTCATTACCATCGGGGAGAACGGACCGCTTAACGTCAGACAGTTTGTGTATCAGGACCAGAGTGTTGGTCAGTTCCTGGAATACTACACGCAACATGGTGTTATGGCCGACGTGCGGGATGTGCCGTCGCTGGACCTTCTGCAACGCCGCAGCGAGATCGAGCGCGACACCTATCGCTCTTTGGAGGGCGTGCTGACGATGAGTCACTGGAATGCCCGGCATGTCATCGCCACCGGAGATGTTTCCGCAGATCGCGTCCATGTGGTCGGCGCCGGAATCAACGTTGCCAGCGAACTGCCGACCGGGGAGGAGGTGACACGTCGTCTGGAGAAACAACAGCGGACGGTGCTGTTTGTTGGACGGCACTTTCATCGTAAAGGGGGCGACGTGGTTGTCGAGGGAGTGCGTCAAGCCCGAGCCGACAGCGGTCAGGACATACGACTTGTGGTGGCAGGACCCGAAAATTGGCCACTCAGCGAGCCCCCTGCCCCTTGGGTCGAGTTTCTCGGTGATGCATCGCTGGAGCGCATACAGCTTGAACTGA
>CALRYC010000037.1:0-19179 GCA_943372295.1 Chitinophaga pinensis
CGTGGCCTCGATGTACTCCTGCTCGCGTATGCTGAAAAACTGTCCGCGGACGATACGTGCAATGTCGACCCATGACGAGATCCCGATAGCCACAAACGTCTGCCAGTATCCTTTACCAAGTAGCACGGAGAAGGCAACAACGAGCAGAATGGTCGGGAACGACCATACGACGTTTACGAGCCACATGATCACATCATCGGCCCAACCACGGTAGTAGCCGGCAATTGCGCCGAGGAGGATGCCGATCAGCAGCGCGATGGATTCGGAAATCAGGCCGACGCTGAGCGAGACGCGCATCCCGTAGATCAGCCGCGTGAACATGTCGCGTCCAAACCGATCAGTTCCGAGCCAGAACGTTGGTGTTGCTACAAAGTCATCGCCGGTTACTCCTACCAGCGCTGAACGTGCAATACTGTAGGGTTCTCCGGCCGGATCGCGGTAGTAGACGGTGTCGGATCTCAACTGCCAGTCTGATACAGCAATGATCGACGGCGTTTCAGGATCGGCCGGATTCTTCTTGAACAGGATCGTTCCGCGAAAGCCCGCGGGTTTGACGCTGTATTCAAGGATCTGCGTCGTTGGATCAAAAGGTGTGATCCATGGGGCAGCAATGGCGGCAATGACCATGACGGTCAGCACGACCATTGCGATAACGGCGCCGGTGTTCTTGCGCAGTCGGCGCAGAGCCAGCCGCGAGGGACTTTCGACACGATCCGTACTCATGAGAGCCGCACCTTCGGATCGATAAACCCATAGAGAATGTCGGCCAATGTGTTGACCGTCACGAAGATGATCGCCGTGAACAGGACTGTTCCCTGGATCATGGGGTAATCAAGTTTCTCGATCGCATTGAATGCTGCCAGGCCGATGCCGGGCCAGTTGAAGATAAACTCCACGAAATAGGTGCCTGCCAGCAGGCCCGCAAACCACGCGCTGACGGTGGTGACGACGGGATTCAGAGCGTTGCGCAGCGCGTGTTTGACGAATACCGTCGCGTCCGACAGACCCTTGGCCTTGGCGGTGCGCACGTAATCCTGACCCAGAACATCGAGCATGCTCGATCGTGTGACACGTGCGATGATCGAAAGCGGGCGAATAGCCAGTGTGATCATCGGCAGCACGAGATGCTCTGCTCCACGGTCGACGTATCCGCTGATGGGAAACCATTCGAGACCCACTCCGAAGACAAGCACCAGCAGCAGTCCCACCACAAATGCCGGAAGAGAAATCCCTAACAGCGAGGTCGACATCGTCAGCGTATCGATCCAGGTGTTAGGTCGCCATGCCGCGATCACTCCGAGCAGGATTCCGAGAAGCGTCGCGATGGCAATCGATGTTACAGCCAGCAGAGCCGTTGCCGGTAACCGTTCGATGATGGTTTCGGCAACGGGGCGGTTTGTGGCGATCGAGCGGCCAAGGTCGCCCCCTGCCAGACTGGTCATGTAGGTCGTGATCTGATAGGGAAGGGGCTTGTCGAGTCCAAGCTGCTCGCGCAGGGCTGCCACGGAGGCCGAATCTGCCCGCTGACCCAGCAGAACGCGTGCCGGATCGCCCGGAGGACGGATGAAGAACGTGACCACGACCACGCCGAGGAGCACCAGCAGCGTGTACAGGATCTTGCGAAGGATATACGAGACCATCATCCCCGACCCACCGGTTGAGGTCCATCGAGACTGACGCGTACCGGTTCGTCGACACGTCTGCCGAGAAACGTCGAGGCCAGTGATGTAAAGGCCGGAGTGTTGTCGGTGACGTACAGCGACAGGCGCGGAACGTGGCCGGGCTCACCATGTGGCTCGAGCAGTTGCATGGCCTGGTGTGCGGCGCATTCACCACAGTCGACCAGTGCAACATTTGGTAGCAAGTCTTGAAGCACGGGAGCAAGAATCGGGTAGTGTGTACACCCAAGAACGAGCGTATCAATGCCGGCCTGGCGCAGGGGGCGAACGTACTCTTCTGCGATCAGGCGGGTTGCCGGCGCGTCCACCCAACCTTCTTCTACGAGAGGAACCAGCAGGGGGCAAGGGCGCGAGTGAATGGCAATTGGTCGATCACCGGCGACGTCGGAAATGGCCTTGAGATACGACTCGGAGTTGATCGTTGCCCGCGTGCCGATCACGCCGATGGATCCGCTTCGCGTCAGACGCACAGCCTCGCCGGCCGCCGGCTCGATAACGCCCAGCACCGGGATAGAGTGATGGCTGCGCAGCATATCGAGCGCAAGAGCAGAGGCCGTGTTGCATGCCACGACGATCATCTTCACATCATGACGCAGAAGAAAGTCGGCGCACTGTGACGCATACAGGCGCACCGTTTCGGCAGACTTGTTGCCATACGGCACTCGTGCCGTGTCGCCGAGATAGACGAAGTCCTCCCCGGGCATCAGGCGAAGAAGGTGCCGCAGCACCGTCAGGCCTCCGATTCCCGAGTCGAACACTCCGATAGGTCGTGGATCGCTATGCATCGTCGGCAAAGATAGAATCCCGATTCATGGTCTGCATTGTCTGTGTATGTTCGGGACCGTGAAGCTGACCCTTCGTGCGAAACTCGCCCTTCTGTATGGGACCATCGTTGCCGTAACGCTGGCCGGCTTTGCCGGTATCGCGTACGTGACGGTGAGCAATGAGCTTTTACGTAATCTGGATGCCTCGTTGGAGCGGGCCGGCAGCTCGCTGCTGGACATTATCCGCAAGGAGCAGCAGCAGGCCCGCAAGCCCCTTGCCTCGCTTCGGTCTCGTCGCCGTCTCTCCACGACCGATCCTCTTCGTGTCGATCTCCTGGATCGTCCGAACATGCGCAACTTCGTCGGGCCGGTACTCGGTAGCGGAACCGTTGCTCCGGAGGATCCCGTCTGGTCGGCAGTCTATGAACACATGCTGCTGAACTCATCGAGCACGGCACTTCAGCTCGCCAGCGACGATGGAGCGGTGGCCTGGAAGTCAGAAAACCTTGGCACCGATAGTCTGCCCACGTACGGAATGTTCGCCCGTGAGGCATCGTCGGCAAAACCAGCGCCAATCTTTTCACACTTCTGGCTTCGGGGCGAGCGCTATCGAATCGTGATGATCAGGGCAGATGTGGCCTCTGTAACAGCAGCGTATCCATTGTCTGAGGTTGATGAGACATTACGCCGCCTGTTCTCGCTTATGCTCTACGGCATGCCGGTTGCCCTGGTGATCTCGGGCATTCTGGGATGGTTTATTGCGCGGGGCTCTTTGAAGTCCGTAGACGACATCACACGATCAGCACGATCGATCACGGCGAGCAATCTTCAGCTTCGTCTGCCGCGATCGCCGAACAACGATGAGATCGCGCGCCTGATCGACACGCTCAACGAAATGATCGCCCGACTTGAGCAGTCGTTTGCGCAGGTACGGCAGTTCACGTCGGATGCATCGCATGAACTCAAGACGCCCCTTGCCATCCTGATGGGCGAGCTTGGTGTTGCCTTGCGTCGGCCAATGAGCGTGGAGGAGTATCAGGCAACGCTGGCCAGTTGCCTGGAGGAGGTCGAGCGGCTGACAAACGTCGTGCAGGGACTCCTTGAGATCAGTCGCGCCGAGTCGGGTCAGGTTACGATCGAGCGCGCACCGGTTTCATTGAGCATTCTGGTAGGGGACATCTGTGATGATATGCTGCTGATGGCTGACAGTAAAGGCATCGGGTTTACGACGGACATCGCCTCGGGCGTCATGATCGAGGGCGACAAAACCCGACTGCATCAGGCGGTACTGAACATCGTCGAGAATGCCATCAAGTACACTCCGCCAGGGGGCTTTGTGCGTGTGGAACTGCTTGCCATCGACAACAAAGCGCGGCTGCTGGTCAGCGACACCGGCATCGGCATTGCGGCGGAGGATCTCACTCATATCTATGACCGCTTCTACCGAGTCGACAAGGCGCGCTCGAAAGACATACAAGGCACCGGCCTTGGTCTGTCGATCGTTAAATGGATTCTTGACGCCCACCACGCCACGATCGACGTGGTATCAGCAGAGGGTTCAGGCACGACCTTCAAGATCACGTTTGTAACTTTGTCAGTTTGATCATCTGGGGATTCCTGCAGCACATGTTTCAACCTCTTCCTGACGATTTTTCCTACCCAACGCAAGAAGAGTCCATCCTTGAATACTGGGAAGCGAACAATGTATTCGCTCGTACTCAGGAACTGCGACAATCAGCGCCGTCCTTCACGTTCTACGAAGGACCGCCAACGGTAAACGGCAAGCCCGGCATTCACCATGTTCTTGCACGGACGATTAAAGACTCCGTGTGCCGCTACAAGAACATGAAGGGCTTCTTCGTTCGGCGTCAGGCCGGCTGGGACACGCATGGACTTCCGGTGGAGCTCAGTGCCGAGAAGGAGCTTGGCATCACCGATAAGTCGCAGATCGAGGTGATGGGCGTAGACGTGTTCAATGCTGCCTGCAAGGACATTGTCTACCGTAACATCACCATGGAGAGCGGATGGCGCACTCTTACTCGTCGGATGGGGCATTGGCTTGATCTTGATAGCGCCTACATCACGTGCACGAATGACTACATCGAGTCCGTCTGGTGGGCTCTGAAGCAGTTCTTTGATAAGGGGCTCATCTATCGTGGATACAAGGTTGTGCCGCAGTCCCCAACGCTGGGCACGCCACTTTCATCGCATGAGCTGTCACAGAACTACAAAGAGGTCCGTGACCCGAATGTCTATCTCAAGCTTGCCATCACCAGCTCGCCGGTCGAGTCACTTCGTGGTGTCAAGGTTCTGGTATGGACAACCACGCCGTGGACGTTGTTCGCCAATGTTGCTCTTGCCGTTGGCGCCGGGATCACCTACGTGCGTGTTCGTAACACGCGGCAGGTGGGCGAGGCAACGCTCAGCGAAGAGCTGCTGCTTGCAGAATCGCGACTGGCCATACTGGAAGGCGACGTCGAGATACTCTCATCGCACAAGGGCGCGGAAATCGTTGGCTCTACCTATGAGCAGATATTTGCCGATGTTGCTCTCGAGGCCGAGCAGTATCCCAAGGTGCTGACGATTCTCCCCGGTGACTTTGTCTCGACTGATGACGGATCCGGAATCGTGCACCTGGCGCCGGCCTTCGGTCAGGACGACTTCGAAATGTCGAAGCTCTATAATCTGCCCGTACCACAGCCGGTCACACCAAACGGGCACTTCTCGTCGGAGATCAAGGACTTTGCCGGACGTGCCGTAAAGTCGTTTACGTACTCGGACCACACCGAGGAGGGGGCTGATCGCGACATCGTCAAGGCACTGAAGATCGCTGGTAAGATCTACAAAGCATCTTTTGATTACCTGCACAGCTATCCGCATTGCTGGCGCACGGACAACCCGGTCATCTACTATGCGCGTGATTCCTGGTTTATCCGCTCGCCGCGCTATCGTGATCGACTTGTTGAGCTCAATCGCACGGTGAACTGGCATCCCGAAGAGATCGGAGAGGGCCGCTTTGGGAACTGGCTCGAAGAAGTAAAGGAGTGGTCGATCTCCCGAGACAGGTACTGGGGAAGCCCCCTTCCTATCTGGGTCAGCGAAGATGGCGCGTCGATGTTTGCCATCGGTTCGATCGAAGAACTTCAGACCGGACTCTATGAGCGGGAGGATGGCTCGCGCGTCCCTGTGGCTCAGAGTGGAGTGGCCGTGGACCTGCACAGGCCGTTCGTTGATCGCGTCGTGTTCGAACGTGACGGCGTGACCTATCGCCGTACGCGCGAGGTCGTTGATGTTTGGTTTGACTCCGGAAGTATGCCGTTTGCGCAGTTCCACTATCCGTTTGAAAACAAAGAGCTCTTTCAGGCATCGTTCCCGGCGGACTTCATTGCAGAAGGAATAGATCAGACTCGTGGCTGGTTCTATACACTGCACAATATCTCGACGGCGCTGTTTGATGCGCCGGCGTATCGCCACGTTGTCGTCAATGATCTTGTGCTCGACAAGCGTGGTCAGAAGATGTCGAAGTCGAAGGGTAACACCGTCGATCCGTTCGAGGTCATGTCTCGCTTCGGCAGTGATGCCATTCGATGGTTTCTGATGACGTCGTCGCCGGTCCACAAGGCGAAGCTTTGGAACGAGGATGATATTGCCAAGACTGTCATCGCCGACTTCTTCCGCTCGCTCACAAATACGTATGAGTTCTTTGCTCTCTATGCCAATGTTGACGGGTACTCAGCGTCGGAGACGCTGATCCCGATCGCAGAGCGTCCGGAGATCGACCGCTGGATCATCTCCCGTCTGCATACGCTCATCAAGAGCTACACTGCTGCGATGGATGAGTATGATCTGACCAGGGCATGCCGACTCCTACAGGAGTTTATGATCGAAGAAGTGTCCAACTGGTACGTTCGTCGTAACCGCCGTCGCTTCTGGAAAGGCGAGTATGATGCCGATAAACGCGCGGCCTATCAGACGTTGCATGAGGTGCTGTTACGTGTCACAGAAATGATGGCTCCCGTTGCTCCGTTTTTAGCTGAGTCACTTTTCTTACGATTGCATTTGCACGAAGAACAATTCACTGTGCATTGTATTATATTGCAAACGTGCGATGAAGCAGTCATCGATTCCGATCTGGAACATCGCATGCAGCAAGCGCAACGAATTGTTTCTCTTGCTCGTTCTTTGAGAGAGAAGGCGAAGATCAAAACACGTCAGCCGCTGAAACGAATTCTTCTTCCGGTAGACAGTCCGCAAATGCGCAGACACATTCAATCGGTCGAAGAGATCATAACAGAAGAGATCAACGTCAAATCCATCGAGTACGTATCGGATGACACGAACATCGTGCGTCGCAGTGCTCGACCGAACTTCAAAGTTATTGGGCGCAAGTATGGAGGAGACACGCAGTCGGTTGCCAACGCGATCAAGAGCATGACGCACGACGATGTTCGAAGACTCGAACAGTCGTCGGTTCTTATGTTCGATGTCGGTGAGCGAAATGTGCAAATCGATTTCGAGGACGTTGAGATCATCAGCGAAGATATCGAAGGCTGGCTTGTGGCAAGCGACAACGGCGTGACGGTCGCCCTTGATACTGAACTGGACGAAGAGCTCATTCGCGAAGGTCTCGCTCGTGAGTTTGTAAGTCGCCTTCAGAAGCTCCGTAAGGATTCGGGATTTGATGTGACGGATCGCATTACTGTTCTCTACGAGACAGATGACGACACGTCCATCGCCCTCGAATCCATGCGGTCATACATTGCAATGGAAACGCTGGCGGAAGCGCTCGAGCGGGGGGGACAGTTCGAAGGAACTGGACTCGAGATTAACGGGCGTCACGTCAACGTACGCGTTCAGCGTGTTTGATGATGGTGCGTCAAGGTGGCGCACGCGTTTTCATGTTTCACTTTTTTTGAGGTACTCTCATGGCAGCAGCAAAGAAAGCCGCCAAGAAACCAGCGGCAAAGCCAGCTAAGAAGGTTGCAAAGCCAGCGGCAAAGCCAGCCAAGAAGGCTGCAAAGCCAGCAGCTAAGCCAGCCAAGAAGGCTGCAAAGCCAGCGGCAAAGCCAGCTAAGAAGGCTGCGAAGCCAGCGGCAAAGCCAGCTAAGAAGGCTGCGAAGCCTGCGGCAAAGCCAGCTAAGAAGGCTGCGAAGCCAGCGGCAAAGCCAGCTAAGAAGGCTGCAAAGCCTGCGGCAAAAAAAAAAGCCAAGTAAGGGTAACTCCTAACTCGGCCAAGCAGTCAACAACGTCGAAGGGTACAACGGCTTCCCAAGGATCTGCGTCTGCAAAGGCGTCGGCATCCGCGTCGAAGAATAGTTCGGCAATAGCCAAGACGGGTACGGTTTCAGCAGCAGCAAGTAGGAAGGTGACGAGTCCGAAGCCGCAACCCAAGACGGAGACTGCGAATATGAAGCCCGCATCGGCGGTCGGTAAGACCACCGGTGCGGGTTCTTCTTTATCATCCGTATCACCAATACCTGTGCCAGCAAAAAAGCAACCTGTCAAGAAGGTCCCGCGATATTCAGACGCGGACCTGAAGTCTTTCCGTGTAAACATTGAACGTGCAAAAGCTGATGCCCTTGAGGAGCTCCGTATGCTACGGGAGCGTCTCGAGGACCTCACCAACAGTGAGGCCAACGAAGATTCGTCGATCTACTCGATGCACATGGCCGAACAAGGCTCAGAGGCAGCAGAGAAGGAGAAGACGTACGCTCAGATCCAGCGCGTGCAGGACTACATCCGTAAGCTGGATGAGGCCATCGTGCGGATCGACGACAAGACCTACGGGATCTGTCATATGTGCGGAATTCTCATTGCACGTGAGCGGCTGCTTGCCGTGCCTATCACGACGCAGTCTGCATCGTATAAGATCCGCAAGCGCTGTCCGGATGACGGTATCGATCGCATTCAGGCCAAAGGTTCGAACTGATCAACGTGTCTGAGGCATTTCGCTCCGTACGCCGGCCGCTGACCATCGCAGCGATGCTAGTGGTGCTCGACCAGGTCACGAAGGTCCTCGTCAAGGGCTTCGACCTCTTCGGCATTGTCCACGAGGGGATGTTCCTCGGCGAGAGTCGCCCTCTGCTGGGAGATGCGCTTCGGCTGACGTTTGTTGAGAACCCCGGCATGGCCTTTGGTATTGAATGGGGTAATGCAAAGATCATCTTGACGCTACTTACGATCGGCATTGTCCTTCTCATCGTCAGGATGATCATGCAAGCGCCCGAGTCTGCGCGCATCGTGAGGTTTTCCCTCACTCTGCTGCTTGGCGGTGCCGTTGGTAATCTTATTGATCGCATGTTCTACGGCGTTTTATACGGCGAGGGTCCATTGTTCTACGGGAAGGTCGTCGACTTTTTGCAAGTGGACATCCCGGACGTCTCGCTCTTTGGAGAGCTGTATACTCACTGGCCTGTGTTTAATGTCGCCGACTCCTGCGTGTCCGTTGGCGTGGTCACGCTGCTTATCGCCTCGATGATCAGCGACCAGAACGTGCCCCTGTTCGGCGTCCGCGATGAAAAAGAAGGCTGACGCGGCAGCTTCGGAAACGCGATCGCCGCTGGAGTGGAGTGAGCATGTATACGAGTTTACCATTCCTTCCGGGCAGAGACCAGAGCGCGTGGATGCGTTCCTCACGCACAGTATCGTTCATGCCACGCGCACGCGTGTGCAGAAGGCCATCGATGCTGATGCGGTAACGGTCAATGACCGACCGACAAAGGCAAACTATAAGATCCGGCCCGGTGATGTGATCCGTGTGACGGTGATGCGGCCGCCCCCTCTGCAACTGATTCCGCAGGACATTCCGCTATCGGTCCTTTATGAGGACGAGTACCTGATGGTGATCGATAAGGCCGCCGGCATTCTTGTTCATCCCGGACTTGGCAATCGCGATGGAACACTCGTCAACGCAGTGTTGTGGCACCTCGGACAGCGTGAACCGATGCGCGTTCTCAAAGCCCGCGAGTCATGGGGCGAAGACGACGATGAGGATGCATCCACCCAACCTCGTGATGAGCAAGCAGATGAGGACGACCAGGCGCAGTGGGGAAGCGATGAGCTTGGCGCAGAAGAGGTACCCGGAGTTCGACCCGGTATCGTGCACCGGCTTGATCGAGATACCACCGGCGTGATGGTCATCGGCAAAACGTATGGTCCGACCATGCATCTGGCTACGCAGTTCGCCGAGCGGACGGTCTCGCGTCAGTACGTCGCACTTGCCTGGGGAGTGATCGCCGATGATCACCGGCTCATCGAGGGCCAGATCGGCCGCTCGCCAAAGGATCGTACCCTGCGAGCCGTGCTCCGCACGGGGGGGAAGTACGCTGCAACCGAAGTGAGCGTTCTGGAGCGGTTCGACTATGCGACGCTGATCGCCTGTAAGCTTCGTACCGGACGCACGCACCAGATCCGCGTGCACCTGAGCGCAGGCAAGCATCCGCTTATCGGCGATGGTGACTACGGAGGTCGGGACGCTGCCGTAGGGGGCCTGCATACGGCCTACAGACCGCTGGCGACGGCCTTGCTCGGACGCATCAATCGGCAGGCCCTGCATGCCCGCATGCTTGCGTTTACGCATCCGGTCACCGGTCAGAGGATGACCTTTGAAAGCCCCCTTCCGGCAGACATGCAGGCGTGCCTCGATCTACTTCGGCACGGCCACGCTCATGCGACCGCGGATCCAGGCCGCACGTCGTAGCGTATATGCACTCGGCGTCGACGCACTGAAACGCCGGGGGTTGGGAACGATCGCGGCCAGGCGGGCCGCCTGCTCGCGTGTGAGATCTTTTGCCCCAGTACCGAAGGCGCTCCTCGCTCCCTGATCGATGCCGTAGACTCCGTCTCCCCATTCGATCATGTTCATGTAGACTTCCAGAATGCGCTTCTTGCCCCACAGCGCCTCGGTCAGATACACGAAGTACACCTCAAAGGCCTTTCGGATCATCGACCGCCACGGCACGAGGAAGACGTTCTTGCAGGTCTGCATGGTGATGGTGCTAGCGCCAAGTGGCGGACGTCCGCGCTTTGCTCTGGAAGCGTTCACCCGCTGCGCACGATCGACCGCGTTCCAGTCAATGCCGTTGTGCCGCATGAATCCGGCATCCTCACCGCCTACCACGCCGCGTCCAACCCACGGCGATATGTCGTCATAGCCTACCCAGTGATGCCGAATGAGCATGGACCGTCCACTGAATGGAGCTTGCACGAGACGCCATACCATCAGCGGTGTAATGGCCGGAGGTACCTCGCGCAGCAGGCCAACGACAACAACCGATCCGACAAGGAAGGCTATCGCCGTGCGGAACGTCCAGAGGAAAATAGTTTTCAACATAAGTGCTTCAAAGATGGTCAGAACTTTACGAACGTTAGTTTTGCAAGCGTCAATCTTAACGAACGTATGGCTTAAACGTGAAAGAACTCGACCGTCAGATCTGTTCCCTGCTACAGCAGAACGCGCGCCTGAGCCTTAGTGAGATCGCCGAGCAGGTTGGTTCTTCGGTACCGACGGTCAGCGACCGCGTTCGCAGACTGGAGGCCGACGGGACCATCCGCGAGTATACGACCTTGTTCCGCGCGGTCGACTTCGGGTATGACGTCACGGCGTTCATTTTTGTCGACATGGACTCAAGCACGAACTACGATGGATTTCGGCGTCAGTGCCGTGCGCGCAAGGAGATCCAGGAGTGCCACGCCGTTACCGGCACGGCCTCGCATCTTCTGAAGGTCCGCGTCAAGACCACGGGCGAACTCGAACAGCTGCTCTCGGCCATTCAGCAGTGGAAGGGCGTGTCGCGCACGCAGACAAATGTCGTGCTCAGCACGCACAAGGAATCACCGGCAATCACGATCATCTAAACTCTTTACACTTGGGGGAGAGCCAGCATGGCCAATAATGTGGATGTTTCAACGGTAGCGCGCAACTGGCGCTTGGACGGCGTCGATGTGCCGTCACCGTCCGACGTTGTTAACGAAGTGTTTGCCAGCGACGTGCTGACGATGGAGGAGCTGCGGCAGCGCCTGAGCAAGCCGGTCTGGAAGTCGCTGCTGGCGACCTCGGAGCGCGGAGCTACGCTCGATCCGGCGATCGCCGATACGGTGGCACTGGCCATGAAGACCTGGGCGATGGAAAAGGGGGCGACACATTACACCCACTGGTTTCAGCCGCTGACGGGTTTGACAGCAGAAAAGCATGACTCATTCGTAACACCCACGTCGGACGGTTCTGCCATATCGCAGTTTTCCGGCAAGGAGCTCATCCAAGGCGAGCCGGACGCGTCATCGTTGCCGAGCGGTGGTCTGCGCGCAACCTTCGAAGCGCGTGGATACACGGCCTGGGATCCAACCTCGCCAGCGTTCATCATGCGACATTCCAATGGCGCTACTCTTTGTATTCCGACGGCTTTTGCTTCCTGGACCGGTGAGGCCCTTGACAACAAGACGCCGCTGCTGCGCTCCATGGAGTGCATCAATGCGGCCGCGCTACGGGCGCTTCGACTGTTTGGCGACGACCAGTCACAGCGCGTGGTGGCAACGGTGGGTGCCGAGCAGGAGTACTTCCTCATCGACGAGGAGTTCTACTTCCGTCGTCCTGATCTGGTGATGTCGGGCCGGACGCTCTTCGGAGCTCAGCCGCCAAAGGGGCAGGAGCTGGAGGATCATTACTTCGGTTCCATTCCCGATCGCGTGCTGACGTTCATGACCGATGCCGAGCATCAGCTCTATGCGCTGGGAATACCCGTCAAAACGCGTCACAACGAGGTTGCTCCCGGACAGTTTGAGATCGCACCGATCTTCGAGCATGCAAACATTGCGGCCGATCATCAGCAGCTTCTCATGCAGGTGTTCAAGAACACGGCCCGCAAGTATGGCATGGTCTGCCTGCTTCATGAAAAGCCCTTTGCCGGCGTGAACGGCTCAGGCAAGCACGTCAACTGGAGCATGTCCACAGATACGGGGCACAACCTTCTTGAGCCGGGCGACACGCCTCAGGACAACATGCAGTTCCTCTTCTTCTGTGCGGCCATGATCAAGGCCGTCGACGACCATCAGGATCTGCTGCGTAGCTGTGTGGCATCGGCCTCGAATGACCATCGCCTTGGGGCCAATGAAGCGCCCCCTGCGATCATGTCTATGTTCCTCGGTGAGCAGCTTACGGATATCTTCGACCGCATTGTTTCGGGCAAGGGTGGAGCATCGAAAAAGGCCGGCTTTCTTGGCCTGGGAACGCAGGTGCTGCCGGCACTGCCACAGCATACGGGTGACCGTAATAGAACTTCGCCGTTTGCTTTCACGGGTAACAAGTTCGAATTCCGCGCCGTCGGCTCATCACAGTCCGTGTCGTTTCCGATCACGGTACTGAACGTCATCGCCACCGATGCGATCAACGACCTTTCTTCGCGCGTCGAAAAGCGCCTGAAAAAAGGTCAGGCCATCGAGTCAGCACTCAGCGATGTGGTCAAGGAAGTCTACACTGCGCACAAACGGATCCTCTTCAACGGCGATGGATATTCTTCCGAGTGGCACGAGGAAGCGGCCAGTAGGGGGCTTCTGGCTCTCAAGACAGCCATCGACGCCATCGAGACACTGGTCAGTGAGAAAAACACCGGGCTCTTCTCGAGCAACAATGTTCTTTCGACCCGTGAGCTTGAAGCCCGCCAGGAAGTGATGTTCGAGCAGTACTTCAAGACGGTGAACATCGAGGGAGAAACAACCGAATGGATCGCGCAAACGCAGATCCTTCCAAGTGCCATGCGATCTCTGCGGGAGATGACCTCTACGGGCGTTTCGCTGCCTGCCATTGACCGTGCCACCGCCGAACTGGCGGAGGTGACAAATGAACTGGCGCTAGCCATTGCCGCACTGCGCAAGCAGAACAACGAACTCGGCGGTGACACCGTGCACTCCAAGGCACACCACATGCTCAATAGTGTACTTCCTGCCATGCGACGCGCGCGCCACGCTGCTGATGCCCTCGAGCGCCTCGCGGCCTACGATCACTGGCCTCTACCTTCGTATCGGGAAATGCTCTTTGTGAAGTGATCACGGCGGCGCCCGATTTCAACGTCGGACACCGCGGGAACAACGTTTACTTCTTCGGCGATTTGGCCGCGGTCTTCTTGGCCGCGGCCTTTTTTGTAGCAGCTTTCGTGGCCGTCTTCTTGGCAGGCGTCTTCCGTGCGGCTGGTTTCTTTGCGGCGGCGGCATCGGCTGACTCGGCCGTGGCCTTTGCACCCTTCTTGGCCTTGGCAGGGGGCTCCTGCTGCTGGGCAAGCTGCAGGCAGTCTTCCAGCGTCAGTGTTGATGCTTCTGTTCCCTTGGGAATTCGCACGTTTTGCCGTCCGACAACGATGTACGGACCCCATCGCCCCTTGAGGATCTTCACCGATGGATCCTCTTCAAAGACCTTGATGGTGTTCTCGGCGATCTTCTGACGTCGTGCCAGAATGATCTCAATGCCACGCGGTCCGGCGATCGTGTAGGGATCGTCTTCCTTGGGCAGACTGTAAAAGGCCTTGTTGTGCTCGATATACGGACCGAATCGACCAAGTTTGACCTCCATCGGGAAGTCTTCGTACGCGCCGATCACGCGAGGAAACTTAAAGAGCTCCAGCGCTTGCTCAAGGGTAATGCTCTCCATGCTTGCATTGCCCGGCAGCCCTTTCTGACGCTTATTCTCGTCGTCGGCATCCCCGATCTGCGCAATGGGTCCGTAGCGTGCAAGGCGCACATAGACGTTGCGTCCCGAGGCCGGGTCCACCCCAATGAGCCGCTCGCCGCTCTGCCGCTCGGCCGTCTCACTGGTCCTGACAAGGTCTTTTGCAAACGGCTCATAGAACGAGCGGATCATCTCGGTCCATCGCACATTCCCCTGTGCGATCTCGTCGAACTGCTTCTCCACGGTTGCCGTGAAGTTGTAGTCCATGATCTCCTGAAAGTGCTTCACCAGGAAATCCGTAACGATGATACCGATGTCTGTTGGGAAGAGCTTCGAGCGCTCTGCGCCGGTGTTCTCGACCTCGACCGTGCGAGAGACGATCTGACTTTCAAGGCGCAGCTCACGGATCTCGCGCTGGCGTCCGTCGCGGTCTTCCTTGACCACGTAATTACGTGCCTGAACGTTGGCGATCGTCGGTGCATATGTCGATGGTCGCCCGATGCCGAGCTCCTCAAGCTTCTTCACCAATGACGCTTCGGTGTATCGCGATGGCGGTCGGTCGAACCGTTCGCGCGCCAGCATGCGGACGAGCGACGGCCGTGCGCCGATGCTCAGCGGCGGAAGCATCTTTGATGATTCTTCGTCGGTGGCCTCCTCGTCGGTCGATTCAAGGTACAGGCGAAGGAAACCATCAAAGCGGATCACCTCGCCGGTGGCGATCAGCTCATCAGGACGGGTCGAGATAGAGATCGTTACCACGGTCCTCTCGAGCTGTGCCTCGGCCATCTGCGATGCCAGCGTGCGTTTGTAGATCAGGTCGTAAAGTCGCTCGTGCGCATCGGTGGCACCGGCAGTACGACGCGAAAAATCCGTCGGACGGATCGCCTCGTGGGCCTCTTGTGCCGAAGCGACCTTTGTTACATAGTTGTGCGGTCGGCTGTATGCCTCACCGAACGTTGACAGGATTTCCTGCCGAGCCCCCTCAATGGCAAGCTCAGAGAGATTCACCGAGTCGGTACGCATGTAGGTGATCTGCCCGGCCTCGTAGAGGTCCTGCGCAAGGCGCATCGTGCGCACCAGTGAATAGCCAAGCTTGCGGCTGGCTTCCTGCTGCAGTGTGGACGTGGTGAACGGGGCTGAGGGCGACCGTTTTGCGGGCTTGATCTCGAGATTGCTGACCGTGAACTCTGCGCCGATGCACGACTCGAGGAACTCACGGGCCTGCTCCTCGGTGTCAAAGCGCTTCTGGAGTTCGGCCTTGAAGCCACGGCCATTTTCGACAAACTCCGCAACGATCCGAAATTGACTTTTTGCAGTGAAGGCCTGGATATCCCGCTCGCGTTCCACCACCAACCGCACTGATACCGACTGCACGCGGCCTGCCGAGAGGTTCTTCTGCACCTTCCGCCACAGGATGGGCGACAGGCCATAGCCCACCAGTCGGTCGAGCACGCGTCGGGCCTGCTGGGCATCGACGAGGTTGACGTCGATTCCGCGAGGATTGGCAACAGCCTTCAGGATCGCCGGCTCGGTGATCTCGTGAAAGACAATGCGGCGCGTTTGGGCAACATCCAACTCGAGGGCTTCGAAAAGGTGCCATGCGATGGCCTCTCCTTCGCGGTCTTCGTCAGAGGCAAGCCAGACGACTTTTGCCTGACGCGCCCGGCGCTTGAGCTCCTGCACAAGTTTCTTTTTGTCTTCGTTGACTTCGTACACGGGCGTAAAGTCATTGGCAATGTCAATGGCCTTGTCGTTGCCCGGCAGGTCACGAATGTGCCCCATACAGGAGGTGACCTCGAAGTCCGATCCAAGGTACTTCTGGATGGTCTTGGCCTTTGAGGGAGATTCGACGATTACGAGGTTCTTCATGGGTTTATGCCCTTATTCCTGCGTATTGTGCGGACAGGCCAGCGGATCGTGACATGTAGCAAAAATCTGAAGCGAGTGAGCCATGGGGCGAAAGCCGAGTTTGCCAGACACCGTGTCGCGGATCTCGTCAATGCGTTCGTCCCGAAACTCCTCGATCCTGCCGCATTCTACGCAGATCAGGTGATCGTGGTCGGGCATGCGGCTGGAAAGTTCAAAGTGTGCACTGCCTCCTTGAAAGCGATGCTTCATCAGAATGCCGCAGGTGGTCAATAGGTCGAGCGTCGAATAGATGGTCGCCCGGGAGATCCTATCGCCCCTTCCATTCATGTACAAGTAGAGCTCGTCGGCATTAAAATGACGGTCCAGTTCGCTGATACGATCGATCACATTGAACCGTTCCTGAGTGCCGCGATACTTCTTACGCTTCAGGAATTCTGCGAACTGCTTTTTGAGGGATTCATTGTCGGTTGAAACAGGCATGGGCACAAATATACTTGTGCGTAGTTTTGCGCTTTCATTTTCCACGAAACAAGAAGCAGGGCCTATGCGCAAATGGCGCGTTGAAGACTCCCTCGAGGCATATAATGTACCCGGCTGGGGAATCGGCTACTTTGGGATCAATTCCAAGGGACATGTCGTGGCCGCACCGCGCAAGTCGAAAGGGCCGCAGATCGACCTCAAGGAACTGGTCGATGAGTTGCTGCTACGCGACGTCAGTGCGCCTGTGTTGCTGCGCTTCCCGGATATTCTTGATGATCGCATCGAGAAGATCTCCGACTGCTTCAAGAAGGCCGCGGCCGAGTACGAGTTCACCGGGACGTACTACAGTGTCTATCCGATCAAGGTAAATCAGCAGCGTCCGGTCGTTGAAGAGCTCGTCCGGCATGGCAAGCGATTCAACATCGGGCTCGAAGCAGGTTCAAAGCCAGAGCTGCATGCGGTTCTGGCAATCATGGATAACAGCGAAGCCTTGATCGTATGCAATGGGTATAAGGACGAAGAGTTCGTGGAACTTGCGCTACTGGCGCAGAAGATGGGAAAGCGCATCTTTCTTGTCGTCGAGAAGCTCAACGAACTACGTTTGATCAACGAGGTATCGAAACGTGTTGGTGTCCGGCCGAACGTCGGCATCCGTATCAAGCTCGCCTCCAGCGGCAGCGGCAAGTGGGAAGAGTCAGGGGGCGATCAGTCAAAGTTTGGTCTGAACGCTTCGGAACTGCTCGAAGCTGTCGAGTATGCCCGTTCGAGCGAGATGCTTGACTGCGTAAAGCTCATTCATTTCCATCTCGGTTCGCAGATCACCAACATCCGTAAGATCAAGCAGGGTCTTAGCGAGGTTTCACAGTTCTACGTTCAGCTCATGGCCATGGGCTGCCAGATCGAGTTTGTCGACATCGGCGGCGGTCTGGGCGTAGACTACGACGGCACCCGCAGCAGCGTCGCCTCGAGCATCAACTACTCCATTCAGGAGTACGCCAACGATGCCATCAGTGCCATCACTGACGCGGCAGGGAAGGCGTCTCTTCCGCACCCGAATATCATTACCGAATCCGGCCGTGCGCTGACAGCGCACCATTCGGTGCTGGTCTTCAATGTCCTCGAGACCGCCAGTGTGCCGACGTGGAGCGCACGTGACCGCGTATCGAAGAAAGATCACGAGCTGGTTCGTGAGCTGCACGAGATCATGACGGCACTCAACAGCCGAACAATGCTCGAAGCCTGGCACGATGCACAGCAGCTGCGAGAAGAAACGCTCGACCGTTTCTCGCTTGGCCTGATCGACATCCGTACTCGCGCGCAGGTCGAGCGGCTCTACTGGACCATTGCTCAGCGGATCTCGGAAATGACCGGAGAGCTGAAGGTTGTGCCGGAAGAACTCCGATCACTGCCGAAGCTTCTAGCCGATAAATACTTCTGCAACTTCTCGCTGTTTCAGTCGCTGCCCGATTCCTGGGCCATAGATCAGCTGTTTCCGATCATGCCGATCCACCGCCTGCAGGAACGTCCGACACGGATGGCTACGCTGCAGGATATCACGTGTGACTCGGATGGCAAGGTCGACCACTTCATCGGAACTCGGGATTATACATCGTCGCTGCCGGTGCACCCGCTGGTGGACGGACAGGATTACTACCTTGCGGTATTCCTCGTAGGGGCTTATCAGGAGATCCTTGGCGACCTCCACAATCTCTTCGGAGACACCAACGCCGTTCACGTGACGGTGCGTGGTGACCGCTATGAGATCGAGCAGATCATTCACGGGGAAACAGTTGCCGATGTACTTGATTATGTGCAATTCGATGCAAAGAAACTCGTGCGTACCATGGAAGCATGGGTGAGCGCGTCGGTCAAGAGCAAGAAGATCACCGTGCAGGAAGGCAAGGAGTTTCTTGCGATCTACCGTTCCGGGCTTTACGGATACACATACCTCGAGGACTGAACAGACGGATCTCGTAAACGGAATTCCCATGATTACTCATCCAATGCACAAAATCCTTCTACTTCCGGCGCTGCTCGTAGTATCGGCCGTTACTCTGTTTGCGCAACCGCTGCCGGTGGCCTACCACGATACCTTTGACGAAAACGTAGGTGGCTGGATCGAAGGGGGTGCACTTGGCCGCAGTGCCTCGCTGGTTTCCGGAGTGTACCGGGTAGATCAGCGTTCGGCGTCATCTGACTTGCTCAGCGAGGTCGGGTATTTTCTGGACTACGCAAAGGATTTTGACGTTGAGCTCAAGGTCCGCCAGGTCACCGGCACGACCAACTCGGCCTTTGGCTTTTTCTGGGGTGCAAGGGAGGGGTTTAGTCATAACGCCATGCTGATCAGCGGCTCGGGCCGCTACCGCGTGTATTCGCTTCGTAACGGTAGTGTCACCGACATTCAACCGTGGACACCGTTTGAGGGACTGCCTCCAATGCAGACCTGGTTTACCATTACGGTGCGCAAGCGTGGTCTTGGCATGAGTGTACTTTTCAACGGTGCGACGCTTTTTGCCTTTCAGCCCCCTCCTGTCTTCGGCAGCAAAATCGGCCTGATCGTCGGCCCGCAGGTTGTTGTCGAGGTCGACGAATTGCACATCCGCCAGGCGCAGGATAGCATCAGGATTATCGAAGACGAGATCGTCCTGGGAGAGCCGGAGAGTCTTGGTCCGCAGGTCAACAGCACGGGCGGTGATATCTCTCCGGTGATCACGGCCGATGGAAAGCGCCT
>CALRYC010000038.1:0-19064 GCA_943372295.1 Chitinophaga pinensis
TCACTGGTCACTGGTCACTGGTCACTGGTCACTGTTCACTGGTCACTGGTCACTGGTCACTGGTCACTGGTCACTGGTCACTGGTCACTGGTCACTGGTCACTGGTCACTGGTCACTGGTCACTTATCGTTCCATTTGCCACACGCCAACGCCGAGGGCGGCGGCGCCGAGGGCGAGCCATGCCAGGGTGCTGTTGGCAAAGGAGGACCAGGGGATAGACTGGAGCATGCTCACGACGTTGGTGGTGGAGGCCGAAACGTGACCGGACAGGAAGCCGAGGGTAAAGCAGCCGATCACGATTCCGATCATCGGAGTGCGTTTCCAGAGGCGACGCAGTAGGGAAGGCTTGCGGCGTTCCTGCATGACGGCGCGCATGACGTCGATGGTGAAGATCGGGTCATCGTGTGTTTCGACGCTGCGACGAATGTGCGTGCGAAGAAGAAGCTCGGACTCAAGCTGCTCGTCGCTGACCGTTGATTGATTCGATGTGTTGGGATGGGTGCTCATGATGGGATCTCCAGATCGGGACACCGTTTGAGAAGTGCTTTGCGTAATTGATTGCGACCGCGATTAAGTCGGGTCTTTACCGTGCCAAGGGGCATACCGGTGATGGTGACGATCTCCTCGTAGGAGCGATCATCAACGTAAAAAAGTTCCAGAACAGTTGAATACATCGGGTCCATCTTCTTCATCTCGTCGGCGATGGCCTCATCGACCATTGTTGCTTCCATGGACTTGAAGACAGTCGGTTCGATCCACGCTGAGCCCAGCTCATCGTCGAACTCATCGTGGATCGGTGTGCGCTTGCGCTTTTCCAGTACGTTCAGACACGTCGTGTAGACGATACGATAGAACCACGTCGAAAAACTTGCATCGCGATTAAACTTCGCCAGTGAGCGATATGCTTTGACAAACGCATCCTGCACGGCGTCACGCGCCTCTTCTGCATCCTGCAGCATACGTTCTGCAAGTGACAGGGCACGGCGCTGGTGCTGGCCGACAAGGATGGCAAAGGCCTCCGTCTCGCCCCCTACAATGCGGTCGATGATCTCTGCTTCGGTCAACGCTTCTCTAGGCTTGTTGCAACGATGTGATAGATCGTCAGTGCCAGTCCGGAGAAAAACGACACGCTCGTAAGGGCGACAAATGGGCGGTAGTCGTCCGGTATCGAGGCAGGAAACGTATTCCAGATGATCAATGCCACGCAGAGTCCGGTTCCCACGCCCACAAGCAGAAGCCCAAACCTCAGAGCTCTGAACTTACGCGTCGAGTCCTGCTCGGCAGGTGCTCGGCGCGGATCGAGACCTTTTTCGATCATTGCCAGTTCGATGGACCGACGTGTTTCAAAGCGCTTCCAGATAAGCATGCCGACCGTTACTGCAAAGACGATCGGGATCAATGCGCTGAGCAGAATATCGAGAACTCCGACAGCCGAGGCTTGCTGACTCGAGACCGCGATTGCTTCAACGTGGTGCACGCCGGTGGAAACGGAGCTCTGAACGGTATCTGCCACGGCAGATACCGACTGTCGGGACGAATCGGAAGGAACGTGTTCTCGCGCCGCATCGGGTATCACAAATCGCACGACGGCATTCAGATAGTCCAGCCACTGCATGGTCAGATACGTGAAGTTCATGTCGGTTCCTTGAAAACACTCTTGTGCTGTGGTTGTTAACGGTGTTTTGACCACTAAAGGCCGACAGGGTTTCAGTAAATTCGCCGAAATGTCTGCGAATCGCATCATCATCGCCATCGACGGACCGGCCGGAGCCGGCAAGAGTACAACGGCACGCCGCGTGGCCGAACATCTAGGCTATGTGTACATCGACACCGGAGCTATGTACCGGGCGGTGTCCCTTGCCGCGCTGAGAGCGTCATGCCTGATGACGGATACCGAGCTCGGCCAGCTGGCGGGGGAGTGCGACATACGCCTGGAGCCCACCGAGGGCGTGCAGCGCGTGATACTGAACGGCGAAGATGTGACCCTGGCCATCCGCCAGGCCGATGTTACGGCCATTGTTAGTCAGGTGAGCGCATTCCCCTCCGTTCGCAAGGCCCTTGTCAAGCGTCAGCGTGAGATCGGTGAAGCTGGCGCAGTGGTGATGGACGGACGCGACATCGGTTCGGTGGTCTTCCCGCATGCCGAGGTAAAGGTGTTCCTCGTTGCCGGTGTCGACGAGCGTGTTCGCCGGCGCCTTCTCGAGGCTCAGGCAAGGGGCGAGCAGATCACGGAATCGCAGGTGCGGCAGCAGATCGTCAGTCGTGACGAGATCGACAGCTCACGTCAGGAAAGCCCCCTTATCAAAGCGCCGGGTGCAGTGGAGATCGACACGACGTCGTGTACGATCGACCAGCAGGTTCAGCGCATCCTTGATCTGATTACGTCATACCAAACCACGCATTCGATCGTCTCGGCGCACCTTGGTCTGTAATGCGCTTTAATGGAGAGAAATTCAAATGAATGTGACCATCGACAAGTTCAGCGGGTTCTGCTGGGGCGTTGTGCGCACGGTGCAGATTGCCGAAGATCAGCTTGCCAACCGCGGTTCGGATGCAAACCGTAATGTGTATGTCCTAGGACACATCATCCACAACCCGAAAGAGATCCAGCGTCTGGCGGACAAGGGGCTTGAGACGATCACCGTCGATGACTTCCCGCGTCTTGCCCACAGCGGAGCCAAGGTGATTATCCGGGCCCATGGTGAGCCCCCTGAGACATACCGCAAAGCCTGGGAGTCTGGTATCGAAATCATCGACGCAACCTGTCCTGTGGTGACGAAGCTTCAGGAACGTGTGCGCAAGTTCTGGGACCAGGGATACCAGGTGGTCATCTTCGGAAAAAAGGATCATGCCGAGGTTCTTGGAGTGCGTGGCGTGGTGCGCGACGAATGTATTGTGGTGAAGTCCGTTCAGGATGCGCTCGATAATGTCCAGCTAGACCGCAAGACTGTGCTCTTTTCGCAGACCACCATGGATCGCCCGACGTTTCTCGAGATCCGCGATGCCCTCAAGGGGCGCATCAGTGAACTGATCGTTGATACCATGGAAGAGATCGCCACAGAGTTCCACGTCAAGGACACCATCTGCGGCCAGGTCAGCGGTCGCGAAGCCCAGCTTGCGGCCTTCGCCCAACGCAATGACGTCATCATCTTCGTTGCCGGGCGCGCCTCCTCCAACGGCAAGGTCCTGTTCGATGTTGCCCACGCCGCCAACCCACGCACCTACTTCGTGGAAACGAAGGAAGAGATCGATCGAACCTGGCTCGACGGCGCCGATAATGTCGGCATCTCCGGCGCTACCAGTACCCCACAGTGGTATATGGAAGAGGTGAGGGAAGAGTTAATGAATTACTGAGTTACGGAGTTACGGAATTACGAAAAGACAATCAATCAATAGTAGCCCCGGGCCGCGACCCGGGGCCTATAAATCCATAGTGCTTTATTGACTTAACACCCCAAACCCTACACCTAAAACCCCAAACTTATAAAGTGGAGATGCCGGGAGTCGAACCCGGGTCCGAAGTGAACGAATCGAAGCCTACCACGTGCGTCTTCGATCTACAGGGTCTTACTGTTGCGGTAACCGATCGACAGGTCCGCCTCAGCCAGCATCAGTGGTTTCTCACGTTAGGTCCTGGTGCACGACTTCACGCCAGCCTGTTTGAGGGCAACACCGAGGCGGAGGGGAACAGGCACCCATCCGTTCGATGGCATAGCGGCCTAAGTTTAGGCGGCCATGCGATAACCGAAGTTATCGCCAGTTGTTGTTCGCCGGTTGTATTAACGAGCTCCACCAGCGTAGCTCGGCACGCATCTTCGTAAACGCTTCACCCCGTCGAGACCGTTACATCCCCGAGAGAGCGTGTACCAGGTACTTGGTACCGGATACTGACGCATCACAAAAGTACGATGGCATTGACGAACGGTAGGGGACATTATTTCTTGAGTACCGCTTTGGTGATCGGCGCGTAGATTTCGCAATGCGAATCTGCTTCCTCTGGCACCAGCACCAACCCGAGTATCGTCTCAACGGACGTTTTGTTTTGCCGTGGGTACGGCTTCATGCGATCAAGGACTATGCTGATCTGCCCCGAATCCTTTCGGAGTATTCCATACCGCATACCATCAACCTCGTTCCGTCGATGCTCGAGCAGCTTGATGCCTGCACCCAGGGCGTGCTCGATCCGCTTGAGGAGCTGGCCGAGATCAATACGGCATCGCTCTCGCACGAGCAGCACCGGGAGCTGACGCGCTGGCTGTTGACGCTGCGCGATCCGATGATGGAGGGATTGCCGCGCCTGGCGTCGATCGTTTCGCACCTGCGCTCACCTGACCATCCAGCACTTTCAGAACAGGAATGGCGAGATGCACAGGTACTGTTTCATCTGGCCTGGTGCGGACCCGTCACGCGACGCCGCAGCGAACCGATTCGCCGTTTGCTTGAGCAGGGGGCTCACTACTCTGAAGACCAAAAAGTGGACCTCATGAAGACCATTCGGGGGCTGGTGGCCGAGGTGGTACCAACGATGCTCGAACAGTCCCGCGCGGGTCACATCGAGGTCAGCATTACGCCGTTCCATCACCCGATCCTGCCGCTAGTGATCGATACCGATGCAGCTGGTGAATGCATGCCGAGAGCCACGCTGCCATCACCGGCCTATAGAGCCCCTTTCCATGCAAGGCGTCATGTGCGGCGTGCGCTTGATGACTGGCAGCGGCGAAGCGGCACCATACCTTCTGGTATGTGGCCTGCCGAGGGATCGCTCTCGATGGAGGCCCTGGAGGTTCTGGCGGCCAGCGGCGTTCGGTGGACGGCTACCGACGAAGGTGTGCTTAGGGCGTCGGCCGGTGAGCAGTTTGTACGAAGTGATGTGTACTTCCCGCATGAGGTTGCAACCACATCGGGAAACATGATGGTGCTGTTTCGCGATCATGGGCTGAGCGATGCCATTGGTTTTGAATACGCCTCGTGGGATGCAACAAGCGCAGCGGCCGATTTTGTGCGTCGACTCGAGGAGCGACGTCAGCTGATCATCCATGAGCAGGGGGCTTCGGCACTTGAGAAGGCGGTTATTCCGGTGATCCTTGATGGTGAGAATTGCTGGGAGTTTTATCATCACAATGGTGAAGAATTTCTCCGTTCGCTTATGCGCCATCTTGAGGACGACGACAGGTTTACATGCGTCACCTGCGGCGAGGTTGCCGATTCAGGTCATGCGCGCCGGCTTGAGCACCTGCGTGCCGGCTCATGGATCAATGGTGACTTCGGCGTCTGGATCGGCTCGCCGACAAAGAACCTTGCATGGTCTCTCCTTGGTCAGGCCATGCAGGCGCTGGCTCAGGCCGGTCACGATGAAGAGACCGTTGCCGCCCGCATGGAAGTGCTGGAGGCCTCCGATTGGTTCTGGTGGTATGATGAACGGCATCAGGCCCCGCATCGTGAAGAGTTCGACCGGATCTTTAGGGCCCGTCTGCGTGATGTGTTCGAGTCATGCAATACGGATGTTCCCGACGTGCTACTGCGCCCTCTGACCGAGGCCGAACGGCAGGACGGTCAGCGGCGGGCGGTGACCTTCGGGACATCATCCATGCACCGCAGCGATGCGATCGTCCGCGACGTAGCATTGGAAACCTCCGACGCATGGCAGCGTCTTCGGGTGCGCTTGGAGCGCCGACCGATGGGGCGGGAGGAATTGGTCATTCAGGCATTGGGTGATGACGGCATTGAGCGGGCCTGCTTGGTTGTCCAGGACGAAGTGCTCTGGAGGTCGCCCCTGCGCGAAGAGAATGCCGAGTGGATCGCCCCCAACGAGCTGGCGATCTACGTGCATTGCAGCTCGCGCTGGCAGCTGAGCCTGACCGAAGAAGGTGATGGGGGAAAACGACGCACCTCACACGTCGAGCTGCGCACCGACGGACGCTCGCATTGATGCTGTGACGCCCGCCTCACGGGTCGTAGTAGACGTCGACGCGCCGGCTCTCGGGAGCATCCTCCGCAGCTCGACGTCCGCTGACAACCTCGACGCCTCTGCCCTGCACGTTTATGTTCCGGATCTCGCCGCCTGGCACAAGGATGGTAGCCTGTTCTGCTACCGCGCGCGCGCGCGCCTGCGAGATCCGCAGATTGGTCTGCGTTGTTCCGCTGGCATCGGCATAACCTACCACACGAAGACGTGAGAGCGCGCTCGTGCCGAAGGTGCTGCGGAGCGATTCCAGAGCAGCATGACCTTGCAGGGAAAGCGTCGTATCACCGTTTTCAAAGTTTATGCTGCAAAGGGGCTTATCCAGCGCAACAACCTGCATGGTGATCGATACCGCTGAATCGCTGGTGCCGACCTCGCCGTCGATCAAACGCCAGCGTGGGTTATCGGCAATGGCCAGGGTGGTTCGGGCATTGGGTGGAAGCATGATGACGGCGCGGCGTGTGCGCTCGTCAACCGGCCAGCCCCGCCGCGGCGCACATGCGCCGTCGGCATCCGAATAGCCGATGATGCGCAGCCCCCTGACAAGCGTGTCGCCAATGGCATCGCGGATCGTAAAGGTGCTTCGGACCATTCGTTGTGGTTGCAGATACGCGGGCAGCGCGGCCGTGTAGATTCCCATACGCTCGCTAGAGTCGTCCCACGAGGTGAAGTAGAGCTCCGATGCTCCGCAGCCGAGGCTGACGGCTGTTTCATCCTCGGTCGTGTTGACACATGCGCCAAGGTTGATCGGGTCGCTCCAGCGAGTCCACGTCTCATCGAGGCGACGCGTGACGTATAGATCCGCCTTACCACGCCGGTCTTCCCTTCCGGCAGACGAGAAGTACAAAGTCCGCCCATCGCAGCTGAGCCAAGGAGCTCCGTCGAATGCCGCCGTGTTGAGATTGTCTGCCAGCGGCACGGGCTCGGAAACCTTGCCGCAGGCATCGTAGGTGATGCGATACAGATCGAGATCGCCCTTGCCGGATGGACGTTCGAGGGCGACGATGAACCTCGAAGCGTCATCGTTGAAGGTTGCATAGAAATTGCGCCCAAGATCGGCCATGATGACCTGATGGGAGAGAAACGGACCCTCTGCCGTTGCGCGCTGTGCCAGAACGAGCGACATGTTCTTTGAGCCTGCTACGAAACGGCCCGCTAGCAGCGCGCGCAGGTTATCGGTACTGAAACCGAAGACCACATCTGCCCCGGTTCGACGTCCGGTTTGAGGGTCGAAAACTTCTACGACAGCCAAGGTGGGACTGTCCCACGAGCCCCCTCGTCGACGTGTTACCCACGCCTGATCGGCGTCCGAACTGCCGCCATCGGGGTTATCGGGGTGGAACTTCCGGTCGAAGTACATCTCGCCGGCCGGTCCGGGAACCGGCAGCGTGGCCGGCTGAAACTTGTTGATAACGTCACTCAGCCGCGTTTTGTGGCATGATGTGTCGTGCTGCCCCATGACCGAAGCGCAAGCCGTCAGCAGAATGAGCGTCAGCAGCGAACCCTCTTTCCATTGGCTGATCACGTCCTTGATCACCGTCCAGGCATATCCGCGATACTGAAGAAACCGTACCAGTTTGTCCTCCGTTGAACGATCGTCATCGGACGTGAGCATCCGCAGTTTCTTGCGTGCCACGGCGCGTGCCGCTTCGAATGAGTCCTGTGGTGTTGTCTCAGAGGCCATTGCCGCCTCCACAACCGATTCAGAAAGCCCCTTGGCCAGAAGCGACCGACGCATCATCGTCGGGGAAAGGGGCTTGCGCAGCTTTGATGCCTCGATGAAGCGTCGCGCGTAGCCTTCATCATCGATCAGACGGAACTCGGCAAGCCACGCGAGCACGCCAGACGACTCCTCCACGGTGGCTTCGGCCTTGTCAAGAAAGCGCCGCAGGTCGCGCTCGGTTCGTGGCTTGTAGGTGGCATATCGATAAGCCTTCTGCCGCAGCACCATACGACGGTCCTCGGAGCGCAGACGTCGTTCGAGATCGGCTGACATTTCAAGGCCCTTGCGCAGACCAAGCGCAAGGGCAACATCGATCGGGCAGGCGGCAAAGAAGTCGTCATCGACGAACACTGAACAGCGTCCGGCGTTCTTCACATTCCGGCGGACGGACGTGATGACGCCCATATGTTACTTCTTGCTGTTGGCCGGTGCTGTGGTATCGGGGAGCTTCAGTGCATGGCGCACGGCCGCATCGAGTGCATTGTAGAGCGGCGTGTTCTCGGTCAGCAGCTTGCGCATGCCGTCACGGCCCTGCACACGTTCTTCGTTGAACGAGAACCACGAACCGGACTTTACGATGATGCCCGTCTCAACGGCCACGTCGATCATGTCGCCCAGTCGCGAGATACCCTCGTTGTACATGATGTCGAACTCGGCTTCGCGGAACGGTGGAGCGACCTTGTTCTTAACGATCTTCGCACGCACGCGGTTGCCGACGATCTCCTGTCCGTCCTTGATCACATCCTTGCGGCGCACGTCGATGCGCAGAGAAGCGTAGTATTTAAGGGCGTTACCGCCGGTTGTCGTTTCCGGGTTGCCGTAGACCACGCCGATCTTCGATCGCAGCTGATTGGTGAAGATCACCGTGGTGTTGGAGCGCCCGATAGCGGCATTAAGCTTGCGCATGGCCTGACTCATCAGGCGGGCCTGCGATCCCATCTGCGCATCTCCCATGTCGCCCTCGATCTCAACACGTGGCGTCAGAGCAGCCACGGAGTCAACCACCACCACGTCGATCGCACCCGAGCGCACGAGCGTCTCGACGATCTCCAGGGCCTGCTCTCCGAACTCCGGTTGCGACAGCAGAAGGTTGTTCAGATCAACGCCCAGACGCTGAGCATACTTAACGTCCAGCGCATGCTCGGTGTCGACAAAGGCTGCCAAGCCCCCTGCCTTCTGTGCTTCGGCGATCACCTGCAGACAGACCGTGGTCTTTCCGGAGGATTCCGGACCGTAAATCTCAACGATACGTCCGCGCGGCACGCCGCCGATACCGATCGCCGCATCAAGCGAGAGGCAGCCGGTGGAGATGGCATCGATCTCGACCAACGATGTGTCGCTCAGGCGCATGATCGAGCCCTTGCCAAACTGCTTTTCGATCTGCTCAACGGCCAGCTGGGCGGCCTTAACCTTGGCATCGGCCGGTTTTGCTGCCGTTGATGCCGTTTCCTTGGCATCCTTGGATGCTTTTGTTTCTGTACTCATTGCGTGTTCCATTGATGATTTGTGACAGGAATGCGTGTTTGAACTCTTTGTGCCTCGCCCCGCGAAAAACGTGACTGAGCGACGTACAATTCCAACGACCAACGCATTGAAAGGGCAAATTACGGGCAGGCAGGGGGCTGGGCAGACCCGAGTTATCAACACCGACACGTCACGTTAGGGTCCGGTTTTCGCACACTACCGGCAATGCCCACACCACGCTTTCCACTTGCCTCCGCGGCCATTTTGACGGTGTCTGCAACGTGGCTTCTTTCGCTGCTCTCACCTGATTGGTGGACAGGTCCGATACTCGGAGCGCTTCTCATGGTGATCGGACTTGTTCATCTGCACGGGCAGCGCTACGGGCTGTGTTTGCTCTGTGCTGCGGGCGCACTGGGTGCATGCGGCGCAGAGGTCATCCACGGGTATCTCG
The DNA here is from genome assembly GCA_943372295.1 of Chitinophaga pinensis. Lineage (GTDB taxonomy): Bacteria > Bacteroidota > Ignavibacteria > Kapaibacteriales > Kapaibacteriaceae > UBA10438. The sequence continues at coordinate 9,601 of CALRYC010000038.1, forward strand.
GCCCGATGTCGGGCGCCGACATTCCGGTCTGCCAGCGCTCGGCGGCGACGCGTGCGCGCTGCGACGGATATGTCGAGCAGGTTATACGACTTGGTCCGACGTCGCAGAAGTATCTGCTCAGGGGCGAGGTCGACCTCGACAGGGCCCCGTGCGTGCGTGCGCGCATCATGGTCAGCGAGCCCCTTGGCCAAAGCATCGCATCGTCGGGTCAGCGCCGCATCGTGTATGGACGCCTTCGTAGAGCACTCTGGCCGAGTTTGCCGGGCGAGTTTTCCGAGGGGGCATACCTTCGTTCGATGGGTTGCGTGCTGGTACTCGAGCGGGCCGCCGGATGGGACGTCGGGCCGCCACCGCAGTTGACCGGCCTGATTGCGGGTCTGCGCGCGGCGGTCACCCGACGCATCATACGTGTGCTGCCGCAGGACGTTGCCCCCGTGGTAGTGGCACTGGTTATCGGCGACCGGTCGATGATCGACAGCAGCGCGCGGCAGGCCTACCGACTAAGCGGCACGGCACACATTTTTTCGGTGAGCGGATCGCACGTGGCCGTGATCACCTGGCTCGTGCTTCTGGTGATCGGACGTCGACCGGGTCTCGTGATGCTGACCGCCGGGATCGCTGTTGTGATGGCCTACACGGTTCTTACCGGCGCAGAGCCACCTGCCGTGCGAAGCGCGATCATGGGCATCGGCGCGCTCATCGGTGTGCGCGGCGAGCGCGACGTGAGCGCCGTCAATATGCTGATGTTGAGCGTGCTGGCGATCGTGGTCGTCGACCCCATGTCGTGCATCAGTGCCGGATTTGGTCTATCGGTTGTAGCAACGTTGTCGCTGATCGCTTTCGTCCCGCGCTGCCGCACGGTTCTGCTGACGCTTACCGTGCGCCGGCATGCCGTTGTGCGGGTGATCATCGACGCGGTAGCTGTTTCTTGGGCCGCAACGCTCGGCGTCACCATTCCGGCGGCTGCAGCCTTTCAGGCGCTGAGTCTTGCCTCGCCCCTTGCCAATCTCGTGGTTGTGCCGCTGCTTAGTGCTGCCCTTCTGCTGGGCATCCTGATCGCTGCCGCGCCGCTGAGCATCATGCAGGACGCTGCCGCCTGGTGGCTGATCATCATCGTCCGATCGGCCGATGCGACGGCACGGTTCTGGGCGATTGACGTTACGGCCGGGCTGAGCGCGTCGGACGTACTCTGGATGGCGCTGGCCGGTGTACTGGCATTGACGTGGCCGCTGGTCTCGCGCACGTGGAAGGGGTTTGCCGTGCGGCTCATGGCCGCCTCGTGCTTGGTCGGGGCGCTGTGGCTGACGCTCAGGAGTGTACCCGGCCCTCAAGCGCGCGTGGTGATCATCGAACGCCGACACGGTCTGGTCTTAGCTCGCACGTCGGCTGGGCGCGTCGAGCTCACAGTTGTCGGGTCGAGTCCGGGCCCGATCGATCCGGCGCTGCTGCGCTGGGCGCAGTCACAGGCTCCGCACTCCGTCGTAGGTTTGGGCCCATGGGGTCGCCGCATGAAAGGGGCAATCCTTCACACACCACCAGACACGATACAGCGATGATCAACATTCAACCGGCCTTTTCCAGCAGCGATCTGATATCGGGCATGACGCTTGTGGACACCCACGATTTGCCGTGGCCGGGAACATCTTTTTCGATCTCGGAATCGGCCGATACGACGCATGTGGAACGGTCGTACGAGGCACTGTCGGTCGATATTGGCGTGTCTCGAGAGCGGATCGCCACCGTGCACCAAGTTCATGGAGATCGCTGCGTGGAGGTTACCGACGTGAAATCCTGCACATCTGTGCGCAGTGAGCAGGCCGACGCGCTCGTAACGGCCGTGCCGGGCATCGTGCTCGGCGTCAAGTTGGCCGACTGTTGTGGCGTGCTAGTGCATGACCCCGTGCGGCACGTCGTTGCGGCCATCCACAGCGGCTGGCGTGGCACAACCGCCAACATCACGGCGCGCACGGTTGCGCTGCTAGCCGGTCGTTATGGCAGTGTGGCTTCAGAACTGCAGGCGTGGCTTTCGCCGTGCGCCTCCGGTCGCGTCTATGAGGTCGGCACCGACGTGTATGAGGTCCTGAGTAGCTACTGCCAGCCCCTTTCAATCGGGACGTGGCTGTTTGACAATCACCGTGCGATCGTGGATCAGCTCGATTCGGCAGGCCTGCACGAGCGCAACATCCGGGTTGATCCGTCATGCACCATCAGCGACGTGCGGTACCACTCCTACCGACGTGACAAGGGGCGCTCCGGACGAATGCTGGCCTTCATCGGGATGCGTGAAAAACCGTAGTTTTGCATCACTTTTTCCACCGATGAAAGTCATTCGACCATGATGTCGATGAACAGTGCATACGTTGACGAGCTCTACTTCGAATTTCTCAGAGACCCTTCGTCCGTATCGCCCGAGTGGCAGTCCTTCTTTGCCACCTACACCCCTGAAGCTCCGGCCGTGGCCGTTGCCACAAACGGAATCTCCGCACCCAACGCCGTTTCACAGCCGGCTCCAATTGTATCGATGCCTGCAGCTGCTGCCGTTGCCACACCAGGAACGCGCCTGCCGGCCATGTCTGCCGGCGATGCCATCGTCGCGCTGTCGTCGATCGGCGGAAAGATCGCTCAGAACATGGAGGCCTCGCTGAACGTGCCGACGGCCACCAGCGTGCGTAACATACCGGTCAAGGCCCTCGAAGAAAACCGCCGCATTGCCAATACCTTCCTTGCCAAAAAGCGTCGCAACAAGCTCTCCTTTACACACATCCTCGGCTGGGCCATCGTGCGCGCTGCCGAGAAGTACCCGAACATGAAGAACTCCTACGGTGTGCAGGATGGCACGCCGGTGCGCGTCGAGCGTGGGGGAGTGAACCTTGGACTTGCTGTTGACACCACGCGCAAGGATGGTACACGCATCCTGCTGGTTCCGAGTATCAAGAATGCCGAGCGTCTGAGCTTCGAAGAGTATGCCGCCGCCTACGATGACATCATCAAGCGCGCACGCACCAACAAGCTCACGCCCGAAGAACTTGCCGGTGCCAATATCACACTGACCAATCCCGGTGGTATCGGCACCGTGATGTCCGTGCCACGCCTCATGGAGGGTCAGGGCACCATCGTTGCCGCCGGCGCCATTGAATACCCGGCCGAGTTCCAGGCCATGATGCCCGACGTGCTCTCCACGCTGGCCATCTCGAAGGTCGTTACCATCACCTCCACCTACGACCACCGCGTCATCCAGGGTGCCGAGTCGGGCGAGTTTCTGCAGTACATCCACCAGCTACTTCTGGGCGAGCACCGCTTCTACGAGCAGATCTTCGCGGCCATCAAGATCCCATTCGAGCCGATGCGCTGGATGCATGAGAAGGGGGCTAGCCCCTTTGCCAAGCCTGATACGCCGGAGGAGATCGATAAGGAAGGCCGCGTTGTTCAGCTCATCAACGCCTATCGCGTGCGGGGCCACCTGCTGGCCGACGTCAACCCACTCGGACTCGAAGCGTATTACTATCCGGAGCTTGATCCCGGATATTACAACTTCACGATCTGGGATCTCGACCGTGAATTTGACACCGGAGGGTTAGGGAGTGTTAAGCGTGCAACTCTTCGCGACATCATCGACATGCTGCGCGGTACGTATTGCGATCACATCGGCATTGAGTACATGTACATCCAGGATCCGGAGCAGAAGAACTGGATCCGTCAATACGTCGAAACAACGCATCTGAAGACCAAGCTTTCGGCAGAGCAGAAGCTGGATACGTATCGCAAGCTCGTGAGAGCCGAAACACTCGAGAACTTCCTGCACACCAAGTTCCTCGGTGCCAAACGCTTCTCTCTTGAAGGGGGCGAAAGTGCCCTGATCATTCTCGAACAGATGCTCGCCGATGGCGCGCGCGCCGGACTTGCCGCTTCGGTTCTTGGCATGGCCCACCGTGGACGACTCAACGTGCTGGCCAACATGATGGGTAAGCCCCTTGAGAAGATCTTCAACGAGTTCGAGGGCAAGATCGATCCGGATTCCTACCAGGGGTCGGGCGACGTCAAGTACCACCTCGGCGCTAAGGGCACGTATCATGCAAACGACGGGTCGACGCTCGCACTTGTCCTTGCGCCCAATCCGAGTCACCTCGAAGCCGTGAACCCTGTTGTCGAGGGTATGGCCCGGGCGCTCGATGACGAGATCGGCGACGAGACGTATCGCCGCGTAATGCCGATCCTCATCCACGGTGATGCGGCCTTTGCCGGACAGGGCGTTGTACCCGAGACGCTGAACATGGCACGTCTGCGCGGCTATGCCACCGGCGGCACGATGCACATTGTGATCAACAACCAGATCGGATTTACCACTTCACCGGAGGACTCGCGTTCATCGCCCTACTGCACTGGCGTTGCCAAGCTTCTGCAGGTGCCGATCCTGCACGTTGACGGGAACGATCCGGAAGCTTGCCGCGCTGCGGCGCTCTTCGCCATGGCGTATCGCGAGCGGTTTGCCGATGACGTGGTGATCGACATGCTGTGCTACCGCAAGTACGGTCATAACGAACAGGACGATCCGACGGCGACCCAGCCCCTGCTGTACAAGAAGATCAAGAACATCTCGACCGTCCGCAAGGTCTATGAAGTGCGATTGACGACCGAGGGTGTCGCCGATGCCGACGGGCTGTCTACCATTGCTTCGGAAGAATCGGCACGTCTGAATGCGGCCTATGACAACCGTGCAAGCGCGCTGCCGGCTCCGGCCGTGCATGAGCATGTTGATATGTACTTGCACGTTCCGACTGCCGTGGCGCACGATCAGCTCTCGGCAATCGCCGAGGTGATCTGCTCTGTTCCGGACGGCTACAACATCCATGCGAAGGTCAAGGCCGAGGCCGACAAGCGCAAGGTGTCCTTCGATCAGGGTCACGTGCAATGGGGCATGGCAGAGGCGCTTGCCTTTGGTTCGCTGCTCAAGGAAGGTCATGTCGTGCGCATCACGGGTCAGGACACCGGCCGTGGCACCTTTAACCACCGCCAGGCCGTGCACCGCGATAGTGTGACCGAGGAACGTCATGTTCCACTCAACGAGCTTGGTGCGCCGCAGAAGCTTCACATTCATGATTCGCCTCTTTCCGAGTATGCCGTGCTTGGCTACGAGTATGGCTACAGCACCATTGCCAAGAACGGGATCACGATCTGGGAGGCACAGTTTGGCGACTTTGCCAACGGCGCGCAGATCGTGTTCGACCAGTTCATTTCGAGCGCCGAAGAAAAGTGGCAGCAGCGCAGCAACGTCACGGTGCTCCTTCCGCACGGCTATGACGGACAGGGTCCGGAGCACTCCAGCGCGCGCCTGGAGCGCTTCCTGCAGCTGTGTGCGCAGGACAACATGATCGTCTGCAACTTCACCTCGCCGGCCAACTACTTCCATGCCCTGCGTCGTCAGGTCAAGGCAGCATGGCGCAAGCCCCTTATCGTCATGACGCCGAAGGGCTACCTGCGCATCTTCCAGTCGGACGTGGAAGAACTCGTCAACGGTTCCTATCAGGAGATCATCGACGACGCTACCATCGCGGACGCCTCGTCCGTTAGCCGCGTGGTGATCACCACCGGCAAGATCCACAACGAGCTCGCCAAGCGCCGTGCCGAACTCGGCCGCACCGATGTGGCGCTTGTGCGACTTGAGCAGATCCACCCGTTCCACTCGCAGAAGATGGCCTCCGTGCTTGCCCGCTACGGCAACGCGACCGATGTTGTGTGGTGTCAGGAAGAACCCAAGAACATGGGCGCCTGGACCTTCGTACAGCCGCACCTTCTGGACGTGCTCGGTGCAAACCAGCGCCTTCGCTACGCCGGCCGTGATGCCGCTGCCAGCCCCGCCACCGGCTCTGCCAAAAAGCACGAGATCGAGCAGGCCGCGGTGATCAAAGATGCTCTTGAGTGACGAGTGACGAGTGACGAGTGACGAGGGACGAGTGACCAGTGACGAGGGACGAGTGACCAATGACCGATGACAGATGACCAATGACAAATGACAAATGACGATTCGTCATTGTGTATCTGTCAATCGTAATCGGTCATTTGTAACTGGTCATTCAAAATCATGGATCCCCGCTTGCGCGGGGTTGACGAAAATACGTGAGGCAGCCATCGCCTGACTACCATTCTTCGAACACGCATGATGGCAATGACAAGCTCAGGAGCAGGTTCGCCCCGATGGGGATCGTCATTCGTGTATTGACAGATTTATCGATGAGTCCGCAGGCCATTTGGATATTCCAACCCCGCGAGAGTAATCGCAGGTCGTCATCGGTATGAACCAGCATCGAGTAAAGCACTCACTAGCGTAACTGCTTCCGGTCGCAGTGTTTTTGAAAGACCCCTCGTTATCTGCTTGGTTGTCCAGTTATCAGGGGTGGACGAAGTACCGACCTGCGATTCAGGTGTTGGCGATTCTCCGGTCTGCAGGCAGTGAGCAACATAGGCGGCCCGCAGGGCAGCCATCTTAACATGTTCGAACAGGAAGTCTCCTGGTGCTACAAGGTAGTTCCTCAAACTTTTGTGACCAGTGCTGTGTGCAAACTCAAGGTCAGGGTGGTAGGATGTGCTGAGTACGTTGAACATTGCGAGGGCGCGACGACACAGATCATGTGTAACCTGCTCATTGCTGTAGTCTTGCCCAAACACCTGTCGCTGCACGTCCAACGTTCTAGCATAGGCTCTGCGAACAGATTCCCAATCAACTGCTCGTGGAATGAGAACATTGACATCGAATAACTGCTTGATCATCTCGAGATGCTTGTTGTGTGTCCGCCCCATCCCAGTCCGGGAACGCATGGTGATCGGAACGCCTACGGTAAGCGGGGCGCAGGCAGTGAGCTTGTCACCGAGAAGTCCCTCAATGGTCGGCGTAACAATCCGCACTGGCGGCCCGTCAATGAGAAGGGCGTCATGGATCAGCTCATGTTCAACCGTGCAGGGGTGCTCAGAGGTCGTCCACACGACATCAAGGAGGATGTGTTCCTGATTGCTGTGACTGACTGCTAAGGTGGGTAGATAAATGACCTTGTAATGTCTCGATTCGTTACGATCGTTTTGGCGATTCTGGAGTTCCCAATCGGTAAAGACGGTGCCACTATGACAGATACTAGTAAGTACCGAGTCGATCGCTTCAAGCGATACCGCCTGGCTTACTTCAATGTCAACATCGATCGATAATCTGTCGATGCGATTGACGAGAAGAGAAAGGCATGTTCCACCCTTGAACATGAAGCTCAGCCCATAAACGGCGAGCTGTTCCACTAGGTAGAGGGCGTGAACCATTCGGCTGAGTAGCTGCGTGTCCCGCATCTTGAGTCGACGGGCAGTAGCGTTTAAGTGTCCGTAGGTAAGCGATTTGCTATGGATCACGCAGGACCTCTGACGGGACGAACTGTAACATTTCAATGAATGACACCAGCTTGTCCCACGTTGCTCGTCGGCGAGCATAGCTGCGCATAACGCGAACGTCGATGCAAAACTCACTGAATGCCATTCGGACAAGGTGCGTAAGATCTGACTGCGCAACGCCAAGAAGCACCTGCCCATCAACGAATAGATCAACGATGATCTTCTCGAGAGATGGGATACCCTTCTTGGCGTCCTCAAGCGGAGACTTACCCACAAGAGTTCTTACAACCACATCGAAATCGGATTCACCTATATGATCGATTACCCATTTGGTATCGGTTTCCAGAATAACGTTTCGGATCCGTTCCGACCGTAACCTCTCGAACACCAATCGACGATCAGCACGCGCCACTTCGACAAGAGTAAGCCGCCGCGTTCGCTGGTGAACGAGCAATGGATTAATGGAGGTCAATGACCACACGCAGCAACTGTCCACCAGAGGACGCACCACTCGCACAAGCTGAATGTCGCGAGACGTCTGTCGAAGATGAAACCTGCGATCAGGGCCAACTCTGCACCACGTGCGTGACACTGGCACAAAGTACCCTTCCTTGCGAAGGGCACTTATACGCCAACGCCCGGCATCTGAATCCGGAGTGACTCCATACCCCTTCAAGATCTCTTGGCGTGTCTTGTATATGGGAAAAATAATCATTTGGGGAGTGGTCAGAATTGTAATAACCCCAGCAATATAAGCCAAATAAGAGATAGTAGAAGCGACTCACAAAAGACAATTATAGAATGATACTGTCCCGCATTAGTACGCAGTGCTCAGCCTTTTGGTTCAGGTTTCGGGTGTGATGTCTACGGCGCCGAGCACGTGATCAAGGAGCGCGCGGTGAGCATCGTCAATCCTGCTTTCGCGGGGATGACGATGATTCGCAGGGATGACGATGATTCGCGGGGTTGACAACCTCACACCTCACACCTCAAACCCGCGCCGCCAGCGCCGCTCCATACCTCAGCCCTGTAGTTCTGGCTTCGATGGTTTGGATTCCGAGAGCGTGCATGGAGGCGTGCAGGATCACCGAGCCCATGGGCACGATGTCGGCGCGACGTTCGTGAAGACCGGGGATGGAACGCAGCTCAGCCAGCGTCAGTGAGCAGAGGAAGGCAGAGAGTTCTGCGATGCGATGGATGTTCATGCGGTGACCGTGCAGGAGCTGGGCGTCATAGCTGGCAAGCCCCTTGTCGATCATTGCAAGAGCAACGGGTGTTCCGGCTACACCGACGCAGTGTTCTGCGATTGCGAAATGTTCGTGGCAGGGGGCCAGCGAATTTGCTACGACCGATATGGCTTCACTTATTACGTCGTGTGAAACTGGACGCTCGAAGGCAAAGCGCTCGGTGAACTTTACCGCTCCATAGGGAATGCTAGTAGAGAACGTTACAATCCCGTTGGCGCCAATGGCGTACTCTGTTGAGCCCCCTCCGATATCGATCATGAGCGTAGGCACGGCCGATGCGTCCACAGAGCCGAGAAATGTCAGCCGGGCTTCTTGCGCGCCGTCGATGATCTCGATGGGGTGTCCCAGCACGCCGGAGAGGAGCGACGCAACGTTACGTCCGTTGGCGGATTCGCGCATGGCGCTCGTTGCCACGCACCGCACAACAACGTCGGGGTAGGGGGCGAGCACATCACGGAAACGTTGCATGGATTCCATGGCGCGCGCGATGGCGTCGTCGCAGATCCGGCCGCTTGCTGAAAGGCCCTCGCCAAGACGCGGGAGTTCGTGTACGTCATCGAGCACGGCGAACGTGCCATCAGCATGGAACTCGACCACGACCATCAGGGCCGTGTTGGTGCCGATGTCTATGCCGGCCCGTATCACGCGTTAGGCTGCGTCGGGCGAGGTAAGGTGACGTCGGATGGCAGCCACAACCTCACGCGCGGCGGCAACGATGTTGGTGCCAGGACCAAAGATGGCCTTGACGCCGGCGGCGTAGAGGGCATCGTAGTCCTTGGGCGGAATAACGCCCCCGGCAATGACGATGATCTCTTGTGCATCCTCGTCGGCAAGGGCCTTGATGAGCTGCGG
>CALRYC010000039.1:0-19028 GCA_943372295.1 Chitinophaga pinensis
TGTAGCTGCTTGACGAAGGCGACCGTATCCAGGATCGGCTTTCTACCAAGCGCATTGTTGTTGACGAGCAACGCATCCGTAAAGCCGTTTCGCAGCGGTAGGGTTGCCGTTGTCAGCCACATGCGGTCGAAGTCCGGCGACTGATAGTATGCCTCCCAACCGGCCACACTGGCAGGGTCGTTGAGATCCATTTGCTGGGCAGCAAGGGAATTTGCAATTCCGCCGTAGAAACGTGTCTCCAGTGATGGATCAACAAGCGGTTTCCATCCGGGTATGGCCCTCATCAGGCCGATCACCATATCAGCCGGCGAACGCAGCTGGCAGCCCCTAAGAGTAGCATCGAAAAAGTGCTCCGACGAGAGAAGCGTTCCGAGCACAGGTCCGACATTGCCGGTGTTGCGGAGCTTATTGGCAAGGGGCTTGATGATATCGCCGCGTACCTCGTCGCTGACGTCACTGTTTACGAACCAGCGGTAGAGACGCAGAACCAGGTACTCCGCCGTGGCGTCCCGCCCGAAGATCAAATCGAGCAGCTCATCAACCTCTGCAATAGCCCCCTGAACAGTATTGCCCCCCTTGATGACGTGGTTACCGTAGCGCTGAGAGAACTGCTTATCACCGGTGTCGTGCTGTGTGAGCACGAAGACGGCATTGGGATTGTCCGGGAACACCGGTGCGTTCTTTGGCTTGTTATCGCGTAGATCCTGATCATTGGCCGTCAGAACCAGGTCACGCGGACCAAAATCTCTCCACCCTGTAAGGACACGAGCCGCTGCGCGAACATCCTGCTCGGTGTAGGTCGTGTAATCCCCTTGCGAGATCTCTGGCCCCTTACCGATGGTGAAGAGTTCCTGTAGCTCCCGGCCGTAGTTCTCGTTAGGACTGCCCTTTGTGTTGACGTTACCGTTGAGGTATCGCAGCATGGCGCCGTCAAAGGTCACACGTCGGGCCAAGGTCTTGAAGCTGCCAAATGCGTTCGCACGGAGATAGGCCAGCAGCTCAAACGACAGGATCGAGTGCTGAACCGCACTCATTTCGGTGGCAAAGTGGTTCGACCAGAACAGCGTGAGTTTTTCCTGAATCGACGGAGGATTCAGGATCATGAGCTGCGACCACCACGTTTTGGTGATCCCGTTATAGAAACCTGGACCCTTGCGGATGTCGTATGCCGTGGATGTTGAAGAGTCGTTCGGATCGCCGAACACGGCAGTGGAGGTCCACACTTTTCCGGCATCTGGGATCCACTTCGACCCGTCGGCTGTATTCACCGGCAGCTTGGGTATTGGCAGTGGCGTGAAGAGTGAATTAACAGTATTGCCAAGTCCTGCCTTCACGGCAGCATCGATCTCGGCGATGCTCGCACCGAAAGTTGCCCGACGCAGCAGATGTGCTGCCTCGCGCCGTGTCCATGTTCCCTTGTACGGGACTAATGAAGCCATACAGGTCTCCTTTAGCTGAAGCAAAAACGTTCTTTTCCCGCATTTGGCATCCCGTGTCGGACGCACCGAAACGACGAACCGCATTGACGCACATGCAAGAACCCGAGTTTAATCGTTGCGGTTACACCTAAAAATACAATCCCTGCGACCGTGCTGCACGCAGCATGAGCGGGCCAACAAGTGTTTCTCGCTCGACGAGTGTTTGTACAGTGGTTTCAGCCATGCGTACGCGCCGCAGATCAACAAGCTGCAGCCGTCCTGCCACCACGCTGCGCAATAGGCACACCTCCGCGTAATTGCCAATAAACGCAAGGTACTCAAGGACGTTTGGACGGCGAACGTCAAATCCAAATCGCTGAAGTGTAGAGTCCGACAGGAAATAGGTTGTTGCACGAACCTTGAGTGTAGGCTGCAGACGTCCACGCTTTGCATCGCCAACAAGGCCGGAGATTCCCATCACCAGTGACGACATTATCGTCTGGGGCGACAATCTCTGGGCCTTCATGAGATCCCATGTAGTGCCAAGATGAAGCTCGACTCGGTTATGTCCAAATGGCTGGATGAAGAACAGAGGAGCGTAATACCGATAGAACCCCATGTACCGCAGAACAGGCGTTGTGATCCACCGCAACAGGCGGAACAGAAGGCTACCCAGCAGCGCGACAAGCAGAGTGATCCCCAGCGCATACAGCATGCGGGAAAGTTCCGAAGGTGAGTGTTACCACATAGTCATATCTGATCGATGTTTCGTAACCACAACACCGCTGGCAATAGCTTTGTACCCATGACGAAGTCAGCTGGCACAATTGTCGTCGAGAATACTTTCACCCCTTTCAACCTCGTCAATGCGATCATCATTGGCCTGATGACGGCGGCGTACCTTTCGACGAATGACCAACGTCTTGTCTGGGATTCCCTGGGCGTAATCACGGTGGTCATATCCAATACCACTCTGGCCATCATCCAGGAACTGCGAGCCCACAGGGCACTTGAACACGCGTCTGTGCTTCGTCCACCAATGGTTCGGGCACGTCGCAACGATCGTGAGTTGAACTGCACTCCCAACGAACTGATTCCCGGTGATAGGGTGGTAATCGGTCGTGGAGACATCATCCCTGCTGATGGCACTGTAGAGTCCTCTCAAGGGGCTGAACTGGACACCTCACTGCTGACCGGTGAATCAGACCCACAGCACATCACTGCCAATGACAAGGTCTTTGCCGGCACATCCTGCGTAGCAGGCAGCCTGGTGATGCGCGTTGTTGCCATAGGTGTCGATACCCAGGCCGCACATATCGAAGACCTTTCACGTCGGGTTGACCTGCGTCCCTCGCCCCTTCAACGTCGCGTTAATGCACTGTTCACCTGGAGCTTCGGAATTGCCATTGTCCTGGCAATAGCCGACCTCGCTCTAGAGGGCAGTGGAGCATTGACAAACGTCGACTCTATCCGACGTGTTGCCACGCTCGTGCTGGGGATGATCCCCGAAGGCCTTGTTTTCTTCTCCACCATCACGCTCGTGACGGGCATCATCCGCATCGCCCGACGGGGCGTTGCCGTGCAAAAGCTCGCAGCGATGGAAGGAGTTGCAAGTGCTTCGGTCGTGTGCTTTGACAAGACTGGCACGCTGACTACCAACGAGCTACAGATCGCTGCGATTCTCCCGATTGCAGTCATGCCTTTGGAAGCGTGTCGGCGTCTGCTCAGTACGATCGCCCATGCGATCTCCGATGAAGGGCGCATGGCCGGTTCATTTCGCGATGCCGCCGCTCCCGATGCTTCATTCGTATCGACTGAGATTGTTCCCTTCTCCTCGTCACGCAAGTACAGTGCCTGTAGGATCCCTGAAGGGGGCTGGTACACCATTGGCGCACTTGAGGTCGTGCTGACACCGGATCATTCATCGTGGGGCAGCATTCAGAGTACTATCGCTGCTGCCGGGCTTGCTGAACATCGTCTGGTTGTTGTGGCCTCAAGCAATTCAGATCAGCCGATCGGCTCTCATGTTGTTCCCCAGTTTATCGTCGCGCTTTCGGATTGCATCCGACCCGAGGCCTCTGAAACGCTCTCAATGTTTGCGGACATGGGTATGAAGCGTGTGATCCTCTCCGGGGATTCCGAGCCCCCTGTCAGGCAGACTCTCTCCCAGCTCGGCGTGCAAGTAGATGCAACCCTGCAGGTGCATGCCCGATGCACTCCGGCAGACAAGCGAGAGATCATCAGGGGGCTTGGCAGGAATGAAACAGTTGTAATGATCGGCGATGGCATCAATGATCTGCCGGCTATCAAGGAAGCTGACGTCGGAATTGCTGTAGCAGAGAGCGCGTCAGCAACAAAGCTTGCCGCCGACATTGTGCTTGAGCGGGCAACGTTTGCAGACTTCCCGGCGATGATCGCAGAAGGACGCCGTGCTATCCGCATCGTGATGGCCGTTGCTGTGCTGTTTATGAGCAAGAACGTTGTCCTGATAGTGCTGAGTGCGCTGACGGCGATCGCTGCGGCCCCCTATCACCTGAGTCCACGCCGCGGCGCTCTGCTAAGCCTTGTGGGTGTTGCCATTCCATCACTCTTACTGGCTACGCGCTCTTCCATGACCTCCGCTACGAGGAACTTCTTTGTCGAACTCGTCGGAAAGTTTCTCCTCACAGCCACCGAGATGATCGCGGCCTACTTGCTGGTGCAGACACTGTTTGCCGGACATTCCCACATCGCTTCGCTTTTACTGATGACACTTGTGGCATCGCTGCTTGGACGCTTTGTCGTGATTGACGAGATGATCGGACGTGAGCGCTCACATCTGATGGTGATCGCTGCCGCGTCGCTGGTGATTGTTGCGTTGCTCATGATGTTTCCAACGACGATACCTATCGTGAGCATCGTCCAGATCTATTATGAGATTGGCGGCGCTGGCTGGGAGCTGCTACCCGCTCTTGCTGCCTCGGCAGTGATCGGACTTCTCAGCGCTCTGCCGTGGGTATTTTTGCCACGTGAGCATCGCACAGATCACAAATAGTGTCCGCCGTCAGCAGTTTCTGATAATCATAGTCGGAGCTCTTTTCTTCGTGCCGTTCCTCGGCTCGGTGCGCCTGTTCGACTGGGACGAGATCAACTTTGCCGAGTGTGCACGCGAGATGATCGTTACGGGTGACTATCTGCACATGCAGATCGACTACCGTCCATTTACCGAAAAGCCCCCTCTATTCGTGTGGATGCAGGTATTGTCGATGCACGTCTTTGGCATCAATGAGTTTGCCGCGCGACTGCCGAATGCCATCGTTGGCATCATCACGCTGCTTGTGCTGCATCACATCGGACGGCGAGTCGGTGGTGACGACTTTGGACTCTTGTGGCCGATGGTGTATCTCGGCACACTGCTGCCGCACTTCTATGCTCGGTCGGGCATCATCGATCCGATGTTCAACCTGTTCATCTTTCTGGCGATCTGGCAGATCATCAGGGGTCAGCTAGAGGGCACAGGACGCCCCCTTCAATCAGGACTCTATGCAAGTCTTGCCGTCATGACAAAGGGGCCGGTGGGTCTCGGCCTGGTCGTGCTCACATTGCTTGTGATGTGGGCGTGGCAGCGTCGAAGCGCTGCCGTCAACTTCCCAGCTAAGGACCTTTTGATCGTCACCGTCACAGCACTGACGCTTCCGGCGATCTGGCTTGGCATTGACGCCGTGCAGAACGGACCCACATTTCTTATCGAGAACATCAACTACCAGTGGCGTTTGCTAACAACCGGCGAGGCAGGGCATGCTCAGCCGTGGTACTATCACAGCATTGTGCTACTGATCGGGTGCTACCCGGCTTCGCTGTTCTTTTTCAGGGGGCTCGCCTCATCGCATGATGAGGATAACATGCACCAAATGATGCGACGCTGGATGACGGTACTGTTCTTTGTAGTGCTGGTGGTCTTCTCGGCGGTAACCACCAAGATCGTTCACTACAGCTCCATGACCTACATCCCCATGACGTATCTGGCAGCAACGCAGATTCAGGCGATGATCTGGGGAACACGTGTGTGGGGACGTGGTCTGAAGATCGCGGTCTTGTTCATTGGCCTTGTACTCACGTCGGTTGCCGTGATCGTTCCGTGGGCCTTCATGAACAGCGAGTGGATGTTATCACTGCCATCATTCCGCGATGCGTTTCTGCGTCAGGCCATGTCACGCAAGGTCGAGTGGCTTGGTGTTGAGCCCCTTGTAGGACTGATCCTTCTTATCGGCATTCTCGGTGCGCTCATTGTATCGCGTCGCTCCATGCGGACGGCCATGATCGTTCTCTTCGGCAGCGTGGCTGTGTTCATCGCCGCATTCCTCCCGCTCGTAGCACCGCGCATTGAAGCGTATTCACAGGGGGCCGCGCTCGACTATTACGCGTCGCTACGTGGCAAGGGTGTGTACACCAAGCCCCTTACCATGAAGAGCTATGCTCATCTGTTTTACACGCAGAAGCCGTATCACCTGAGTTCGGCTGCCAAGGGTATTGCAGTAGACGACTGGGAGCCATGGCTGATCAGTGGTGATATCGACCGTCCGGCAACATTTGTATGCCGCGTGAATGATGCAGCCAACTGGTCAGGTGTGGCCACCTTGCGCGAGAAGTATCGCGACGGGGGCTTCATCATCTATGAGCGTGTCACTTCTTCGGTGCGTCCGCAATTCCGTAACCCGTGAGCTCGATGGTGTCGTAGTCGGCAAGGGTTGTTGCGATCTTCATCTCAACATTGAACACGCCCGTTCTTGTAGGCGTGTATTCGACTTCGATCGGCACCGGAACATCTTTGTGCGCAACGACGCTTACTGGTCCGATCACGGTCAGTCCTGCTGTCCGCGGTTGCAGCGTGAGCGTAACCGGTTCATCCAAAAACGACGTCAGAGTGATCTTCGAGCGCGTAGGTTCACCAACGCGACCCTGATTAAAACCCAAAAAGCTTGATGAGAGCTGCAGGGGGCGCTGCACTTCGGCGCGAAGCTTTACGACATGCGCCCCCGCCGAGTCGTTGGCATAGATCGTAACGTACTTATCGATCACTCCGCTTCCGGCCGGAAGTGTGAGCGTAATGTTCATCCCGGTCTCTTCTCCCGGCTGCAGCGTGTCACGTTCCAGGGGCGCTGTTGTACATCCGCATTGCGGGCGGACAGAACTGATCACCAGGGTCTTGTTACCGATGTTCTTCAGCGGCACACGATACTTGACCGACTGTTGCTTCGTCAATGATCCGCGGGGTGTGACTGCACCCCAATCCACCAATGATTGTACATGGAGACGAGGTTGCGCAGAAGCGACGATAGGAAGCGCAAAGCAAAAAATGAGGACGTAAAGACGTCCGGTGATGACCATTGTCATAGTGGTATCGTAGATTCCCGTCCGATGAACATGTTTCCGATTCTTTCGACCATTGCCACGTCCGTTGCAGCACTTATTCTCTCACTGGCGACGTTCACGCAGGAAACATCGAACGGTGATGACCGCTCGCCAAAGACCGGTGCCGTGGCGCATCCACTTTCGAGAGCCGCAGCCGTCGCCGCCCATCGCGGCGTAAGCAAGGACTACATCGAGCTTCTGCTGCGTGATTCCATGACGTCGTTCGATGAGAAGTACGTACGAACCAATGTCACAAACTTCGCCAGCAAACCTGACTATTCACACAACTGGTCGGCAGAGGCCGTATCGAATGTCCGGGAGTTTCTGGATCGGCACAAGGCCCTTCTTCAGCGGGCAGACTCCGTGCATGGCGTGCCCCCTTCCATCATTGGTTCTCTGTTGTGGGTTGAGACAAAGCACGGTCGGGTAACAGGCAAACACCACGTTCCGAGCGTGTACCTGTCGGTCCTGCTGAGCAACGAGCCGGAGTTCATCGAGTCGAACACCGCACTCGTCATGAAGGCCAAGTCGATCGACTCCTCCAAGGTTGATAGTGTGCGCGAGTCGCTTACCAAGCGTGCGGACCGCAAGGTGAACTGGGCTGTGCAGCAGCTCAAGGCACTGCATACCATTCAGGAGCGCAAGACCATGAACACGCTGACGCTACGGGGCTCATGGGCCGGCGCATTTGGTCTTACGCAGTTCCTCCCGTCATCCTACCTGTCCTCCGCAGCCGACGGAAACGATGACAGCCTCATCGACCTCTACCAGCTCGACGATGCCGTGTTTAGCGTTGCCAACTACCTCGACCGAGCCGGCTGGGGTAAAACCCCCGAGCAGCAGCGAAAAGCCATTCACCACTACAACAACAGCGATGATTACGTGAACGCTGTGATAAAGCTGGCGGGACTTGCGAGCGAGTAGGTTTCAGGTTTCAGGTTTCAGGTTGCAGGTTTCAGGTTGGGCGCGGGGAATGGGTCGGTATCGGGTTGTCAAGGATGACACAGGTAACAGCAGGCCCCCTCTGAGTGTACAAGTCCTACCACCGAATCAGAACCCGAAACCTGAAACCTGAAACCCGAAACCTAGCGAAGCTTGGCCAGCTCCTCTGCCTGACCAAGGAAGCTGTCGATAAACGACAGACCATTGTGCCAGAATGTAGGGCTGGTGATGTCGAGTCCGAATGGGGCGAGCAGTTCTTCCGGACGCTTGGAGCCCCCTGACGAGAGAAGCTCGATGTATTTATCCGGGAAGCTTTCCGGGCTCTGCAGATAGATCTGGTAGAGGGCCAGCACGAGCAGCTCACCGAATGCGTAGGCGTACACGTAGCCCGGCGTGTGGATGAAGTGCGAGATGTAGGACCACCAGACTTCGTAGCCGTCGGTGAGTTCGACGGAGTCGCCGAACTGACCCTTCTGTGTTGTGAGCCAGATCTCGTTGATTTGATCGAGCGACAGTTCGCCCTGTGTACGGCGTGCTGTGTGGACGGCTTCTTCGAAGCGATTCAGGGCAACCTGGCGAAACACGGTGGCGATCATGCCATCGAGCTTCGACATTTGCAGTGCGAGCTTGGCTTCGTCGCTCGTGGTCTGCTCGTACATCTTCTTGTAGGTAATCATCTCACCGAAGACGCTCGCAGTTTCGGCAATGGTAAGGGGCGTGTGCATCTGTAGCGGACCCTGCTGGCGCGATAGATACTGGTGCACGCCATGACCAAGCTCGTGCGCCAACGTCTGCACGTCGCGGCTGGTGCCGGTATAGTTCATGAACACATAGGGGTGCACGGAAGCAATCGTTCCGGCGCTGTAGGCGCCGCTGCGCTTGCCCTTGCGCACGGGTGCGTGGATCCAGTTCTTGTCGAAGAACATCGATGCGATCTCACCGGCACGCCTGTCAAACGACGTGTACGAATCAACGACGATTGCCTGAGCCTGGTCCCAGGTCCAGAAGTCCGAGGCTTCCGTTATCGGGGCATAGCGGTCGTAGTCATAGAGTTTGTCAAGGCCAAGGAGCCCCTTCTTCAGAGCGAAGTATCGGTGCACGAGATCATAGCGCGACACCACGGCATCGACAAGGGCCTGCACTGATGCGTCCGACACTTCATTCGAAAGGTTGCGGCTGGAGACCCACGTTGGATAGGAGCGCAGACGGTCGTTTACCTCGCAATCGCCGATGATCGTGTTGAACACATAGGCATGCATCTTGGCATCCGTCTTAAGCACGGCCGAGATCGTTTCGGCGGCTTCCTTCCGCGTCTGACGATCGCCGTCATAGAGCATCTTCGTCATCTGAGCGATCGTGTATTCCTGTCCGCGGAAGGAGAACGTCATCGCGCCCGACACCTCATCGTGCAGACGCACCCAGGCAAAGCGCGACGAAACCGACTTGGCATTCAAAGCCTGCTCGACGTCCTCACTCAGGGTATGGGGCTTGTAGTCCATTACCACTTCCAGCCAATGCTTTCGCGAAGCCAGTTCCGGCGCTGCCATGAGCGTGGCGATGCGGTCGGCGGGTAATGAAGACAGCTCGGTATCAACGAAGACAATGTCGTTCGATGCCTTCGACAGCGTCTCGGTAACTCGCTGCATCAGCTTGCCATACTCCGCGTTCTCCGAGTCGGTTGAATACTGCAGGTGTGCATACGCACCCATTCGACCGAAGTCTTCGTTAAGCTGCTCATATTCTGCAACCATCTCCATGAACTCGGCGATGCTTGCTGTGGCAAACCGACCGTGCCACTTTTCTCGGAACGCGTTGGTGCGGTCACCAATGCGAGCAAGGTCTCCCTCGAGCCCAGTTTCATCGATCGTTGCGTAAAGATCTGAGAGGTCCCAGAGAATGTTCTCGGAGCCGTTGGTTTTGGTTTCCATTGTTCTCTACCTAAGAAGGTACTGGGTACTGGGTACTGGGTACTAGGTACTGGGTACTGGGTACTGGGTACTGGTTACTGGGTACTGGGTACTGGGTACTGGGTACTCAAGTGGTGAAAGAGAAGTGCTTTTTTGAGCTTTGTTTCTGTCCTGTCAAATCCATTGCGTCAAACGAGATCGTTTCCACGTCAGACAATCGGTACCAGTACCTAGTACCCAGTACCCAGTACCTAGTACCTAGTACCCAGTACCCGTCTTCACGGCACGATCCGATAGATCATCCGTGGGAACGGAATGACCTCACGAATATGCTCGGCGCCGGTGATCCATTTCACGGTGCGTTCTACGCCCAGGCCAAATCCGGCGTGTGGAACAGAGCCGAACTTGCGTAGGTCGAGATACCATTGGAAGGCATCTTCCGGGAGGTTTTCATGACGCAGGCGCTCGAGGAGCAAGTCGTGGTTGTCTTCACGCTGCGAACCACCGATGATCTCGCCAGCCCCCTCCGGAGCAAGCATGTCCATGGCCAGCACGACCTTTTCGTTGTCAGGGTCACGCTTCATGTAGAAAGCTTTCACTTCCGACGGGTAGCGGTGGATGATACACGGACGATCGAACTGCTGCATGATCGCCTCTTCTTGCGGTGCTCCAAAGTCCTCACCCCATGGGAAGTCGATCTGGATCTCCGAACCATCGGGCTGCTTGCGATTGAGCTTCACATCGTTCTTGTTCAGCCACTCTACGGCTTCCGTGTAGGACATGCGATAGAAGGGGCGCCGCACGGCTTCGAGCTTTGAGACGTCGCGGCCGAGCGTAGCGAGTTCACGCTGGCAGTCCTTGAGGACGGACTGCACGATGTACTCGACGAGGTCTTCGGCAAGGTCCATGTCGTCGTTAAGATCGAAGTACGCCATCTCCGGCTCTACCATCCAGAACTCCGTCAGGTGGCGGCGTGTTTTGGACTTCTCGGCGCGGAAGGTGGGCCCGAACGTGTATACCTTACCGAGTGCCATGGCACTTGCTTCGGCGTAGAGCTGACCCGACTGCGTCAAATACGCCTTGCCGAGGTCGAAGTACTCCGTCTCGAACAGCGTTGACGTGCCTTCGCATGCATTCGGCGTAAAGATCGGCGAGTCCATCAGTCGGAATCCATTGCCGTCGAAGAAATCACGGATGGCCTTGATCACCCGGGCGCGCACGCGCATGATCGCATGCTGACGTGCCGAGCGCAGCCACAGGTGACGGTGTTCCATCAGGAACTCCACACCGTGTTCTTTCGGCGTTATCGGGTAGTCCTTCGAGACCTGCCAGATGCGCACATCGGTCACATCGAGCTCTACTCCGGAGGGAGCTCGCTGCTCGGCGCGCACCGTGCCGGTGATCGATACACTCGACTCCTGCGTCAGCTGCTGGGCATTGCCGGCGATCTCCTCCGACACATTCGGCTTGAAGAGCACGCACTGCACAATTCCGCTACCGTCGCGGAGCTTGATGAAGATGAGCTTGCCCTTCTCTGTCTTGTCGTACACCCAACCGTTGAGCGTGACGGTCTGACCAATGTGATCGGCCAGATTTTCTATGGCAACAAAGGATTTGTAGCGTGATTCCATTCGCGAAAATACGCGAGAACTTGGCGAAGTTTGCGTCATGCATCGCCCCTTATCACTCAAACGGCGTAACGCCGCCGTTCTCTGCAGCACATGGTCCGACGGACTGGAGTCGTGCATTCTCTTATCGGATCTACGCGAGGCCTGCCCCTGTGCACACTGCTCGGGGGAGCAGATCATGGGTCAGGTGGTCTTTCCCGGTATGAAGACCCTAGCCCCCGGGATGAACGAGCTGACGGCGCTTACTCCCGTTGGCAACTATGGCATCCAAGCATCTTGGAAGGACGGGCACGATACGGGTATTTACTCGTTCGACATGCTAAGGGGCGTGTTTGAGTCGAAGCGCCTGAACCAGGAAACGCTTGAGCAGATCGATGCTCAGCTTTCGGCCTGATCAAACACCAGGACGTAATCCGGTTTGTCAGGGTTGTTTGGCACGTCCAGTTGAGGGTCGGGAAACAGGCGCGTGCTATACACTTCCGGCTCGGGACAGAGATCCCTGCTGATGAAGGTAATCTCGACGACGTCCGGAAACTGCATCTCATCACAGTAGGGGGCGTAGTTGTTCCCATGGATGTGCACGATGCGAAAGTGCTGCAGGAGACTTGAGATTCCGTTGTTGAACTGCTGTGGCGTTGTCGTAACGTCATGAAACTCCGCCGTCAGCGTACTTATGCGCGATGCGTGGTCACAGATATCTGGTATGACGCTGTACTCGCTGCCTTCGATGTCCATTTTCACAACGACGCTATATGGAGACTCATCCGGCAGCATCTTCATCAGCGTTGAAATCGACACTGTCTCTGGACCATCAGCAGCTGATACCATCTTCTGGAGATGCTGCACTTTGCCCTGGAAGAGACGTTTGTACTGATTTGAGATCATCTTCCAGCGTTGATGGCGCTGAAGCTTTTTCGCATTCCCGAGTAATCGGTAGAGGATGATCTTCACCCATGACCTACGGCGCATGCGGATGAACAGTTCCGGACTGATGCTCGAGTCGACTCCGATGATCACTGCATGCGGGTTACGCCCCTTAACGGCCTCATCAAACGTCCATTCAAATCCGAGTCCCAGCGACAGGATCCCCGTGGCCGAATCGATCAGGCGGCCATCAACGACGTAACCTCCGTCTGCCATCGCACCGATTCGCTCCAATCCCACATACTCGATTGGTCGTAGCTGTCCCTTGTTGAGCATCCGACGAAAATAGAGAGGGAGAGAGGCACTGGGCTCTTCAGTTTCCGTTTAGACAACACGTCATGCGCCGGGATGACTGGATGTCATCCGTATTTTCGGGCCATGTCCCGCATCATCACCGCCCCTCGCGGCTCGACGCTCACCTGTAAGAACTGGGAGATCGAAGCTGCATATAGAATGATCCAGAATAATCTCGATCCGCAGAATGCCGAGAAGCCCGAGGAGCTCATCGTGTATGGCGGACTCGGCAAGGCTGCCAGAAACTGGGAGTGTTTCGATGCGATCCTTGACTCGCTCCGGAACATGGATGTTGACGAGACGTTGCTCGTTCAGAGCGGGAAGCCCGTTGGCGTGGTCAAGACCCATACCGGCGCACCTCGGGTGATCATTGCCAACTCGAACCTTGTACCCAAGTGGGCCACGTGGGACGAGTTCCGACGTCTCGATGCCTTGGGGTTGATGATGTACGGTCAGATGACCGCCGGATCATGGATCTACATCGGAACGCAGGGCATTGTACAGGGCACTTACGAAACCTTTGCCGAATGCGCACGTCAGCATTTCGGGGGCACGCTCAACGGACGTTTCCTGCTCACGGCGGGACTTGGTGGCATGGGTGGTGCTCAGCCCCTTGCCGCAACGATCGCCGGTGCGGCAGCGCTGTGTATTGAGATCGACGAGGTACGCATTGATAAGCGCATACGGGACGGGTATTGTGACCGCAAGATGCACAACCTCGACGAGGCCCTGGCGGTGATCCGGGAGTACCAGGAGCGTCGCGAGCCGATCTCCATCGGCCTTGTTGGTAATGCGGCTGAGATCCTGCCAACGCTGCTTGAGCGCGGCATCATCCCCGACGTTGTCACCGACCAGACCTCTGCTCACGATCCACTCAATGGCTACTACCCTGCCGGGCTCACCAAGGCAGAAGCCGATGCGCTGCGCGTGAGCGATCCGGATCAGTATCTCAAACGATCCTATGCCAGCATTGGAGCCCATGTGCGCGCCATGCTCGGCTTCCAATCAAAGGGTGCCATCACGTTCGACTACGGCAACAACATCCGCGGCGTCGCACGCGACTTCGATGGTGTTTCCAACGCGTTTGACTTCCCGGGATTCGTGCCGGCCTTTGTGCGCGAGCTATTCTGTGACGGTAAGGGGCCATTCCGCTGGGTGGCACTGTCAGGCGATCCTGATGACATCCGTGTAACCGATGATGCCATCATGGAGTTATTCCCTGACAACGACCAACTGCACCGTTGGATCCGGGAAGCTCAGGACCATATCGGCTACCAGGGTCTTCCGGCGCGAATCTGCTGGCTCGGCTACGGTGAACGGGCCAAGGCAGGCAAACTGTTTAACGATCTGGTGCGCGACGAAAAGGTCAGTGCTCCGATCGTCATCGGACGGGATCACTTGGACTGTGGAAGCGTTGCTTCCCCGCACCGTGAAACCGAAGCAATGAAAGACGGGTCAGATGCTGTAGCAGACTGGGTCCACCTGAACTTTGCCCTGAACGCCGTCGGCGGTGCAACATGGGTGTCGCTCCACCACGGTGGAGGAGTTGGAATGGGGCTATCACTCCATGCCGGCATGGTTGTGGTGGCCGATGGAACTTTTGCCGCAGAAGAAAAGTTGGCACGGGTATTGACTTACGACCCTCTAATGGGCATCTTGCGTCACGCCGATGCTGGCTACGATCGAGCGATCTCCAACACACGAAAGTTTGGCATAGAAATACCACTACTTCCTAAAAGCTGAGTTTCTCACCGAATCGGGACAACATGGCATAACTGCTACGTCGTTTTTACAGAAAACTGCCATTCTGGCAGATTTGACGACACCTTTTAGCAGGAGTTGCCATGCAAAGCACAGAATTCCGTCGCAAGACGGGCCTCGTTCGCCCGAACCGGCATAACACAGAAGTCACCACAACAGGAGGTAGTGCTATGGATCTCGCACTGCAGATCGAACAACTGTTCCGCACAGACCGGAACAAATATCTCGGATTCATCCGTCAGCGCGTCCGCAATCAGGAAGACGCTGAAGATATCCTTCAGGACGTTTTCACCAACGTTCTTGCCGCCTCAAAGGACGTCAACAAGCCTATCGACAACCTCGCGTCGTGGGTCTTTACGTCGGTTCGCAACCGGATCATCGATTCCTACCGGAAGAAGAAGGCCGACACGTTTGCTGACCTCGGTACCAACGAGCAGCATGAAGAGGGCATGGACACGGTGGAGCGTTTCCTGGGCGACTACAGCTATTCGCCCGAGGAAAACCTAGTTCGGGACACCATTTGGCAGGCCGTTCTTGAGGGACTCGAGGAGCTTCCGCCCGAGCAGAAGTACGTGTTCGTAAAAAATGAATTCGAGGGTGTTTCGTTTAGGGAGATGTCCGAAGAGATCGGAGTTAACATCAATACTCTTCTGGCACGCAAACGCTACGCAGTCCTGTATCTTCGCAAGAAGCTTCAGGCACTGTACGACAACATCAACGACTGACCCCTCACATGTCGATTCTAACGACAACAACAGCCCGCACGATGATGTATTTCTTCAGCATCGGCGGGCTGTTGGTCGTTAATGGGGCTGCGGTGACCTATCTGTGGAACACATTGCTCGAATCAGGTGGAAGCAGTGAGCCCCTTCGATTTCTCGAAGGCGTCGGTATCACGGCCTTTGCCTACGTGCTCGTTTTTGCGATCAAGTACGGACGTGGGGTTAGCCCCCTTATCAAAAGGCAACGGGGATCGGACACAAGTGTGGAACGGAAGTGTGCGGAGATGACCCCTGAGCAGCGCGGAGAACTTCGCCGTCATCTTGCCGCAACGTGTGCACGCGCGGATGATGAGGTAAAATCCTCTACATTCGTGCATGAGCATCATATCTGAATTCAAAGAGTTCGCCTCGCGAGGCAATGTCATTGATCTCGCGATGGGCGTCGTGATCGGCGGAGCATTCGGCACGATCACCAACTCACTCGTTCAGGATATCATCATGCCCCCTATCGGCATGGTTCTGAGCGGTATCAACTTCGCCGACATCGCCACTACGCTAAAGGCTGCCGGACCCGATGGAAAGGGGGCCGTGGTGATCAGCTGGGGGACATTCATTCAGGCGATCATCAACTTCCTCATCATCGCAATTGCCATGTTCGTTGTGGTAAAGGCCATGAACACGATGAAGCGACGCCAGGAAGCCGCTGAAGCTGCTCCGGAAGCCCCGACCGAACCATCAGAAGAAGTGAAGCTTCTTACGGAGATCCGCGACGCGCTGAAGAAGTAGCGAAGACGGTCACGTGGTTGTCTGCAACCCTGGTGACAACGATGACGCCGCTTTCACCGCCGCCGACAAACCGTAGTTGCCGTCGAACAGCTTCGGGATCCCTGTCCCAGCCACGTTTCTTGATCACCGTGCCACTGCCCCATTCACGGCGAGATATCTCTTGCTGCATGCGGCGGACTGATACGCCGCGGTGGATTGATACGATGCTGTACGCGACATGCCACGGAGTTGCGTCTGGCACCTCATCGCAGATCCCATAGCCGATCCTTGGATCGAGAACACCAGCCCCCTGCTCAACAAAGTAGGCACCGATGGCGCCACTGGCGATGATGGCGTTATGGGGCTCGATGAGATAGGCACCGGAGGTCACCACCGGAGGTTGCGCAGACCGAGATGCCTCAGGCGGTGTCCACATGGTATGTGCACCATCCTCTGATAAGAGCGTCACGAGAGGACGTTCGGCGGCACCGGCACTCCAGAGGATACGCTCTCTACACTCAGAACCGACTCCGATATACTCGCTGCGATATGACGTCTCGGGTATCGCGTCTCCCGGTCCTGACTTAACACCCACCACTACCGCCTGCGGAATGCTTGAAAGGGGCGGCTCATACTGCCGCGAATCAAAAACACGACGTCCCTCACTGCGCCGGGATGGATCGGCCCAAACGCCATCCCAATTTTGGTTTGCCAGCCCCGCGTCCGGCCAGCGTCCGCACACTACATCCACATTGCTCATGCCGTGTCGTCGGAGATTACCCGCGGCAATGGCGGCAACACGGTCCTCGGCTTCGACGGTTACCACCCGTGCGGCAACCTCCGCAAGCGCCGCCGCGTCGACTCCCGGTCCGGTGCAGATGTCCAGCACCCTGCCAAACCCTCGAAATGCCTCTGCGTGGTAGCGCGCTACAACCGGATGCGTTGCCTGCTCGGCCATTTGACGCGTAAAGAGCCAGCCGGGACGGGACTTTCCAAGCGATCTGGCCCGCATAGTGCCTACGGCAAGCTCAATCAGCACCTGAGCACGATCCGTTCCGCCATGATGACGCCGCAGACGGTCTACGAACGCGGCGGACACCTCGCCCCCTTCCACGCCCATCAATATGATCGTCTGCTCGACATCATCGACGATCGCATCAGAACTCAGATACTCGTTCATACGCATTCCTTCGACGAAATCCCCGATATTTGCGCGTGGTCTTGCACGACTATCGTCCACCTTTCCGAAAGATTCCTCGCATGGGCAGCAACACCCTTGAAAATCAGCTCAATGAAATGGGGCTTCACAACCTCGGTGATGTATACTACAACCTGACCGCACCGGAACTGGTGGAGCAGGCGCTGACATATGAAGAGGGGATCCTGTCGGAGCACGGGGCGCTGTGTGTTAATTCCGTCCCGTACACCGGACGTCGTGCCAACGACAAGTTCGTCGTCGAGGAAGATGACACCAAGAGTGATGTCTGGTGGGGCAAGGTAAACAAACCCTTCGCAGAGGACAAGTTCAACGCCCTGAAGCGTCGGGTGTTCGCCTACCTGCAGGGACGTGATGTTTACGTGCAAGATCTGATCGCCGGCGCAGATCCAACGTATGCCCTGCCTGTGCGCTTTGTCCAAGAAGAAGCGTATCACTCGCTGTTCGTGCAGAACATGTTCATTCAGCCTACGGCTGAACAGCTGGCAGACTTCGTGCCAGGCTTCACGGTGGTGACCGTTCCGGGCTTCAAGTCGATCCCTGAGATTGATGGAACGCTAAGCGAAGTGTTCATCATGCTGAGCTTCAAGCAGAAGCTCGTTCTCATCGGCGGAACCTCCTATGCCGGCGAGAACAAAAAGTCGATCTTCACAGTGCTGAACTACCTGATGCCGAAGATCGGCATCATGTCCATGCACTGCTCGTCTAACATCGGTCCACAGGGCGACACGGCCCTCTTTTTTGGTCTCTCGGGAACAGGCAAGACCACACTCTCGACAGATCCGGAGCGCGCACTCATTGGCGACGATGAGCACGGCTGGAGCGATGATGGCGTGTTCAATTATGAAGGGGGCTGCTATGCCAAGGTGATCAACCTGAACGCCGAAGCAGAGCCGATCATCTTCAACCTGACGCGCACCTTCGGTACGATCCTCGAGAACGTGGACATCGACGAAGAAACACGCGTGATCAACCTTGATTCGCAGAAGTACACCGAAAACACCCGCGCTTCCTACACGCGCGAGCGTATCCCGAACATTGCCGACGGTAATCGCGGCGGTCACCCGAAGAACATCGTCTTCCTCACGGCCGACGCATTCGGCGTAATGCCGCCGATTGCAAGTCTTACGCCTGAGCAGGCGATGTATCACTTCCTCTCCGGCTACACGGCAAAGGTTGCCGGCACCGAAGAAGGCGTCAAGGAACCATCAGCTACGTTCTCAACGTGCTTCGGAGCCCCTTTCATGGTGCACCATCCGAGCGTGTATGCGAATCTGTTGCGCGACAAGATCAACACCCATGGCTCACGCGTGTGGCTGGTCAACACCGGCTGGAGCGGAGGTCCTTACGGCGTTGGCTCGCGCATGAAGATCAAGCACACGCGCGCCATGCTCCGCGCCGCACTGACGGGTCAGCTCGATAACGTCGAGTTCGTCAAGGACGCGTTCTTCAATCTGAGCATCCCGACCTCCTGTCCGGACGTTCCGTCGGAAGTTCTCAACCCGCGCAACACGTGGGCTGATACAGCCGCCTACGACAAGCAGGCTGCCCACCTCGTGCGCCTCTTCGAAGACAACTTCGCTCAGTTCGCCGATAGTGTGGAAGAAGCAGTGCGAAATGCGATGAAAGCGTAGTGACTAGTCACTAAACCTCTCTGTTGTTGCAAACCAGCCGCGTTTGCCGAAAGAGCTGAACGAGCTGGTCAGGATTGTGTCTTCGTCGATCTCTTCGCCCTTGGCCAAGGGATGCGGGTAGACGATATCGAACACGTGACTCCAAAGCAGATAGTTAACCACGTGCACGTGGTAGGATACGTCCTCATCAACGACCATGTCATCGGACAGAACGAGTGTTGAGACCACATAGACACCGTCTTCTCGCTTTATATCGCAGTTGTACACCACCTCACCTGTCCAGCTGCGGGCAAAGGTCAGCACGTCATCATCGATGGCAATGTCCCATTTCTCCTCCATTGACCCCGCACGGAAGACCATGCCGCGGTCGGGCAGATCTTTGATGTCCAGCGGGTAGGACATCGCCACATCCACACGCACCGGATT
>CALRYC010000040.1:0-18580 GCA_943372295.1 Chitinophaga pinensis
CAGCTGCGGGCAAAGGTCAGCACGTCATCATCGATGGCAATGTCCCATTTCTCCTCCATTGACCCCGCACGGAAGACCATGCCGCGGTCGGGCAGATCTTTGATGTCCAGCGGGTAGGACATCGCCACATCCACACGCACCGGATTCGCCGGACGCTTGCCGAACAGATGCGATCCGTCGGATTCGCGCAGTGAAATGAACTGCTCAGCAGTGTCAGCATTTGACGTCGAATTCATCATCGCCGTAGCGATCGCCCGGCAGTCGAAGATCCGCACGCCAAACGGTGAGTGCTCTGCCTCGATCCAGCGAGGCTCCATGGAGGATTCAAGGGGTGACGTTGGCTGACTCATCATGCAAGTTAGGCATGAACCCCCTGCCCATTCTGCACGGTGTCTCGGCACGTTCGCAGCGCCGATAGTGTCAGACGATGTACCTCCTCGGCAACGTCGTGAAGGGGGCTGGCCGACTCCGGATCAATGCACCCGAGGTCGTCGAGCAGGCGCAACCAGAGCTTGACGAGTCGCGTGGCGGTGTTGATCTCATACAACGCCGTCCTGAACGCATCGCGCGAAGCTGCACCCGCCGCACGCTCGGTCCACATACCGATGTCCGTAGCCGCATCAAAGAGTCGTTTGTGCAGCTCAAGGGCCTGCCCAGCCCCCTGACCCTGTACCCAGAGATTTGCAACGCGCAGCGTCAGCTCATAGGCCCGCTGCTGAAGTGGTGTTCCCATGATGTCCTCCGAAATGAGAGTTGGTGTTTTTCTCTCCTTGTGCCGATATCGGACGAAACGTGACAAACCTGCGCTGTGTGCCGTAACTCTGTCCCTCCGTCACTCCGTCACTCCGTACCTCCGTAACTCCGTAACTTCGCATCATGTCTATGCTCGAACTTCCGGTCCTGAACACCCCTGATGCGCCCCCTGCCCCTTCCAACGGGCTGAAGGTGTATGTGGAGACCTACGGGTGTCAGATGAATGTGAACGACACCGAGATCGTGCAGGGTGTGATGCATCAGCATGGGTATGCTGTTGCCGATACGGCCGATGACGCGGACGTCGTGCTCCTGAACACCTGTGCCATCCGCGACAATGCAGAGCGCAAGATCCATGAGCGACTGAACCATCTGAAGTTCAACAAGAGGTCGAACAAGGACCTGGTGATCGGCGTGCTTGGCTGCATGGCCGAGCGACTGCGTGCGCAGCTGCTGGACAAGCAAATGGTGGACGTAGTGATCGGTCCTGACGAATACCGTCGCGTGCCGGAGCTGGTTGAACAGGCCCGTGGCGGCGAGCGTGGCATTGCTGTGAAGCTCTCGCGCGTTGAGACCTACGACGACATCGTACCGCTTCGCACCGAAGGGATCTCGGCCTGGGTATCGATCATGCGTGGGTGTGATAAATTTTGCACGTTCTGCGTGGTGCCCTTCACGCGTGGACGCGAGCGCTCTCGCCCCCTTTCAAGCGTGGTAGAAGAGGCCAAGCACCTGTGGGACAGTGGCTTCAAGGAGATCACACTGCTGGGTCAGAACGTGAACTCCTACCGCGATGAGGAACGGGGCTTCGACTTTGCCGACCTTTTGGCGCACACGGCGCGCGCCGTTCCGAAGATGCGCATCCGATACACGACCTCGCACCCGCAGGATATGTCGGACAAGCTCATCGACACTATGGCCGAGTACGATAACATCTGCAAGTACATTCACCTGCCCGTGCAGTCGGGCTCGAACCGTATCCTCGAGCTGATGAACCGCACCTACACGGTGGAACACTACATCAAACGCATTGAGCGCATAAAGCAGGCTATGCCGGACTGTGCCATGAGCACTGACATCATTGCCGGGTTCTGCACCGAGACCGAGGAAGACCATCAGCGCACGCTCGATGTTATGCGTCAGGTGCGCTATGAGGGGGCGTACATGTTCGCCTACTCACCGCGCGAGAACACCAAGGCATGGAAGATGGGCGACGACGTTCCGGACGAGGTCAAGAACCGGCGTCTGAACGAGATCATTGAACTGCAGAACGGCATCTCCCGCGAGATCAACGCGTTGGAGATCGGCCGCACCCACGGCGCGCTCGTCGAGGGTCCAAGCAAGCGCAATGCCGCCCAGTGGAAGGGTCGGACCGACACCAACAAGACCGTCATCTTCCCTCACGAGGACGTGCGCGGTTACGTCATCGGCGACATCGTCAACGTGACCATTGAAAGCTCCTCCAGCGCCACGCTGGTGGGGAAGCTGGTTTAGGGGGGCGTTAGTAGGGCAGGTGAGGGGCGACCTGCTCCAGGGACTCTACGACCACGTTAGCGCCGGCCTCGATCAACCTGTTGCGACGGCGCTCGAGACCCACACCGATGAAATTGATCCCAATGGCGTTGGCTGACCGCACATCCCACACGCCATCGCCGATATATGTCACTGACTCGACACGATCAATTGCATAGCGTTCCCTGCACTTCTGAATTCCATGCATGAGGATGTTCCGCCTGTCAATGTGATGATCAGCCGTAGACATCGGGACCATCGAATGGCCGATCCCGGCAGCATGAAGCTTGAAGATCGCAGAGTCTCGCCAGCATCCAGTGGCAATGCCCACTGCATAGCCTTTCCAGAGTAGATCGGACATGATCATTCGTGCGCCCTGCATTGATTGAAAATGCTCCGGGTTTGCACTGAAGGCCGACCGTAGAAGGGTCATATACTCCCGCTCGATCTCTCCGTACAAGTGGTCAGGGGGCTCTGCGTGCACGCGTCGTATCACTTCGTCGGCAATTCCGCTGTCGGTACTGTGCTCATAGGTTGACCAGTCACGGGAAAGTCCCGGAAGGTCCAGACAGGTTTCGAGTGCAGCTGTAAGACACAGCTCATCGATGTGATTCGTGTTCGTGAGCGTTCCATCCACATCAAGCAGGACAACGTGCATAATTAGCCTCTACTGCTTCACGGTTTGCAGATCAGTTCCCAAAAGTGACCGTCCGAGTCCGAAGACAGCGACGATCAAGAGTATAGGCGCGGCAATCACATAGGTCTGTCCGGTGCGAAGAAACAACCCGGTCCAATCGATCGATGTTTCGAAGATGCTAGCGCCGACGTAGAGCGTGCAACTTGCCAGGTATCCAAAGGAGTCGGCGAAATACATCAGAAAGCCAACAGTTCCCTCAAGCCGGTAAAGTGCAATCAGTCGCTCGAACAACATACTGTTGAAGGGGATGTAGGCGATGTATGTGCTAACCCCTGTTAGGATCATCCATACCTCTGGACTGATGCTGTTTTTATAGAACAGCACTGTTGACACACCAACAAGAATCGCCGACGAAAGCAGCAGCAGTAGCTGTGTACGCACCGCATTGCGATGACGTCTTATCCGAGCAACGAAAAAGAGTATCACCAGCACAATCAGCGTTACTGCGATCTCCACCCGAGCAAACAGTGCTGGTTCGGCCGGAAGGCGCAGCTCATGGAAAATATCCACCATGAACGAGTCCCTGATATCACGGTAAACCGTGAGAACTACATAGAGCAGTGTTAGCGGAATGAGAGACCAGAACATTACCCGAAACATCATTCCTCTATCTTCTCGAGACATTGCCCTGCGTACACTTCGAGATCGCTTCTCGTCTTCCGTCGGCGGCGGCAGTCGATTCAGTAGCCACAAACCAAAACCGATCAGTGGGATGGCACAGAATGAGGCGAAGAGAGGTGCCCATGCATTCGAGACGTTGATCACGGTCGTCAAGAAGACCGTGACGCTTTTCGCTGCGCCGCTCGCAAGAATAAAGCTCGTACTCAGGAATACTCCGATCAAGTCTGTGGCGTTGCGTCCTTCAACAAAGGCAAACAACAACCCCCAGATCAACCCAAGCGACATTCCATTTAGGAACATGGCGATCAGACCGACAGCCGGACTACTCAATGCAAAGACAAGGAGAAACCCCATTGCACTGGCTGCCAGTATGACGATCATGACAGTCCGTCGTTCAACGGTTGTAGCGCTAACCGTTCGAATGCCGATGAACTTTGAGAGAGTGTATCCTAGAATCTGGGCAACGATGACTGCCACCTTGTAGCTAAGTCCTGAGATCTCATCGCTCTGATAGTCCAGCGCAGTGATGGGTTTGCGGATGAAGTACATTCCCACATAGACAGCGAAGGAGGCTATGCCGAGGAGCCACGCCGTTACAGTCGTCTGTTCCGGTCGTTTCAGCATTTCTGAACTTCTACGAGAGCATCGCTGAACGCTTCAAAAGGAGGAAGGCCGGCTAGGTTAACGATCTTGGCGCGGTCGTCCCATTTTCGAACGCGCACTGCGGAGTCCGCCCACTCACAGGCAGCGAATGCCTCGCACTCCTCGGCCGACATCAAGCCCCCTTGTAGGATTAGGGATTGTCGGCTGGCATCTGAGAGAACCTCCGCATACTCCGACGCAACCGTGCACAGATACCGTTTGGCTTCGGCGTGCAGACGCACTGTTTCGGTAATCTCCGGCGGAAAGCCCAGACACAATAGAAACTCCGCACCTAAGTGGCCATGATCGATCACGCCTACTTGCGTGCGAAGGTGCCTGTTAGATGACAATAGGTGCCCGATATCATGCACAAGGGCAGCACATACCAACCATGGTTCGGCTCCCTCGGACCGAGCAAGGAGCGCACATTGAATGGCATGTTCGGTCTGCGTCGTTGCTTCGCCATCGTATTGTGCAGCGCCGCGATCTCGATACAAGGCGCACAACATCTCGACGATTGAGTAGGCTAAGCTCATGATCAGGCCGCCTGATAGGTTCCGCCGATGACCTCTTCTGCCAATCCGAATGACAGCGTCATTCCGGCACCGCCAAGTCCGTTCACAACGGTTATCTGGTCAGAAACCATGCTAACGAACTCTGAACGACTGATGCACTTGGCATAGATACCGATCCAAGATTCGTCGATGCTGATCGGAGGCAGATCCACGAAACGCGCGATTTCTTGAGTGACCAGATCGTTCAAATCGGACCTGACAAACGGGTCGAGCGTATGGCCGTATTCATGCGTGTCGCCCATGATAAGCTGCCGTGTAGAATTTTGTGACAGCAGCACATGGATACCGTGGGCAACATATTCGGGTCGTTCGTTTGAAACTCGAACCCGTAGGTCTTCTAGGCTGTTGAGATCCGAAAATGCATCATAGTGTAGCAACGTAAGTCCTGCGCATAGAGCCGGACCAAGATCCCAATCCATCGGGAGCGCTGTTGAGCGCATCATCTGAAGTTTCACTCGAATGAGTTCAGATTCCTGCTGAACTTGCGGCATAAGAATCTCGAAGTCCTGGCCGGAACACACATAAGCCCGATCGAACTCAATGATCTGGTCGGCACAAAACAGAACACCATCTTCTATAGCAACAGCGTTGACGCCGAATCGAAACTCGACGTTATAGAGAGATTTCAGACAGTCAACAATCCTCGGTATTGCCTGGCGTGGATCAACATTCACTTCAAAGGGACTCCACATGCTACCTCGAAGGTTGTCCCTTCGAACGGCTGGCGCTTTTTCGATTGTCTTATTCGCCGATAACAAATGAACATCAAGATTTGCGCTCGAATAGAGCTCAACGAATTCCTCAATCACACGGTACTCATCCTCGCGGTGCACTACGTGCAGACTGCCTGTTTGAGCAAAGTACATTCCCGTCTGCTCTGCTAGCTCCGTCCAGATCGACCGGGAGCGAAGCGCTCGATCGAAACGACGTCCAAGCGGTTGCCCGATTGGCCAGATAAGACCAAAGTTGCGAATACTGGCACCGACTGGATGCAGACTTCGTTCTACAACGACTACGCTCTTACCCCGCCGCGCCGCCGAAAGGGCGTGGGCCAGACCCACGATGCCGCTACCCACGACAAGGACATCATGCATGATCAGCCCCCAACGACACCAAGATGCTCAAGAATCTGATTGGGCTCGTGAGCTATGGCTGTAGCGCCGGCCATTCGCAGCGGAGTTTCGGAGTGTGTGCCGTAGGTAACACCGATGATCAACCCACAGCCCGCCGTTTCACCCTGCTTCATGTCGGACGGTGTGTCTCCAACCTTCGCAACACGGTCGGGATAACGAACGGCACAGCGGCGCATGATCTCATAGATCATGTCGGGATATGGCCTTCCATGGTTAACATCATCAGAACAGACCACACCGCGATACCACTCACGCCCCTTCCAGCCGACGATGTCAACAATACGAGTGGCAATCTCGCGATCGAATCCAGTGTCGAAGTAGACGTATCGCCCTGATGCATAGATCTCTGCAAGAACTTCTTCGATTCCAGGAATCGCCGAAGCTACTGATACAGATGTGTAATGATCGATCATCGAGTCGACAAATGTTCGATGGATGGCATTGATGAGATGCTGTGTATCTGCAGCTTGAATGGAGCGGCCAGCCTCAAGAAGAAGCATCTCGATGGCAACCTTCTTGGATATGCCCATGATCGCAGTAGCTCTTTCGTGCGCTACGGTCTGGCCATGCTTCTCAAACGCATAACACAGAACGGACGATACGTCACCGCTATCGACTATAGTCGTTCCCGCAAGGTCAAACACTACGAGTTTGATCTGTGTCATCGCTTTGTTGTAAACGATATCTCGGAAAGGTTGATGGATTTCGAGTAAACCACGTCCTTGACAACATTGTAAATCTCAAATGTTAATGTCGGATCCGTGCTTTCCCAGTTGATGGTGATAGCTCCGAAGTGATTCTCGTGAATCTCCTTAGCCAGGCGATACCTGTTTGGTTGAGGGAAGTCTGTGGACGTGATACCACTTGATGTCAGATCGTACAACGGGTAGGTGTTGTCGGGCTTCTGCATTGAGAGCTCACCGAAGTGGACATCACCTGACACAAAGACGACGCCATTTGCCTTCGTACGCGAGATGAGATCGATCATCCGCTGCTTTTCGAACGGTTTCAAGGCCCAGAGTTCATACCCGTTGAACTCCGACACGAACTGTGTCGAAGTCATGATGATCCGGACTTCCGCAGGCTTTCTCAGCTCAGCTTCCAGCCACTTCCACTGTTCTTCACCGAGCATTCGCGCATTACGGTTCGTATCGGCCACGTAGTCGTTGATATCCTTACCGGGCACCCCGGCAACAACAGGTGTACGGAATGTCCGATTGTCGAGCATGATGAACTGCGTTCGCTTGCCCACCGGACCATAAACAGTGCTGTGGTAGATGCCGGGATGTTGACGACGCAACGATGCGGCCGGTTCATTCCAGAATTGCAGGAATATCTCCTTCGACTCGACCTTCTTTGGATACTCTTCTCCGCCATCGTTCACACCATAGTCATGGTCGTCCCACACAGCGAGAACTGCGGCACGTTCTACCAGACGCTTAAACTCCGGCTTGCTGCCGAGCCGATTGTACTTCGCACGCAGGGTATCCATGTTTTCGGTGTCACCGTAGATGTTGTCACCGAGAAAGAGAAACACATCCGGATTCCAATCACCGGCAATGTGCAGGATAGGCTGTGGCAGGTCCTGATACCCACACGATCCCATGGCGATACGCCGAATCGGCTTCGACTGATCGGGCTGCCGGATTCCGGTCGCGACGAGGCCCTTGCCCGTGCGAAGGGCCTCCGTCAACTGGGCAGCTCCATGCTGACTCACCACAATCAGCAGGACCAATGCCATCATGAGCATGCTCATTGTGCGTCCCACCAGAGCTTGGTGTTGATATCATCAGCCCCCTGCTTGCTAACGGCGTCAGCCCTGTTAGCCGAGTTGAGTGCCTGCTCAGAAAGTGGATATGCGAATCGTGATGGAATTCGATTGCCGTTCAGGTTGGAAGCTCCGGGCTGAAGCACTGGCAGGCCCGACCTGCGCCAGTCTGCCCATGCTTCCATTCCATGGAAATACAGCGAGATCCACTTCTGTGTAGCAATCTTCTCGAGCCTGTTACTGACACCGAGATCCACGCTCGGCTGCGTCAGATAGTCATCGGGCATCTTCGTGTCCACATGATCGAATGCTGCCTTCACCCCAGCTTCATAGTAGTCTTTAGCCGACCCAGCAACAAGACCGCGCTCAGCTGCCTCTGCAAGGTTGAACTGCAATTCGGCATAGGTCATCAATACACCTTTGGCCACCTTGATACCCCGGGGTGTGCTGGCATCCTCGAACCAGAGCGTGCCCACGTACGAGATGCCACGGCCGTTGTTCCCGTAGTTCAGAGCATCAACATCACTCAAGCCATTCGGCAGTCCGGCATAGGCAGGCGTAGTCGTCGATGCACTTTCCTCTGTTGGACGTCCGTACACCTGGATACGCGGATCCTTCAGATTCAGAAGCGTATCAGCGAGCGTTTTCGACAGCGTGAACTCTCTGAACGAGCCAACTCTCGCAGTAGCAAGTGGAAACTGATTTGGAAAAGCGGAGAGGTACGTCAGTGATGCGTTGTCTGCGTTGCTCGCGAAGAGTGGATTTGCAGCCTGATCAGAGATGATGGCATTTAGATCGGCAGTTACATTCTTCTTGCCGGAGATTCGCAGAAGCATCCGAACGCGCAGCGAGTTTGCGAACTTCTTCCACTTAGAAATGCTCCCCGCGAAGAGAATGTCTCCCTCAACCGCCTCAGTTGAGCTACCGATCTTGGTATTGGCGGACTTCAGATCTTCGAGTAGCTGTGTGTAGATCGCTTCCTGTCGGTCGTACGACGGCAGTACCACTCCGTCAGCAGCCTTTGTCGCCTGTGTGAACGGAACATCACCGTAGAGGTCTGTTAGCTGAAGCATGATCCACGAGCGCATCACCAAACCAATACCGACATAGTTACTCTGACCCAACTTCTCGGCTGCATCCATCATGTTGTTTACGTCACGCAGCGTCGAATAGCAGGCATCCCAAGGACCGCTGACGTCACCCCATAGGTAACGGTCCTCGTTCACAAACTGGCGCTTTGCGTTATGCTGGATCACGATGTTGCCATATGACCAAGCATGATCCATCATTGAATTGACCGGAGTACGAATGATATTCGTTAGCAGTAGGCCGGGCGTTACCGCCGTAGGCGCGTTCGGGTTTGTATTCGTAACATCGAAATCCGATGTGCAACCCAGCAGCACTACGGTGAGAATTGTCGCGATTACGTGTAGCGTTTTCATTGTTGTTTCACCAGTGGTAGTTGCTGTGAATTAGAGCGAAAGACTGACATTGATACCGTAGCTCCGGGCAGTAGGGATCTGCATCGCCTCGATACCGGGAATGGCCTGACCGCCGTTGAAGCCCATCGTCTCTGGATCGATGTGCGGCACTTCAGTCTGAAGCCAAAGATTGCGGCCAACCAGCGTGACGGATACATTACGAAGCGTCCAGCCCATGTCTGCCCACATCGAATTCGGGAATGTATAACCGATACGCAGTTCACGAAGCTTCAGGAACGATGCATCGAAAATGCTCGGTTCGACGATGCGCCGACCGTTAGTGATCGCTGTGTGCCACTCACGCGCTGTCAGCTTGCTCATGCCATTGGCATCAGTATTCTCTTCGTATCCAACGAATTCCGTGTTGCTCCCCTTGGCGTATGTTCGTACACCCGTTGTCTTGTCGCGATAGACTTCGACAACACCCGGAGCATACACACCATTGCCATCCTTTGTGAGATCGTACCCATCAGCGCGACCTTCGAGTGTCTCGATAACCTGGCCCCCTTCGCGTCCAACCGTCTGCGTGTGCGAGTAGACCTGGCCGCCAACTCGGATGTCAAGCAAGAAACCAAAGGTGAACCGACCCACCGTAAAGTTGTTGTTGATGCCGAACAGCCAGTCTGGATTGTAATTACCAAGGAGTTTACGCGAGGATGTTTCACGCGGACGGGCTACGAAGAGCGTATCGATCGCGTTACCATTGGCATCCTTGACAATCTGTGAGCGCACGTTGTTGATCACACGGCCAAAGAAGGGGCTGTTCGGGTCTGATACACGCTCGTAGCCAATGCCGTACATCGCGCCCATGCGCTCGCCTACTCGTGCTTCTACAAACACGTTGTTCTTTGCGGCCATGACGTAGCTCTTAATGCCATCGGCAAGGGAAACCACCTCGGAAAGGTTTCTCGAAGCATTCACATTCAGATCCCAACGGAAATCATCGGTCTTGACCGGGATAGCGTTTGCCATGATCTCGACTCCGTAGTTACGGATCTCACCGGCATTGATCACCTTCTCGGAGTATCCCGTTGATGTCGACAATGGGATAGGCAGGATCTGGTTCTTGGACGTAACGTCATAGAACGTCACGTCAAGACCAACGCGACTTTCCAGGAACTGCAGGTTGAAACCAGCCTCGAGCGACGTTGAGATCTCCGGCTTCAAATCTGCATTAGCAAGTCGACTGGACTGAGCAAAGGTCCGTGCGTCACCGTACGGATTCTGTGCGAGATAGACCGCTTGAAGCTGATATGGGTCAGTGTCGTTTCCAACTTGAGCCGCACCAACACGAACCTTGGCGAAGTTGATGAATGACGGCAGGGTGACCATGTCAGAGATGATCGCACTGACGTTCGCAGATGGATAGAAGTACGAGTTGTTCTGTGATGGAAGCGTCGACGACCAGTCGTTGCGGGCTGTCAGTTCGGCAAACAGCATATTCTTGTAGGAGTATGACGCGTTGCCGTACACAGAGTTGATCATCTTCTTCGAGCGGAACTGCGACTGTTGAAGTTCGACCTTTGTATTGCTTAGGTTGTATACGTCAGGAATCAGAAGCTGAGGCGCTGTAATCTCGAGGTTGTCGTTGCGCTGATCCAGGCTGTTGGCACCCGCAGTGATGCGAAGGGACATGTCATCATTCAGAGGAATGTTTGCGTTCACGAGAAGGTCGGTGTTCCACTCTGTGAAGCTGATTGCTTCATTGCGGTAGGTACCAAACTTGAAACGCTGCGTGCTGAAGGCTCGCCGACGGTCACGTCCTTCATCACTGAAGTCCAGACCTGTCCGGAGTTGGACATTGATGTTGTCGTTGATATCGTACTTAACAAGAGCGTTACCAAAGACACGGTTCTGATCCATGCCGTTGGTGTTTTCGAAAAGATTGAAGTAGGGATTGTCGTGGTAGTTGTAGTTGAAGCCGAACTGGGACAGGCCTTCACGATTCCGCTGCCAGTAGTCTTTGCTGTTTTCGAGGTTCACCTGACGTCCAAGCCAGCATGAGAAGAGATACATGATGTTCTCGGTTCCGTACGAAAGGTTCGGGCGGTTACCGCTGGTAGTCTTAACGTAGTTGACTACTGCCCTTGCAGAGAGCTGCT
Source organism: Chitinophaga pinensis (assembly GCA_943372295.1). GTDB lineage: Bacteria > Bacteroidota > Ignavibacteria > Kapaibacteriales > Kapaibacteriaceae > UBA10438. The sequence goes on from CALRYC010000040.1 coordinate 11,285, forward strand.
TACTTAGTTGATAGCCTCCTGCGAAGGCGAGTGTGTTACGCTTAAGGTCCGTGTTAGGGACGATGCCTGTTTGATCCAGGTTTGTCAGAGACAGACGGAAATCGCCGTTGGCATTCGAGCCCGATACTGCGACATTGTTCGTGATGGTGCGCCCAGTTTCGAAGAAGTTCGCAACATTGTCCGGTGCCGCAATCCATGGTGTTGGAACGATCTCCGACCCTGCCGGAGCGCTCAGATCGCCGCCTCTAAAGTTGATAGGCTGACCATTCAGAGTCCGTGGAGAATCGAACTGGCGGATCTTGAGATTAGGGTCGTACTTCGGCCCCCAGCTCTCATCAACACCATCGTTAAGTCCACCACCGTTGCCGTCCTTGTACTCGAACTGGCCGTTTAGGCCCTGACCGTAGACGTTCTGATATTCGGGAAGGCGCAGAGCCGACTCAAATGTAACGTTGCTATTGACGCTTACACCGATTCCCTGCGTTCCCTTTCCGTTGCGCGTTGTGATTAAGATCACACCGTTGTTGGCGCGCGATCCATACAGAGCCGTTGCACTCGGTCCCTTCAGCACGTTCATCGTTTCTATATCATCGGGATTGATGTATGCTGCCCCGTTGCCGTAGTCGGCTTCAAGGAATGAGCGGCCCGCCGATCCCACCTGCTGATTCGAGATCGGCACACCGTCTACCACATAAAGCGGCTGATTGTTACCAATGTTCAGTGAGCGCTCTCCCCGAATTGAAACGCGAGCTGAACCACCGACCCCTGATGGTGAACCGATGACGGTTACGCCAGCGACCTTACCTGCGAGTTGATTGACGACGTTTGACTCACGCGCAACGGTGATCTGGCTGTTGTCGATCGACTGCGTGGCATATCCAAGACTGCGAGTATCCTTCTCAATTCCGAGGGCTGTTACAACAACCTCCCGCCCGCTGACTGCCTGAGATTCCATCGTAATGGACAGATCGCCCTGATCAGGTATCGACACCGTTAGCTGCTTGTATCCAACGAGTGAAAAGCTCACAGAGTCAGCCTGTCCCTCGATACCGATACGAAACGAACCATCAGCACTGGTGTATGCCCCGTACTTCGTGCCCTTGACACGAACGACCACGCCCCGCAGCGCCAAACCGTCCTTGTCGCGAACCGTACCATTTACCTGCTGAGACTGCGCCGCCGCTGCTACCGTGAGGCAGCAGAGCAGAAGGGCCCCGAAAACTAACCGTCCAAATGTGGCTGCCGACGAAGCAACCAGGTGCCACGCTCGCATGAGATTCCCCTGTAAAACGTTTGCGAAAAACCAACCGACTCCCAGTGGTCGATTCGTGCGGCGAACATATCGGGTGGCGTTTCCTGCTATCGTTAAGTCTTGATTGTTTAATCGTGACGCATGTTTCGGAGATGTGACGATTGTTACGGGAGGTAACATGACGCCCCGTGCATTCCAGAAGCGTGTATTTTCGCACTCCCTTCATTACCCGTAACGCCCCCTATGGAAACGCTCTTCTACCTCCACACCAAGATGCATCATGGACTGTACCTGCTTTCGGGCATGTCGGTGGCCGTGGCGCTCATCGCCATGCTGCGCAAGCAGATCATTTTGGGGCTTGGCTTGTGGATCATCCGCATCTATTCGATCGTGCTAACGTTGCAGGTAACTGTTGGGCTGCTGCAGCTGTCGATGCGCTGGAATGACCTTGGCGACGGACTGCGCTACCGTCTGGAGCACGGAACACTGATGCTGCTTGCGCTGACGTTGGTGCACCTGACGCCGCGCTTCATCCGTAAGGGCGATTCTGCCGGAACACGCAACGCGCTGCTAATGCTTGTTGGCTCACTGGCCCTGGTCATGCTGGGCGTGTCTCTTATTCAGCGCGCTACGGCGGGAGCCTAATGTCCACCGTTCAATCAACATCGCTTACGGCATATCCGCTGTTTCGACGTGGTAAGGTGCGCGATGTGTATGATCTCGGAGACCGTCTCCTGATGGTTGCTACGGATCGTATCTCTGCCTTCGACGTGGTGATGACCGAGGGCATCCCCGATAAAGGAGCACTTCTGACGTCGATCTCGCTGTACTGGTTTGCACTTCTGGGAGATGTGATCCCAAACCATCTCATCAGCACGAACGTGTCATCACTTACGGGTCTGACGGACGAAGAACTCAAGATGCTTGCCGGACGCTCGATGATCGTGCGTAAGACTCGCCCCCTTCCCATTGAATGCGTCGTGCGTGGCTACCTTGCCGGATCGGGCTGGAAGGAATACCAGTCCTCGCAGACGGTCTGTGGTATAATGCTACCGGCGGGCTACCGCGAATCATCGCAACTCGAAACGCCCATCTTCACACCTGCAACCAAGGCCGAAGAGGGTCACGACGAAAACATCTCCTTCGAACGAGCAGCCGATATCCTGGGTCAGGATGTTGCCGAACGCGTTCGCAACGTCAGCATAGCCCTTTACAATGCCGCTGCAGCAGATGTGGCCGGCAAGGGGCTTATCCTGGCCGACACCAAGTTCGAGTTCGGGATCGACGAGGGCGGACAGATCATCCTGATCGACGAAGCGCTCACGCCTGATTCCTCGCGTTACTGGCTCGCCTCTTTGTATGCCGAGGGGACATCACAAATGAACTTCGACAAGCAGGTGCTTCGCGACTGGTTGGAGACGACGTCGTGGGATAAGACCCCGCCGCCACCAGCCCTTCCCTCAGAGGTCGTTCAGGCCACACGCGCTAAGTACATTGAAGCCTACGAACGCATTACCGGTACAACATGGCTATAAGGCCGTTTCAACTGCGAGAAGACGATGTTGCCATGCAACGTCGGATCAATGATATGCTCGACTGGGGACTTCTTCTAGGAGTGATCGGTCTGCTTGGTATTGGTCTTACGTCGATCTACAGCGCTGCCTTCGGCCTCGGGTCGGACGCGATCTTTCGCCGTCAGGTTCTCTACGCCGTCGTCGGCATCAGCGCCGGTGTTGGAATGTTCTTCGTGCCCGAGCGATGGCTGAACGACTTTGCCTACCTGCTCTATGCAATCGGCATCCTGCTGCTTCTGGCAGTGCTCAGCCCCCTGGGACATGTTGTCAACGGGCAGCGATGTTGGATCCAGATCGGATCCTTCTCGTTTCAGCCCTCGGAGCTTGCAAAGATCACAACGCTGATTGCCGTGGCGAAGTATACCGGACGCAAAGGTTTTTCCATCAGCACCATCCGCGATCTGATGTGGATCGGGATCCTCTTCCTGCTACCGGTGGCACTGATCATGTTGCAGCCGGATACGGGATCGGCCACGGTCTTTCTGGCAATCGCGCTGGGAGTTTATATGTGGATAGGGGGCGACCTGTTTGCGATCTATTCGGTGCTTGCAGCACCGTTTGTTGCTCTGGCATCGCTCTATGGTCTGCTGTTCGACAACATCTTCTACTTCGTGGCCATTTCGGCGCTGTTCTGTCTGGGCACGTATCTGTTCCGCCGCACACTAACGGTCACAATTGCTGCCTGCGTGCTGGTCGTTGGCGTGGGCTTTGCCGTGCAGCCGGTGTTCAACAAGCTTGAGACGTATCAGAAGAAGCGCCTCATTACGCTCTTCGAGCCGGAGCGAAACCCGCGCGGCGAAGGCTACCACGTCATTCAGTCAATTCTTGCTGTCGGCTCCGGAGGCATAACTGGTAAGGGGTTTCTGCAGGGGACACAGACGCAGCTGCGATACATTCCAGAGCAGTGGACCGACTTCATTTTCTGCGTGCCTACTGAGGAATTCGGCTTTGTTGGCGGCGTATTGGTGATCACGCTACTGGGGTTTGTGGCCTTGCGCAGCGCCGGTATTGCGGCAACCGCCAAGACCTCGTTCAGCAGTGTTATCGCCATCGGTTTTGCCAGTCTGCTGCTATTCCATACGATGGTGAACATCGGCATGGCCGTTGGTCTCTTCCCGGTTATGGGTATCCCGTTGCCATTCCTGAGTGCGGGGGGTACAGCGTTGATTGGTAACACGGCCATCATCGGACTGCTGCTGAACATGTACCGTCAGCGTCGACGTAGAGCTGCGTAATGTCAACGCCGCGCCTGGTCATCACCTGTGGCGACGTCAACGGCATCGGCTTGCGGTGTCTTGCAGCCGCCGTCGAACAAGCCCCCTTTCACGCCGAACTCGCGCTGCTTATCGATGTCGATACTCTGCAGCAGGTTATGGGCGAGTATGGTCTGCCGGGTGAGATCGAGGTAGACGTCTGGCGCATCAACAGCATGTCCATCCGACTGCACCCGATCGGTGCTTCTGCCCGGCTCGCTCCGGGTGTGGAGCACGACGATGCAGCACGGGTGGCAATAGCCTCTCTTGAGGCTGCCTGCGACCTTGTCACCTCTGGCGCGGCCCAGGCAATGGTCACCCTTCCCATCAGCAAACATGCCCTTCGCCGCGTGGGATGGCCCTACCCGGGTCAGACCGAAATGATCGCGGCCCATGCCGACGCAGAACCGCTGATGGTACTGTGCACACGTACGCTACACGTGGCGCTGGCCACTATCCATGTGCCAATACACCGGGTGGCCGGACTCATCACGATCGAGCGTATCGCTCAGCGCATCAATGCGCTGCATGATCACCTTCGTCTGCGAATCGGCATTGATGAGCCCCGTATCGCGGTGCTTGGTCTGAATCCCCATGCCGGCGAGCATGGCGAGATCGGACATGAGGATGATGAGATCATCCGGCCGGCCATCGAGCAATGCCGTCTCGCCGGACTGAATGTCAACGGTCCATATCCGGCCGATGGATTTTTCGGCTTTGGCGCATACGCGCAGTATGACGGCGTTCTGGCGATGTATCACGACCAGGGACTGATCCCGCTGAAGCTTCTTGCGAACGGGGCTGGGGTGAACGTCACCGCCGGACTCTCCATCATCCGCACCTCTCCTGACCATGGTACGGCATACGACCGCATCCGCAGCGCCGACATCGACTCTGCCAGCACGCGGCTGGCAATTGAGATGGCCATTGAAATGGCAAATCGGTCCCATTAAGGACTAACTTGAAGGGTTGACGTTCCTTACTGCACACAACAGGGAGCAATCATAATGGCGGCATTCGGCTTTTTTCTGTCAATTCTTACCTCGCTTGTTCCGCTGATAGCATCATTCGTGCTTCTCATGCGCATACGGACGATGAAACGTCGCGCGGACCTGCATGAGGCCATCATCGCAGATCTCAGCAGAAGAGTCGCGGAACTGTCGTCCGGCGAGAAACCAGCGCACACCCCGACGTTCGAGCATTCGGCAACCGTTGATTTAGCACCTGTTGACGCAGCGCCTGTTGATGCAGCACCTGTTGATTCGCCCCCTGGCGTCATTCCACCTCCGCCGCAGCACCATGTGCAGTCGCAGCGTGAACTGGAAATGGTCTTTGGCGGCACATGGCTGACGCGGATCGGTGCGGTGGCGATCGTACTCGGCACGGTCTTCTTCCTCAAGTACGCCTTCGACGTTGGCCTGATCAACGAGACCTTGCGAGTGATCATTGGCACTGTCGTCGGACTGGGACTTATCATTGGTGCGGAGCGCTGGCGCGCACGTGGACTTCATCTCTTTGCCCAGGGTCTGGCTGGCGCAGGTATCCCGATTCTCTACCTCTCGGTGTATGCCAGCTACAACTTCTACCAACTGCTGCCGCAACCAATGGCCTTTGGTTTGATGTGCTTCGTCACCGCCATTGCCGTTGGCGTTAGTCTGCGCCACAACTCCGTGGTCATCGCAACTCTGGGTGCGCTCGGAGGCGTGTGCACTCCATATTGGCTCACGACGGGTGAGATGAACACGGTCGGCCTGTTCGGCTACCTTCTTGTGCTCTTCATCGGCATGTTGTGGCTCAACTATCGTCGTCCCGCATGGCTGACCGTGTCTGTCGCAGCACATGCTGGAGTGTGGGCCTTCTGGTGGTACTGGATGAGTGTTCGGAGCTCGATGCCGGATCCTGACGTGATCGAGGCAACGGTCCTTGCTCTGACATTCCTCTGCGCCGGTGTGCTCTATCAGTCCATGATCGAGCGCGACGGTAACGTGCGTCCGCACGCATTGGTCACGCGTGCATTACACGGCATGCACCTCGTGATGATGTATTTCATGACGCTCGGCGCCATCAGTTCGGACATCACTTGGGAAAATGGAGCTACGGCGGGACTGCTTGGAATTGCCGTTGTTGCGATGGCCTTGCTCTTCCGACGAGATCAGTACGCAGACACAGCATCGATGTACATGGTGCTGGGTCTTTTGGGACTGGCTCACGCGACAAGCTTCATGCACGGCACCTACATCGAATCGATCGGTCTGGCTACGGTCAGTCTGGCATCCATGTACCTACTTGGCAATCGGCACGGCAAGGCCGAAATGGTGGTCACGGGGCTGATCCTCTGTCAGTCACTCATGATGGCTTTGCCGGAGGCCGCATTCCGGAGTTTCCCTACCGTTGCATCAGCCCCTTTCCTCAACGGGCGAAGTGCGGCACTCATCATCAACGCTGCTGCCGTCATTGCCTGGTCGGGCTTTGCCGGCACGTCTTTGCGTCTGCCCTCCATCAATCAGATCATCATTTCGGTTGCGGGGTACTTGATGCTTGTCTGGTGTGTTCACCTCGAAGTGTTCAGCTTGACGGCGAACGCCGACCTTGTGGTTTACCCGATGATCTCTGCGGTAGCGTCCTGGCCTGCCGCGTTTGCTCACGCTCTGGCATCACTGGTCAGCGTTGTTCTTTGCTGCCTTCTGATCCTCTCACATCGTGTTCACGAACGTCAGGACGTCGTGATTGCCGGCATAGCTGGTTCTGTGTTTGCCTGCCTGTGGTGGCTGACGCATGTGGCGGTAGCTGAGGATCCATCGATGATCCCTGCGTACGTCAACGTGCGCATGTTTTCCGGGATGATCATCTGCGCGGCACTCATTGTCACCGCCCGACGTGCTGTGGCTTCTGAGACGCCTCTGGTGGCACGTCACGCCAGAAGTATCATCGGCGCTTGTCTGGTGATCTTCTCCTTCACATTCATCACCATCGAGGTTGTGTGGCCCGAGGTGATAGCCATCGAAGCTGCGGCGGCGGACGATAAGACATCCGAGCTTGTCGACGCGTGGAATCGATTTCATCTTCGAATGTCTGCGACGTGGATCGCGTATTCGATCGTGCTCATGATCATCGGCTTTGTGCGCCGCATGCGACCGACGCGTATCGCAGCGTTGATCCTTCTGCTTCTGACCATCGGAAAGGTCTTCCTCTACGACCTTTCGTTTCTTCAACAGCC
>CALRYC010000041.1:0-18392 GCA_943372295.1 Chitinophaga pinensis
CCGCTCAGCGAACCCTGCGCATAGGCAATCACCGCGCTCACGGCGATGATGCATGCGAGTGAAAAACTGCGTATGAGAATCTTCATTCTCGTTCTCCGTAGTTGATGGAAAGTGTTGGAAGGTGTTTTCGAAAGACAAATCGTTGCTCAAGGGGCTCCAGGCCTGCGCGCTTGGACATCATCGTCGAGGCCATATTGTCATCACGGATCCAAGAAGTTGTCACACGCTGGGACTGGTTCAGAATGACTGCCGCCGCATCGAAGAGGGTCGCGCTCAGGCGCGAGCTTCTGCGATCGGGCACAATGCCGATCACGCTTACGTGCACAAGCCGCGAGCGGCGCGCAGCAAAGAAGAGCCAGAGATCACGAAGGATTGATGGTAGCCGATGCACGTGCTTCGGAACGTTGGGGATGTCTCGGTGCATCAGTATCGCACCTGCGGGCTGACCTTCTGCAGATCCGGTGATCATCAGCGACGGATGACCGACAAGCATATAGCGGCGTGCCAGCGACCATAGGCCAGCACCGCCGCCTCGATGCCACGGCAACGTTGCAAACGACACGGAAAGTACACTCTCTAGAGTGCGAACGGTCGGAATAATCGTCATCCACGTCCCCCGTCGGACGGATGGTGAAGCCCCCTTCATGCTCCGGGCAGATGTCCCGCTAGCCCCACGGCGTCCCCATACCGTTCCTGACCAGGCGTGAACATACCCATGTTGACGGAATCTGTCAACTAGTGTATGAGGATACTGGGCGATGTGGATACTTTCTACAACTGCCCTGACTTCAGGCACCCCATCGGTGATAAAAGCAAAAGCGCCAACCGGACCGATCATGGATGTAGCTCCGATAGCTGCCGCATGGTCATGCCAGTGTTGAAACATGACGTCGCACCATGCTGGATCGGCATTTTGGCGACTGCGCACGTCTACAAGACAGCAGTCCGAATCCCGTAATGCAAGGACATACGCCGCAACGTCGAGTGAGCCGATGCTAACGAGCACAAACGTGCGCTCTTGCCCGACGTCGAAGGATGAATTGTCGGCGTAAAGCTGCTCGGGCGGAAAGAGCACGTCCCACGAACGGGACAGACCGGCACGGCGCACACGCCTGCACCACACCGTGGCATCGACGCACGTTGGCGTCGGCAACAGATCTCCCTCAGAAACTGCGCTCACGGTCGGGAACATACGCATTTCGTCTGGGGGGCTATCAATCGATCAATCATCGATGAGCGTTTTGTTGAGATGGCAAGCCGTAGCTTCCACCATTGATCATGCGCCGACTTCCAACAATATCCCCGCACGCCCCATCTGGGTGGCAGACCTTTCTCCGGGAGACGGTCGGCAATCCCCTCATCCTGCTCTTGCTGTGCGTGTTTTGTATTGCCCTGCTTGCAGGCGACCTCGTGGCGGCGACGATGATCTCGGCAATGATCATCATCGGCGCCGTGATCCGGTACGTGCAGGAAATCCGCTCCGATCGCGCCGTGCAGGCTCTGCGCAAACTGGTCGTGGCTATGGCCACAGTTGTTCGTCAGGGGTCGCAAATGCGTATCCCGATCGGGGAACTCGTCGTCGGAGACGTCGTGCTGTTGTCGGCAGGGGATCTGGTTCCGGCCGACGTGCGGCTGATCGAGGCGGATGACCTGCACGTAGATCAGCATCTGCTGACGGGTGAATCAATGCCTGTCGAGAAATCCGCTACAGCGCCGGCAAGCCAAGACCCTCTTGATGATCCGCGGCTGTGCTTTCAAGGGTCGACCGTGCAGACCGGATCTGCCAGGGCCATCGTCACGGAAACAGGTGCAGATACGATTTTCGGTGGCATCGCCGAGTCTGTTCGCTCGCAACGTCCGCCAACCGCATTCGACAACGGCATTCGCTCGTTCACCATGCTGATGGTGCGGATCATCATCGTTCTGGTTCCGCTGGTCTTCCTCGTCAATGGCCTGCTGCGCGGTGACTGGATGGAGGCACTTCTCTTTGCCACGGCCGTTGCCGTGGGCATCACGCCCGAGATGCTGCCGATGATCGTCACGGTAAACCTCTCCAAGGGGGCCATCGCCATGGCCCGACGCAAAGTGATCGTCAAGCATCTGCATTCAATACAGAATCTGGGTGCAATGGATGTGCTCTGTACCGACAAGACGGGCACGCTCACCCAGGGCCGTATCATCCTGATGCACCATGTCCGGCCTGACGGCACTGAAAGCGAAGATGTTCTGAAACTCGGATACCTCAACAGCACCTTCGAAACAGGACTGCGCAACATCATGGACGAAGCCGTGCTGGCCCATGCACATCTCGAAGACGAGGTGCGGCGTCAGCAGTGGAGCAAGCTTGATGAACAGCCATTCGACTTTATTCGTCGGCGCTTGTCGGTCCTGCTGCAGCAACCAGGCAAGCCCCCTGAGCTCATCTGTAAAGGGGCTATCGAGGAAGTGCTTGAAGGATGCATCAACGTGCCGGCCGAAGCTCTTTCCGTGGCCGACGGACTCAATGAGCAGGGTTTTCGACTGGTGGCCGTAGCCAGACGCATCATGCCTGTCGGGCAGACCACGATCACGCAGGCCGACGAGGCAGAGATGACCCTTGAAGGTTTCCTGGCATTCCTTGATCCGCCGAAAGAGTCAGCCACTGAAGCCCTGCGGGAACTCGAAGCATCGCATATCGAGATCAAGATCCTTACCGGCGACAGGCTGGCCGTGACAAGACACGTCAGCGAGATCGTTGGCCTGAACGTCCGAGGGACGCTCACCGGCACGGAGATCGAAGCAATGACCGACGATGAGCTCTCCACAGCGGTAGAGTCGACCACGATCTTCGCCAAACTCAACCCCCTGCACAAGGAACGCGTCATCGCCTGCCTGCGCGCCAATGGCCATGTTGTCGGCTTCCTGGGTGACGGGATCAATGACGCCCCGGCACTGCGCCGCGCAGATGTTGGCATCAGCGTCGACGAGGCTGTCGACATCGCCAAGGAGTCATCCGACATCGTGCTGCTGGAGCACAACCTGGCCGTGCTGCATGATGGCGTTATTGAGGGTCGCAGGATCTTCGGCAACATCGTCAAGTATCTGCGCATGGCTGCCAGCTCGAACGTCGGCAACATGCTCAGCGTTACCGGTGCCAGCCTTCTGCTGCCGTTCCTGCCGATGCTGCCGGTGCAGATCATGCTGAACAATCTGCTCTACGACATCTCGCAAACTGCCATTCCCACCGACACGGTGAGTGATGACTGGCTCGTTCGCCCAAGGCGATGGTCGATGAGCGACGTCTGGCAGACGATCGTCGTCTTCGGTCCGATCAGCTCGCTTTTTGACTATGTGACCTATGCCGTGATGCTCGGACCGCTCGATGCAGCCAATAACCGAGAGCTATTCCAGACTGGCTGGTTCATCGAGTCGCTGTTCTCGCAGATTCTCATCGTGTACGTCTTACGCTCGCAGAGCATGCCGTGGTCAGCCCCGCGCCCAAGTCGTGCACTGATCATCACAACGGGTATCATTCTGGCCATAGGACTGTACGTCCCGGTCTCAGCCATCGGACCCGATCTGGGATTCGTGCCTCTTCCGACAGCATACTGGGGCTGGCTGGCACTGATTCTGGGTGCCTATCTTCTATGTAGCTTGGCAGCCGTGCGATGGCTGGCCTCGCGGCGGCAACGATCATGATCTCCAAAGCGTGCTGATGACTCTTCTGACATACACGACCCGACGTATTCTCATGGTGTTGGCCCTTGTTGCGACGCTTACAGTTGCGCGCTCGCAGGATGTGCCAACCGATATGCCGCACGCTCATGCCCGGGAGATGTTTCCCGAAGCTCTTTATCTGAACGCTCAGTCGCAGTTGCCCACCTCGTTTGATGCGATCCGTCCGACCACGACAACGGGAGCCCCGTTCAACGTGGTGTATGGATGGTATCCTTATTGGACGAGCTCCACTGCCACGACAACGATGCGGCCGAACCTTCTTACGCACATCGCCTGGTTCAGTGTTGGCGTCGACACGGCAACCGGAGCTCTGGGATCACTCGACGCATGGAAGAACACCCAAGTTGTTACATGGGCCAAGAGCAAGGGGCTGAAAGTACACCTGACGATCACATGCTTTGGCTCGACCGAGCTACGCGCCCTTCTGGGGTCGGACGCCAGGCGCGCACGCTGCATCGCCGAGATCACCGCAGCGGTGAACCTGCGTCAGGCCGATGGCGTCAACATCGACTTCGAAGGTCTCCCCTCGTCGCAGCGTGGAAGCATGGTTTCATTCATGCAGGCACTGCGAAAGGCGATGCCGCTCAAGGAGCTGACCATGGCTACACCTTCGGTGGACTGGAATAAGTCATGGGACCTGGCAGCGCTGTCATCGATCTGCGACTTTCTCATCCTGATGGGATACGATTACTACTGGTCGGGGAGCTCCACGGCAGGTCCGGTCGCACCGCTGCGCGGCGAGACGTACAACGTATCGAAGTCCATTGATGCCCACCTCAACGCCGGCGTTGACCCGTCTCGTTTAGTTGTCGCAGTGCCGCTCTATGGTCGCACGTGGACGGTGTCGACGACTGCGCGCAAGGCCGACGTGATATCGGGGACAACCTCGGCAACGCCCACCTACAGTTCTTCGCACACCTTGCAGGGGTTCAGCTTGCGCACCCATGATGAGGCGACGGCCGTATCGTGGTTCAACAATCAGGACGGTGCCATTGTCAAGCAGACATGGATCGATGACTCACTGTCGCTAGAGGCGAAGTATAGGCACATCAAGGATAGGGGCCTGCGCGGTGTAGGTTTCTGGGCCCTTGGTTATGATGGCGGTCGATCATCGATGTGGGACGGCTTGCAGAGCATGACCACGTCGACCTGTATACGCGACGGCGCTGCCGAGATTACCGTTGCAGCAGATGACCAGCAGGTTGAGATCTTCACGCTGCTGGGTCAGCGTGTATTCGCAGGAGCACGACGCGACATTCCGTCGGCACGACTTCCGTCCGGCTGTTACCTTGAGTTCGATGGCCGCCGCAGCGTGATCATTCAGCGCTAGGCCCCTGCGGCAAGGATCAGAGCTCGACCTCGATCAGGCGCGTGCGAAAGGGGCCGGCATCGCCCCGACATTTGAGCCGGGCCCTGAGCAGGACGGAGAACTTCACCGATGTGAGCTCGATTACCTTTGCCCCGGGCCGCGCACCGGGCGAGGTGACCGTGCCACGCAGGGTAATGCCGCTGACGGGATCGTATGATGCAGTTACTCGCACGGTGCGAAGACTGTCATGCTCGGTATCGGATGTGACCAGCGAACCGTCATCAAACTGCGCAGTGACGTTGTCGACGTCGAACGTGCGCATGTCCACCTGCGAGCCTACACTGTCGGGCTTGGGCATGCTAAGAGCCAGACCGGATATCTCGAAGTCCAATGAGCGCGGATTGCTCCGAACGCGCTTGGCCTCCATCGAACCGGTATTGAGTATCGGACGGGGTATCTCGAGGTTGGCGATCGGTACATCGAGCTCTTCGCTCACACCCGAAGCCCAGTCCGTACCCGTCCAGACGGCAGCCGCAATGGTCAGGCGCACCACTCCTCGAACGCCTCTGGTGGGAAGGGGCAAGCGCTGACCTGTCAGCTTAAGGCGCACCATCATTTCGTGACGCTGCTCGGCCACAGGCACGAGCCATACGGAATCGATCACGGGCTTGTAGCGTGAGTAGCCCCCTATCGTCGTGCGAATGGTCGATGTCTTCAGGTATGCCCGCACGGTGTCAACACGTCCGTCGATAAAGATGCCACGGATCACACAGCGCGGACGGGCATTGCTGCTGATAAACTCGGCAACGATTGATTCCGTGCGCAGTACCGGCGCGCTCTGTGCCCATACATGTGCAGGTAAGAGCAACAGCAGTAGTATCGCCAAAGGAAGCCAGCAGCGTATCACCGGCATACTCCCTGTGCATAGCGCATCGCCGCACTGTCACCCAGCGCAAGCGCAGCCCGGAAGTCATGGCAGGCACGCGCGGTGTCTTTGTAAACGGCCATCAGGATTCGACCGCGCAGCAGTCGTGCCTTGGGGAATGTCGTGTCGCCTCGGATCACGGCGTTGACATCGTCGAGTGCTTCGGCGTAGCGTCCAAGTTCTGAGCGCACGATCGCGCGCTGCATCTTCACATTGGTGGCACCGGGAAAGATCTTGATGCACCGGTCGAGATCCTGATGCGCCTTATCGAACTGCTTCAGTCGGATGTAGGCCGCAGCCCTGTTGTACCATGCCGGCGCAGCTGCACTGTCGAGCTCGATGGCCTTCGTGTAGAGAGTCGCCGACTCAGCATACCGGCCATCGTTGAAGGCATTCAGCCCCCTGCCGAACCACTCGCTTGCATCCTGAAGAGTAACAGCTGATGACGCTGCTGCGATGCACAGCAGAAAAACGATCGTGAATTTCATCGTGCGATTCTACGGGTTTTGAGCGTACCATCGAACTGGGGGCATCTGCGCATATTGCACGATGAAACGCCTCAGTGAAATTCGCGACATGCGTGCCGAGGTCCTCGAAGCACTTGGCCGTACGCCGATACCAATGCAGTTGCTGGACCTATCGAAGCAGCTTCGTCTTCGTGCGGGATCGGACGATTACGAGCATCTGCGTGAGCTGCTCGATGCAATGATCGACGAAGGAGTGGTTGAGCGCCTCAGCCGTCGCCGCTTTGCTCTCCCGCAGCGTTCCGACGGCGCGCTTGTTGGCGTTTTCGAAATGCATCACGACAACGGATTGGTAAGAACCGACGACCCGGCCGTTCCGGTTGTCCATGTGCGACGTCACGACATGAACACGGCGCTCAACGGTGATTCCGTGCGCGTGCGATTGCATGCGCTGGCACCCGGACGTAAGCCCCGTGGTGAAGTTGTCGAGATCGTTGCGCGTGCCGAACACGTCATCACGGGTATGATCGACTACGATGGCAGCTTTTCATATCTCATCCCGGATGTGAACACCTACCATGTCGACTTCCTGGTAGCCGAGTCGAACCTGAAGGGGGCTCGCCCCGGTGATAAGGTCGTGGGAGCACTGGCGCGGTGGACGCATGACAATGCTGCGCCGGAGGCGATCATCACAGAGGTCATCGGCAAATCCGGTGCTGCCGCGGTTGAGTTTGCGGCCATCCTGAAGGAGTTCCGGCTACCGCCTGGCTTCCCTGCCGATGTTGAATCCGAAGCGCGGGCCCATGCCGAGCCCCCTGACGAGGCCGTGTCGACTCGACTTGATCTGCGCCAGGAAACGATCATCACCATCGATCCGGAGGATGCGCGCGACTTTGATGACGCGCTCTCCATCCGTGAGCTTGACAACGGTAACGTTGAACTCGGCGTGCATATCGCTGATGTCTCACATTACGTCACCGAAGCATCTGCGCTTGATCGTGAGGCCCTCGAACGCGGCAACAGTACGTACCTGGTTGACTGCGTTGTGCCGATGTTGCCCGAGCATCTCTCCAACAATATCTGTTCTCTCGTCCCGGGCAGAGTGCGTAATGCGTACTCAGTCTTCATGGAGTTTACGCCCGGTGGACAGCGCATGTCATATCGCATCACCGAGTCGACCATCAAGAGCAAGCGCCGCTATTCTTACGACGAGGCGCAAAAGATCATCACCGGTGAAATGGAGGATCCTTATACGTCGATCCTGCTGCGTCTGCGCAAGCTGGCAGATACGCTGTTCTCTGCTCGGATGCGATCAGGGGGCATTGACTTCGAAACGCAGGAAGTGAAGTTCATGCTCGACGAATCCAAGATGCCGGTGAGGGCGGTGATCAAGACGCGAACCGAGTCGACCTCGCTCGTGGAAGAGTGCATGCTTGCGGCCAACCGCACCGTCGCCGAGCACCTGAATGATCTGCGCAAGCAGTGGAAGATGAAGGAGCGGCCGCCGTACGTCTACCGCGTCCACGACAAGCCCGACAAGGAAAAGCTCTCATCGGCGATCGAGATCATCCGGACCATCGGTATCGACGTCCCCAGCGGCGAGCTCTCACCCAAGGCCGTCAACGACATTCTGGCTCAGGCCCGCGGCCGCGTCGAGCAGCCGGTGGTCAACACCCTGCTGCTGAGGTCCATGGCCAAGGCCATCTATTCCGACTACAACATCGGACACTTCGGTCTGGGCTTTGCCGACTATGCACACTTCACATCGCCCATCAGGCGCTATCCGGACCTGATCGTCCATCGTCTGCTGAAAGAGTACGCAAAGGGCCAACCCGATCCACGCCGTCTGCGCCAGCTGGAAAACCTCACGCGCTATGCTGCAGACCAATGCTCAGTGACCGAGCGCTCCAGCATCGAAGCCGAGCGCGCATCCGTCAAACTCGCTCAGACCATTCTTGCTCAGGAACATCTCGGCTCCGATCACATCGGATACGTGACCGGTGTTGCCACCTTTGGAGTGTTCGTCACCATCAGAGACCTGATGATCGAAGGTCTCCTGCACATCCGCGACATTGATGACGACTTCTACGTCTTCGACGAGCAGCGCATGCGCATTTACGGTCGCCGCACCAAACGTCTCTTCCGCTACGGTTCCCTGGTGCGTGTGCGCATCGCCAAGGCCAACACGAAAAAGCGCATGATCGACCTTGCCATGTCACTTGATCAGCAAGACCTGGTTGAAACCCTCGAACTGGTCGAAGAGACGCAGAAGACGCAGAAGCGACGAGGAACAAAGAGAAGGACGAGGGAGAGTTAGGTTACGGAGTGACAGAGTGACCGGTAGGGTCGCAGCATGCTGCGACCCCACGACCAGTGACGAGTGACCAAGCAGATAAAACGAAAAAGAGCGTCATGCAGCAGTTGCACGACGCTCTTTCGGTTTTTACAGTTCTCAGTTATCACTCGTCACTCGTCACTCGTCACTCGTCACTCGTAACTCGTCACTGGCAACTTGTTGGACTAGCACATCGGCAACATCAGTTCACGTTCGACGTCTGGGCCGAACCGGCCAGACGTGCGATATCTTCTTCACCGATGCGCCGGGCGGCGACCAATCGCTTCGAGTAGTAGGTCGACTCGAGCGAGGAGATCGTGACGCCGTAGCGTGATGACGAGTGCGCGAACAGGTTGTCGCCGAGATACATGCCTACGTGCGAGATTCCTCGACGCGAGCGAGTGTGGAAGAAGACCAGGTCTCCGAACTGGAGGTCTGATCGACGTCCCACCGACTGCCCAAGGGTTGCTTGAGCAACCGATGTGCGAGGCAGTGTGACGTTTAGTGCAGATGAGAACAACATCTGCGTGAATGCTGAACAGTCGATCCCGGTGCGGGCCATGCCACCAAAGTGGTAGCGGGTACCCAGCCATTCCATCACGAGATCGGCCAATTTCTGCTTCGGGAGTGCCCCTTCCGAGGCTGCGCCTCCATCCTTCTCATCGATCATCGTCAGCCAAAGCGAGCGAAACGCCTCAAGATCCGGCGTGACGTCGTCTTCTTGTTCAAGTTCGGCGATGATCTCCCCTTCTTCGTACGGGAGATTTTCGCCGGCCTGCACGTCGGTGAGTTCTCCATCACTTTGGAGGAATTCAGACGTGTTGATGATCGAATCACCCGGAGCCATTTTGATGCCGGTCAGACGGCATAACTCCGGACTCTGTGTGCGGATAAGATCAATGGCCTGACGCTTTCCGGCTGCGCGGGCAGCAGGTGAGCATTTAGACCGACGTGAGCGCTTCTTGCGAGAAACTTTGCGTGCCGCTGGTTTTGAAACCTTCGACGCAGTCGGCGTCGGTGTGGCAAAGGCAAGTTCAGGCGTGACGAAGCACAGAGATATTACCGCCGTAAGAAGGATCGAAAGGAGCGACATGCCAGGCAGATTCATCATATACATGCCTCCTTCAAACTTCAGGGTGAAACAATCTCGCGGTCCGATTTGCTGACCCGTTCAAGGATCAGACGGTCCGAACCGTCGAGTGTGAGCCCCTTGACATGGGGCTGAAAAACGCGCAGAACGACGTGATAGTAAAGGAAGACCCAGGGGGCTTCTTCCACCACGATGCGTTCCATTCGGGAATACAGGGCATTACGTGACGCTTCATCGAGCCGGGGTGACAGGGCCGCTGTGTAAAGCGAGTCGAGATCGTTCCGGTGAATCCGCGTCGTGTTGGGACCTTTCGGAGCAATGTTGCGTCCGATGAACAGTGCCATGAAGTTCTCCGGATCAGGATAATCCCCGATCCAGCTCGTCCTCCAAAGCGCCAGCTCTCCGGCGCGCACCATCGAAAGGTGCTGTGGGAAGTCTACTTGGCGCAGCTCGACGTCGATACCGACCTCTTTCAACTGCGCCTGCACGGCCTCGGCGATTGAGGCGGTGCGCTGACTGTTCCCCAGCTGCAAGAGGAGCTTTGGAAGCCCCTTCCCATTTGGATACCCTGCTTGGGCAAGAAGTCGACGGGCACGTTCAGGATCGTACCTATATCCCTGAATGGAATCGTTGTATCCCGGCATCGTTGGCGGTAGTACGCCATGATATGCCGGAATCCCCCGACCACCGAGGAGATAGGTTACGATGCGGTGCCGATCGATCGCATGATTCAATGCCTGACGGAGAGCCTTCGACGTGGCAAGGGGCGAGGTGCGCCCTGCCGGAAGGGTCGTGTCCATGAGGATCCCGTAATACTCCACCGTGTTTGCGGCTGTGCGCAGAACACGGAAACGGTCATAGGGTGGACGCAACCGTCCTGTGGGATCAAAGACACTCGGCGTAAAGGACTCGTCAACAGAGCTGATCATATCGAATGCACCCTTGGTGAATTCGAGGAACTCGCTCTTTGGGTCCCGCAAAAACGAAATACGAATCTTCTCCAGATATGGCAGACGCCGTCCGGACGAATCGAACTTGAAGTACTGCGGGTTTCGGCTCAACGTGAGCTCTCGGTCCTGGTTCCAGAGTCCGAACATGAACGGGCCCGTACCAACGGGATGTCGTCCATACTCGGCTCCATACGCTTCGATCGCTTCCCTCGGAATAATCGAGCCGTATGGCATGGTGAGAACGGCCAGAAACGGAGCAAATGGTTGTGTGAGCTGAATTGAGATAACGGAGTCATTCACGACCGTGATGCCTTTGACGGATCCGGTTCTACCGACGCGGGTGGCCTGATGAAAATCATCGGCTCCAGCGATGGTGGTCCGGAAAGCCCAGAGGCCTGTCGACTTTGTGCGGGCATCGAGAATGCGCTCAAGACTGTATTTCACGTCTTGGGCCGTCACGATCCGCGCACGCTGCGATCCGAAACATGCGTCGGGATGGAACCAGACATCCGTCCTAAGACGAAACGTCCAGCGCGTCCCGCTTTCGTCAACACTCCAACTCCTTGCAATGCAAGGGGCTATGCGAAGCGTTGAGTCTAGCTCTACCAGTCCGTTGAAGAGGTGCGATGACGTCCACAACGCACTGCGGTAGGATGCCTGAGCCGGGTCGAGACTCGAGATTCCATCAGGTTCATTGTACATGAACTCTGACAAACTCTCTACTGGTGCCGGCCTGTGGCCGACACACGAACAACACAATAAACTGCAGATGGCTAATCCAACTGTCAAAGAACTGAAGAATCTTCTGGCGCTTGCGCCAACCGCTATGTAGGTTTGCGAGCTACCCATGGGGATTCACTGGGACAAACTTCGCAACTCACGGAGCTGAAACCAATGAATCGGAATTCATATTTCGATAAGTTATCCACACGCCTGAGATTCCGTAGTTTTGTCAGCCAGTCGTAATGAAGTCTCTTGCTATCATACTTTTTCCGATACATCTCGTGGCCGCCCTGTTGGGCAGCTATGAGCAGAGCGAGCTATCCAAGATCGGCAATCTGGTGGACCATTATCAGCATCATGTCAGTGAGCATGGTCAACCGGACCTCTCATTTATCGACTTTCTCGTCGATCACTTCGGAACCGACCACAGCGCGGACGACGAGCACGAAGCGCTCCCATTGCTCGGTGGATGCACCACCGCATTCATAGCCGCCGAGATCGAATCCGTGCAGATTGACCTCGGGCCATCTAGGTCTGACATTCCGAAGAGCCCCCTGGCAGATGCCAACGCAAAACCGCAGTCATCCGTACCGGAGATCTTCCAGCCCCCTCGCATCAGCTGATCCCCCCCCTGTGAATGTTCGCACGTTGGTGGCGGACGTATTCCTGTGATCACTGCGAGGTATCCATGTTTCGGAGAATCATTTCGTTTTCGATCAGCAATCCGCTGATCATCGGTCTTGGCGTCGTAGGCCTGATCATTTGGGGCATCGTCTCGCTTGGCTCGCTGCCGATCGATGCCGTGCCGGACATCACGAACAACCAGGTCCAGATCGTCACACGCTCGCCGGCCCTTGCCCCTCAGGAGGTCGAGCAGTTGATCACCACGCCGGTGGAGCTGACGATGGCCTCGATTCCGGGTATCCGCGAGCTGAGGTCGATCTCGCGCTTCGGTCTGTCGGTTGTGACGATCGTGTTTGATGATAACGTCGATGTGTACTGGGCCCGCGCGCAAGTGGATCAGCGTCTGGTCGAAGTTCAGCGCGAGATCCCTTCAGGCACCGGCACGCCCCTTCTGGCACCGGTAACGACGGGTCTGGGCGAGATCTATCAGTACGTCATTAAAGCAGCACCGGGATTCGAAGAGCAGTTCTCGCTTCAGGAGCTGCGCACGCTGCAGGACTGGATCGTGCGTCGGCGTCTGCTGGGCACGCCGGGCATTGCCGACGTATCGAGCTTCGGCGGATACCTGCGGCAGCTGGAGATCGCCATCGATCCGGTACGTCTGCGATCGGCGCAGATCAGCATCGCCGACATTATCAAAGCCGTCGAAGCAAACAACTCCAACAGCGGCGGCGCATACATTGAACGTCGCTCCGGTGTGCAGTACATCCGCACCGACGGGCTTGCGCGCTCTACCGACGATGTGGCCGAGATCATCGTCCGCCACGCCGGCGATGCGGCTGTCGTGCGCGTGCGTGACGTGGCAACTGTCCACGACGGGCATGCCATCCGCTATGGCGCAATGACGTATGATTCGAAGAGTGAAGCCGTTGGGGGCATCGTACTGATGCTGAAAGGGGCGAACTCGTCGGAGGTGATCTCCGGGGTAAAGGAACGCATCACCGAGATCCAACGCTCGCTGCCGAAGGGCGTGGTGATCGAACCGTTTCTCGACCGCACTCGGCTTGTCAATAAGGCTATCGGCACAGTCAGCAAGAACCTCATCGAAGGCGCTCTGATCGTGATCTTCGTACTGGTGCTGCTGCTGGGCAACCTCCGGGCCGGCCTGATCGTGGCCAGCGTCATCCCACTATCGATGCTCTTTGCCGTGAGCATGATGCGCCTCTTCGGCGTGAGCGGCAATCTGATGTCACTCGGGGCGCTTGACTTCGGTCTGATCGTCGACGGCGCTGTGATCATCGTCGAAGCAGTGATCCATGCGCTGACGTCTCGGCACGCCGCAACCGGCACCGGCATTGAGACCGTTCGCGAGGCATCCATCGGCATTAGACGTTCGGCGGCGTTCGGCGAGGTGATCATTATGATCGTCTACGTACCGATCCTGGCATTGGTGGGCATCGAAGGCAAAATGTTTCGCCCCATGGCCGAGACGGTGATCTTCGCCGTTGCCGGGGCCTTTTTACTGAGCACCACCTATGTGCCGATGATGTCGTCGCTGCTGCTCAAGCCCGGCCTTCGCACGTGGTCCATAGCCGACAGGATCATGAGCATGATCGGACGTCTGTACTATCCCGTGCAGCGCCTTTCCCTGCGCCGCGCGCCCCTTCTCATCGGCGTCACCCTTACTGCCTTTGCCGGGTCGATCGTCCTCTTTGTGATAATGGGTGGCGAGTTCATTCCGCAGCTTGATGAGGGCGACTTTGCCGTGGAAATGCGCCTGGCTACGGGTCAGTCCCTTACCTCGTCCGTCGACCGTGCGAAGCGCGCCGCGTCCATCCTCGAGAGCAGGTTTCCGGAAGTGGAGCGCGTGATCGGAAAGATCGGCACCTCGGAGATCCCTCTCGATCCGATGCCTATGGAGTCGGGCGACCTGATCATTGTCCTCAAAGACAAGCACGAGTGGACCTCGGCAAGTTCGCGAGAAGAGCTCGCAACCAAGATGCAGCATGCACTCGAGGACATCCCGGGTGTTTCGTTCGCCTTCCAGCAGCCGATCCAGATGCGCTTCAATGAGTTGATGACGGGTGCCCGACAGGACGTGGTGGTGAAGATCTTTGGAGACGATCTCGACTCGCTCGCCGCGATCGCCGCACGCATTGGCCGGCTGACGGAGCAGGTTCAAGGGGCTGAGGACGTCTATGTGGAACCTATAAGCGGCCTGCCACAGCTGACTGTGGCCATCGACCGGCGCGCCTGCAGTCTGCTCGGGGTGGACATCGCCGATGTGAACACGAGCGTGCGCGCGGCCTTTGCCGGCGAAGTGGCCGGTCAGATCTTTGAAGCCGACCGACGCTTTGACATTGTCATCCGGCTGGACTCGACGCATCGTCGCTCGGCAACAGACCTGTCAGCATTGCTCGTGCCCACACGCAGCGGCGCACACGTCCCCATTACGCAGGTTGCCCGCATCGACATCGTGGTGGGCCCCAATCAGATCCAGCGCGAAGACGCCCAGCGTCGCATCAGCGTGGGCTTTAACGTGCGCGGACGCGACGTGCAGAGCATCGTGCAGGAACTCAGTGCGAGCGTCGACAGAGGGCTCCGCTTGCCTCCCGGCTACCGCATTACTTACGGAGGTCAGTTCGAGAATCTTGCCGCTGCAACGCAGCGTCTGACCATTGCCGTGCCCGTAGCACTGTTTCTGATCCTCTTCCTGCTCTACCTCACCTTCGGTAACGTCACACATGCAATGTTGATATTCTCTGCGGTACCGCTCGCTTCCATCGGTGGCATCGTCGCCCTCTGGCTGCGAGGCATGCCCTTCAGCATCTCGGCGGGCGTGGGCTTCATTGCCCTCTTCGGCGTTGCCGTTCTGAACGGCATCGTGCTTCTGGCCGCCTTCAAGGGTCTTCATGCAAGGGGCATGCATAGCCCCCTGAGAGTCGTTATCACCGCAACCCGCGAACGTCTGCGCCCGGTAACCATGACAGCCCTCGTAGCCTCGCTGGGATTTCTTCCGATGGCCCTATCGACGGGAGACGGGGCCGAAGTTCAGAGGCCTCTGGCAACCGTGGTGATAGGGGGCTTGGTTACATCCACGTTGCTGACAATGATCCTTCTGCCGATCCTGTTTCTGATCGTCGAACAACGCGTCGCATCACGTCGGTCTCGTCGACGTGCCATGGCCATGTTGACCATCTGCATGATCGCTGCGACGTCGCTGCACGCCCAGCAGGTGGTGGGTCTCGACCAAGCTCTTGACCTTGCTCGTGCCAACCATCCGTCGATCCGCATCGCAGCACTCGGCGTTGAGCGCAGCAGTCTTGAACGCTCCGCTGCGATCGATGTTCCGTCGACCCAGCTGACGTATATGGGTGGACAGTACAACTCGACCTCGAGCGACAACAACATCACGCTCATGCAGTCAATTCCGTTTCCGGCCAAGCTGATGGCCGTTGCGGATCTGGCAGCCGAGCAGCACCGGGAGTCCACGCTGCGGCAGATCGTCACGCACCGCGAGGTCGATCATGCGGTGCGCCGCGCCTACCTGCAGGCGTGTCGGCATCGAGAGCGTCTACGGCATCTGACCGAGATGATAACCCTCGTTACCAGAACAGCACAAGCAGCCGCTCGCAGGGTCGAGTCTGGTGATGCCCCGCCCCTTGACCGGCTCACCGCGGAGACCTATCGCACGGAACTGCTTGCACGCCGGCAACACGAAGTGTCGAGTCTTCGCGCAGCACAAAGTGCCCTCGGCCTTGCATGCGGTGTGCGTCAGGAATTGATCACCGCCGACACGTTGGTTGTCGTGGGGACCATTCCGGCGGAGCTCGATTCGGTATCGAGCCCCCTCATCGACGTCCTCGAGCAGCAAGTGCGTGTGGCCGAAGAGGCCACGTCGGCGGCCTCGGCGCAGTTCTGGCCCGACATCACGCTCGGGTACTTCAACCAGACGCTGATCGGCACTCCCCTGCCGCAGTCCAATGCACCAGCCGTGCTGGCCGGATCTGCCGATAGATTCGAGGGCTTCGTGGTGGGACTGAGCGTTCCGCTGTGGTTCATGCCGACGGATGCGCGCGCCAAGCAAGCAGGGATCGACCGTCGCATTGCCGAGCAACGTCTGCGCATGGGCGCGCAGTCCATCACGCACGAACTGCGCATGCTCGGCTCCTCGATCACCTCGCAGCGTCAACTCCTCGACGTGTTTTCGAAGGGGGCTCTGCGCGACGCAGCGCTTCTGCTCGAGCAGACGCATCGTGCCTATGAACTTGGCCAGGCATCATGGTCCGACGTGAGCATGGCCTATCGTCAGGCACTTGACGTACAACTGGCCGAGATCGACGCCCGGATGGGTCTGGCCGAACTTCTTTCCAACTACGAATTCCTCAGTGGACAATGATCATGACACACCACACAGTAACTACACGCCCCCTTCCCAGCGGTGGATTGCTGGCCCTGCTCACGGCGATCGTGCCGCTGATCATGATGATCACCGGCTGCGCCGCGGAGAGTTCGCAGGTCACCACGGAAGCTCCAAGCACATCGAGCGACACGATCCGATTGCGACCGGAGCAGACCAAGAACGCAAACTTGGTGTTTGATCGTGCGGTGCAGGGATCGATCGCCACCGACATTCTGGCCTACGGCCGCGTACACGTCCCTCCGCAGAATGCCTACAGCATCACGGCCCCATTCGGTGGCATCGTCCGGTCGGTGCGCGTCCTCGAAGGAAGTCGCGTACGCGCCGGCAACGTGCTGGTGATGTTGGAGCATCAGGACTTTGTAAGCATGCAGCAGGACTATCTGGTGACATCGGCACAGCTCGAGATGGCGGAGCAGGAACTAAAGCGTCAGACCCTTCTGGCTCGTGACAGCATCAATGCGCGCAAGTCTCTCGAGCGCGCCCAGGGCGAGGTAAGCATGCTGCGCATCCAGCGCAAGGGGCTGGCTGAAAAACTTGCTCTGCTGAACATCAAGGCATCGACGCTTACCGAGTCGAACCTATCCAGAGTGGTCACCCTCACGGCACCGATCGACGGCTACGTCACAACGATCAACGTGAACGTTGGCACCTACATCCAGCCCAACACCCCAGTGGTCGAGGTGGTGGACACTGATCACATGCACATCGAGCTCTCGGTCTTTGAGCGTGACGTGCAGGCAATCCGCACCGACGATCGCGTGATGGTCAGCATCACCAACGCCAACGATTCGGCGCGCCCTGCGCACGTCCACCTGGTCGGCAAAGAGGTCCGCACCGACCGAACGGTGCCCGTACACGTCCACCTCGACCGTCACGACGGATCCCTAACACCCGGCACATCCGTCAAGGCAACCATCAGCGCCAATCCTCGCCCGGCCATCACCGTTCCCGAGTCAGCCGTTGTTCGCTCAGGTACACAGGCATTCATCTATACCGGCTCTCCCACACTGCTGGTGCGCCGCCCCGTACAAACCGGCAGCACCAGCAACGGCCGCACGGAGATCCTCACTCCCCAACCCTGGCTCACCTCAGAATCAATCCTCGTTCAAGGGGCTAACCAAGTAACAAGTGACGAGTGACCGATAGGGTCGCAGCATGCTGCGACCCCAAGACGAGGGACCTCACACCCCACACCCCACACCTCACACCCCACACCTCACACCTGCGTGCAACGCACGTGAGGTCCTTCGCCGCTACGCGGCTCAGGATGACGCGGCGGCGCTAATATTGATCGTTCGTGATTGTGCATCGCGCTTTGTTTTTCGTTCACGCCCACCCCGGGCCAAGGCCCGGGGCTAGTATTGATCATTCGTGATCGTGCATCGCGCTGTGCTTATCGTTTGCTCCCACCCCGGGCCAAGGCCCGGGGCTAGTAATTCCATTGCGTGTCAGGCGTTGGCAACCTCACACCTCATACCTCACACCTGAAACCTGTTCTTGCGGCCCCGAGAGGATTCGAACCTCCGGCCCACGCTTTAGGAAAGCGTCGCTCTATCCAACTGAGCTACGGGGCCAAGATGAATTACGGAATTACGAGTGACGAGTGACGAGTGACGAGTGACGAGTGACGAGTGACGAGTGACGAGTGACGAAGTACGGAATAGACACACCTCACACCTCACCCCAGAAACCTCAATTCACCATCTCATCTCCCATCAACATACGACGGTTGGCCGATGATGGTGTGGCGGTGTAGAGGACGTAGGCAGCGATGATGGCTTTGATCTCGGGGGTGTCGACTTCGCGTTCCATGCCGAGCATGACGGCGCGTT
>CALRYC010000042.1:0-17099 GCA_943372295.1 Chitinophaga pinensis
CATGCTGATGTGCCGGGCATCTATGGCTTTTCGTCAGGTGTTACGTTCATCTGCACCGACGGTGGGTTGTATATCTCACGTCAGGGTGGCGAGAAGGTTCGCAACATCTCATTGCGCAATCTCAACATCAGTCAATACTACAGCTCCTACACCAGCCGTGACAACGTGCAGGTGGTGAGTGCGGGCTCACAGGATCAGGGTTTTCAGCGCAGCCGTGTCGATAGTGGAGGTGTGCGCTCATTCCAGCAGATGATCAGTGGTGATTACTCGAGTCTCGTCTCCGGTGATGGAGGATCTTCTTTGTTTACGGTGTATCCGGGCTTTACGATGTACATCCCGAATCACGAGGAGGGCTGGGAGCCATTGGGATTGGAGTTCCCGCACAAGAATCATCTTTGGTTGCCTCCTCTCACCGTTGGCAGTTCCAAGCCCGATCATGTCTGGCTGGGTGGAGGAACGCGCAGTGGCAAAGGCGCATACATCTACCGTTACCGTCCGTCAGTTGGAGAATTGGTGATTGACTCCCTTCCGCATGACTTTGGCGAAGGTGTCAATGATGTACGGATCACGGCGTTGTCCTTCGCACCCTCCAATGATAACGTATGTTACGTTGTGACATCAGCTGCGCGCGTCTGGCGAACTACAGATAGGGGGCTGACGTGGTCCAAGCTCTCGCGTCCGGACAAGATCACGGGTCATTACTTCTCCGGCAACGCGCTCTCGGTTGCCCCCCTGAATCCTGCTCGTGTGCTCGTTGGCGGGTCGGGCTACGACGGTCCGGGCGTCTATGCAAGTAACGATGCAGGTGCTACGTTTGCGCCACTGCCGGGTTTGCCACCGAGCCTGGTGATGTCGCTGGCCACCACACGCGACGGACGTTACATCGCAGCGGCTACGGACGTCGGGGCGTTTGTGTACGACACCGCCACGAAGGTGTGGACCGATGTCACGGACCTCGGTGCGCCGGATCAGGTGTACTGGCATGTAGATCGTGTAGAGCCCCTTGACATCTTCCGCTTCTGCACGTATGGTAGGGGGCTTTGGGACTTTACCATAACCGGCACAACAGATATTGCCGAGCGTACAGATGCGGTCGCAACGGCTTCTATAACCATACGCGGTGTGGTAGCAGGCGGTGCGTCGTACCTCGAGCTCACTTCTAGCGTCGGCGCATCGGCTGCGCTCAGTTGGTATGATCTCGAGGGTCGGCGTCACGCTCAAAGCACCATCGATGTTCCCGCCGGACTCACCCGCATTGCACGTCCATCCGCGCACGCAAGTGCCGGTCCGCTCACCGCCGTCATCACCACCGCCACCGGCCAGGTTGCCGGCTGCGTGGTCCCGTGATTTCCCGCGAACATTGCTAACTTGCGGCCCCTTTCGAGGGGTATCAGCGTATAGCGCAGCCCGGTAGCGCGCCACTTTGGGGTAGTGGAGGTCGTGGGTTCGAATCCCGCTACGCTGACTTGACGCGCGCTTCGCGCGAGGGAAGCCGAAGCGGAGGGAAACGCGCTACGCGCGAGGGAAGCCGAAACGGAGGGAAACGCGCTACGCGCGAGGGAAGCCGAAGCGGAGGGAAGCCGAAACGGAGGGAAACGCGCTTCGCGCGAGGGAAGCCGAAGCGGAGGGAAGCCGAAGCGGAGGGAAGCGCGCTACGCGCGAGGGAAGCCGAAACGGAGGGAAGCCGAAGCGGAGGGAAACGCGCTACGCGCGAGGGAAGCCGAAGCGGAGGGAAGCCGAAGCGGAGGGAAACGCGCTACGCGCGAGGGAAGCCGAAGCGGAGGGAAGCGCGCTACGCGCGAGGGAAGCCGAAACGGAGGGAAGCCGAAACGGAGGGAAGCGCGCTGCGCCCCGACAAGCAGCTAAAAACATTACCTTGTCATCGGTCATCGGTCATCTGTCATCATCTCTCCTCCTCCTTCTCCTTGCGTCCTGCGCGGGAGTTCGCCCCTTGCCGGTGCAGTTCAATACTGCGGTGCCGGCGGGCACGGGGCTTCGCATCGCCGTGATCGGTGATCAGCAGCGCACGAGTCGTTATGAGATCTGGAGAGAGCGCAAAGGGGCGCATGAGGGAGTGGTACGGGAAATGCTGGCCGAGCGGCCGGATGCGCTGGTGCTGCTGGGGGACATGGTGTTTGACGGAGCGGACGATGATGACTGGGCGTTCTTTGACCGGCTGATGGAGCCGGTGGCGGAGGCGAAGATCCCGGTGTATCCGATCTATGGCAATCACGAGTATCTGCGGAGCAGCCGTGCGGCGGAGCGGAACGTGCGGCGACGTTTCCCGGGCGTCACACGAACGTGGTATGCCGTGAAGCTTGATTCGATAACCTTTGTGATGATCAATACCAATCATGAGCGCATCACCGTTGCAATGGAACGCACGCAGATGAACTGGTATGACTCAACGATGCAGGCGCTGGAGCTCGACCCGTCGGTGCGCTGCGTAGTGGTGTGTGGACATCATCCGCCGTTCACAAACTCGATGAACGTGAGCGATAACCGGCATGTGCGGGACAAGTACGTGCCGGCCTTTTTGCGGCATTCCAAGGCGCAGGTATGGCTCAGTGGACATAGTCACGCCTTTGAGCATTTCGTAGTTCAGGGCCGGCGGTTCATCGTGGCCGGAGGAGGGGGCGCCCCGCGACACAAGCTCATGGCCGACGATGAGCTCCGCCATGCGCATGTGGGCCCGCCGCGCTCCAGGCGAACGGTAAGCCCCTTTCACTCGCTCCTCGTGGAGCGTCACGGCGACTCACTTCACGTGCTCATGATGCCGTTTCGACGCAATATTGGCAACGAGAATTTCAGTCGGTAACCGATCCCACCCACGGTGATGAGATACTGCGGTTCGGATGGGTCGCGCTCGATCTTGCGCCGCAGTGAGACGATGTAGTTGTCGACCGTCCGCACGGCCGGGCGTGTGTCGAACCCCCAGACATGAGCAAGAAGGGTCTCACGTCGCACAGGAGCCCCTTCCTCCATGGCCAGCGTGCGGATTATTCCGAGCTCCTTTTCGTTCAGCGCTACGGGCTCATGGTCTCGCATGACGATCTGCCTGCGAAGATCGACGGTGACGTCACCCAGCTGCAAAGGAGAATCGGTCAGAGCCTCTGCCAGCGTGCGTCGCAGCATCGCCCGACACTTTGCAAGTGCAAGTGACAGCGGCTGTGGCTTCATCCACAAATCGTCGATCCCGTAGGAGTACGCAGAAAGCTGCGCATCCAGGTCGGTTTCTGACGAGTGCCCGATGATCGGGATCTGTGGATTGGTCACATGCAGCTGGTCGGCCAGCAGATGTCCGCGTCCACCGGGAAGATCAAAGTCGATGATCGCCATGCGCACTCTTCGATCAGCCAGAATCCTTACGGCATCCTCAGCGCTGGAAGCGCCAATGCCAAAAAATCCATGGCGCTGCAAATGCTCCAGGAATGAGTAACGCAACTCATCATCTCCTTCAACAAGGAGAACCGGCAGATTGCGAAAAGGCATCTCTACCTCGACTCATTTTCGGCGGTTTAACCCGTGGGAGGCGGGTACCCGTCGAGTTCATTTCTGTCAAACGACAGAAATGTATGTCAAATCACGTGAAAAACAGATCCGCGTTTTTTCAGCGCGGATCAGTCTTTCTCCAGTACGATCTGCACCGTACGACTCATAAAACGCTGTTCCGGAGTGTCGTACGACGAAACACCGATAGGGAAGCTGGAACTTCCCATGCCTTCGACGCGCGTCACCACGCAGTCCGGTCGGAGGATCCGAAGCTGATCGGCCACCGTGGTAGCCCGACCCAGCGAGAGCTGCTGGTTCTTTGCGGCATCCCCAAGGTCGTCAGCATATCCGATAACGGCCACTCGGTCACCCGCGTCCAGTCGGCTGGCGAAGGTCTTGAGAAGTTCAAGGTCACGCTTGCCGAGTTCCGTGCTTCGCACCGAGAACATGGCCAGTGACAGACTGGAGAACTTGATGTCCTTCTTGAACTCACCAACCGGGATCTCCATGTCCGTTTCCATTGAGTCGCCACTCTGCGTGAAGACTTTCATCGACACGATAACGGCCTCGGGCGAGAGGGTACGGAGCGTGCTGTCGTCAAGCGCAATGGCCGTGTTGGTGAACACGCCCTGACCGCGATTGATCTTGAAAACGCGATCGCCCTGACGGAACGACGTCATCCACGAAACGATCGGATCCTGCTCATCGGAGATCGAAATGTTCGCAGCGGTGAAGTCCCACTCCGGCTTAACAAGCACCTTCTGATCCTGCACCGGCTTGAAGTACTCGTAATCATCCGTGAAGAACTCTACTCGGCGATTCTCCTGACGTCCACGGGCCGTAGCGCCGGAGCTGGCCGGGTTCGGAGCGCAGTTGCCGCTGCCAACCTCGATGCGGATTCGGCTCGGGTCGATCTTCCAGACGTTCGTGAAGTAGTTAGCCACGTTCTGCGCCCGTGCCTTAGCGATCACGCACGACGCGCCTTCTGATGTTTCGTCGGCATAACCGCGGATGATCATACTCACCGTGCCGTTCTTGATACGGTGGGCAAAGATGTTCAAGATGTCGAGGTTGACCAGATGCTGATCGGCCATGTTCGTGCCGGGCGTGTACCCGTCGGTGATCATCAGCTGACGATACCGGGGCGGGATGGCCGATGTGGAGGAATCAAAGAACACCGACGGCAGTACCATGAAGGTGAGTTCCTGCTTTTCGGACGTCAGACGGATCTGCAGTTCTTCAGCAATGTCGCGGTTAAGAAGGTCCACCGTGTCGCCGTTCTCATCGATGTAGAAGGTCTCTTCGTAAAACTCATCGGTATCATTGCCGTTCGCGTCCTTCTTCCGCACCTTTGGCTTGGCCCGAAGAGCCATCTTCTTCCCACCCACGTTGATCATCACTTTCGGGCGACGTTCTTCGGCAGCCTTTGCAGCGGCGGCGCGCACCTGCGCAGCCCTGGCCTCGGCATCGCGCTTTCGGGCCGTTTCGAGCTTTACGGCCTCAACGCGACGTTCCTCGGCGACGCGCTCGTCATAGTTCAATTCAAGTGTCAGCAGGGTGTCGGTGCGCCGCATGCGCGAGGTGATCTGACGCAGAAGCCCCTTGCTGACAGTGTCGGCAACGGTTGACGCCACACCGGCAACCAGGAATGTCGCATTCCGGTCGCCCTGGCGACTGGCAAGTACGGTGTCGACTGTGCGGTACTCACGCACACGCTCAGCCGTGTCCGGCACGTCGTTCGACTCGTAACGGATGTTGATGCCACCGATCAGGCGCATATCTGACCAGCTGGCGCCGCTCTTGATTGCAGACGGCATGAACTGGAATGTTACCGAAGGGGCTATGCTGATCTTGTCCGAAATCGCAAGGTCGTATCCGAGCGTGGAGCTGATGCCAAAGCGCAATGCCGAGGCATTCGGAATGGCCTGTTCGGGAACGATCTCTGATGACGAAAGACCGTTTGGATAGCGGATGTCGTCAGGAGAAATGATGCGTCCATTCTGTGACCACTTCGGACCGAGAGCCAACTCAAATGTAGGCCCGAGCGTAAAGCCAAGCGCCCCCATGCGGTACATCCCACCAACCGTCAGGCCGAGCGTCATGCCTTTGGCCTGCATGGTCAGCTCGCGGATGATATTGGCCACACTTCCGTCGGACCTTCGCACGCGTGCAGACCCGTCGGTGACCATCATCGACGCATCCCAGATATTGAAGCTCAGCATGCCCACGAGATCGATGTTCTCGCGCCAGCGCTGTTCGACGCCGACGGCGAAGCTCATGAATGAACCGTCGCCTCCTTGAAATGGCTTGCAGTTGCCGCCTTCAAGGCACTCAAGATCGGTGGCGTTGTGGAAGCCCATTCCAAACTGCGGAAGAAAGAACAGCTTGCGGAATGTGGTGTCAGGAGAAGGCGCAAGATTCCAGATCTCATCGGGATCAAACCGCTGTGCGGTTGCCGGAAGTGCCAACGCACAAAGCGCCGCAGCGGAAAAGAGGAAACGTCGGAGTGTGGTTCTCATCGTGCGACTCCTGCCAGAGGAACCGTCACGACGGAGGTTCCGTCGACAGCCGTGATGTAGACAGGACCGACCGCGTCGACGTTCAGCGTGCACTGACGTGCGCCTTCGCCGTCGGGGATGGTTGCCGTGTCAATGACACGTCCAAGCACGTCGACCGCACGGACCGTAACGGGACCGTTCGACTCGGTGATGACGGCCGTGACCGAGCCGCGTTCGGCCGAACCGATGCCCATGATAAGCGTACGCGCACGGGTGATCGTCGAGAGCTCACAGCCAAATGGCAGCAGATCAAACTCGATACGTCGCGCCTCAAGGGGCGCGGTGATGCACGGACTCGACGAATAGATGGTGTCAATCTGAATGAAGGCGCGCAGCGTCTCGCCAACGAGCACCGACAGCTGCTGCTCGACCAGCGGATCGGCCGTCGAGGTGGCACAGTCGGCAAGCGAGAATCGCACCCGTCCGGACGAGTCGGAGACGTTGGTGAACGGATCGCCACATGTTGCGCGAGTGCCGGTTACCTGCAAGAGGTCCGACGGTACACTGGTTTCGATCCACAGCGTGTCGCGCCGTGTAAAGTCTGGCAGTCCAGCGCGCGAGGAGCCCTCAATGCGGATCGTGAAGTTATCGCCCGCCCTTAGAGCGGTAGGGGGCTTGGAGAACTTGATCGACAATGGAACGGTCTTTTCTTTGATCTCCACCGTCAGCACCACTTCCTGCTTCCATTCGCAGTCGTCCGACAGACGTACGCTGAAGGTCAGGAACCGGGCATTCGGATCATTGCCAATGTAGCGGAAGCCCACCGAGCCGGTATCGTTAGCCTTTACGATGAAGCGCGTGGCGCTTGCCTCGAACTGCGTCTTATCTACCACGTCGATGTTGTATTCGCGCTCGACGCCCTGTGGGTTACCAAATGTCAGGCGCGCCCATGGGAAGGAATTGCATACCATGGTGGAGTCGCGGAAGGCAAGGACCGGACCCTTTGGATCAGCAAGTTCTACGCGGATGGAGGCCTTTGCCTCGCAGCCGAAGAGCGTGACGGTGACAGAGTAGTTGCCAGGCTGGGTGACGTAGATCGTGTCCTTGGTCTGACCATTACTCCACAGATACGTCGTGAACTTCCCGAGCGTTGTCAGGCGGATCGAGTCGCCCGGACACATCACAATCCCATCCGGCGCAACAATGTCCGGCGGCGCGATACCGTTGTCGATGACGATGCTGTCTTTGCGAATACATCCGTTTCGATAGTCCACCAGCACGTAATACGTACCCGGCGCGCGGATCTGGATCACCGCCGAATCAGTCTTGTTCTCGACCGGATCAGGGTTGCTTGCATCAAGTCGCGTACTGTCGAGCATCCATGTGCAGCCAAATCCCTTGAGCTGCGTCTGCAGCGTCAGGATCTCACCACGGCACATCGACTTCTTGCCTTCGACAACCGTGATCGGATTTGCCGGGGCATCTTTTCGGTCGAGCGCAATGATGGCTGTATCCGGACAAAGCCCCGCGTTCGATGCGATGCACAGAACCGTATCCGAGACCTTGGCCACAAACGATCGGTTGGATGAAAGCAGTGTGGTCTTTCGACCGCCTCGGTAGCTCCACCACTCGCCGGTAGAGAAACGACCCGGATCGAGTACCACCGAATCTCCTTCGCAGAACGAGTAGTCCGACAAGAACCTCAGCGTGTCAGGGAAGGACTTGTCAACCCGACTCTTGGCCAGTGACAGACATCCGTTGTTGCCGGTTCCAAGGCGGATCAGCACGGCGTAGTTTCCGGAGTCGCGCACAACCAGGCGGTTTGTATTCGTTCCAAGGATCACCCCGTCACGACTCCACTGGTACTCGGCACTGCCGGCCGGTTCGGCCGTGAGCACAAGCGAGTCGCCTTCGCAAATGGCCGGATTGGGCCTCGGCGTTACAATGCGGCCGGTGGTGTCGTAAACGCGGTTGACGATGAATCGCACGGTGTCGAGGCAGCCGCTGGCCGATCTGACAAAGCAGCGATACACGTCGGCAGAGTCGACCTCGGCGGTCGGACCCGTAAACGGCAGCTTTACGCGGTTTGCTCCGGCCGAGAGGTACCATTCGTAGCTGTCGTAGCCAGACGTTACCGAGAGCGTCTCACGACGGCCAAGGCACAGCGTCAACGTAGTGTCGCTGCCGGCCTTGGGCGCATTGCCCGAGCCCACGGTGATGACCTCCGTCCGAACGGAACAACCTGCGCCGTCGGTAAGGTCAGCGAAATATGTTCCGGGCGTGGTTACCGAGATCGTGGGCCCCGTAGCCCCGTTCGACCAGGTGATTGTGCGCCAGCCGGTGCCGGTGATCGACAGAATGACGGGTACCCCGTCACAGATCACGGCATTGGAGGGGGCTGCCTGGACTAGCGCGCCGCGACGTGTGGTGCGCGGCCGGATGTCGTAGTTCGGACGCATCCGGATGTACGACACGCGTAGGTCGCCTGTGGCCGATGGCAGCGAGGCTGCTCCGAACATTGTCCAGGGCTGACCCGCAGGACGGTTGAAGCGGGCGAAGTGGCGGCGATTCCGGTCGGCCTCGCTGTAGCGCGACACCAGGTTTAGTGAGTCGTTCATGACGATGAAGTACCGCACCGTCTCGTTTGTATTCCAGATAAAGTTCTTCGGGGCTACCGAGATGTCCGTGGCCACTCCGCTGGCCAGACTCCAATGATCGGCCTCTGTGCTGGCTGCACGGGCGTCGTGCTTGACCGAGTATCCGCTACTGCCGATGGCGTCCGTGCCGTAGTAACACAGGAAACCACCCGTTGGCGCCGTAGCCGTCATGCGGGCATCGATGATGAAGCCCCTTCCAAAGGCGGCAGGGGTATTTGTCGATATGCCCGACCACGGTCCGGCCTGACCCGCCCCGGCGGCGGCCGAAAGACTGTCAGAGTAGTTGATGAACACCGCCTTGCCATCTGATCTCGACGTGGCAATGGTCTGATCAAGCTCCACACGGATCACCACCGTTGTCTGCGCCGCCACGTTATCGAGACGGAACCAGATCATTACACTGTCCGTCCCCGGCGTCCATGGGTCGAGGCAGAACGGCACGTCCGCGCCATTGTCGCAGCGCTTAAGCCGCAGCTTGACGGGGTTGAACGGTACCTGAGCGTCACGTACGACAACGAAGGCCGAGTCGATCAGAATGGGCATGGCACGGGGCGAACGGTTCGTCGCTTCGACGACTTCGATCAGCTGCGACCACGCATCAGCAGCACCAAGCAACAGCAGCAGAAAAAGAGGAACAAATCGGCGCATATAGTATCCGGCACAAAATTGACGAAATCAGCCAGTCACGACACGTTTTATATGTGTCGTGGAACCGCCTTGCAATATACGGCGTTACCGGGGCTCGATTTTTGCTGTTTTACCGGCCATTCCTGAGCCCGTACGCCGATATCCGAAAATGATTATGTGGATAAACCCAATCCAATTACGAAGCCTTTTTGGCATTAAGTACGTATAAAAACATAGTAATTGTGGACAAGCATCGAAACTGTTACTAAAGAAAGTACCCTGTCATGACATTTTATGACAGTTTCATGACATCTTTTGTCGGATATTTGCGCCCCGAAAGATTGGCGGCCGACATTTGACCGTACGATTTTTCCTCGGAACCTGGTCGACTTTTCTCACTGTACGGGCCATCGCACCCATGGCGCTGCTACATAGACTGGTGTTTGTTTGCACCTGTGCCATTGTGGCCGGCTACGCGCCGTCCATGCTGGCGCAAGTGGACGTAGGCGAGCCCCCTAGTCCGGACTCGCTGCCAACGCAGTTCGTTCCGGCCGTGCCTCGGGTGTTTCAGGTGTATGGCAGCATCAGCTCGCTCTACACCGACAAAGTAAAGGTCGTGAACCCGAATGGCGATACGGTACTTGTCGACTCCGTGCGCCGCCGCTCGCAGGTTGTTACCTACGCCCCCTCCTCCTTCCGTCCGGGCGACTCCGTCTTCCTATATGGTACCGTTGGCCTGACGGCCATCGACATGAGTCAGACGCTCACGGATGCAGATGCGCCTCTGTCCGGACGCGATCCCAACGGCGACGTCGTGTCGGCATATCGTTATTTGGGCTTCTGGTTCCGTATCGACGTGATCATGTCCACCCCGGACGACGACAACCCTGTTCGCACGGGTCCGGCCGTGCTTGTCTGGCCAAACCCGTTTCGCGACGTTGTGCGCCTGCGCGTGGCCAAGGGTGAGTTTGAAGACATCGATGCCGATGTGTATTCGATCGACGGACGCCGCCTTGCCGGGCTCACAAAAGAACTTGATGATGAGAACGCTGCAGAGTTCATGTGGGACGGCACGGACACCCAAGGCAACGATGTGGCCAACGGCACTTACGTCGTTCGACTCCTTGCCAAACTTCCCGTCAGTAGCAACCGTGTTGGCTTCTCAGCCAAGATCATGAGGTCACGCTGATGAAGAACATGCGACCATATCGCATGCTTCACGTCATTGTGACAATGGGGCTCCTGCTTGCGGGCCTCTGCACGGACCTTCTGGCGCAGCCGGGCGAGGTCAAGATCCCGATGCGCATGTCCTTCCAGGGCCTTCTGCTGCGAAAAGACGGTACGCTGTTCCAGGACGGAACATGGAACGTCACGGTCGAACTGTATGACTCCGAATCTGGCGGTAACCGCGTCTACAACACCACAATGCCGGTGGTCGTGGTTCGCGGTGTGTTCAACATGATCATTGGCGAAACCGATCCGCTCGACGGAATCGACTTCACCAAGCAGCTATGGCTTGATATCCAGGCGCCGGATGCTCTGCCGTTTTCCAAGCGCACGCAGCTGACAACAGCGCCGTATGCCTTTATGGCTCAGAGCGCCGTTGTGGCCGGAGGTCTGTCTCCCAACGCCACGGGCGCCGTACTCAGTTTGAATGGCATTCAGGGTAACGTCAACCTCAAGGCCGGCGCCGGAGTGACGATCGTCGAAGACGCAAACTCGAATGAAGTGATCATCGACGCAACGAACCTTCTGGAGATGATCGACCTGATTCCTACGGACTCTGCCGTGATCGACATTCGGCGCCGCAAGGTGATCGACCCGAACACTGGAGATGAAAAGACGGTCATTGAAGTGGGTCTGAAGGATTCCTCGATCACAAAGAAGTACCTGTCAAGGTCCGATGCGCTTCGACAGAATTTCAACGTTGGTTATAGCCGCGACTCGATCTTCATTCCGCAGTACGTCATCGACAGGGACGGACGTATTGTCAGCGTCAATCGCGTCAGCATTCCACGGGTACCCGAGAACTTCACACCAAACCGTGTGATGCTCACCGCGGGAGACGGAAAGTTGGTTGAGTCCGACGCACTCGGTGATCAGCAAATGATCGTCGGCAGAACAGGGGGCGCACCACGCGTCACCACCATTGCCGGCTCGGACGGAATATCTGTATCCCAGCGCAACGACTCGCTTGTGGTGTCTACGGATATCGGCAAACTTCTGCCGATCGCCAGCGGACGCTACACGAATACCGGGTCGACGTATGTCTACGAGACTCCAGACTTCGACATCCGTCTTGCACAGCCCGTGAGCTTTGCGGACCTCAAGCCAACGGCCCGAATCATGATCACGATGGAATCCGGCGACACCGAAACCACGACTGCCTACACGGTAACAAACCGCACGAACACCAGCTTCCGCGTCAAGTTCGCCGGTGGCCTTCCCCCTCGCGCAAGTATCAGCTGGATGGTGCTGAACCTGTGATGAATCGTATGAACACCATCTCGCCCCTCTCACGTGCCGACCGCTCTGCAGGACGTCACCGCCAACACATGAAAATGATGACGAAAGTCAACATGTCTACCATTCTTTCTCTTTCCACAATTCTTTCTTGGGAGGCGCAAATGCGCATTTCGACTTTGGCACGCACCAAAAGTGCCATCATTTTGTTTGTGATGCTCGCACTCGCATCGCAGTACGCTTTCGCACAGTTGCCGATTGAGACGCAACGCTTGAGACTTCAGGGAGCCACATCCGGCAACGCTGTGATCTTGCAAGTACCGTCGGCGGTAACGAACTACACGCTTACCTATCCGAATGCGGTAGGAACCGGTTCCGGTTCTTTCCTGTTCTTGGGAAGCTCTGATGGTCAGTTCAAGTGGTCATCGGCGGTCACCACTACAGGTCACATCCCGGTGTGGGATGCAACGGCTGACGGTGGCACAGGTTCCATCCGCTGGGTTGGTGCAGACAGTGATCTGTTCCCAGTATGGTCGCTCAACGGTAACACCCTTGCCGCTGCCGACAAGAAGCTGGGTTCGCTGAACTCGCAGCCATTCGACATCGTAACTGACGACGATGCACGCGTGACGTTTGCAGCCAATGGTGACATTTCGATCAACACGGCCAACACTGGTGCCAATACCACGATTGGTCGTGCTACCGGACACACGACAACGGTCAATGGTACGACGAACATCAATGGTGGTGCGAACACCGGTGTCACAACGATCGGTAATGCTGCAGCCACGAGCGTCGACGTTCTTGCGGTGACAGCCACGATCAACAATAACGGCGGTACCGGCGTCACGAACATTGGTACGGGATCGACGACGGGTGCTGTGACGGTCGGTGGTACCGGTGATCAGGCGATCACGATCGGTACTGGTGCTGCAGTCAAGACTGTTGCTCTCGGTAGCAACACCACGACAAGCTCCACAACGATCCTTGGTGGTACGGGTGGTGCACTGAATGCCAACGTCAACGCCGGTGGTTCAGCAACGAACATCGGTTCCGGCAGCACAACGGGCACGATCACGATCGGTGGAGATGGTGCACAGATTGTTTCGGTTGGTAATGGTGCTGCAGCGAAGACCGTCAACCTCGGTAGCAGCAACACGACGAGTACAACGACGATCCTCTCGGGTGCTACCGGCGCTCTGAATGTCAATGTTGATAACAACTCGCCAACGAACATCAACTCTGGTTCAAGCACAGGTGCCGTGACGATTGGTGGAACGGGAACACAGACGATCAGCATCGGTAACGGTGCCGGTGAGAAGACCGTCAACCTCGGTAGCAGCAACACTGCAAGTGCTACGAACATCCTCGGTGGTACGGGTTCTGTCAACGTCAACGTTGCTACTCTTTCGAACACCAATATCAACACCACGTCCGGTGCTTCAACGGTCGCGATTGGTAATGCTGCTAGCACGCTGAACGTCCTGGGTGCAACCAACATCAACACGTCTGGTGCCACGCTCACAAGCATTGGTAACTCGGCTGGTGGTGCAGATACGCGCTTCTCCGGTGAGATCCAAATGGAAACAGATCCGGGCGATGCAGGTGACGTTCTTCTGTCGCAAGGCGCTGGAAGCACACCAGCGTGGAAGGACCTGAACGACGCTATCGGTATCCGTAAGATCGGTTTCGTCACGGGACTTTCAGCTGTACTAACATCGAATGTTACCGCAATCACGAACCTTGCCGCAGATGATGCGATCATCATCACGATGGAAGGCTCTACGAGTGCGGTTGTGCCAACGGTTACGGCACGTTCAACGGGCGCTTCGGGATCGTTCACGGTCACCTTCTCGGCTGCCTACACGGGTAGCTACAGCTACATGGTGATGCGTAAGAGAGACTAATCCCTCTCTGATCCTCGACCTTTACTCCTCGGGCGCTGAGGGCATGGGGTAGCGGTAGAACGCACATTGTGCGCGCACTGCTGTCCATGCCCTCGGAACGCCCCGAGGGGTAAGAGCCGAAGCAAGGGACCATTACACATCTCACACCATATCGAACACGGATCCGTGCTGCCGTTGTCGTCCTTGCCATACTCATGGTCGGGACGAGCGTCGGTTATGCGCAGCTGCCTATCATGACGCGAGACATGAAGTTCCAGGAAGCCTCCGGGACAACGGTCTCCATTGTTGCGTCATCGGGCACCAGCGCGTATGTGCTGACGTTGCCGATGACATCGGGCATCAGTCAGGACCTGCTAACCACGGATGGAAGCGGACGTCTCTACTGGACCAGTCCGAACAATGCCATGTGGACGCTTGTGGGTAACAGTGGTACATCTGCCCTCACCAATTTCCTCGGTACGACGGATGCTCAGCCCCTTGCCATCCGTACCAACAACATTGAGGCGTTGCGAATTACGGAGACGGGTCAAGTCTTTATCGGCTCGTCTGCGGGAACCAACACCCTCGACGTGACTGGTTCGTTCAGCGCAACTGGCAACAGCACCATTGGCGGAACGCTTGGAGTAACGGGGCTCATCACGGGTAATGCCGGCGCAACGATCACCGGACCTACACTCATAAACTCCACCGGCAATGCCATTACGTTGATCGGTACGACATCGGCCGCATCGGCGTTAACGATCGCCACCGGTGCTACGAGTGGTCTGACGCTGAAGGGAATCCCTGCCGGAGTTGTGGCCGATGATGTGTTGCTCCTGAACGCAAGTGACCGCGTTACCAAGACCACGCGCGCAGAGCTGATTGCGGGACATGCCTGGGCACTCGTTGGAAACGACATCACCGAGGGTCTCAACTTCGTGGGCACCACCACGCCAGAGCGTCTTGAGTTCCGCACCAACGGTCTGGAGCGCATGCGGATTACCTCGGCAGGTAGGGTGGCCATTGGTACAACCGAGCAGATTCAATTGCTGCCAAACCAGCTTTCTCTGGAAGTGTTCGGCGGTTTTGCAACCGTGTTCGACCCCACGCAGGATATCTTTTTGATCGTCTCCACGATCGATACGGTTGCTGTGAATAACCGTGCGATCGGCTACATCATCAGCAACGATGTACCGAGTCAGCGGCGTGTGATTCTCACCAACGGCCTCAAAAGCGGGCAGCGCTTCGTGATCGTTGTCAAGGGGGCAAATGCCGCCGGTGTAGATGTCCCCGGTGGTCCTACGTATGGCATTTCGTTGCGTTCAAGCGACACCAATCTCGTGATCTCGGGTGATGCGAATCTTGAAGACGGCGACACGATGGAGCTGCTCTGGATTCTGGACAAATGGCATGAACTCCGAAGATCGGTCAATGACCCGTGATATACTCTTCATGAAGCGTCA
Source organism: Chitinophaga pinensis (assembly GCA_943372295.1). GTDB lineage: Bacteria > Bacteroidota > Ignavibacteria > Kapaibacteriales > Kapaibacteriaceae > UBA10438. The sequence goes on from CALRYC010000042.1 coordinate 15,087, forward strand.
CCTGACCATATCGCTCCTTTGTCTGCTGGCACTTCTGTCGGCACAGACCTCCTATGCCCAAACGCAGAACGGCCTGACGCCGACGCGCGTGCGTGGCCTTATGATCGTTGCTCCGTCGGTGAAGGACAGCGTTAACACCCGCAATCAGGGTGTAACGTTCTTCTCGTCGATCGGTATGACGGGTGGCGGATATGACCTCACGTTCCCGGCATTGCGCGGTACGCAGGGTCAGGTTCTCGGCCTACTCAACGGAACCAGCGGCTCACTCACATGGATCACGCCGCTGACGTCTGAAACAGGTTGGATGGTCTCCGGCAACAACATCCCTGCAAGCGCGGGAGATCTCAATCAGGCACCGACCGGACAGTTTTTCGGGACCTTAGCGTCGAGTCCGGCCAAAGATCTCCGCATTGCTACCAACAGCGTGACTCGTCTGATCATATCAAGTTCCGGCGCCATTTCAATGGCCGGGGCAACGTCGATCAACGATAACATCAACAGCAATACGAGCATCAATACCGGTAGCAGTACCGGTGCGGTAAGCATCGGTAATAGCGGAACGGCGCTGACGATTCTGGGTACAACGACGATCAACGGCACGGGCACGCAAAACACCGTGATAGGCAACACAGACGTGGGTGCGACAACGGTAACGCTGAATGCCGGTACGACGGGGAATATCATCCTCGGCGGCGTGGTCAGTGATGCCGATGCAACACGTGTGCTCACACTCGACGGCAGCAATCGGGTTCGCACGACGTCGCTCACCGGCACGGCCAACGAAGGTCTGCAATACAGTGCGGGACAGTATCGCCTGGGCAACTCGGTAGATGGCGACAACGCCATCACTACGACGCGCTTCGTGCGCACGGGTGACGGTGGCACGCTGACGTTCAACACATCGTCCGCCACGCAGCTGGTGTTTTCAAGTAATGGCAACGTCGACATCAGCAATGTCGGCGCGGGCGCTACTACCATCGGAGCGGGCACGGCCACGGGTACGATCGGTATCGGTACGGGAGCATCATCAGGCGCGATCACCATCGGCGGTGCAGGTACGCAGACAATCGATATCGCAACAGGCGCAGCAGCCAAGACAGTCAGCCTGGGAAGCACCAACGGCACGAGCACAACCACATTGAACTCCGGATCGGGTGGATTGAACCTCAACGCCGGTAACAATCAGCCAACGAACATCAATACGGGCAGCGGTACCAGTGCGCTTTCGATCGGTGGCGCTTCGACGACGACGAACGTCCTCGGATCGCTGAATGCGGACGGGAACACGACGATCAATGACAACGGTGGCGCATTCACGACGAGCATCAATACGGGTACAAGTACAGGCGCTGTGGCGATCGGAACATCGGCCACGACGATCACCGTGCTGGGTCCGACGAACATCAACGCTACGGGCACGCAGAACACCGTGATCGGCAACTCGGACGGCGCCACCACGACGGTGACGATCGGTGCGGGTACGAGCGGCAACATCGTGCTGAACGGCGTCGACGCAGACCCTCTGGCAACATCAGTGCTGACGCTTAACGGCAGCAATCAGGTGCGCACAACGTCACTGTCGGGCACGGCTAACGAAGGTCTGCAATACAGTGCGGGACAGTACCGCCTGGGCAACGCGGTTGACGGTGACAACGCGATCACCACGTCGCGCTTCGTGCGCACGGGCGCCGGCGGCACGCTGACGTACAACACATCGTCCGCTACGCAGCTGGTGCTTTCGAGTAATGGCAACGTCGACATCAGCAATGTCGGCGCGGGCGCTACCACCATCGGAGCGGGCACGGCCACGGGTACGATCGGTATCGGCACGGGAGCATCATCAGGCGCGATCACCCTCGGCGGTGACGGCGCACAGTCCATCACTATTGGCACTGGCAATGGTGCCAAGACGGTGAGCCTTGGTAGCACGAATGGAACCGCTACGACAACCATCAGCGGCGGCATTGCGGTGAACATTAACGATGCTGCAACAGGTGCAACAAACATTGGCAC
>CALRYC010000043.1:0-14834 GCA_943372295.1 Chitinophaga pinensis
CGGGGATCGTGTTGACCTCCAGGCAGAACGGCATTCCTTCCGGCGTCAGCCGGAAGTCCACACGACTGTAGGCGCGGCATCCAAGAATGCTGTGGGCGGCCACGGCTAGGTTGCGAACGTGCTCATCAACAACGTCCGAGATGTCCGCCGGACAGTGATATTCGGTCTTGCCTTTGACGTACTTGTTCTCGAAGTCATAATACCCATCCTTCGGAACGATCTCGATCACCGGTAGCGCCTCACTACCAAGAACTGCCACAGTCAGCTCACGTCCCGGTACGTAGGCTTCGATCATGACAGAGCTGGTAAACGCCCCTGCCAGCCTAATTGCGGCCTCGAGCGTATCAAGATCCGGCTCGTGTAGGATGGTCATACCGACGGTCGACCCTTGGTCGTTAGGCTTGATCACAAGCGGACCCGGTATCTCGCGCATCAGACTCTCGAACAGCCCGTCATCATCAAACTGCTCGTGGGTGACGCTCAGCCATGGTGCCGTGGGAATGCCGGCCGACTGAAACAGGAGTTTTGACAGCCCCTTATCCATGGCGGTCGCACTGGCCAGCATGGTACTACCTGTGTACGGGATGCCGCGCAGGTCCAGTAGAGACTGCATGTATCCGTCCTCTCCATAGCGACCGTGCAGCAGATTGAACGCCACATCAATACCATCTAGGTGGGTAGAAGTAACGCATTCGAGCAGCTTACCGGTGCCGAAGGCATCCAATTCCTTCATCGTCACCTCCCGCGCGGAGGCCTCATGCAGTTCCTGATCGGTAAGGGGCTCACCGGCGCCCCTCATCGGGTCGATCGCAACGACGTCATGACCCAGCTCCCTCAATGCGAGCACTGCCGCCCGTCCGCTGAGTAGAGAAATGTTTCTTTCGGTGCTGATACCACCGAGCAACACGGCAATCTTCATGACCCTTTGGCTTCCTGATACAGTGAGCGGAGGAACTTAACATCTTCCCAGACGAGCTTCTTCCATTCGGGGTTGCGCAGCAACGCCGCCGGATGATAGGTCACAAGCGTTCGGATACCCTGGTAATCATGAACCGTTCCGCGCAGTGCGGTCATGGTCTGGCTGGTCTTGAGCAGCGTATGCGCCGCCGTCAGGCCCAGCGCAAGAATGAACTTCGGCTTGATTAGCTCGATCTGCTTCCATAGATATGGTTCACACGAGTCGGTCTCGCCGACAAGGGGCTTACGGTTGTTTGGAGGACGGCACTTGAGGATGTTGCAGATGTAAACGTCGTCGCGCTGCAATTCGATCGATTCAAGGATCTTGGTCAGCAGCTGGCCGGCACGACCCACGAACGGAAGGCCTTGGGCATCCTCATCAGCACCGGGTGCTTCGCCAATGACCATGACGTCGGCATCGGGATTCCCCGAACCAAAGACAAAACTCGTGCGCGTAGCACCCAACGGGCACTTCATACACCCGCTGATGTCAGCATGAAACCCGTCGAGAGTGGCGGCATTCATGACCGGGTCTGCCAGCTTCGGTGCGGCCTCGGCACAAATGACGTCTTGCACAGCATCGACCATGTCTGCAACGTCCGCTTCTGCGATCGAGATCGCTGCCGGATCCACGTGGTCAACGTAGAGCGTCGATCCGTGCATCTGTTTCTGCTGCAGCAGATAGCGCTGCAATTCATCGGCAATCGTCGGCATGCAGACATCAGTCCTCGTGCGCTTCGGCTTCTTCCGGTTCCTCGAGCACATCACTGTTCTTCGACCGGGAAGGGGCGAACAGGATCGTTGACGTCTTCTTGTCGAACTTACCCCTGATCGTACTGCCGTCTGGGAAGCCCCCTCGTAGAACCTCCTCCGCGATCGGATCCTCGACGAAGCGCTGAATCGTGCGACGAAGCGGCCGAGCTCCGTACTTCTCATCAAAGCCCTTCTCGGCAAGAAACTCCTTGGCGGTCTTGCCGAGTTCAAGCGTGATGTTCCGGGCACTGAGACGCACAAACAGTCGCTTGAGCTGAAGATCTATGATCCGGACCATATGCTCCTTCTTGAGCGGTCGGAAGATCACATACTCGTCGATGCGGTTGAGAAACTCCGGATTGAACAGGCGCTTCATGGTCTCTTCGACCGTGGACTTCATGTTCTCATAGTTGTCGGATGATTCATCGGTGGCGAAACCGATGCGCCCTCCGGCCTTGACATCGCGCATGCCCACATTCGAGGTCATGATGATGATCGTGTTCTTGAAGTCGATGCGTCGTCCAAGGCCATCGGTCAGCTGGCCGTCATCAAAAACCTGGAGCAGAATGTTGAACACATCGGGATGCGCCTTTTCGATCTCATCAAGCAGGACGATCGAGTAGGGTTTGCGCCGGACCTTTTCGGTCAGCTGCCCGCCCTCTTCGTAACCGACGTAGCCCGGTGGCGCACCGACCAGGCGCGACACGGAGAACTTCTCCATGTACTCGCTCATGTCGATGCGGATCATTGCATCCTCACTGTCGAACATGTACCGCGCTAAAGCCTTGGCCAGCTCCGTCTTACCAACACCCGTGGGGCCGAGGAACATGAACGAGCCGATCGGGCGCGATGGATCTTTTAGTCCTGCACGGGCCCTGCGGATCGCCTTGGCCAGATGCTCGACAGCCTCGTCCTGACCGACAACTTGCGAGCGAAGCTCATCGGCCATCTTCAGCAGCTTGGCCGTTTCACCCTCAGCGATGCGGTTGACCGGAATTCCCGTCATCATCGCGATGACGTCGGCTACATCTTCTTCCGAGACATCGAAGACCACGTCAGAACTCGATGATTCCCAAACCTCTTTAGCCTGTTCAAGCTCGGTCTGATACTTCTTCTCGAGATCGCGCAGACGCGCTGCTTCTTCGAAGTTCTGAGACTTCACGACACTATTCTTTTGAAGACGGAGGTCTTCGATCTTACCCTCGAGCTCGAGGACCTCCTTAGGAACGTGGATATGCGCTAGGTGAACGCGTGCGCCAGCCTCATCCATCACATCCAGGGCCTTGTCCGGCAGGAACCGGTCCGTGATGTAGCGGTCGGCCATCATCACGCACGAACGCACGGCCTCGTCTGAGTATCGAACCCCGTGATGCTTCTCGTAGCGGTCCTTCACGTTATGCAGGATCTGGATGGCCTCGTCAGCCGTCGGCGGATCGACAAGAATCTTCTGGAATCGCCTATCCAAAGCGCCGTCCTTCTCAATGTGCTGACGGTACTCGTCCAGGGTCGTCGCACCAATGCATTGGATGTCTCCCCGCGCAAGAGCCGGCTTGAACATGTTGGACGCATCAAGCGAGCCGCTAGCGCCCCCTGCACCGACGATCGTGTGCAGCTCATCAATGAACAGAATCACATCCTTGGCCTTCTCCAACTCGCTCATCACGGCCTTCATGCGCTCTTCGAACTGTCCTCGATACTTCGTACCAGCAACAAGTGCGGCAAGGTCGAGCGTCACAATTCGCTTGTCGAACAGCACACGCGAGACTTTCTTATCGATGATGCGAATGGCAAGACCCTCGATGATGGCAGTCTTACCAACGCCGGGCTCGCCGATCAGAACCGGATTGTTCTTCTTGCGACGGGACAGCACCTGCGCAACGCGCTCAATTTCTTTCTCGCGGCCGATCACCGGATCAAGTTTGCCTTCTACGGCAAGCTTCGTCAGGTCGCGACCAAAATTATCCAGTACTGGCGTCTTTGCCCGCTCGGGAGCTGAAGGGCGTGCGGCCGAAGCCGCAGTGCTCGAGCCCCGTTCACTGCGAGGGGGAGCCGTACTCTGCCTCCCGCTGAGGTAGGCATCAAGCTCCTTGCGCACGGCGTCATAGTTAACCGAGAACTGACCCAGGATCTGAGCGGCAATATTGTCCTCATCCCGAAGGAGCGAAAGCAGAAGATGCTCCGTACCGATGACGTCGGCCTTGTAGAGCTTCGCCTCGAGATAGGTGATCTTGAGTACCTTTTCGGCCTGCTTCGTTAGCGGGATATTCCCGATGGTCAGCGGACCGCTCATCGTCCGCACGGTGTCCTCAATGGCCTTCTTGAGCTTGCCGAGCTCGACGCCTAGGTTGCGAAGGATCTTGATACCGATTCCTTCACCCTCGCGAATGATGCCGAGCAGAAGATGTTCGGTGCCGATGTAATCATGCCCCAGACGCAGTGCTTCCTCACGACTGAGTCGGATGACGTCCTGCACACGGTTCGAAAAATTGCCTTCCATGACCTCTTTGTCCTTCGGAACGTTTGATGTTCCGTCGAATGACGAACAGACGACCGTTCTGTTTCGACGGATCGAGCGAAATATACTGCCTCATTATTGCGACGGACGGTCGAGATTATGCACAGCCACTCAATCGAAGATGCTCTTGACCTTGCCGATGCTGACGATCAGATTCGGTTCTTTGGACACCGATGGAGCGGACGCCGCAGCAGGGGCAGGAGCCGCAGCGGTCTTCTTGCCTTTCTTGCCCTTCGGTGCAACTGTCTCCGCCACGGGAGCAGGGACAGCGGATGCCGCAACGATGGTTTTGACCTCGAAGGTTACACGTACGTCGGCCAGTTTTACGTCGCGCAGAGCCTGGCGAATGGTTTCAAAACGCGACTCGACAAGCGCCACATTAGGGTCGACCGGATCGGCCGGAATCATCGGTTCTTCGGGAAGGGGCTGACCCTTCTTGACCTTCTTTACCGCCTTTGCCCAGACCTCACGCAGCTTCTTGTATTCTGCTTGCTGCTTCGCCCGAAGTGGTGTAAGAAGGTCTTCGTCGCCCGATATCTTCACCACTACGTTCAGATGCTGATTGGCGCGCAAGACATCAGCCAGATCCGCAACAGCCGTGCGACCCGATTCCGACAGGGTGGCGGCATTGCGATCGAAGGCGGACATGGTCGAGCTCAGGAGTCGACCCTCGACAAAGGCCCGAACGGTAAAGTCACGCTTGATCACCATGAACTTCTCCGACTTCGGAATGTCAATGATGAACTCCTTGCGGTACACGTTGTGTCCGGCCGCAACGATCTTGTGAGGTCCGGCCTCCGAAAGCGTCTGCAGATACGAACCATCCTTGGAGTTCGAGGAGATCGTCACGCGCTTACCGGACGGAGAATAGATGTGCAGCTTGCACCCGACCGGTTCACCGGTCACCGAGTCCTTGATGAACCCCTCAACGTTCAAGATCGCCTGCTGTGCGGTCAGTGGAACGAAGCAGGATAGAGAAACGAGCAAAGCGGCAAGCAGAGAAAAACGACGTGGTGTACGCATACGATCAGGTATCCTTTGTTGACGAGAGAAATGAGGCGATCCCGGCACGGAAGTCCTCCGTCTGCCGGGCCATGGCATTCATAACGGTTGCATAGTGAAGGCCGGCATCCAGAGACATTCCATGGACGGCGTTGAGCATCGACTTGGTCATACCCATTGCCGAAGCGCTGTTGCGGGCCATCTTTCCGGCAATGCGCATCGTCTCTTCCTCGAGGACCTCATCGTCGACCACGTACGATACCATGCCCAGACGTAGCGCTTCCTCGGCACCGATGTTCTCAGCAGTAAGCAGCAGTCGCCTGGCGCGCGTATCGCCAATCTTCCGCACGAGATAGACCAGGACGATGGCCGGTACGAAGCCGATTCGGACCTCGGAGTAGCCGAAAACAGAGCTCGATCGTGCGGCCACAACCACGTCACAGACGGTCGCCAGCCCGCATCCGCCGGCAATGGCCGGACCATGCACCATGGCAACAACCGGCTTCGGACAGTCAACGATCGCCTGAAACATGTTCTTCAGCGACGTCGAATCGTCAATGTTCTCCAGCGGCGACAGTTCGGAAATGCGCTGCAGGTACGCCAAGTCGGCACCTGCGCAGAAGGCCGGACCCTCTGCGCGCAGAACGATGACCTTTACGGAAGAGTCGTCGCGCATCTGATCCACGGCACCATGCAGCGCCGCGATCAGCTCAGTGCTGAGCGCATTACGCTTTTCGCCTCGATTCATCGTGATCGTGCCGATGCCGTCACAGACAGACGTCAGGAGAATGCTCATGGACCCAAAAATACGCCACGCATAGCCCCCTGCCATGCAGGATTGAGTACTGGGCAGCTGTTATCGAGCGATCACCAGGGGCCAGGAGCGTGTCAGATCTCCGCTGACCATGCGGATGTAGTAAGCCCCGGAACCAAGAACGTCGATACTGATCGGATGCAGGAAGGGGGCTCGAAATGGGAGTCGACCCAGCTCCTCGGCCAGCAATCGACGTCCGGTCACGTCGCAGATCTCGAAAACAAGCGGCGACTGCGGATAATCGGCGTAAACGGGAACATACACCACACTGGACGCGGGATTCGGAAAAACGGCAGAGGGGCCCGCAGCTGAGAAGAGAGTGTCCGTCGGACGCTGACCCGATGCCCATGTGTTCTGTCCGAGGAGTGCTTCGATAGTGGACATCGCCGTGTCGATCACGATCACCTGTCGGAACGACCGACGATGTCCCGGCGGAACAGGCATAGTAAACCGCATCCCTGTCACGGTTGCCACATCATTCACATCGGTATATCGGAAACGCTCCGGATCGCGCAGGATCTGGGTCTTCGTCTCGGTCGTAAATCCGCTATAGGTTGTCGTATTGTCGATACCTGCCAGCAGGGGGCGACTATCACTGTAGGGTGATTCACAGTACATGGCAACCATCGGCTGCTGCTGACCGAGAGCCACAACGTATTGAAATGGACTGCCATTGTCGCCACCATAGGTCCGGTTCTTGGCTGGCTGACGCCCCAGATCCCAGTCATAGAACCATGCAACAGCCAGATCATGCAGGGCAGTATCGCTCCGGTTGGTGATGGTCCCATCGATCCGAACGACGTTGCTCGCCGAGTCCAGCTCGACGCCGAGTTCGATCTCCACACCGATACGAAGAGAGTCGGGCGCATCGGCATCACTGAAAACACCGGTCACATCTCCATGTCCGGAGAACCTTCGCACAGGTCGGAAGTGATCGTTGTTGCGACGGACCGATCGGACGGCATCGACTGTGCGCCCGTTGGCATGCACCATCAAGCCCCCTTCATAGAGCTGACCGCAGAAGTCCCGAAAACGCAGACCCTCACCCTGACCACGCTCGATATCAGTATTGCCGATGCGTCCGCGATCACCGATGCTCACGCGCATTTCGTTGTTGGCAAGAGTTGTGAACGCCGGAGAAGGGGTAACGGCGTAGCTGTAACGTCTGCTGATGGTTGCACCGGAGCGATCCGTGCCTAGAAGGCGCATGTGGACGTATGCAGCGGTATCGGTTTCGGCCACTACAACGAAGTCCTGCACCGGCATGAAGAATCTCTCCCCGACGCCGATCTCACGCTGGACGATCGTGCCTGCCATGGACTGTGCACGAAGCGCGTCACTGCCCGCTCCACTAATGCCCTCCACGCCGATGAGCTTCATCGTCCACGGAGCCAAACGGTTTAAAAGTCCGATGCGCGCCGAGAGCGTATCGCCCACCGTCCAGCGTTGCGCTCCACTCTTGGCAACGAGTTCGACAGTGTCTACCTCGATCGACACCAGCGTATCCGGATGTGCGGTGACAGCCTTAAGGGCGTTGACTCGACCACGCGGAAGTTGCAGGGGGCTGATCTCTGCGGGAATATCCTTCCAGGGTGCTTCGTCCACCGCATCTCTTACCATCGCGCAGGCCTCAAGCGGCCCGATACGCGGGTATCGCGAGCGGACAAGTCCCACCAGAGCAGATGCGATCGGCGCAGATCCTGACGTACAGCAGAAACTTGCATACGTGCCATCGTTGGACGTGCTCCAGCTGGAATGTCCGGGGGCCATGACGTCAACGGTCGGTCCGCGGCCGGTCATGGCAATGACATTGTCAGCGGCATCGACCACGCCTACACCGAGAACGCCTTTGTAGCTGGCCGGGTAGAACGGAGATGCCGAGTAGTGGTTCCCGGCAGCGGCCACAACGGCCGTTCCTCGCGCAATGGCATACGAGACAACGTCCTGATCGATACATGACGGAGACTGGCCGCCCCATGAGCAGTTGACGACGTCGAAGCCGTTGACCGCACAGTACATGATGGACTCGTATCCAAAGACGATGCCGGTGGTTCCGTTAGGCATCGTGCGCAGCGGAAACAGCTTGCACCTGCCACCTACCCCGGCGATGCCCTTGGCGTTATTGGCCGTAGCGCCACATGTACCAGCTACGCTGGTTCCGTGACCATTATTGGGATTGAAGGCCTCTCCCGGCGCGGCGGCATCCTCCTTCCACGAGAAGTTGTACCCGCGATGGTCATCAATGAAACCGTTGCCGTCATCATCGATGGAATTGCCGGGGATCTCTGCCGTGCGCGTTAAGATCGCCTCGACGAGATCCTCGTGCTCGGTGCGAACGCCGCTGTCACTAATGCCGATGATCACCGAGTCACTTCCCGGCTCGATGTCCCAAGCAGGATAGGCCTCGATGGTTCGCAACAGGTCCTGACGCTGTCGGTCTGGGTCGTTCGGTTCACCGCACAACTCCATCACACACCACGGGGCGGCACATTCAATGGGTCCGCAGCCGGTCAGAAGTCGGGCAATGATCTGCTCCGGCGGAATCTCCGGGCGATCATAGCGAACCACGTACGAACGCAGCAGGCGCTCCTCAAGGACAAGAGCCTCGTTCAAACTCATCGGCCGAATCCTGTTCGGCCTGATGCCGCTACTCTGCTGAAACGCCAGCGACTGCTCGAACGGCAGCACTCGACGTTCGATACTCAGACCCAGCTCGGCAAGAACGGCTTCGGCGCGCGAGGCATATTCCGGTGTGACCCTGATCTTGAGCATACCCCGTATCACCGGGTCCGGCCGATGCGGCAATTCGGCAGGCCAGACATCATACTGTGCCGAAGAGGTGGTGACGACCAGCGCAAGCAGCACTGGCAGCAAGACGAGACTGTTCATCGAACAAACCGTAGATGTCGGAATTGACGGGATCGTGCGTCCTCGATACGGAGCGTGTAGGCCCCCTTCTCGAGCGTTGACGCATCAAAGGTTACCTGGCCTTCACCGGAATGAAACCACGAGATTCGCTCACGGCCAAAGACGTCGAAAACCGTGCATCGTCCCTCCGTGCCCGAGGCACGAACCGTGGCGATGTCCGTGACGGGGTTGGGAATCACAAGAGCTTCGGTCTGTACCACATTCTCCTGGCTCACCGATACGGGCGAGAGAAACTCACGCATAAGATCGGACGCGGGCCCCCAATTCGACGCCGAGGCGATCACGACCTTGAATGACCATGTCTGCCCGACCTCAAGAGGCTTGGTGCGGCGCATACCCACAACACCGCAGATGTCGCCCACGGCCGGACTGAAGTTCTTACCGGCCGAGAGTAGCTGAACCCTGTCACGATGCGTAAAGCCATCAGCATCATCGATGATAGCGTTCAGCAGAACACCGATCGACTGCGCTCGGTCATCAGCGTCGTCGCTCTGCACTGCCACGCAGATAGCCCCTCTGTCGGATTCCTTGTAGATCAGTTGAGCTGCGGCATTCGGCATGCGCATGTTCTGCGGCAGGGACTGATCACTCGACTCGATGGTGTTATCCCTTCCACCCGACGTCACATCCCAGTCAAGCAGGTAGCCGGCAGCAACCGTCGGAAGCGGTGCCGTGCGAGGAGTAACACTGACGTTCCATACGGTTATGGCTTTGCTCTGAAACGGGAAGCTGCATGTCTGTGTGACTTCAACACCCATAGGTGCCGATGCTGCCGCGTCGGACATCCGACACGACCCGGGCTGTGGGGCAAGATCGAACGGCTTGTCAGCGACGAAGTCCGAGTTGAACGGAGGATTGTTCTTGAATCCCGTTGCGGACCGTTCGCTGCCATCGACGACGAACAAGCCCCCTGGCGACATCAGCTGGTAGAACGGCTTGCCGGCAAAGCCGCTTCCCTGACGATTAGCTTCGATGGATGTATATCCTACCATCCCATCATCAGACATCGAGTACACCAGTGAATCGTTCTCGAAACGGGCGATCGGTGCCGGCAACTCCAGATAGTAGAAGTCGAAGTCCTGAAATGATTCACCGAGGAATTCCACCCGCATTAGACACGCAGCTGTGCCGATGGCATCGACCACGAAGGGAAAGGGCTTTGACCGGGCCGATCCCGCCGTCGGGATCGTTGGCAACTGGTCACGTTCGCGCAGCGCCCGGAGATTCCAGCCGTTTGGCGCAATGATGCGTGGTTCCAACTCGGTCCATGCCGCCGCAAGATCATTGGCAATGTCAAACTCAAGGAAGATCGTGTCGCCAACGCGGAACCGCACCGCTGACAGACCGGAGGAAAGAGACTTGCGCACCGACGCAATGCGCATTGCCGGCTGTGAAAGGGGCTCGACCGTTACCGCGCGAAACATGTTGAGCCGAGGAGAGATCACCTCGGCAACGCCGTTGTTGACCGACGTGATGTTATCGGCCGTGCGCCGAATGTGCGCTGCCACCTGACGCGCCGTGAGTTGCGGCCACCGGGCGCGCACAATTGCGGCCGCACCCGTTACGAGCGGCGCAGCAAAGGATGTTCCGGATGTTCCGCTCGAAGTGTATTCGCTCAGACCCGATTCGCCTCCGTATGTCGTGATGGCCATGTTGCCGGGAGCCATAACGTCGGCATTCCCGCCGAGGGCACTGGAAGAAATCACAAAGTCATCGGGTGTTGTCTCACCAACGCCAAGCACACCGGGGTAGGAAGCCGGATAGTTCCGAAGCACAAACGCCGACGACTGATCGCCACCGTGATTGCCCGCAGATGCAATGACAACTACGTCCTTTGCAAGACAGAAGTCGATCACGGACTGGTCGATTGCCGATGCGGGCTTGACCGCGCCCCATGAGGCATTCACGACGGCGAAGCCACGTTCCGCCGCATAGACCAGCGACTGGTATCCGAACTGAATGCCTCCCTGACGTCCGGCCACAGCCATCGGAAAGAACCGCGATCGCATCCCGGGCGCAGCGATTCCCGTGGAGTTGTCAGTCGATGCCGCTGCCAAACCGGCCACTCGTGTGCCGTGATCAAAGCTTGTCCGTCCGCGCGTCTCCCCGCGCATTTTGGTCGCAGAAAAATTGAACCCGCGATGATCATCAATGTACCCGTTACCATCATCGTCGATCTCATTGTTCGGCACTTCACGATTGTTCACGGCAATGTTGCCCGAAAGATCCTCGTGCCCCTGAAAGATTCCGTCATCACTGATGCCGATCGTGATCGAGTCCGATCCTTTGAAGATCTCCCACGTCTTGTCAAACCCGATCGTTCTGAGATAGTCCTGCTGCGTCATAAGCGGATCATTGACTCCCGCATGCAGCTGATCCAGCGTCCATGGTTCGATGATCTCGATGTCCTGTGATAGCGTTTTGCGAAGAATGCCTGCTGCTGACAGTACGCTCCGCGGACCCTCAAAAGCGATCGTGAACGTACGCGTGAGCCGTTCTTCGGCATCACGCAGCTCGTTTCGCTGAGCCACCTGGGCTGCATTCATCGTCATGCCGGGCTCCGGCGCGATGAGCGCCCTTGAGGAGAAGAACTCCGTGCGCTCCGGGGGCAGAAACTGCTGTGCCACCGTAAATCCATCAGGAAGAACGCGGTTAACCTCGTCGGCCGTGCGTTTTGAGACCATGCGGACATGAAGTCTTCCGGCTACGATCTGAAGCGGGCGACCACCAAATGAAATCGTTTCGCTCGCTGCCTGCTGTGCGTGAGCGGTGTGCGACATCAAACAAAGCAGTACGATCGGTAGAACGTGGACAACGTTTAGAGCGAGAAGTTTGGGCATGGCCGGTGGTTTTAGCAGATTGAGTAGGTATGCACGACAACATTTCAGACCAGCAACAGTACATCGTTACGGCCCGTAAATGGCGTCCCCTCCGCTTCCATGACGTGGTAGGGCAGGAGCATATTACAACAACCCTGAAAAATGCCATTGCCATGAAGAGGGTGCACCATGCATACCTCTTTACCGGACCGCGCGGCGTTGGAAAGACCACGTGCGCCCGGATCCTTGCGAGGGCTTTGAACTGCACGAATCCGACCGATCAGGAGCCATGCAATGCGTGCGAAAACTGCACCAACATGCTCGAGGGTCGCAACATGGACATCGTCGAGATCGACGGTGCGTCCAACAACAGCATCGAGGACGTTCGCAAGCTCCGCGACAACGTCAAGTACGCGCCCGTGTCTGGTGCTTACAAAATGTACATCATCGACGAAGTGCACATGCTCTCGACGGCGGCTTTTAATGCGCTGCTCAAGACGCTGGAAGAGCCCCCTGCCCATCTGATTTTCGTTTTTGCGACCACCGAGATCAATAAGGTTCCGGCCACGATCCTGAGTCGCTGTCAGCGGTTCGACTTCCGTCGCATGGAGATCGACACCATTGCTCAGCACCTGTCGCACATTGCGGCGGCTGAGAAGATCAGCATCGACGAGGAATCTCTGATCGCCATTGCCAAGAAGGCCGACGGGTCCATGCGCGACTCGCAGTCGATCTTCGACATGGTCGTGTCGTTCTGCGGCACCACGATCACGATTGCCGACCTGGGCAGAGCACTGCAATTCATCGATGCTGACTTCTACTTCACACTCAGCGATGCGATCCTGAAGCACGATATTCCGACGATGTTCGAGCAGGCGCGCGTGGTGGTCCAGCGCGGTTACGACCTTCAGGAATGCCTCATCGGACTGCTGGAGCACTTCCGCAACATTCTCTCTGTGATCACCACGGGTGGCACGGGGCTTATCGAGGCATCAAAGGCCGATCTGGAGCGATATCTCGAAACGGCGACCCGGTTCACCAAGGCCGACGTCCTGAGGATCATGACGCTGACCTCACAGGGTGAGGCGGCTCTTCGGCAACATCCGCCGCAGCCTCGTGTCCGGTTCGAGTTCACGCTTGTCCAGCTAGCCGGCATGGACTCAACAGTCGATCTCGGAACGGTGCTGGCGGCGCTGGCCAATCCAGCCACCGCGCAACGAAGTGCACCGACCCTTCCGGCATCGATCCCATCATCGGCCAACCAGTCTGTGGTCGGTGGTGTGGCCTCGGCCCAGCACATGCCGGTGCGAATTGGTACACCCGTCGTTATGCGGGCTTCGCAGACGCCTGTGAGTTCGCTTTCGCAATCGAACATCGCCAGGCGCTGGTCACAATGGGTAGACACGCTCCCAGAGAGCCTGGTCTTCGTGCAGCAATCCGTCCGCACGAGCCTGGTTCGGGCTGACGTGACGGATGTGGGCATCGTCCTCCACACCACTTCTACGGTGATGCAGCAGCGTCTGAGCGACTCGCTGCCGGGTCTTAAGGAGCACCTAGCCACCACCTACGGCGTGGCCATCGGCGTGAACATTGTCCTCAACAACCGCCAGCAGGGGGCTCCGCCAGCTCAGATGAGTTCTGTCGTTGCCGCTGTAGCGCCGGCGAACTCCGAGACGGTCACCGGCGTTGAGCCCGCCACAGTTCCGGTGCAGGGCGGTGAACAGCTGCTTCCGATCGAAGAAAAACTTGTTGAACTGTTTGGCGCGCGCCGCTCAACGGCGCCGAGGAGATAACGAATATGGCATTGCAACCCGGCATTAAGGCTCCGGCAGTAAAGGCACTCACCGATGGAGGGGGCAAGTTTGCTCTGTCTTCGCTGAAAGGATCGTGGGTGGTGCTGTACTTCTACCCAAAAGACGATACGTCCGGCTGCACGGCTGAGGCGTGTGATTTCCGCGACTCGATGGCAGACCTGACAAAGCGCGGCGTTTCGGTCGTTGGTGTCAGTCCCGACAGTCCGGCTTCGCACGACAAGTTCAAAGCCAAATACGACCTGAACTTCACACTCGTTTCAGACGAAGATCACGCGGTCTGCGAGGCCTACGACACCTGGAAGCAGAAGTCCATGTACGGTCGCACGTACATGGGCGTTGAGCGCACGACGTACATCATCGATCCGACCGGCAAGATCGCCGCGACCTTCGAAAAGGTAAAGGTCAACGGACACGTCGATCAGGTCCGCGCGACTCTTGCTGAGCTAGGTGCGTGATCGATGATCGACACGCATGCGCACATCGACACGGAAGCCTTCGAAACAGATCGCCAGTCGATGTTGGAACGGGCATTTGAAGCAGGAATCGAATACATCGTCGTTCCTGACATCAAGCCCCCTACCCGCCCGAACTTGAAAAGCGTCGTTGATTCCAATCCACGGTTAGTTCGCGGCGTAGGCATCCATCCGCATCATGCCGGCGAGGTCGGCCCCGGCGACCTTGACGACGTATTGGAGCAGAGCTTTGAGGAAAAGGTCGTAGCCATTGGCGAGATCGGGCTGGACTACTACTATGACTTCTGCCCTCCTGAGACGCAGAAGTCGTACTTTCGTGAGCAATTGAAGATCGCAAAGACGCGATCGCTGCCGGTGATCGTCCACAACCGGGAAGCCGACGAGGACGTTCTGCAGATCATCGAAGAGGAGCAGGACGGCACCCTGCGTGGCGTGCTGCACTGCTTTTCCAGCGGCGTGGACGTTCTTGAACGGGCTATCGACCTCGGTTTCCATGTGTCGTTCACGGGCAACATCACTTTTGCGCGATTCACACTACACGATGTTCTGCATCGTGTTCCCCGCGACCGATTCATGTTCGAAACAGACTCACCATATATGACCCCCGTACCACACCGAGGCAAGCGTAACGAGCCTGCCTACGTGAGACTGGTAGCGGAAAAATTCTCGGAGATCACAGGAATGACATTATCGGATGTCCTTGATACGACTACCGCCACTGCCAAGCGCTTTTTTGGTCTGGCCATGGCCCTCATCGTT
>CALRYC010000044.1:0-14077 GCA_943372295.1 Chitinophaga pinensis
TCCATGACCTGCTCCTTTGATTCGGAGGAGAATGCCTCAGAGGTCAGATTCGGTTCACAAAGCATCTTGGCACGGATGGTGTTCATAAAAGCGACGTGGTCGCCCGATGGGTGGTGTTCATCATACCATAGCTCGCAGAGTTCGGAGGAATACTCAAGTATCTCACTGCGTAGGCGCTCACCCATCAGGGCGTGGCGACGGCGATCGTAGATCACTTCGCGCTGCTGATTCATCACGTTGTCATACTCGAGAAGACGCTTCCGGATACCGAAGTTGTTACCTTCGACCTTCTTCTGAGCGTTCTCCACGGCCTTGGTCACAATGCCGCTTTCGATCGGCTCACCGTCGGGGACCTTCATTCGCTGCATAGCCGATGAAAGGCGCTCACCACCGAAGAGCCGCATGAGATCGTCTTCGAGCGAGATGAAGAATTGCGACGATCCCGGATCACCCTGACGTCCGGCTCGACCCCGGAGCTGACGGTCAATGCGACGTGCCTCATGGCGTTCTGTGCCGATGATCGCAAGGCCCCCTGATGCCTTCACATCTGCTTCAAGCTTGATGTCCGTACCACGACCGGCCATGTTCGTGGCGATCATTACGGCACCTTTCTTCCCGGCGTTGGCCACGATCTCGGCCTCACGCTGGTGCTGCTTGGCGTTGAGCACGTTATGCGGAACGTTGGCGCGCTTGAGCATCTTACTGAGGAGTTCGGAAACTTCCACGCTGGTCGTGCCTACCAGGACGGCTCTTCCGGCAGCGAGCTCGCGCTGGACGCCTTCTACTACCGCATTGTACTTCTCGCGCTTTGTGCGGAAGATCAAATCATTCATGTCCTTGCGCTGAACCGGGCGGTTGGTCGGGATGGCCACGACGTCCAGACTATAGATCTGCCAGAACTCGGCTGCTTCGGTCTCGGCTGTGCCCGTCATGCCTGCCAGCTTGTGGTAAAGGCGGAAGTAGTTCTGCAATGTAACGGTGGCAAAGGTCTGTGTGTCCTGTTCAACGAACACTCCTTCCTTTGCCTCGATAGCCTGGTGAAGTCCGTCGGAGTATCGACGTCCTTCCAGAATGCGACCCGTGAATTCGTCGACGATCTTAATCTTTCCGTCCTGGACCACGTACTCGTCATCACGCACGTAGAGTGTGTAGGCACGTAGCAACTGGTTGACGATGTGAATGCGGTCCGAGCGGTCCGAGAAAACCCGCATCAGCTCGTCACGTTTGAGTGTTTTCTCTTCAGCGCCAACCGTAGTGTCACCCTCAAGGGCACTCATCTGTGCGGCGATGTCGGGTATCACGAACATTTCGGGATCCTCCTGCGACGATGTCAGCAGCTCGCGCCCCTTCTCGGAGATATCGATCGAATGATTCTTTTCATCAACCGTGAAGAACAACTCCTTATCGATGATGTTCATGCGCTGACCCTGGTCGCGCAGGTAGTCAAGTTCCGAGTCTCGCAGCAACTTCATCGCATCCGGGTCCTGCAGCATCTTCAGCAGCTTGCTCTGCTTGGGCATGCCACGATTGGCCCTCAGCAGGTTCACACCGGCGTTGACGCGGTCTTCTTTGTATCCGGTTGCCAGGAGCTTCTCGGCTTCTGCCACGATACCGTTGACGAACTTGGCCTGAGCGTCAACGAGGCGCTGGATCCGCGGCTTCATGTCGACGAATGCCGTTTCTGTGCTGCCGGCTGTGACTGGTCCGGAGATGATAAGGGGCGTGCGCGCTTCGTCGATAAGAACAGAGTCGACCTCGTCAACGATTGCGAACCAGTGTCCACGCTGCACCATGTCCTGCGGATCGGTGACCATGTTATCGCGCAGGTAATCGAATCCGAACTCGTTGTTAGTGCCCCAGGTGATATCGGCCGCATACTGAACCTTGCGATCTTCCGGACGCATTTCTGACTGGATGCATCCTGTTGTAACGCCGAGGAAATCGAAGATCGGACGCATCCACTCGCGGTCACGTCGGGCCAGATAATCATTGACCGTGACCAGGTGCACGCCCCGTCCGGCAAGGGAGTTGAGGTACAGGGGCAAGGTCGAGACGAGTGTCTTTCCTTCACCTGTTCCCATTTCGGCGATCTTGCCCTGATGCAGAACCATGCCACCGATCAGCTGCACATCGTACGGGACCATGTCCCATGTCTGCTCGTTACCGACCACCATGTAGCGATGCCCCACCAGACGTCGGCAGGCATCCTTGACCACTGCAAAGGCCTCCGGAATCAGGTCATTGAGCGCTTCCTGCGTGGCTTCGAACTGCTCCCGTTCATTCGCCGTTAGGCGTGCATACAGATTCGACCGCTCGAGATGATCCATCGTCAGGTCTGTGCGCAGACGCTCGCGGATCTGTTCAGCTTCGGAGCGAAGCTCTGCGACAGCCTCAATGAGGCGCTCGCGAAACTCCAGGGTCTTGGCTCGAAGTTCATCATTCGACAGAGACTCGAGAGCCGCGTACTGTTCGCTGATCTGCGCGACCGTAGGTTCGAGCAGCTTAACGTCCTTCTCATGTTTCGATCCGCCGAAAAGAGACTGCAGAAGCTTTAGCATGACATGGTTGGATTGGTGGACAGAAGCGCCTATGACGTGAAAGGCCCGGTCATCGTGCCGATGCCGAGCGACAGTACCACAAAATTACTCGTATTTTTCACGGCTTGGATCGTGAAGTTGTCGCCACCAACCTGTTACACACAATGGATTCTGAACTGTATCTGTACTCTCCGGAGAATCTTCTTACCCAGGCGGCCACTGCCGAGGAGCATCTCGGGTATAAGATCCTGAAGTTCTATGTTGACGAGGCAGGAGTTCTGGCCAAAACTATCACTCCTCAAACAGGCACGTTTTACATGTCCCCTTCGGGCGGTACGCTCCGAGACGAGCATCTGAATATTGTGCTCTACAGCGCGAAGTATGACCTGTACAAGGGCTTGGGTCGGGCCTGATGATCTACCTCGATAACAGCGCAACGACTCGTATTGACGAAGACGTTCTTGAGGCCATGATGCCCTGGCTGCGCCATGAATATGGCAACGCCTCGAGCATCTACGACAGTGGCAGGCGAGCGCGTGTTGCAGTAGAGTCTGCTCGATCTGCCATCGCACATGCGATGCATGCGCATCCGGCCGAGGTCATTTTCACCAGCGGAGGAACGGAATCAAACAACGCCATACTCAAGAGCATGTGTTCGGAGTCTTCCCTGGTCGATCGCCTTGCTGTGGCGGCAACGGAGCACCATGCAGTGCTGCATCCGGCGCAGTCCCTGCAGAGGCAAGGCGTTTCGCTTACGGTGCTTGCTGTAGACGGCCTCGGACGTGTCGACCCCGGGCAGCTGCAGCCGCTGAACGCCCCGCGCACGCTTGTCAGCGTTATGCACGCCAACAACGAAACAGGGACCATTCAGCCCCTTTACGAGATCCGTCGGGCCATTCCCGATGCCTATCTGCACAGTGACGCCGTGCAGACGTTCGGCAAGATCCCCGTTGATGTGCAGGCGCTGGGCGTTGACTTTCTGAGCGTGTCGGCACACAAGATCCATGGGCCGAAAGGAATTGGTGCGATGTTCATCAGAAAGGGGATAGACTTCAAGTCGCATCAGCAAGGGGGCGGGCAGGAGCGCAACAGGCGTGCCGGTACCGAACCGGTAGCACTGATCGTGGGCTTTGCGCAGGCTGTCAGGAGCGCAATCGAACAGATGGATCAGCGTGCGGCTCACATGCGGTCGCTGATCACGACGGCGCGCGAGATCATTCAGATGGAGATCCCCGATGTCCGCCTGAACACACCTTCCGATGCAGCGTTGCCAAACATCCTGAACGTTTCGTTCGTTGATGCCGACAGGATCGACGGCGAGGCTATCATTCAGTCGATGGACATCGCCGGAATCGCGGTTTCAAACGGAAGCGCCTGCGTCTCCGGCAGCCAGCAACCGTCGCACGTTCTGCTGGCGATGGGGCTTCCGGCAGCAGAGTCGCGCGCTGCCGTGCGGCTATCAGTTAGCTGGCACACCACGCCGCAGGAAGTTCTGAGGGCCTGCACAATACTCTCGGAGATTGTCCGTAACTTACGTGGTGAAACACACAATTAGCCGATTCGCGTCAATTTTCCCAAAGGTCGTCATGCGCAACACACTGATTCTGGCCGCCGTCTTCGCCACCGCCGTAGTACTTTCTTCGGCAACATCCATCCCGGGTGCAGCCGGTGGATCAAAGAAATACACACTCAACAATGCGGTCGGCAAGAATGCCATTGAGTTCGTTTCTGACGCTCCGATGGAAAAGATCAACGGAACTGCCGACGGTGTCGATGGTTCGTTCATGCTTGATGCTGCCAATCTCGAAGCCACCACCGGCAAGATCACGGTCAAGGTTATGACGATGAAAACGGCCAACAGCAAGCGCGACGAGCATATGTACGACGCCATGTGGCTCGATGCGAGCAAGTATCCAACGATCGTGTTCGACGTCAAGTCGCTCAAAGACGTGAAGATCACAACCAAGGACGGACGCAGTGTTGTGACGGCTACCGCGGTTGGCAGCTTTACCTGCCATGGTGTGACCAAGCCGAGCACGGCCAACGTTACAATCACCTATCTGCCAGAGTCAGCCGAGACCAAAAAGCGGGCATCAGGTAACCTGGCCATGATTGAAGCGACCTTCGCGGTGGCCCTGGCCGATCACAGCATTACCGGCAAGTCCGGAGTGGTTGGCAAGAGCGTTGGTGAAACCATCGCAGTGACGGCAAAGGTGTTCTCGAACTCCTAATCCTTGCCATTTACATCTGACTCGGAACCTGCGGGCCAACGTAAAACGTTGGCCCGTCGTATTTTAACCGAATACTTCCCGATCCTGAACGGAGACTCCATGTCAAACACCGTACGGTGCGTACGGTCTCTTGTGACCGTCAAACTCGCGCTCTTTGCGCTGATGCTTATCCTCACATCAAATGTCGGTATCGCCAGCAGCGGGGGCATATCCGGACGGTCGATCGTTGGTTGCGGCGGCTGCCATGGTGGTGCGTCGGCTAATACCAACGTCAACCTTGAAGGTCCACGTTCAGTGAAGGCGGGTGCAACCAATACCTTTACCTTCATCGTCGGTCATGGACTTAACCGCAGTGCCGGTTTCAATCTCAGTTTCCGCGATAATGCCGGGACGGTCGGTACGCTCGTACCCGGACCCAACACGCAGATCTTCGCTAACGAGCTCACGCAGACCGGCGTCACGGCGTTCAATGGTGCGACCGCGCGCTTTGCGTTTCAATGGACCGCACCTGTTGCGCATGGGACGTACAGTTTTGCCGGAGCAGGGAATGCCGTAAATAATGATGGTAACGACAACGACGCCGACGACTGGGCTCTGACAGGTAATGTCACGATCACCGTCACCGGTGCAAACTTCACCAAACCCGCCGCTGGCACTACGATCTGCGCCGGTTCGCAGATCACCGTCGAATGGTCGCAGACGGGTCTGGGTAATGTGCGCATCGAAATGTCGAAGGATAACTTCGCAAGTACGGAAGTGATCAACACGCTGGCGGCGAGCGGCCTTTCGACGCTCTACACCATTCCGACAACGGTAGCTGCCGGTAGCTATATCATTCGCATGGTCGACGCGGCGACAGGCGAAGAGATCGCGCGCACCGGCGCGATCAATGTGCAGGCCGGACCCAATATCACCCTTCAGCCGGCCCCGACGTTTGTCTGTGCGGGGAAGACTCTTACTCTTACGGTTTCGGCCACAGGCAACAACGCACAGTATCGCTGGCGTCGCAACGGCATAGACATTCCAGGCGGGACCAATCCCGTTCTTACAATCAACCAGGCAACACAGGCCGAGGCGGGAGTCTACCAGTGCGTCGTTTTTGCCTGCAACACTAGTGCTTCGTCGATTGAAGTTCCTGTGACCGTCGGAGACCGGCCGACCATAACCCGGCAGCCCCTTCCGAGACTGATCTGTGAAGGAGACAGTGCATCGTTCTCGATCGCTGCCAGCGGCGCAGAACTGCGCTTTCAGTGGCTAAAGAACGGAGCGCCGTTACCCGATGACACATTGAATGTTCTCAAGTTCGATAAAGCAACGCTGCTGGATGAGGCCACGTACAGCTGCCGCGTCGAGGGGGCATGCTCTCCGGGTGTGACCTCGGCAGAGGTCAAGCTCGACATAACCGCACTGCCGCTTATCCGTACGCAGCCGGTGGACCGGGCTCTGCGCGAGGGTGATACTCTCTCACTATCGGTCGAGGCAGGGGGCGAAGAACTCGTCTATCAGTGGTTCCGCGACGGCCAAGCTATTCCGTCGGGTAAGAGTCGACTTCTGCGGATCGTCAGCGTCACACGCCAAGATAGCGGCATCTATACCTGCATGGTCTTCAACCGGTGTGACAGTGTGACTTCGAAGGGGGCAGTGGTAAGTGTGCAGCCCGTCGCAGGCCCGGGACGTCTGAAGCTGGCGACCTCCTCACTCGCACTTGGAGGAATCGCAACTTGCCTGACAGTTGATACGACGCTCACGGGGTTGCTGGTCAACGACGGTGGATCGCCGATCACTATCACGTCCATCTCAGCTGACCCGGTCACGAAGATCGAAGTGGTGGGCCTGAAAGCCCCTTTCACCATGGCCGTTAACGAGCGTCGTAATCTGCAGGTCCGTGTCAGCCCCAAAGCGCCCGGTCCATTCGAAGCAAAGGTGACCTTCTTTGCCAGCTCTGGACAGGAAACTTTCACCGTCAGCGGCGATGGCGCACCGTCGCTACGGTTCTCCAAGGACACGGTGTTCTTCCCGAAGGGGCAGGCCGGAACGACGATCTGCAATGAGTCCTTTGCGATACCTTGCGGAAGCACGGTGATCACCGGCGTTCGTATCTCGGGTGATGGCGCTCTGACGTGGGGTTTCTCGCCTTTCCCGACCACGCCGATCGATCTCAGCAGCGGCGAGAAGCTTTCGCTCTGTGTTCAATCGACGCAGGCCGAAGGTCTTGGCGCGCTCGTTAGTGTCACCACGGACCTGGGACTTGTGACCTTTTACGTTGACCGTACCGAGGTAACAAGCGTCGATGAAGGCGATCCGGCCCCAGACCCAGGAAACGTCCGCGTGTACCCGAATCCCGCGGCTAGTGATGTGACCGTTGCAGGCGCACAGGACGAGCATCTGAGCGTATCGATCTATACCATGACCGGTCAACTGGTTCAGTCCATCGAGGGAAGGGGCGAACTGCGCTGGGACCGAAGGGACATCTCGGGTGCTGTGGTGCAGGGTGGACTGGACATGCTCTCGATAGATGGCTCGGCAAGCGGGCGGACACTGAGAAAGCTCGTGGTGTATTGACCACGACAGTGTCCTACCGGGAGAAAATGAAAACGCCGCATCGGATCAGCATCCGATGCGGCGTTTGTTCATGAGCGGAGGTGTTTATGGGAAGATGCCCAGTGACATGTAAGATGTAGCGATCTTATCGATCGAGCTCACAAAAGCAGCCGTTCGCATATCCTTGACCTTTGGGTTACCGAAGTAGATCTCACCGATCGTGTGATAGGAGGCGATCATGGTATCTTCCAGACCCGAGTTCACCAGATCTTCTTCGTCGGCACCGCGGGCGATCACCTGTCGCTCGGCAAGCGTAAGACTCTTGCCGGTGAGACGTTCTACCGTGTCAACAATGCGAAGGTTAGAGCCTTCTTCGAAACGCTTGTCCATCCGGCCGAAGCGCACGTGCGAGAGGTTCTTAAGCCACTCGAAGTAGGATACCACCACGCCACCGGCGTTGACGAACATATCCGGCATCACCAGAATACCCTTCTTGAGAAGGATCGGTTCCGCTTCGGAGGTGATCGGACCGTTAGCGCCTTCGGCGATGATCCTGGCCTTGATCTTAGGGGCATTGCCCTTGTGGATCTGTGACTCGAGAGCAGCCGGTACGAGAATGTCGCACTCGTACTCAAGAACGCTGTTGCCATCCTTGATGGTCTTGCATCCGGCGAAATTGGTGATGGTTCCGGTGGCCATGCGGTGCGCCTGAAGAGCATTGATGTCGATGCCCTTCGGATTGACGATCGCACCGTCCCACTCGATCACACCGACAATCGTAGCACCGGCCTCGTGGAGGAACTTTGCAGCATAATAGCCAACGTTGCCAAAGCCCTGCACGATCACGCGCTTGTCGGAAAGCCCAGTGGTCAACTTGAGCTTCTTCATGAGCTTCGGATCGTTGACGGCTTCGCGGACGGCAAAGAACAGGCCGCGGCCCGTTGCAGCGGTGCGGCCGCGTACGCCACCCTGACCGACCGGCTTGCCGGTGACGCAGCCAAGGGCGTTGATGTCGTCCTGCACCATGGCCTGATACGTATCAGCGATCCAGGCCATTTCGCGCGGTCCGGTACCGTAGTCAGGAGCCGGCACGTCGACCGATGCACCGATGAAGTTCTTCTTGATCAGTTCCACCGCATAGCGACGCGTGATGCGCTCGAGTTCTTCCTCGGTGTATTGCTTTGGATCGATGCGGATACCACCCTTTCCACCGCCAAATGGCACGTCGACGACGGCACATTTGTAGGTCATCAGGGCCGCAAGTGCCTGCACTTCTTCCTGATCCACCGTCATGGCATAGCGAATGCCTCCCTTGGTGGGCAGCTTGTGGTGACTGTGCTCGGCCCGCCATGCCTGTATAACCTGGATGCCACCGTTGATGCGCACCGGGAACTGCATGTAGTACACCGAGTTGCAGGCGCGTATCTGCTCAAGGAGCCCCTTGGGGACGTCCATGATCGATGCGGCCTTGTCGAAGTAGGCGTTAACGGATTCCAGGAACGGGTTGTGCCCGGGGAAGTGGGAGGGCGCAGTGCCTCCCTTTTTTGCTGATGCAGCCATACGTCAGCTTTGTAGGTGAAACAAGAAATGGTGATTTACAGATTTCCGCGCAGCGCCTGCTCGCGCTCGATTGATTCGAACAGGGCCTTGAAGTTTCCTTTGCCGAACGAGCGCGCTCCCCGGCGCTGAATGATCTCGAAGAACACGGTCGGACGATCCTCAACAGGTTTGGTGAAGATCTGCAAGAGATAGCCTTCTTCGTCACGGTCGACAAGAATATTCAGGTCTCGCAGGTCGTTGATGTTCTCATCAATAGTGCCAACGCGCTCAAAGAGGTCCTCGTAGTACGTATTCGGTACTTGGAGAAACTGAACTCCCCTGCGACGCAGTTCCCCGACGGTGTGAAGGATGTCGTCGGTGGCAACGGCGATATGCTGAACACCGGCACCGTGGTAGAATTCGATGTACTCTTCGATCTGACTCTTCTTCTTGCCCGAGGCAGGCTCGTTGATAGGGAACTTGACGTATCCAGAGCCGTTCGAGACGACCTTTGACATCAGTGCGGAGTACTCCGTCGAGATGTCCTTGTCATCGAAGGTAATCAGCAGCTTAAAGCCGAGGACGTCTTCATAGAATTTCACCCAGGAGTTCATCTGGCCGAGTTCGACATTGCCAACGCAGTGATCGACAAACATCAGTCCTATGGGCTCGGTCCTGTATCCGTCGTCAATGGCTTTGTATCCGGGCATGAAGGCGCCCGTGTAGTTCTTGCGTTCCACGAAGGTATGGACGGTATCGCCGTATGTTCTGATCGTCGCGACCACGACCTCGCCGAACTCATCCTTCAGGACCATTGGTTCCTGAACGCCGACGGCTCCGCGGGATGTTGTGGCATGCCACGCCGCAGTTGCATCATCGACCCACAGAGCGAGGACTTTGACGCCGTCACCATGTTTGGCAACATGCTCGGTTATCGGCCCGTCGGGATGCATCGGTGAGGTCAGAACTAGACGGATCTTGCCCTGCTGCAAAACATATGATGCACGGTCACGGACGCCGGT
Organism: Chitinophaga pinensis; assembly: GCA_943372295.1. GTDB lineage: Bacteria > Bacteroidota > Ignavibacteria > Kapaibacteriales > Kapaibacteriaceae > UBA10438. Next base: position 9,871 of record CALRYC010000044.1, read on the forward strand.
CTCGGGTCCGGCATATGCCACAAGCTGAAACCCAAACGCCGTCCGGTAGAAGTAGGACGACTGCTTGGCGTTACCGCAATAGATCTCCAGATAATCTGTGCCGTTGAGCGGCAGAAAATCCTCGTTGGCATTCATGGATCAAACCTCACGTTCGAGAATTGGTGACTGTACTTCAAGTGCCTGCTGCTGCTGTCCGGCATTGCGGAGAACTTCAGCCAGGCGTGTTGTCTGCTCAAGGGTTCCCGTGCTGATCCGGACGCATGATGGCAGTCCGAATCCGGCAAGGGGGCGAGAGATAAAGCCCCCTTGCAGCAGCAGCCGGTGAAACCGCACAGCCGCTTCGGGTGAACCGAGGTCGATCATCAGAAAATTTGCTGCCGGCTGGGCCATTACAAGGTTTGAATCCTCTGCGGCCCGTTTCATGATCGCAAGACACTCAGCGTTGAGCTCGACGGTCCGTGCCACAAACTCCTGGTCGTCCAGCGCGGCAATAGCGGCAGCGCAACCGATGCCGTTTGGATCAAACGGAAGCTTCGTTCGCACGAGCCACTGGATAACGTCGGGGTGGCCGATGGCATAGCCAATGCGCAGTGCGGCCAGACCATAGGCCTTTGAGAACGTACGCAAGCGCACGACATTGGGTCGGCTCACGGCCTCTTCCGCCACACAGGTCTGCAAGTGCAGGTACCTGGCATACTCGATATAGGCCTCGTCGAGCACCACCAGAACCGATGCCGGAACCCAGTCGAGAAACCCGATGAGTGCATCGGCAGGCACGTGCGTACCTGTGGGGTTGTTCGGATTGGCGATGTAGATGACCTTGGTGGATTCGTCGACTGCATCGGCAAGTGCGGCAAGGTTATAGCGATAACCATCTGCCAGCTGGACAAGCCGATGCTGACGATCAGCGCCGGCAACGGCCAGACGGAAACTCACAAAGGTGCCCTCGCTGCTCAGGGCTGATTCACCCGGACGAAGGAAGGTGCGCATGATCTGGTGGATGATGGCATCACTACCGTTGTGCACACTGATGTGATCCGCCGTTACCCCATGAAACTGCGCAAGACGCCCGCGAAGGGCCGTGCCGCCATCGTTGTAGCAATGAACTGTCGAGAGTGCATCGATGGCTGCCTGCCTTGCACGCGGCGAACAGCCGAGTGGATTCTCATTGGATGCGAGCTTCTCAACGTCACTCAGGCCGAGCTGTGCCTTGATCTGCTCGGGCGATGCGCCGGGGGCATATGGCGAAGTCGAGTGCAGATGCGGGTTGACGGTGATCATGGACTACAAAACTACGAAGCATGACCCTATCTTCGCGGTTCCTTACGACCACTTGGAACATCCGTGCCAACACCAGAATTATCCCGCATCGTTATTGTCTTTACGGGCGGTACCATTGCCTCGACGCTTGATGCGGAATGGGGCGGGGTGGTGCCGAGCATGTCCGGCGGAGAGATCCTTGCACGTATTCCGGGGATTCGCTCCGTGGCCGATATCGTTGTGCATGAGTTCGGGACGTTCCCCGGTCCGCATATGACGATCGACAGGATGATGGAGGTCTCCCGCATCGTCAGCACCTACGCCTCTGACCCGTCGATCGATGGTGTTGTGGTCACGCATGGCACCGATACGCTCGAGGAGACCGCCTACTTTCTCGACAGTTCCGTGCAGACAGTCAAGCCCATCGTGGTCATCGGCGCGATGCGCAACAGCAGCGAACCCGATTGGGACGGTCCGCGAAATCTGCGCGATGCCGTAACGGTAGCGGCGCACCCCTCGGCCGCCGGCCTGGGCGTGCTGGTATGCCTCGGCGGTGTGATCACGGCGGCATCGGAGACATCGAAGACCGACACGCAGGATCTGACAGCTTTTGAGAGTTTCGACTTCGGCCCGGTCGGCAGGATATCCAATGGCGTCGTCTTTTTTCATCGCATCCCATTTCACCGTGAGAGCTTCTCGGTGCAGTCGATACCGGCATTCGTGCCGCTGCTGAAGTCCTATGCGGGAATGGATGAGACGCTGATCGAGGCATGTCTAAGGGGCGGATGTGCCGGTCTGGTGATCGAAGCGTTCGGTGTCGGGAACGTCACGCCCCCTGTCTACTTGGCACTCAAAAGGGCAAATGACAACGGAATTCCGGTGGTACTGGTTTCACGATGTCCGGTGGGGCGCGTCGAGCATATCTATGCCTATGAAGGAGCTGGCAAGCACCTGCATGCGGCGGGCATAATTTTTGCCGATTACCTTAACGGGCAGAAGGCCCGCATAAAGCTGATCTGTGCGCTTGGCGCTGGACACGACGTCGCGCGTATCCGTGCGGCCTTTGAATGGGTCGAGGCATCCTCTGCGGGGAACGCCTCATGAGAGCCACTGTTGCCACGATAGATCTCGATGCACTCGAATGGAACGTCAACCGCGTGCGCGCGCGTGCCGCCGGCAGGGCCGTCCTCGGCATGGTCAAGGCCAATGCCTATGGTCATGGCATGATCGACATTGCCCGCGTGCTTGAGCAGATGGGGCTTGACGTTTTGGGGACGGCGTTCGTCGACGAAGCCCTTGCCCTTCGAAAGGGCGGCATCAACGGGCCGATCCTGGTGCTGACGCCAATCGAGCGTCATGAGATCGACATCGTCGTTGAGCACAACCTTATCACGGTTGCCTGCGATCTGTCCGGAGTTCAGGCCCTGTCGGACTGTGCGCGAGATCAAGGACGAAATGCGTCAGTGCATCTGTACGTCGACACCGGAATGCTGCGCGAGGGATTCCGTCCGCATGAGGCCATAGATGCCGCCCGGCACATCCGCCAGATGGAGGGGGTGCAACTCGACGGCCTGTGCACGCACTTTGCCACGGCAGACGAGCCTGCAAGCACGTTCCTGCGGGAGCAGTTATCCACCTTCGAGCAAACGCACCGCCAACTCATCGACGACGGCTGTACTTTTGTCTGGGTTCACGCAGCCAATACAGGCGCGCTTTGGCAGGCGTCGGATTCTCACTACACGCTTGTGCGGCCGGGCATCTCTGTTTACGGGTACGACCATGCTCTTGGCGATGAGATGACACTTCGACCTGTAATGTCCATCCGATCACGCGTCGTTTCCAAACGACGTGCCTGGCCGGGTGAGACTGTCAGCTATGGTCGCAAATACATGGTCAGCGCCGAAACAACCATTGTCACGGTGCCCATCGGTTATGGTGACGGATATCTCAGGGGGCTTTCGGGCCGCGCTCAATGCCTCATCGGCGGTCGGCGCTACCCGATTGTCGGTAGCATCTGCATGGATGAAATGATGGTAGATGTTGGCGATGATCAGGTCGAGATCGGCAGTGAGGTCGTTCTGCTCGGCATGCAGGCCACTTCCGACGGTCATGTCGAAAGCATCGACGCGGTCGATCTTGCCGCCTGGGCCGGCACAATCCCGTATGAGATCACCACAGCCATATCGGCGCGTGTCCCACGAACGTATATCGGTGGTTCGGCGCATCGAGCGCCTTCGGCCGCGTCGGATTCAAGGTAACAACATGTACAGCGTACGACTAGAAAACTTCGAGGGCCCGCTCGACCTGCTGCTGTTCTTCATCAAGAGGGATGAGCTGGATATCTATGACATTCCGATCGCCTCGATCACGCAGGAGTTCCTGGACTACGTGAAGGTGCTCGAGATCCTTGATCTGGAGCTGGCCGGAGAATTCGTCGTGATGGCTTCGATGCTTGTGCAGATCAAGGCACAGATGCTGCTGCCGCGTCAGGAAAAGGCCGGCACGGTGCTGGGCGAGATCGACGACGAGGACCCGCGTGCTGAACTGGTGCGACGTCTGCTGGAGTACAAGCGATATCGCGAGGCCTCAGAGTCGATGATGATCTCTGCCGAGAACCAGCGCTACGTGCTCTACCGGCAGCTTTTCGAGGCTGAAGAGATCCATGCTGCCGAGTCGGGCGCATATCGTAATGCCACGCTGTTCGATCTGTTGAAAGCGTTGAAACGAGCCATCGACAAAGCACCCGATCAGGACGATCCGCATGTGGTGACGCGTTTTCCGATCACCGTGGAAGAAAAAGCCACCGAGATCATGCACGTTCTGCGGTCATCGACAACGACGTCGCTGTTTCGTCTTGTCGAAGGCCTCACTCGGCTGCACATCGTCGTGACCTTCCTGGCACTGCTCGAGCTGGCCAAGAACCAGCTCATTTTGGTTCGTCAGGATG
>CALRYC010000045.1:0-12998 GCA_943372295.1 Chitinophaga pinensis
GCGGCGTTCTTGGCTTCCACCGACTTCATGCCATAGACCGCGATGGTGCTTGGGAACAGAAACTTCACCGCACGACCCGTGCGCGTACCGATGCGGCGCGCCATCGTCAGCAGACCCATCGTGCCGTTGACGTTCACCTGGTGGGCCAGCGCCGGGTTCTTTTCGGAACTCGTCGAAAGCAACGCCGCCAAGTGGTATATCTCGTCGATGTCCTCACTCTCGAGCTCGGCCACGATCGCTGGGTCGGACACGTCACCCTGCACGAAGCGTTGAACGTGTGATGCCAGCCCAGCACCGAGTGCATTGAGGTCGAGCGCGATGATGCGACGATCCGGCTGTGAAGAAAGCGTTTCAAGCAGGCTGTGGCCAATCTCACCATTGGCACCGGTAACAAGGGTTGTAATCATAGGTTACAAAACTACGGAGATTGCTTTAAGGGGGCGTACAGACGCGAGTACTCCAGAAGTCCTTGCTGTTGCCAGACGTAGTCCTGGTCGTGTTCCGGATAGCGTCGCTCGAGCGTCCCGTACCGATGCAGGGCGGGCGTTGCCCAGTACCACTGAAGCAGGATAACGAACTGGTCGTTGGAGCCAAGGGCGCAGCATATCGGCAGCACAACGTTCACCAGTATCTCGCGACGAAGGGCAGCCCCCTCGCCGGCAATACGCACGCGCTCCGACCGGGTGACGGCGTCGTAAAGGTCGGTGCCGCTCAGCCCCGTGACCTCGCGCACGAGCCTGCCCATGGGAGAGTCCGGAAGCAGCTGACGCAGTGAGCGCATGTGCTCTTCGCCGATCGGGTGTGTGCGCTTGCGGCGAATGCGATCGAGCCACTCGGACATCATCGCCACCAGCGCCTCGGATGTGCCGAGACGGCCGATCAGCTCCAGAGCCCGCTGCATGTTGCGCTGCAGGCGCAGCAGCGCCGCGCGCTGGATCTCCTCGATGGCCTCACCGGTGCCGGCCAGCGCCGGTTCGGTTCGACGCAGCGAGCGCACAACGTCCATGTACGGCACAACGAGCGTCCATGGAATGCGCTCGACAGGCGCATTGTCCTCCAGCACAACGTGCAAGATAACCTCATTGTAGCGTCGGTCGCGGGCATGCTCATGCTGCGCCCAGGAGGATGAGCGCACATGGAACTCGCCGGCACCGACGGTAACGACGCCGTCTGCCAGCACGGCCATGTGCTGATAGTCCGGACCCTCGTGCACATTCACGGTTCCGGGTGAAATGATCTGAATGACCTGACCCTGGGTGCAGGTCCACCGACGTCCGCCCCGCGCCAGCACACGATGCGCCGCGCGCTGCAGCAGACGTTCCGGCAAGTGTTCGATCGCCATAAGACATCTCCGTTTGATGTCCTATGTGCAACGTTGGGGGTCTAACGTGACGCGAGCAGGGTGCTGAGGCGACGTGCCTCGGCGGCAATACTGTCGATGCACGCCGCAGAATCGTCGATGTAAAGAAGTCCACGCGAGACGTTAAAGACCGCCGGACCGCTTCCGTTGGCCTCCAGCGTTTGGGCTGCATCGCCCCCTTGCGTGCCGATGCCGGGGATCAGAAACGGCACTTCCGGAAAGAGTCCGCGCACATGGGCCAGCTCCGTTGGACTAGTTGCGCCTACCACAAAGCCCACGTCTGCCGAGCGCGGCCACGTCAGAGACGTGCGCATCACACGCTCATAGAGCGGCATGCCGCCCGCGTCCAGCCGCTGAAAGTCCTGCGAGCCGGGGTTCGACGTAAGACCCAATATGTAAACCATTTTAGCTTCCCATTCCAGGAACGGCTCCACTGAATCTCGACCCATGTAGGGGGCCACCGTGATGGCATCGGCTCGCAGGTCTGCAAAGCCTGCCGTGGCGTAGGCGGCAGAGGTGTTTCCAATGTCTCCGCGCTTTGCGTCAAGGATCACGTAGCTCTGGCCGCAGTAATCGCGCACGGCATACAGAAGGTCGATTCCCGGACGTCCGTGTTTCTCATAAAAGGCCACGTTTATCTTAAAACATGCCGCAAACGGGCGCACGGCGTCGATCACATCAACCGCAAATCGTTGCAGATCATCAGGTTGCCCGCGGTAAGGGGCTGGAAGCTTGTCCCTGTCAAGGTCGAGTCCGACGCAAAGTCCGCTTGGAGGAATCATGATCAAAAATAGCCCCCTTCGGCAGAGAACACGATATATTTCCCCGTGATAAACGAATTGCTCGGGCCCCTCGTTCTATAGCTTGTCCCTGCATAAATGACGTGTGGCCGTCCCCCAGATACGGTCCCCCAGAACCGAAAGGCCGCACGATCACCACAGACGCCCGAGCTCCAAACTCCCCTCCCCTGAGTTAGCCGGGCGTCTCTTTTTTTGTGGATGCATAGTTTCGCGGAACTCGACTACGACATTTTCTCACCGAAGGTCTCTCATGCGATCCGTAATTCTCCGATGGGCTGCTGCTATCCTTGCACCACTAATGTTCCTTGCCGGGTGCGCTTCAGCACCGCCACCGCCACCGACGGGTGATAAGCCGACGTCGGAAAAGGACAAGAAGATCAAGCCGTACGACAAGGTGGTGACCAAGGAGGCCGTGTCGGACTCGGGAATGTTCATCGTGCACCGCATCGACGAAAAGGTGCTCTACGAGATCCCCACATCGCGCCTGGGCAAAGAACTGCTGCTGGTGAGCCGCATTGCCAAGACCCCGCAGGTGGGCTATGGTGGCGAGGAGAATAACACCGAGGTGATCCGCTGGGAGCGCAAGTACGACAAGATCCTTCTGCGTACGGTATCCTACGTGAATGTTGCGGCCGATTCAGCGCCGATCTCGCGCGCCGTCAGGGCCGCGAACTTTGAAGAGATCATTCGCGCTTTCCAGATCCAGGCCTACAACAAGGACACTTCGACCGTGGTGATCGACGTGACGGAGATGTTCACATCGGATGTGGGCATTCTTACGCCAGGGCGTGGCGTGCGGCAGGAATACAAGATGGGCGGCGTGGACAAGGATCGCTCGTACATCGAATACGCCAAGAGCTTCCCGACGAATATTGAGGTCGAGAACGTGATCACATTCTCCGCCGAAGCCCCCTCACAGAATAGTGCCTCCAAGACGATGTCGTTTACCATGCACCACTCGATGGTTGAGCTGCCGGAGAACCCGATTCTGCCGCGACTTTCGGATCCGCGCGTGGGCTTCTTTGCTCTACGTCAGACCGACTATGCGCGTCCGGAGAGCGAAGCCGTCAGCCGCGAATACATTCTGCGCTGGCGCTTAGAGCCCAGAGACACGGCTGCATTTATGCGCGGAGAACTGGTGGAGCCGATCAAGCCGATCACCTACTATATCGACCCCGCAACGCCGGTGCAATGGCGTCCGTGGTTGAAGAAGGGTGTCGAAGACTGGAACCCTGCCTTCGAGGCCGCCGGCTTCAAGAACGCCGTGCGGTGCATCGATCCTCCGACGCCGCAGGAGGACCCCGACTGGTCACCCGAAGATGCTCGCTACAGTGTGATCCGCTACTACCCGTCGCCGATCGAGAATGCCTACGGTCCGAACATTCACGACCCACGAACGGGCGAGATCATCGAGTCGGACATCGGCTGGTTCCACAACATCATGAAGCTGCAGACGGGCTGGTTCTTTGCACAGGCCGTGAGCAATCCCCTTTCGCGCAAGATCCCCTTCCCTGACTCGCTGATGGGCGAACTTATCCGCTTCGTTGCGGCGCACGAATTCGGTCATACCATCGGCATGCCCCACAACATGAAGGCCTCCAGCGCCTACCCGGTCGACTCGCTGCGCTCAAAGACATTCTGCGCGAAGTACGGGACCGCCCCCTCCATCATGGACTATGCGCGATTCAACTACATCGCCCAGCCGGGCGACGATGTGGATGTGATGCCCAAGGTCGGCCCCTATGACCGTTTCGCCACAATGTGGGGCTACCGTCCGGTGATCGGCGCGAAGACATCGGACGACGAGCTCGACTCCACGCGAAAGTGGGCGCAGGCCGCCGAGCGCGATCCGATGCTGCGCTTCGGCTCCCAGCAGTGGTCAATTCTCGACCCGTCAGCGCAGACCGAAGACCTTGGTGACGATGCCATCAAGGCTGGAACGTACGGCGTACTGAACCTGCAGCGGGCCATGGGCTATCTGCTGGATGCGACGTATGAAACGGGCAAGGACTTCGACCAGCTGGCCGACTCCTACGACGACATCATGGGCCAGTGGTCGCGCGAGATGGGGCATGTTGCCAACATTCCCGGTGGCGTGCACATCGACCGTAAGGTCTTCGGCTCCGAAGGCGCCGTCTACACTCCGGTGCCGGCAGCACGGCAGCGTGCCGCCGTGTCGTTCCTCAAGGACTATGTCTTTACCACGCCAACGTGGCTGATCGACGAGAAAGTCGTTCGCCTGCTTGCGGCCTCCGACGTTGCCTCGCGCCTGTCGTCAATGCAGACGCGGATGCTACGCACAACGATCAGCTCGGACAAGTTGCTGCGCCTTTTGGACCAGCAGGCCCGCTTTGGAGACACGGCCTACAGCGTCGACAAGCTCTACACCGACATTGAGGGGGCAGTCCTTACCGAACTGCAGAGCGGCAAACCAACCGATTACTACCGCCGCGCCCTGCATCGGGCGTACGTGCAGGAGCTCATCGACAAGTCATCCAAGCCGGCTGCTTCTTCCGATCCGTTTGCTGCAATGATGCGTCCGAACACTTACGGCACCGATGTGCGGGCCGTCTCCCGTGCGCGCCTTGCCGCGTTGCGCAAGAGACTGTCCACCGTCAAGAGTGCCGACGCGCTGACGCAGGCGCATTATGATGACCTTGCGCTGCAGATCCGACAGGCGCTCGAGGAAACGGCCAAGTAATGAAGACCTCCACAAAGGTTGTCTGGATGGGCTATGCCAGCATTGCCTTTGCCTTCATCTGGGGCAGCGGCATTGTGGCGGCCATCATTGCCCGACGCATGGCCGGCACGTGCGTGCCGACTACGCCGCGCGAGGCCGGCGACCTGCGCGGAGGAATGCTTCTTGCAACCATCGGTCTGTGGCTGAACGCGGTCGTGCTTGCCGTGATCTTCTGGAGCATGATCTCCACGCACATCCTGTAAAGCCCCCTGCCTGACGTACCTTTGTCACCGATTATGAACGCACTTCTTCCCTGGATCGGGCTTGCTCTCAGGGCCTACGTCGGAGGCTACTTCATCCTTGCGGCCGTGCCCAAGATCGTCGAGCCACTTGCCTTTGCGACCTCGATCGCACATTATGGCATTCTGCCGTCGTGGGCTGTGAACGCCTCGGCTCTCGTACTGGCATGGCTGGAGATCATCTGCGGCATTCTGCTGGTGATAGGCCACCGCGTACGACTCAATGCACTGCTGACGGGACTCATGCTGCTGGTGTTCACATCGGCTGTGGCCTATGCTGTGGTGCTTGGACTGAAGATCGACTGTGGGTGCTTTGGCTCGCAAGGGGGCGATGAGGTCTCGTGGTGGAAGGTGAGCAAGAACACGCTGATGATGCTCATGTGTGTTTTTCTGTGGAAGTGGCCGCAAACTGCTCTTTCGGTTGAAACCGGAACGGGGCTCGGCAGGTCAAAGCCGGCATGAGCGCACTCCATCTGGAATCCTCGAGTATCCGCGACTGGACAGTTGCCGGCGCACTTGTGTGCGATGGATCGATGGCGCTCGAGCTGGCCAAAAGGGGCTTCACCGAGCGTCCGTGCGACCGCTACAATCTGACCTCCGGCGTGATCGTTGAGCGCATACACGGCGACTTCATCGAGGCTGGTGCGCGGCTCTTGCAGACAAATACTCAGAGTGCCAACCGCTTTGCACTTGAGTCATCGATGCTCTCGGCGCGCGTCACCGAGATCAACCGTAAAGGGGTTTGGCTGGCCCGCTCAGCCGCAGGCACACGTGCCATCGTTGCCGGAGTGATCGGTCCAAGCGGACGTTTAATGCGCCCCTTGGGACCGATAGAACCCGATGATCTGCGATCGAGCTTTCACGAGCAGGTCTCGGCGCTGCTGGCCAGCAGCGTCGACGCAATAATGCTGAAGTCATTCATCGATCTCGATGAACTCGAGATCGCCATTGACGTCGTGCGCGCGCAGAGTCTGCACATCCCGCTGATTGCTCTGAAATCCTTCCCCGAGGACGGTTCGGTTCTGGCCGGATCGTTTCCGTCGGACGTAGCGCATCGTCTGCGCGGACATGGCGTACAGGCCATTGGCTCCAACGGCACCGTCGGTCCGCAGCGCATGATCGGCATCATCGAGGCGCTGCGAGTTTCCGACCTGCCCCTTGTGGCCATCCCCGACATTGGCATTCCGACGATCATCGACGGTCAGCCCATGTACAACGCCGAGCCCGCCTACGTGGCGGCCGCCGCCCGACGTCTCGTTGAGCATGGCGCGGCCATCATCGGAGCCGACGGCGGCGCCGATGTTGCCCAGGTGCGGGCCATTGCCGAGGCCGTTGCCGGCATCGAGATCGGCTCGGCACCTTTCAGCGTCAAGCGCACACATGCGCAGGCCGCCGCCGAACTTGCTTCACCGGCTCCGACAACGTTCATGCAGTCCATCACGGAACGTCGCGTGTTCACGGTTGAACTCGACGTGCCGCGTGGACTCGACATGTCCAGCGTCATCGACGGGGCACGCTATCTGCGCGAGCACGGCATCGATGCCGTGAACATATCTGACGGCGCGCGTGCGCGGCTGCGTATGAGCCCCATAGCCATCTCGAAGCTCGTTGCCGAGCAAACGGGCATGGAATGCATCTCGCACCTGGCGTGCCGTGATCGCAATATGGTGGCGCTGCAAAGCGAGCTGATCGGCTCGCATGAAATGGGCATCCGGAACATTCTGGCCGTGACGGGAGATCCGACGCATATCGGCGACTTCCCGTCGGCTACCAGTGTCTACGACGTCGACTCCATCGGACTTGTCCGCGCCATGGGGCATATGAATCACGGCAAGGACCTCATGGGCAACCCACTGGGGTCGCGCACCGGCTTCTGCATCAGCTGCGCCGTCAACCCTGCGGCGGACGACCTCGACCGCGAGATAGACCGTCTTGCGATGAAGGCCGAGCAAGGGGCTCATGTGGCCTTCTCGCAGCCGATCTTCGACGTCGAGTTGCTCGAAAGATTCCTTGATCGTATCAAGGACATCGACATTCGATTTATGCTTGGCATCATTCCGCTTCGCACGATCCGTCACGCCGAGTTCTTGCACTACGAAGTGCCTGGCATGACCATTCCCGGTTGGGTACGCGAACGCATGGGCACCGCAGCTAACACTGAAGACGCTACGGACATCGGGATCGACATCGCCGTTGATTTCCTTCAGTCGGCGCTTGCCCGCGTCAACGGCGTATACCTGATGCCCCCTTTCAAGAAGTACGACATAGCAGTGCGAATTCTCTCACGTCTCGATATGCAGAGGTAGACAATGGATAACGGTCAGATACAACCCCCTTTCGGACAAGGTCCGTCACTCAATCCTTTCGGTGACTACCAGCCGACGATCGAAGATCTGCGGGCCGGCTTCGGCATCCGCCTTGGCGCTCTGGTCATCGACGGCGTCATCACGGCCATCGTTGCGGGAATTCTCACCTTTGCCCTCTCGGCACTGGAACTGCCGATGCCGATGATCCTCGTCGAATCTCAGGATCAGCTTGACGATGCATTCAACATCTTGAACCTTTCGGGTGATCAAGAGTCGTTTATCTCCAGTCTGATCGTTGGCTCTTCCTATGCCAGCGCCATCACGGCCGTCCTGTACATGTTGATCGAAGGTCTTACGGGCGCATCTATCGGCAAGCGAATCCTCAAGCTCACCGTTGCCCGTGCCGACGGAACAGCCGGCACGCAGTCGATCTTTCTCAGCCGTATGATTGTCAAGAACTCCGATCGCATACTCCACCTGATCGCGATCCTCCCACTCATAACGTTTCTGTCGGGTCCGGTCGAAAGCGCCAGCTCCATCATCGGCTTCGTCCTCTTCATCGGCTGCTTCCTTGTCCTCGGCCGCAACCGCCTCGCCCTCCACGATATGGTCGTAAAAACGGCGGTGTTTAAGACCAGTGACGTCAGGTACGAGTGACCTGTAGGGGCGAGACACAGTCTCGCCCGTGACCTGTAGGGTCGCAGCATGCTGCGACCCCACACCTACACCATCTTCCATCCCGGGCCAAGGCCCGGGGCTAATGTTTACCGTCGCTATCTCAATTCGATCAATGCGTGCTCATACCGAACCCCGGGCCAAGGCCCGGGGCTAGTAAAGACACAACGTAGCATTGGTCACGTGCAACTCCGTAACTCCGTAACTCCATAACAGCGCGCAGCGCGTGGAGAGCGTCATCCTGAGGAGCCGAAGGCGACGAAGGACCTCAGCTATGTTGATGCGCGGCGCGCATGTGTGAGGTGGGATTTCGAGGTCACTTGTCACGGACGGGCGAAACTGCGTCTCGCCCGTCTACTGGTCCCTATTTCAGCTGATACACCCTCACCTTGGAGCCGCCAGGTGTGCCGCCTTGAGCATTATTGCCGGTGATACCGGCCAGTGTTGATCCGCCGGCGCTGAAGCTGAAGCCTGTCGGGAAGTCTGTTGCGGATCCGATCGGGAGAATGCGCAGCAGTTGCTGCGATCGCAAGTCTGAGAGAGTTGCCGGAGCACCAGTGGTGTAGGCACGGCCAACATATTTGGCATCATCTGCGGAGATGGCCAGCACTGACGCGCCAGTTGAGATTTTCGAGATCTCGGCGCCCGTTACAAGATCGACAAACGTCGTCTGACCCGCACCGGATGTACCACGCAGACCCATCGTAACGATCACCTTACCTGATGGAGAGAGCGTGGCTGTTTCGCCGAGCATTGGGTTACCTGTTGAATCCTGCAGACCGCTGAATGTGCGCACGGTGTTGCCAGAGGCGAGATCGACCGTGAGAATGGATGTCGGCGAGTATGCCTGGAGTACAGCGAATCCGTCACCTTGGAGCCCCATAAAGCCCACACCCTTGCCGGCGGGCAATGACATGTTGATCGAACGGGTCACAATGCCTGATGAAGCTGTGTACTCGTCAATGCGGGGGCTGGCTGCGGAATCCGGCAGCACATAGACCTTGGATCCATCCGAGGTGATCTGATGTCGGCCACGTGCCGTGACGGTTGAGACGACCTGTCCGGTTGCCGCATCATAGATGTAGGTTGCCTGATTCGTCGAGACAGCAACGCGCTGGTCGGCCGCCACAAAACGGATCGATGTTGCAAACACCTGAGTACCGGCGATTGCCGCACTCCACAGCTGCGTGCCCGTGGCCGCGTCGAAGGCAAAGACTGTATTCTGTGTCACGATCGCCACTCGCGCTCCATCATTGTTCAGGGCGGCAAATCGTGCCGCCTGATTGGCTGGAAGCGAGAACTCTACATACTTGGTTTCCACGCCGCCGCAGGCCTTGAGCTTGCCGGCATCGAAAATGGAACCGCCAGCGATCGGAGCAACCGGCGTCGAGGTAATCGTACGTCCGTCGGTGCTATACCCTTCAAGCGTCAGAGCAACGCCGGCCGGAACGGTCACGATGATCTTGCCCGTGGTGGACGAGGCCACCTTCACGCCCGTTGGAGTGATCACCTGCAGGAAACCCCCGATCGGCGCATCATTACAGTCAACGATCTGGGCCTGCAGAAGCGTCGGGCATGGCGAAACGGAGATATCCTTCCGAAGCGTCTGATTCTCGGCGATCGGCCCAACAGTCGATGGTGCGGCAGAAACTCCTTCGTTGCGAGCCCCCTTCACCGATACGTCAAATGCGAAGTCTGCCGGCACGCGGCGGCGATAGAAACCGTCCTGATCCGTGACGGCACTGACCTGACCGATTTCGACAACGATGCCAGCAAGGGGCGTGTCTTCTCCGCATGTTACGCGACCTTCAATCAAGGCGCGGCGTGCTCCGGGGACGTCGAGATTCCAGTCTGTAAAGTGGGTTACGGTTCCGACGTACTGCCCACCGCTAAGTGTGGCCTTGCCCTCCTCAACCCAGATTGCCTTCTTCTCATCGAAGTGCCAAAGTGGGATCTCAGACGCCGTCGATCCTGCTGCCGGATACGACAGCGTTGCCGACGAGCCTTTGGCCAGATTCAGGGGCTGACCCTGCGCCCCGGTCAGCAGAACACGAAGCACACCGTATGAAACAAGCTCGGTCGATGAACCGTCAGCGCGCAGAGCGGCCATGTCTCCGGAGAAGCTGTCGTAGAAGTTAGCCGATAGTGGATCAAGATATCGCGCAGCCACAGAGATCGTACCAGAGTAGCTGTTGCCCTTCGCATCGACGTAGCCGCTGGCCGGCAGATCGATCGTCGCATTTCCTACGGTCACCTGGCCGCCAGTGGAAGAATTAATGGTACGTGTCTGCTTTGCCTCTTGCAACGTCAGCATCATGGTCGTGGTCTTGCCCGAGGATGGGAATGCCGCCCGCGCACCGGTGAAGTAGCCGCTCTTGCTCACCATGACGACTGCGCGTGTTGACGGCACGATCACGTTCTGCAGAAGAAAAACGCCGTTAGCGTTCGTTGTGGTCGAGACTCCATGTCCGCGTACCACAGCCCCCTGAACGGACTTGCCGGCTTCGTCGATCACCCGACCCGTGATGGTCGTGCTCACCGACTCCCCGAAATCCGAATCATCCGGGTCGACAAACGGTCCGCATGAGGCAAGCGCGATGATCGACAATGCAAAGAACAGATGGCGTAGATAGTTGCTCATGAGAGGACCTAGCGGATTGATGGATGGAGAATCTAAACCTTTTCAGTCAAAGTACTTTTGCCTGGCAACGGAAATCCGTGATCGAGGAAAAGGTTACACGCGTTTGACGATGGATTCCCGCCTTCGCGGCAATGATAGGAGCACCCGTCACTCCGTAACTCCGTAACTCCGTAACTCCGTAACTCCGTAATTTTCTTCTATGCTTTATTACTCCGACTACCTTGCTCTTGATGCCGTGCTTGGGGCGCAGCATATGGAGAGTGCCAAGCACGGGGCTCCGGCGCATGAGGAGATGCTCTTCATCATCACGCACCAGGCATTTGAGCTGTGGTTCAAGCAGGTACTGTTCGAGGTCGACTCGGTGATACGGCTTCTCGACAGGCCGTACCTGCCGGAGGCGGACATGTCGCTGTGCCTGAGTCGAATCATCCGGGTGAACAAGATCATGGCGCATCTGGCCGAGCAGTTCACGCTGATCGAGACGATGACGCCGGGTGAGTTCATGGAATTTCGGGCGTTTCTCAATCCGGCCAGTGGCTTTCAGTCGCTGCAGTGGCGTATACTCGAGCGCACCTTGGGACTGCCAGAGCAGAAGCGTGTGCTGCGTCATTACACCGAGCCGTTTACTCCCGAACAGCTCAAGCAGCTTGATGATGCCAGTAGCCGCACGACGCTGTTTGCGGCCGTGCAGAGGTGGCTCGAGCAGATGCCCTTTATGGAGCATGGCGAGTTCGCCTTCTGGGATGCGTATAAAACGTCCGTGCAGTCCATGCTCGACAACGACCGCCGTGAAGTGCGTTTGCTGGCCGAGGCCGAGGGTACCGATCCGACGTCGGCACTTGAACAGATCGATGCCAATGAGCGTAGCTTCCTATCGCTCTTCAGCGCCGAGGCCTACGAGGAACTGCGCACGCAGGGTGTGCGCCGCATGTCGCAGAGGGCAACGCTGGCAGCGCTGTTCATTTCCACATATCGTGATCGCCCCTTGCTGCAGTCGCCATACCGCTTTGTTGATGCGATCATTGAGCTCGACAGACATGTTTCGCTCTGGCGCTACCGTCACACGATGATGGTAAGCCGCATGATCGGCATGCGCGTCGGGACAGGGGGCTCATCTGGTCACGACTACCTGATGCAGACAACGATCCGTCAGCGAGTGTTCGACGACCTGACTTCGCTGAGCTCCTACCTGGTGCCGATGCAGCACACGCCGCCCCTGCCGGAGGCGATCGAAACGCGTCTGCAGTTCGTTAACGAACGTCCGGGCAACTAAGCGCGACGCCATTTCGAAGATGTCACGTTCTTCGTGCGCGTGCGCACGAAGAACGTACATGCGCCTACCCTGCCTTTGGTCGATCGTTGTTCGGGCACGTGAAGTTCTCGACGAAGTGATCTATCCACGTCATTGCCTGCTGACACAGGCCTACCTCGGCACCCAGCCGACTCTGCTGCCGAGCGTGGATGACCTTGCTCTGGCCGCCGAACGTGGCGCGCCCATGGGGCCATCTCTCGAAGTGCTCCTGCAGCGGCACGTTCACCCAGATGACTATCTACTGTTTCGGGTGTCGGCCTGCTGGGCTGTTGACCGTTCATCGCGCATCGACGCGATCATCTATGCGATCAAGTATGGTGCACGTGCCGATCTGGCATGCGCCCTTGGACGGGTTATGGCACGCCACCCGGACATGCACGATCTGCATCCTGATGCCGCCTTCATGGGCATTCCGATTCATCCGGCACGACGTCGCGAGCGCGGCTACAATCAGGCGCAACTTCTGGCAAAGGGGCTAAGCATGCAGACAGGTCATGCACTTATCGATGAGGGCGTCGTTGTGCGGCAACGCTACACGCCAACGCAAACGTCACTTGATCAGCACGACCGCCAGCTCAACGTCCACTCAGCGTTTACCGTGCCCTCGCCCCCTCTCATCAAAGGTCGGCACATCGTGCTCGTCGACGATGTGCTAACCACCGGAGCAACACTCAACGCCTGCGCCACCGCCCTCATCGAAGCCGGAGCGCGTCGGGTGGATGCGGTTACGGCGTGCGTGGCAATTTGAAGCGCGCTTCGCGCGAGGGAAGCCGAAACGGAGGGAAGCGGCTGCGCCGAGGGAAGCCGAGGCGGAGGGAAGCGGCTGTGCCGAGGGAAGCCGAGGCGGAGGGAAGCGGCTGCGCCGAGGGAAGCGGCTGCGCCGAGGGAAGCCGAGGCGGAGGGAAACGCGCTTCGCGCGAGGGAA
>CALRYC010000046.1:0-12794 GCA_943372295.1 Chitinophaga pinensis
GGAGAATACACGGCCGATGTGTTTTGCGATCGAAACAGCAACGGCATATACGATCATGGTGATCTGCGTCCGTTCCGCTTCGGTGAGCAATGGTGGCCATTGCCCACAAAGATCAGTGTGCGTCCTCGATGGACGTTGGAGAACGTTTCAATCAATCCGTGATATCAGCCCCCTGAATGATCATCGTTGATGAACAGCTTCCGATCGTTGCACGCGTACTGGGTCAGATCGCCGACGTCCTGTGCGTTGACGGTCTCCACATCGATCGTGATCTGCTGGTTCGGACTCAGGCCACGGCGATCTTCATCCGCACAGTGACGCATGTCAGCAATGACCTTATTGCCGGCACCGACGTGCGATTCATCGCCAGTGCTTCGGCCGGTATCGATCATGTTGAGGATGATGTCCGCAGTGGGACAGATGCTCTGGTGGCGCATGCCCCGGGATGCAACGCACAGGCCGTCAGCGAATACGTTATGACCTGGCTCCGATGTTTCGATCTGCCGCGCGGCACAACACTCGGCGTCGTTGGCTTCGGTCATGTCGGCTCACTGCTGTCACGTTTTGCATGTGCCTCAGGCATGCGCGTACTCGTCAACGACCCGCCCCTTGCCGAACTGGGCCATGTCTTTCCCTCAGCCGCGAGGCACGCCGATCTCAACGACCTCCTTCGTGCATCAGACGTGGTCAGCTTGCACGTGCCGTTTACCGAAACCGGACTCCATCCGACGAGGGGGCTGATCGACGCTGAAAGACTCACTATGCTGAAGAACGGCGCAATCCTCATGAACACGTCGCGTGGAGGAATTGTCGACGAGTCCGCGCTTGTAGGACATGTCTCATCGGGTCGACTTCGCGCAGTGCTGGATGTCTATGAAAACGAACCCTCCGTCAGCCAGAAGGTGATCGAGGCCCTCAGATATTGCACGCCCCATATTGCCGGGTACACGCAGCAGGCCAAGGCAAATGCCTCACGCATGGTGCTCGAGGCGTATCGTCGGTGGTCCGGTCTCGACATAGAGATCCCCGAACTGAGTCAGCTTGTGGGACGGACAATGTCTTCAGGCGAGAGTGATGCGGTCATTCTCCAGCATCCATTCCGACAGCTATGGCTGTCGGATCCATCGATAGAAACCTTTAACTCCAGTCGTAGATTGACGCCGCTTCGCAGCGAGCACCTGCGTCCACCAACATGGGAAGAACTGCATGTCCTTCGTGATTGAAGAGATCATCTTTGATGCCATCAAGATTCTGCGCTCACCGATCCACAGTGATCATCGCGGATTCTTTGAGGAGATGTACCGCGCCGATGCATTCATCCGCAATGGCATACCGACGGACTTCATCCAGGACAACCACTCGCGCTCACGTCACGGCGTGATCCGCGGCATGCACGCCCAGCACACGGCGCCCATGGGCAAGCTTGTGCACGTTGTCAGGGGGCAGATCCAGCTTGTCGAGATCGATATCCGCAAGGGATCATCAACCTTCGGCAATCACGTAAGTATTGATGTGTCGGACGTCAACGGTCGCACGGTCTGGGTACCGCCCGGCTTTGCAAATGGCTTTGCCATTCTCAGCGAGGAGGCCGACGTGCATTACAAGTGCACGGCACTCTACAATCCGACAGGCGAGATCGCCATCAATCCGCTCGATCCGCAGCTAGGCATTCGCTGGCTGATTGATGATCCGATCCTGAGTGACAAAGACAAGGCCGCCATGTCCTTTGCAGAATATGCGCAGCAGCCGATGTTCTGACGTCGAGCCTTTACTGCAGTAGCTCCAGCGCCTCGTTTTTGCGTTCCTTATCGCCCGGCTCCTTCGGCGAGAGTCCTGCGATACGGCGTGCGATGGCTTTCCCTTCCTCTTCACGGTCTATCGCGATCAGTACACGCGCATACTCCAGTTCGAACATGATGAAGTCCGGACGCAGCTCGCGTGCCTTCTTCAGATGTTCAAATGCCTCGTCGATGTTACCCCAGGCGAGCCCCAACGGGTAGCGCACGAGCTTCGGCTTCTTCGTCAGATTCAGATGCGCACGTCCAAGGATGTAGTGTCCGGAAGCAAGACGCTGCGGTGTTTCATTGTTCAGCTTGATGGCCGACCACGCATCATCGCGCACGGAGTTCACCACGCCCCCTACCGAGAAGATGCCCTTAAACAGAGCCACCTTGCCATTAGCTGCAGCTCGGTATACATAGCCCGACATTCCCTTACCGTTGATAGCCAGCGCCTTGTTGGCAAACTCGAGGCCCTTGGTGTACAATGGCAGCTTGTTGTCTTCCACTTTTTCCTGATCACCCAGTATGATGTGGAGTCGCGCCATGCGATACAGCACCTCGTATGAGGAGGGGGCTTCCTTATACGCCTGCTCAATCGACTGCCTAGCCCCCTTCACGTCGAGGGCCTCAATCTGCGTATCGAATGCAGTGCAGAGTGACGAGACATCGGCACGAAGGGTGAGGGTTGTGCCGATAAGCACAGCGATTGCAAGCAGAAATGAGCGCATCATCATGTCTCTGAATTGTTCAACGTAACGATGATGATAAAATACGAACGCCCCACCGTGCATTCTACACGGTGGGGCGATCGATGTGTGGATCTCGTATGACTTAGAAGTTGTACCGAACGCCGATCTGGATCTGATAGCGTGAGAAGAGATCGTCGTAACCAAACGGATCTTTCTTGTCAGTGTAGCTGAAGATCGGGCGTCCGGCATTGATATCGGCATCTTTGATCATCGTAGGTGTGGTCATACCTTCAAATCGCATCAGGAGATCACGATTGTTATTGACCGAGCGGACGCGGCCCCATTCGCTGTTGACGAGATTGAGGGCATTGATAACATCGACAGTGATCTCTAGGCGGTGGCCAACTACGAACGGGTTCGGAATCTCCTGCGCAAGGCGCAGATCCAACTGATGTACAAACGGTTCACGAGCACCGAATCGGTCGGCGATCTGACCGCGAACTGATGAGAGGTATTCATCACGTGTGATGTATGATTCCAGCTGTGAACGCGTTGTAGAACTGGCAAGCACGAGCGAGTCGCGACGATTTGCACCGGAACCAACGCTCACCACGCGGCCGAGCAGGATCTCATTCTTATCATTTGCGTCCTTAGGAACGTAGATCAGGTCGTTCTCGGTCTGACCGTCGGCATTGAGGTCACCATCATACACGTAGGAGAAGGGGCGACCCGATCGCAGCTCATAGAAAGCACTGATTGTTGTTGCGTAGCCCCCTCCATACTCAAAGCGCTTGCTGACGGAGGCAACGAAGCGATGAGGAATGTCAAACAGCGAGGCAGATAGAGTGGCGTCGTTCGGATTATCCTTCACGTGATTGAAGCGCCATTGCGAGATTGCCTGCGAGGACAGTCCGGAATTGAGATCGAAAGAACGACCGTAAGTATAGAACACGCTGGCAAACCAACCGGTCGAGAACTGCTTTCGCAGCTGAGCCGAAATGCTGTAGCTGTATCCCTGATCTGTGTTCCCGAGTTCGATGATGTTCGTGAATGGTCCACGACCAAATGTTCCAGTCTGCGTACGTGGCGTTGTATTGCGACCTGAGTATGTGCCATACACTCCGCGACCACCCTGGAGCTGCGTGCCAAAGGCCGTCGTGTCAGAGCGCGATCCAAGATTGAGATCTGTGTAATAGATCTCATTGAGGTTCATCGAATAGATCGCCTCAAACGTTCCAAACACTCCGTCGAACAGCTCACGATCGGCTGCAAGATTGATGCGAAGACTCTGCGGCATCTTGAAGTCCTGCGACGTGACGTTCAGCTCTGTTGTGGAGCCGACGCGGGAATAGAATGCTGGATCCTGCGGGTTGAGGTTCGGGTCGAAGCGAAGTGTATCGGTCCCCGATGGACGCAGGTCAAGTCGAGCGATCTCGACGCCTGTGTTCGAGAACTGATTGGAGATCCATACAAACGGGATGCGTCCCGTAAAGATGCCTACACCCCCGCGGATCTGAAGTGGCTTTTCGCCCCCCGAATTCCAGTTGAAGCCAATACGTG
Source organism: Chitinophaga pinensis (assembly GCA_943372295.1). Classification (GTDB taxonomy): domain Bacteria; phylum Bacteroidota; class Ignavibacteria; order Kapaibacteriales; family Kapaibacteriaceae; genus UBA10438. The sequence goes on from CALRYC010000046.1 coordinate 4,031, forward strand.
GAGACCACAGAATGCTTGAGGAAGGCAGAGCATTGGTCTTCAGACCGAGTGGTGTGGCAGCATTACTGTTCAGCTTGATCGTATCAGCTGTCGGATTGAACGATGCCTCCGTGAGGAAAAGCGGCATGTCACCGCGCAGACCGATAGTAAGCTTCAAACTCTTTGAGACTTCCCATTCATCCTGCACGTAAAGACCCAGCTGGGCCGTGGAGAACTCCGCCTTCCAGTCATTCGGGAAACCTGGACGTGCGAATGAGTATTGGAGACGAGCAGCAACGCCGTTACGGAGATCGTTAAGCGAGTTGAAACTCCACGTACCCGCGTTGTCGCGGATGAACAGGTTGGAGAACGTGAAGAACTCGTTCTGTGTGCCGACGGTGATCGTGTGATCACCCATTGCCATCGTCAGGTTATCCGTGATCTCAATGACATCGGTCGTGAGTGAGTTGCGAAGCGAGAAGTTCTCCGCACCGGCAGAGATGCTGATACCTGTGATGCGCGAGTCTGTGACGTTCACAGTCGGGAAGCGATCGCCAGCGATCTCGCGGCTGTCTCGTACCGTTGTCAAACCTACGATGAGCTCATTTGACATGTCATCCGACAGTGTTGAGTTCAGCTGTGCAACGGTACTGTTTGTAACGCTGTTGAACGTATACAAGCGATTACCGAGAAGTACGGACGTACGTGACGGGTTGTAGATATCATCAGCTGCGTCGACCATATTATGGCGCAGCGTCAGACGATTGTTATCGTCGATGTTCCAGTCCAGGCGGGCAAAGATCTTGTTGCTCGGACGTGTCACCTGCTGATTGTCGAGAGCCCCGGCATTATAGCCGTAGACGGTGCTGAGTATCTGCGCAACCGAGTCCGCGATCGAGCTGATCAGCGAACCATTGGAATTCTGCGTAAAGCCCAATTGCGGTTTAGGCTGCGTACGGTTCGTTGTTTCGACGTTCACGAACATGAAGAGCTTGTTTTCGATCAGGGGGCCACCCACGCGCACACCAGTCTGATACTCGGTGAACTCGGAGAATGGCGTCAGAACGGTCGTATCGCGAAACTCTCCAACCGGAAGGGTTGCTCCGTCTGTCCCACGTGAGAGGTAGTTCGTCTGATTCAAATCACCGATCATTCCCTGATTGCGATAGAACCCGTATGCAGAACCCGTCCAGGTGTTTGTACCGCTCCGTGTAACCGCATTGATACCACCTCCTGAGAAACGACCCTGACGCACATCATAGGGAGAAACAAGAACCTGGAACTCTTCAACAGCGTCAAGTGAGATCGGCGTAGTGTTCGCCTGACCACCGGGTGCTCCGTTTGATCCCAGACCGAAAAGGTCATTCAGCTGAGTTCCGTCAATCTGAATGTTGTTGTATCGGTTGTTACGTCCACCAACAGAGGTTCCGCCCCCTGCCGATGCCGTCTGCGGGGAGAATCTCAGAAAGTCCTGGAAGTTCCGTGAGATCGTCGGGAACGATGTGATCTGCTTCTCGCCGACGGTTTCTGACGCACCGGTGCGATTGGAGTTAATGGGGCTTGATGAGGCCGCTGTTACTTCGATCACCGAGCCGGTGACGGCGTCTTCCTCAAGGGTTACATCCACCCGACGAGCCTCACCCAGACCAAGCGACGCAATGCTGATCTCTGCCTTCTTCCTACCAACCATGGACGCCGAAAGAGTATAGGGTCCGCCGATACGCGCTCCGGCAATTGAATAACGTCCGTCCTTGCGGCTGATCGCTCCATATATCGTTCCTGATGGAACATGCCGAAGCTTCACGGTAGCTCCCGTGATCACAGCTCCGGCCTGGTCTGTCACGACACCATTCACACTGGCCGTGGTCGTCTGTGCCGCCGCCGTGCCGGTAATGCCGACCGTCACGGCCAGAAGCATTAACACATGTAGAAACTGTCTCATGCTTGTCCCCAGTTTGTTTGTAGAATCCGGGACAAATTTCGACAACTGACGCTGCAGGGCGCCGTAACGAATCGGTAACATTAGTCGGGTACTGGGTACTGGGTACTGGGTACTGGGTACTGGGTACTGGGTACTGGGTAGGCTAATCGTCTTCCCCGCGAACGCGGGGATCCATCTTCGTGGGGTCGCAGCATGCTGCGACCCTACCGGGACCCTACCGAGATCCTACGGTCGAGGCACCGCTGCACCTCGTCATCGGTGACCTTTGTGAAGTTCTCGTACCACTCTCCGACGCCGCCAAAGCAGGCGGGCACGTGCAGGACGATGAATTCATCGACGAGCGGATGGAGTTCACGCACGGCCTCGGAGGCGGCTACGGGTACTGCTACGATGATGGAACGGGGCTTCTGGGCTCGCAGCTGATCTACGGCGAACCGAGCAGTAAGGCCCGTGGCGATGCCATCATCGACGATGATCACCGTCTTGCTCCGGACATCAAGAGGCGCCTGGTGGTAGGCCTCTTCCCGACGTCGCAGTAGTTGCTGGATTCGCTTGACCTCGCGCGCAATGTATGGCTTCGGCACATCGGCGTGCTGTGCCCGGAAAACATAGTCATTCAGACCCACGGCGCCGATGGCGAATTCCGGATTGTCCGGATGTGGTAGCTTCTTCACGGCCAGAACGTACATGGGCCAGGCGAGGTTGGCCGCAATCTCAGCCGCCATGGGAACGCCCCCTCGGGGAAGAGCTACCACCACTCCGGGATGGCGTCGGTGCACATCCAGAAGGGGTAGAAGCTGCAATGCAGCACTATGTCGGTCACGGAAGATCATCTTTCGATGATACGGGGCCGTGAGAAACAAGGTTCTACGGCATTTCGAAGCACCGAGTAACCTTTTATGTCCTACGGGACTTTTGTTGGGAGTTTTGGGGGTTTTCGAGTAACTGGGGTAGCACAATGCGACGCCTTGTTCTGGTGTTTCTGCTCTTTGCAGCAGCGGCGGTTTCATCTCCCGTGCTTGCACATACCGGTGGTCACGGATCGGGGTCAGTTCCGTCGTGGACACTGATCAACGGCAAACACGTCCACGGGTCGTTTCACAGTGCGCGTGGTGGTTGGGTCATCCTCGAGCAACGCAGCGGCTCATTAAAGGCGATTCGTCTGGAGCAGTTCGCGTCGGCTGACGTGCGCACGCTGCAGGAAGAGATCGATCACATTCGCGCCATAAACGCCCCAGTGCACGTTGCCGTACCCAAAGGTCCGGCGGCGGCGGCGTCAGTGCCGGATCATAGACTGGAGCTGGCGTTTGTCGGTGGCATACTTTTCCTGGCTGTGCTCTTTGGTACTCGACGAATACCGCTCCGCATCGCTGCATCCGCGGCCAGCCTTCTGATGTTTCTTCTATCGGTAAGCCCTGGAACCACGGCACGACTTGTCGAGATCTTGGGTCCGACTGCTCCGGAAAGCCTCGACAGTACGTTCGCGGCCTACAAGCCCCGTGTCAAAACGCGCTGGGATGCCACCTACTTTTACGTGGAGAGTGATGGTATGCCAACGGGCATGCCGGCGATGAAGGGCATTACCGCATGGCAGCAGCAGGTGCCGATTCCGCAGCCCTACACCGGTGCAAATTCATGGTCTATTCCGTTGAATCCGGTGATCGCCGACGTACCCGTATCCCTTGATACAGCCCTGCATACCGGCGCCGTAGCGATTGCTGTGAATGGTGTCCCAGTGTTCAATCCGGAAAACAACCGTGGTGAATTTTCGCAGGACATCGGCGAGCTTGATGCCTTTGGCGGACACTGCGGACGCGCCGATGACTATCACTACCACATTGCGCCAGTGCACCTTGCCTCGAAGTCCTCAACGAAGCTTCCCGTTGCCTGGGCACTTGACGGATATAAACTTTATGGGTATGAGGAACCCGATGGCACGAAGGCATCCAATCTGGATCAGCATCTCGGACACATCTGGAATGGGGAGTACCACTACCATGCGATCGACAAGAAACCTTACATGATCGCTTCCATGCGGGGCAAAGTCACCGTCCAGAACGATCAGGTAATGCCACAGCCCCGCGCTGCAGGCGTTCGCACGTATCTCCAGGCACTGCGCGGTGCTACGATCACAGACCTGCGCCAGTGCGACACCAATCACTTCGCCCTTCGCTATGAGGTGGCAGGCAAGACAAACTTTGTGAACTATCGCTGGGACAGCGCGGGGAAAAACTTCGTCTTCAACTTCGTCAAGACAGATTCAGTTCGATCCACCGTCACCTACACCAGAAAGTGATGACCATGAGAACTGCATTGAAACTCAGCATCCTGATGGTCATGGTCTGTGCTGCCCCCTTCATCGTGATGGCACAGCGCCCGCACATAAAGACCATGAAGCGGATCCCCGACACCGGACAGAGCGGCGACTTCACCACCGCCCCCGGCGAAGACAGCGACATCACAATCGGCGCACCAGGTTATATCATCCAGCAAGACGTGGTCGTCGACACCGTTACCGGTCTGATGTGGCAGCGTACAGACGGCGGTGAGATGGCCTGGGACAAAGGGGCTTCGTATTGCGATGCTCTCAGGCTTGGCGGGTTTTCCGACTGGCGCATGCCCAGCTCGCAGGAGCTGTTCACGATTCATGATCTAGGACGTAAGAACCCTGCACTGCCGACCGCATTCACGAACACCGGTGCCGAGTACTGGTACTCATCGGATGTTCTTGTAGGAGATGCCACACGGGTGTTCGCCACCAACTCCGGTGGTGGCATTGGACCGCATCCTAAGAATGAGACCATCTCTTCCGGAGGGACGAAGAAGTTTCACGTGCGTGCAGTGCGAGCCATGCAGCCCCCTTTCAATGTTCCTGTCCATTTTACTGACATGGGTGCAGACCTCGTGCGCGACAACGCCACTGAGCTGGTCTGGCAGCAGTATTGTCATACGGTGGCTGTAACATGGGAAGACGCACTCCGCGTGGCTGATACGCTCTCGTCAGGGGGCTTTACCGACTGGCGCATGCCGAACATCAAGGAGTTGCACACCATCCGCGAGCAGCAGGAAAAGGGTCCGTGCGTGGACTTGCTGTACTTCCCCTGCGTTGCCTCCACAACAACGTTGTGGTCATCCACGACGCTGATCTCGCAGAACAACGATCAAGCATGGACGCTGAAGGCCGACCTTGGAGTGATCACCTACGACATGAAGAACCTCAAGAGGAAGCTGATGTGCGTGCGAGGGGGCTCACCGGACATAACATCGGTGGACGATGAGGAGCAGCAGCCAGAGCTGGCCCTCTATCCGAATCCGGCCTCCGGACTCGTTACGCTTCCCATCGGAACGGTGCGCGTAACACTTTATGATGTGACCGGCACAGCTGTACTGACGGATACCGACGTACAGAGCATTGATGTCTCATCGCTCGCTGCCGGTTCGTACTATTGCCTTCTGGTCGACGAATACCGACGAGTACGGACAACACCTCTCATCAAACGCTGATCTCGGGGAGCATACTACATGAAATCACTGCGAGTGTTCTGCACTCTGCTCGCTGTAACCTCGGTCATTGCGCTGGGCCAGCCCACGCATCCGGCTATCACATCATGGATTCAGAATACGACCGGCATTACCGGACGCCACTACATGAAGGGTAATCCGACACCGGTCGTCGACACCTTTCAGGCGAACTGTCAGCTGGTTCAATACTCGGCCGACTATTCGTACGTGCGGTGCAATGGCATTCCCGCCTACGTGATCGGTCCGTATCAGGATGGCAATCCTGCGCAGGCCGTCGGACGGAACTATCTTTTTAAGATTTCACTCAAGCCGCAGGTTCAGACCGGTACGAAGACCGCTGTCGGCCTCGGCCACGTCGCCGTACTTATCAACGGCGTGCCGGTGTACAACTACGCCGATGCCCGCTCGTACAACAACGGCAATGTGTGGCACCAGAACGCCATCGTATTTGAGCGCAGAGGCTTTGACTGTGTCAAGGGTCACCCAGCCCCCTTGCAGACGGGTCCACCGGGCATGGGCGGAGGCGGTGGCACACAGGGACAGTATCATCACCACCAGGACCCATCGGCCTTCAACATTGCAAAGGTGAAGATGTCCGATGTATGCGATATGTATCTGGCCGATGGCCTCTACGTGCCGGATGCCTCAAAGCATGGTCCACTGATCGGCTACTCGTTCGACGGCTACCCGATCTACGGCGCTTACGGCTGGGTGACGGAAGGGGGCAAGCAGGTCGTCAAGCGCATCACGCCAAGCTATCGGCTACGCACCATCACCGAGCGCACAACGCTGGCCGATGGTACGAAGCTGACGCAAGCGCAATACGGTCCAACACTGACTGCTCAGCCCCTTGGCTCATATGCGGAGGACTATGAATTCGTTGAAGGGTCCGGCGATCTCGACATTCACAACGGACGCTTCTGCACCACACCAGAATACCCCGAAGGCACCTACGCTTACTTCGCAACGATCGATGCCGACGGCAACTCGGTGTATCCGTATGTGATCGGTCCGACCTATTACGGCGTGGTTGTCACCGACAACTTCCCCGTGCGCGGTCCGGGAGCAGCCTCCACCAACGTCCGTATCACCGAAGCGGTGCAGACGTACAGTTCAACGACGTCTGCGGATGACGATGCCGCGCTTTCTACCGTCACCGTGTTTCCCAACCCCGCAGCCGACGCGCTGATCATCCAGGTCACATCACCGATGACCGAGACCGCCTCTGTCGAACTTGTCGACCTTGGTGGTCGCATCGTCCGCACTTCCACGATCAAGCAAGGCAGCACCATGTGTTTCCTCGATGTGCAGTCACTCTACGCCGGTGCGTATGTTGCGCGCATCACCCGGAACAGTTCGAGCATCAACCTTCCGGTGATCATCAGCGAGTAACTGCCGACCTTCATGAAGCCCCTTTTCATTACGCCCTCCATGGTTCTGAGCCTTCTGCTCTTTACGATGGAGGGCGTGTTCTGTTTTGCTCAGCAGGGGGCTCTCAGAATGCAGTTTCAACCCACATTCAACGGCAAGCCCGTTACCTTCGACAGCACGACGTTTCTAACGGCTTCAGGGGCGCGCATTACCTTCAGCATGCTGAAGTTCTACGTCTCGGGTATCACGATCCACGGCATGGACAGCTCGGCGATCAGCACGTCCGACCATGTGTTGGTTGATGTGACCGAACCGCACGAGGTTGACGTTCCCGGAGCCCCGTGGGGCCGGAGACGCGCCGTGTCGTTCACCATCGGTGTTGATAGCCTGGTCAACGAACAGGGTCCACGCGAGGGTGCCCTCGACCCGCGCAACGGCATGTACTGGACCTGGGCCACGGGCTACATCTTCTTGAAGCTCGGGGGTACACTCGAAGCACCCGGCATTGCACGGCGCGTCTATGAGATCCATGTAGGGGGCTACAAAGCCCCGTACCAAAACACGTTCAGGGTAACACTTCCGGTAGAGGGTCGCTCATCGCGGGAACCGCTTATCGTCGATGTGGCGCTCGACCGGTTCTTCGATGCCGAGCCGGCGTTCGACATCACCAAGCGTCCGAGCATCACCGATGCACGGCAGGCATCCGACGTCATCGACCGTCTTCGAGGAATGTTCCGTGTCCGGTAGCGCAAGGGGGCTTGCATTGGCACTCATCGCCATCTCCGTTGCTGTGATTGCGCATAATCACGACAACACCGATACCGCGCGAATTCCCCAGCCACCGGGCTTTCCCGAGCGCGTGTATCGCGGCGGTCCGTGCGCGAGCGACTCAGCTGTTGCGGCACTGGGCGCGATGCTCTTTGAAGATCCGATCCTGTCGGTTGACAGTTCAACGAGCTGCCAGACGTGCCACCAGCCGTTTGCGGCGTTTGCGCATATCGACCACGCCCTGAGTCACGGCGTGGAGGGTCGAATCGGACGTCGCAACGTCCCAGCCCTGCAGAACCTTGCCTGGCAGACATCCTTCATGTGGGACGGCTCCATCGCCAACCTCGACATGCAGTCGCTCAGCCCCATCACAGGTCATGAGGAGATGTCCGAAAACCTGGACCATCTTCTCGCAAAACTCAACGCTCACCCAACATATCCATTGCGCTTCCGCTCGGCCTTTGGCAGCGACACCATAACCATCCCTCGCGTGCTACGCGCGCTCGGACGCTTTGTGGCCGGACTTGTCTCGGCCGACTCGCGCTACGACCGCGCCATGCAGGGCAAGGACACGCTTGCCGAGAATGAGCAACGGGGCTTGCAGCTCTTCCGACGTCACTGTGCTACGTGCCACACCGAACCGCTGTTCACCAACAACGGCTTTGCCAGCAACGGCCTGCAGCCCAACCCCGTATCACCCGACAGCGGTCGCATCCGCATCACGCACGATGAACGGGATCTCTTCCGCTTCAAGGTTCCGTCGCTACGGAACATCACTCGTACCCATCCCTACATGCACGACGGACGCTTTAAACGTCTGCGCGATGTCCTGGCCCACTACTCCAATACGGCAGCACTACCTGACCATACCGACCCGCGCGTCCGCGCCATCGGCCCCCTGTCAGATATGGAACGCAAAGACATTATCGCGTTTTTGATGATGATGGAGTAGGTGACATCCGCATCAGCTGCTTTGTATCAAACCCCAGCTCGGCTGCTTTGGCAGAGAGCGTTGTGTACAGAGCTTCATCTACCTGTGGTGTGCGCGACATCATCCAGAGGTAGGAGCGTCCGGGTTCTCCGACCAGCACATGCTGATATGCACTGTCGAGTGCAAGGATGTAATAATCTCCCTTGAACGGCCAGAAGAACTGCACCTTCAGCTTGGCGTTGTTCGAGCCC
>CALRYC010000047.1:0-12613 GCA_943372295.1 Chitinophaga pinensis
ATAACGACGCTGAAGGATCCACGCGGACCGATCTTCGCTGTGGCCGATTCGACAGGTGCCGTCAACGGTACATCACGCATGAACGAGTTCTATGCCGGTATCGCTTCGCCGGTTCCGTTCCTGACCTTCACTGAAATGAAGTTCATCGAAGCCGAAGCCAGCAACCGTCTCGGCAACAGTGCCGCCGCTCACACGGCGTACCTTGCTGCTGTCACGGCTTCGCTTCAGCGCTCAGGCGTTTCGGCTGCAAGCATCACCGCTTACCTTGCCCAACCGGCAGTTGATCCCGGTGCTGACAAGCTGACGCTGGAGAACATCATGACGCAGAAGTACATCGCGATGTACACGCAGGCTGAATCGTGGACGGACTGGCGTCGCAGCGGCTTCCCGAAGCTGGCTCCTGTGACCGGCTCGAACATCCCTCGCCGCTTCCCGTATGCACAGGCCGAGCGCCTGTACAACTCGAAGATGCCAACGGGAACGACCATCTTCGACCGCGTGTGGTTCGACGTGCCGTAAGGCAGCCGACGCTTGACCGAAAAAACAAAGCCGGTGCACCCTTCGGGGTGCGCCGGCTTTTTCTTTCGTACGGGGCGAGGTAAAACTTCAGGAAGGCACGCCCGTGACCGTTGTGTACTTGATCACATGCTTCTTCTCGGGGTGCTGGCGCTGGTACTCGTGGTTCAGGGCAACGGCTGCCTCGTGAAAGCCCGAAAGGATAAGTTTGAGCTTGTTTGGGTACTCGCAGATATCGCCCACCGCATACATGCCTTCGACAGTTGTCATGTAACTCGACGGGTCCACCAACACCGCATTCTTGTCGAGTGCTAAGCCCCATTGCGCGATCGGGCCCAACTTCGGTGATAGACCAAAGAGCGGAACAAAGTGGTCCACGCGAAGGTCCTCTGTCGTACCGTCATTATGCGTGATCGTGACAGTTTGAAGAGCCCCCTCTCCGGCAAGAGCTGTGACCTGCGCATCGGTGATCATGCTGATGCGGCCCTGATCTGCCAGCTGCTGCGCCTTCGACACACTATCCGGTGCAGCCCGGAACTGGGCGCTGCGGTGGATAAGAGTTACATGCTCAGCAATGTCGGCCAGCACGATGGTCCAATCCAGCGCCGAGTCTCCCCCACCGCCGAGGATGACCCGCTTTCCGCGGTAGAACTCCGGATCCTTGATGATGTACTCAACGCCCTTGTCTTCGAACTTGGCCAGCGTTTCGATCACCGGCTTGCGCGGCTCGAAACACCCCAAGCCCCCTGCCAGGAAGACCGACTTTCCGTGGATCACTGTGCCACGTGTGGTGGTCAGGCGGAATGTACCGTCTTCAAGCTTGACAAGTTCTTCGGCCCGCTCGCCCAGCGTAAAGGATGGCTGAAAAGGGGCTCCCTGTTTGATGAGATTGTCGATCAGGTCGCCGGCCAGCACGGAGGGAAAACCCGGAATGTCGTAGATCGGCTTCTTCGGGTAGATCTCCGCACACTGGCCGCCGGGGATCGGCAGATAGTCAACAAGGTGACATTTCCATTTGAGAAGTCCTGCCTCAAAGACCGTAAACAAACCGCATGGTCCGGCACCGATGACAATAACATCTGTATGATGCACATTCGCCTGAGTTTCTAGTGACGTCATAGCGTCGATTTCTCCATTTGTGATGGTTGCGAAAATAACCGAACTCGCACGCCCGATCGCATCACGACAATCCATGCCACACCGCCGATTGCCAATGAAGCCCCCTGATTGATGAACCACGAGACCATGGCAAACACAAACCCCTCGTAGGGAGTTGCATCGAATAGTGAAACCAGTCCCACCTGTCCTGCAAGATGATACACGCCGATAGCCCCGGGCGTAGGTGCAATGGTCACAGCCAGGGCAAGGATCACCAGCAACAGAAGGGCGCCGGCAAGGCCCGGATCGGAGGTGGAGGCATAGGGCATGGCTTTCAAAGCAAGCCACGTTGTGAGCGTGTATAGTGCCCATATGAGCAGCGTATGCATTAGGATAAGCAGCATCAGCCTTGGCTGGCGCACGGCATCGAGTCCGCGTCGTAGCCGCTGGATCATGCTCACGATCGCTTCTGCAAAGCGCGCATGCAACCGGCCAAGAGTCTGCTCAACAAGTACCTCACCCCAGCGGGTGAAGAGCACCAGTCCGATAAATGCCGCAAGAAATCCGAACATCGTCGAGAGACTGAGAATTGTCGACCGTGCATCGGCTGCTGCAAACGTCGACGCAGAACTGCCCTGCAGACGCATCATGGTGGCGGCAAGTTCACTCTGGCCATAGGTCATCACCACCAGAAGTGCTATCAGAAGCGACAGAACATCCAGGACACGTTCGACCACAACGCTCCCGACTGCGGTCTCGGCCGGAAGACCCACGCGCTGCGCAAGCACCAGGGGGCGGGCTAACTCACCCGAACGGGGCACAAGCGCATTGGCGGCATAGCCGATCATCACCGCACTAAACGACGTTCCAAGTGGCACATCAACGCCGTTTGGACGAAGCAGGATCTGCCAGCGGATGGCGCGGCTGACGTGCGCAAGCACACCCGTGATGGTGGCTCCGATGATCCAGACAGGATGTGCTGCAAGCATGTCGTCTATGAACCTCGACAAATCGATCGACCCCATGCCGCTGATGAGAAACATCGACGTCAGAACCAGAAGCACCAGCGGAAGCAGGTACGTAACGAGAAGTCGCAGAACCTTCGGCATATCAGCTCCTGCTGACCTTCTTTGTACGCACGGCCTTCTTGGCTGGAGTTGCATTGTGCTGCCGGTAAAAGGTCTGCAGCGCTGCGCCTGTATGCGACGTTGCATGCTGCGATACCGTATGAGGCGTGCCGGCAACAACAATGTGTCCACCGGGTTCTCCTCCCTCGGGCCCGACATCGATCACCCAGTCAGCCGAGCTGATCACATGCAGATTATGCTCGATGATCAATAGCGTATGCCCCTGATCAACTAGGCGGTCAAAGGACTTTAGCAGGTTCGCCACATCATCAACGTGCAGACCCGTGGTTGGCTCATCGAAGATGAACAGCCGGGCGCCGTCCGACTGCGATTCCAGATGTCCGGCAAGCTTCACGCGCTGCGCTTCACCACCGCTGAGCTGTGTCGAGGGCTGTCCAAGTCGCACGTATCCAAGGCCGACCTCACTCAGAATGCTCAGCTTGTTGACGATGCGCGGATAGTCGCGAAAGTGCAGGATTGCATCGTCCACCGTCATGCTCAGCACATCGATGATGGTCTTTCCGTTATAGGCGATCGTTCGCGCATCGCGCTTATAGCGGGTGCCGTTGCAGGCCTCACATGGCAGGGTGATATCGGGCAGGAACTGCATTTCGATCTCCACCGAGCCAGCCCCTTCACATGCTTCACAACGTCCGCCCGAAACGTTGAATGAGAAGTATCCGGCCTTCCAGCCAAGCTGCTTGGCAGTCTGCGTCGAAGCAAACACGTCACGGATAAGATCAAACACCTTGATGTAGGTGGCCGGTGTCGAACGCGATGAACGACCGATCGGACTCTGATCAACCATCTCTACACCCGAGATGTTCTCGAGTCCGTCGATCCTGAGACATGAGCCGGCCTCGCCGGCATACGACCCGAAGGACCTCTGAATGCCGGCATAGATCACGTCGTGAACCAGCGAGCTCTTGCCCGATCCGGACACCCCAGTGACCACACACATCGTACCCAGAGGCACGGTCACGGTGTCGCCCTTGAGGTTGTTGTGAAGGGGCTTGACAACAACGATCTCCGAGCCACTTCCCTTGCGGAATTGTGATTTCGGCTCGACAAATCTGGTGCCGCGCAGATACTGCGCCGTGAGAGACTCGCCGTTGTGAATCATCTGGTCTAACGTTCCGCTGAACATCACACTGCCGCCATGTTCTCCGGCTCGTGGCCCGATGTCGATCACGTGATCAGCCGTGCGGATCACGTCAAGATCATGTTCGACAACTACCACCGTATTGCCGAGCCCCTTCAAACGCTGTAGGATGCCCAGCAGGCGTCCCGTATCGCGAGGATGCAGACCGATGCTCGGCTCGTCCAGCACGTAAAGCGTTCCAACCAGCGCGCTGCCGAGCGACGAGGCTAGATTGATGCGCTGAGACTCACCCCCTGAAAGAGTATGCGCTAACCGGTCAAGCGTCAGGTAATCAAGTCCGATCTCACACAGCAGACCAAGACGGCGACGGATCTCCGACAGTACCTGTCCGGCGATGGCCATATCCTGATCTGACAGACGCAGCTCATCGAAGTGACGCCGCGCCTGCTGGAGCGTCATCGCAACCACTGATGGCAAGTTGCATCCGCCAACAAAAACCTGCCGTGCCGCCGTGCGCAGGCGCGAGCCCTGACAGCCGAAACAGGTCGTGAAACCGCGGTAGCGCGAGATCATCACGCGGTAATGTGTTTTATATGACTTTTCCTCGAGCATCTGGAAGAACCCGTCAATGCCGATGAACTTTCCGAAGCCCTTGCGCAGAAGGTCGACCTCTTCTTGCTGCAGATCCCGGAAGGGTCTGTCAAGCGGCAAGCCAAATCCCGCTGCCTCCGTAAGCAGTGCCTTTTGGTGGATCCCGAACGACTCGCCACGAAATGGATGTAGCGCCCCGCGTCTGATCGATAGACTGCCGTCAGGTACCACCAGATTCATGTCCAGGCCGACGCTGCGGCCGAATCCCTGACACTTGGGGCAGGCCCCGAAAGGACTGTTGAACGAGAACAACCGTGGCTCGGGCTCAACATATGTCGTGCGCGTGCGGGCACTTTCGAACCGTGACGAGAAGAAGTGGTCCTCGCCAGTGGTCATGTCACGCAGGACAATTCTGCCGCCGCCGGCATTAAAGGCCTGCTCGATCGAATCGGTCAACCGTGAGACGGACTCGTCGTCTTCACGCACTGCGAACCTGTCGATAACAACAAAGACGTCCGTCTGCGCGCCGGGCAGATCGCCAACATGATCCAGCTCCTGCATCTGCGTCGAGGCACCAAAGAGAAGTCGTGAATAGCCCCTTGCCAGCAGACTCTCGCGCACGATGTCCAGCGTGGCATGCTCCTTCGGGAGCTCAAAGAGCAGAAACAGCCGGGCTCCGGGCATCCGCCGCAGAAGCGTCTCAACAACAGACTGCGGAGTATCCTTGCGGATCACCTCACCGGTTTCTTTGTCGATCACAACCCCGATTCGTCCATACAACAACCGCAGATAATCATACACCTCTGTCGTTGTGCCGATGGTCGATCTCGGATTCTTTGTGAACGCTTGCTGCTCAATGGCCACAGCCGGCGGCAGGCCCAGGATGCTGTCAACGTCGGGCTTATCCATGCGGTCGAGAAACTGCCGCGCATAAGCACTCAGCGATTCGACAAACCGGCGCTGACCCTCGGCATAGATCGTATCAAAGGCCAGGGAGGACTTTCCGCTGCCCGATGGGCCGGTGATTACGGTCAGCGCGTGGCGAGGAACGTCAACATCGATATTCTTGAGATTATGTACCCGTGCCCCACGGACGGCTATGGTCTTCATGCGCACTGGAGCGTTGGCAAGGGGCTCAGATGGTGTTGTTGACTTCAAGACGAACTTCGAAATTAGGTCTTTTTTGTGGTCCATTTGCATGCTTCATGGCACGATACTTGCTTATGTGGACAACATCCGGTAACTTGCCGGTCTTGTTTACGTAACTGTCAGGAAATGGAGTCCAATCATGGCTCGTCGCTGTGAACTCACGGGTGTTGGTGTGATGTACGGTAACAACGTCTCGCACGCAAATAATAAGACGCGGCGTCGCTTTATGCCGAACATTCAAAAGAAGCGCGTATGGGTGCCTGAAGAAGGTCGTTGGGTAACTGTGAAGATCACGGCCAGCGCCATCAAGACCCTCGATAAGATTGGCTATACGGCCATGCGCAAACGCGCCGCCAAGTAACCGTCCAGCTGCACATTCTCGTAAAAGGTCGCCCGTGCGGCCTTTTTTCGTTGATATCCTGCCATAACTTGCCGTCTGTGACGTCAACGCTCCAGTGATTCACCGAACCACATACAGAAAGCCACCGGCTGCGCTGAAGCGTGCGCTGACCTGCGCCATCTTTTGCAGTCTGACGCTTGTCTGCGTGGCGCAGTCCTGGCAGGGTACTTCCCGCTCACCCGCCGATTCTGTCCGGAAGGCTAAAGAGCACTTCATCAACGGCACCACGCTTCAGCTCCAGGGTGGACGCGCCGCCGAAGCGATCCTGGAGTTTCAGCAGGCCCTTCGGTTTGACACGACATCGGCGTGCCTGTCGGCCATCTCCCGCTGTTACGTCGAGCTCGGCAAGCTGCAACTGGCACATGAGTACGTAACGATGGCCCTGGAGCGCAACAAGACCTCCACCGACAGCTGGGAACTGCTGGCCGAGATCGAGGTGCAGCGCGGACGCTATGATGATGGACTTCAGGCCTACGAGAAGATCCTAAACCTGAATCCTTCGCGACGTCATTTGGTGACGCTTGCCCGGCTCTATGAACCGCGAGACGCGCGCAGAGCGATCGAGATCTATGAGAAGCTCATCGAATCACGACCGGAGATGTTCGTGCTCGAGCGGCTAATGGAGCTGTATCAGCGACTCAGTGACAACGCCGGTTTGCTCCGGACATTCTCGCGAGCTGCAGAGCTCGAACCGGCCAATCCACGCATCGCCACCAGTCTTGCCTTCGGCTACGTCGGCCAGGGAATGTTCGATGAGCTCGGCGTGATGCTGGGCAGGTGGACCGACAAAGACCCTGAAATGAAGGGGGCTGCCCGGGTGTGGCTGGCTGCCCTATCAGCAGTTTTTGAGGACTCGCTCGTAGCGGGCATGTATCCCGAGCGCGTCATGGAATTGGTCGACGAGTCATTCCGTGTGCACTCGGCAACGTGGTCCGTGATGTGCCTGTCGGGTGCATTGGCCGGATCGATGAACGATACGAATCGCATGGTGCGACATCTCAATGCCGCCGTTGCCTCACCGGAAGCGATTGCCGAGACACACCTCGAAGCATTCCGCCTGTCGATGCTGTATGATCTCAATGACCGGGCCCTGCGCTACGTCCGTCAGGGTCAGCGGAAGTTTCCTAACGACCTTCGCCTTCTCTACGCAGAGGCCTCGATACACTACGAACAGGGTCACGATGAAGTGGCCATTGCGATCTATCGCAGCATCCTGGAAATGTCGCCCTTCGAGGGTGATGCGTGGTCGCAGATGGGATTCCTGTACGATCGCAACCGTCGCACCGACAGCTCTGATGCGTGCTATGAGAAAGCACTCATGATCGACGCGCGAAATCCGTTCGTGTGCAACAATTACGCCTATTCGCTGTGCCTGCGTGGAACTGATCTGCAGCGTGCACTGAAGCTGTCGGAGACCTCTCTCGAGATCGAACCCGAGAACCCAGCCTATCTCGATACCTACGCGTGGATTCTGTTTCACCTCAAGCGCTATGATCAGGCCGAGCAGGCCGCCAGGTCGGCCATCGCCCTGGGCGGCAACGCCACGCACTACGAACACTTCGGGCAGATACTCGAAGCCAAGGGTCAGACCGATGCCGCCGTTAGTGCATGGCGCAAGGCACTCGAACTGGATACGAAGCGGACGTATCTGCAAACCAGTATCGATCGATACCGGTAATCATCACACTTACTCTTCTCCCAGCGATGACACAGCCACAAAGCACCGACCCTAACGACTATGAAGTTCTGATTCGCCGTCGCGGCGAATCAGACTACGCTTCATATTGTCCGCAGCTTGCCCACATGATCAAGGGTCAAGCCCACGAAGAAGTAGAGGAAGCCATGAAGGCCCATGTACTGGCGTACATCGAGTCCATAAGGCGTCAAACCCCAACGGCCTAAGCGTTGCCGCGGCGAACCGATGAGTACCTCCCTCTCGGCTGAATACCTGATGGCCCGTCGATGGGAAACGCGCCTGATGATCACGTGGATCGTCATGACGTTCCTTGTACCTTTTTGCGCCGTTTTGCGGCCCGGCGCGGTGTCACAGTTGGGTGTGGTTACCCTCGTTGGTGGACTCTGCCTCTACCTTGTAGTGTCGACCTTCATCACGCCTTCTTACATCGGTCTTGAAGGGTCGGCGCGCCTGCTGCTTGGTCTGCCTCCGATAATGGTCTCAGCTTTGTACTTCGGCATGCTCGATCGATGGATGAGGCGCATGGGCTTTGGCCGGGGCTTCCGATTCTGGGTAACCTCCGTCGCTGCCATCTGCTTTGTGGGCCCGTTCGTCCCGGCGCTGGCAAGCCCCCTGCTGATTGTCGGTGCGCTTTTGTCGGCCTACCTGCGTGTGCGCGGCAATTCGTCCACCGGGTTTCTGCCTGCCGGCGTGGCCATCACGGCAGCAGCCCTGCTGAAGTTCCTGTGATGGAACGTCCATCGGTCCTTCAGCGCTGGCAAAGCCCCGAGCACTGGTTAAACCGCATTGCCGTGGTCATAGCGCTGTTCGTCCTGGTCGTGATGGCAGTCTCCGCGGCTGCAGCAACGGAACCGATGCAGCGCATCGAGTCTATCGGTATGCTATCGACGATGATGATATGGATCGCCGTGGCGGGCATTATCGTCTTCGACGAGTGGCGCCAGCCTGCGGGTGACATCATCGCAACGGGCATCACGGCTACGAAGAGTACGCCGGCGTTGATCATGCGCGGCGCACTGTGGGCGGCGACCATGCTGGCTGTTGCTGCCGGCGTGGGGCTTGTCTTGGGTGGACACTTTCAGATCGGCGCAGCCGAGTTCAGTCCGCTGGCGGTCGTGATGATCATCGTCAGCGCTATCGGCGAAGAGCTACTGTTTCGCACCACGGTTCTGCGGGTTCTTCATGACCGTTTCGGATCGTTCTGGGCGGTAATGATCACCAGCGCATTGTTCTCGGCAGCCCACGGTGGCAATCCCGCAATGGGGCAGATCAGCAGCATCAACACGTTCATCGTGGCAGTAGCCTTCGGCATCGTCACGCTCAAAAGTGGTTCGATATGGATCGCCTCGACGTGTCATGTGGTATGGAATCTGCTGGTGGCAGCCGTGTTTGGACCCGTCAGTGGGATCGATCCGGGTCTGTCGTGGATGCGCTACACCGCAGCTGCCGACGATCACCTGGCGCAACTGCTCATGGGCGACGCCTACGGGGTCGAGTCCGGCCTTGTCTGCACCGGCGTCCTCATCATTTCTCTGGCCATGATTCGTCATGTCATCGCGGTCGACCCCTACGTTGTATCGGCTCGCTATCGGATTTCGTTTACACGGGCGGCATATTCAAACCGCTCCGCAACGGGAATGGAGTTGACAAATGGTGAATAGAATCATTTTTGCCGCACTTGCCTTGGCATTTCCACTGACGCTCCATGCGCAGTGGGTTGCCATGACGTCCGAGGCCGATTCCCTCATGCAGCTTGGTTCACGGCACGTCTACAACGTGGAGTTCGATCAAGCCCAGGCGGTGTTCAACGATGTTATCAGACGCTATCCGGAGCATCCGGCCGGGTACTTCCTTGACGCCATGATCGAGTGGTGGCGTATGACCATCGGACAGACCAGTCCGGCCATTGAGGCACGCTTTCTCAAGAAGCTCGAAAAAGTGATAGCGGTCAGCGATGCTAATCTTGTGGCACGACCTAAGGACATTGCTTCTCTCTTTTTCAAAGGGGGCGCATTGGGCTACCGCGGACGCTACAACGCAACTCGCAACAACATGCTCAGTGCCGCCGAAGACGGACGCGTTGCGCTTGGCATTCTCAACGACTGTCAGAAGATCGCGCCTGGCAACCATGATATTCTGCTTGGTACCGGTCTTTACAACTACTGGGCAGCTGTGCTGCCGGAGAAGTTTCCGGCACTCAAACCCGTGATGATCTTTCTGCCCAAGGGTGATAAGGTCATCGGCCTTGCGCAGCTGAAGGCGGCGGCTCGCCAGGCCCGATACGCAGCAGTAGAGGCCAAGGTTGTGCTGGTGCAGGCATACTTCGAGTTTGAAAAGAACCCTCTCGAGGCCATCGAGTTCGCCCGCGATCTCCACACTCAGTACCCACGCAATCCGGCCTTTCACCGCGCGTACGGACGCTGCCTGGTGTCACTCGGTCCGATCGACTCTGCAGCCACGGTCTGGCGCGATGTGCTCAACCGTTGTCTGGACAAGTGGCCCGGCTACAATCGCAACGCAGCGCGCGAAGCCCTCTACTACGTTGGGGTGTCGCTCATGATACGGGGCGATCTGGACAAGGCACTGACTTATTTCTACAAGTGTGACGAGGCGTGCCGGAAGATCGACGAAGATGCCTCGGGCTTTATCATCAAGACCAATCTCAAGATCGGACAGATCTACGACATGCAGGGCAAGCGCGATCTTGCCATCAAACAGTACAGAAAGCTACTGACGTGGTCAGACAACAACGGCTCCCACGCCGAAGCGCAGAGATTCCTTGCAAACCCATATCGCTAGGGTCTGCCGTACTTTTGCCCCCTACCACAAACGGCAGATACCATGCAGAATGACCTATCGATCTGGCAGGAACTGGCAGCTAAGGAGCTCAGAGGCAAACCGCTTGACGCGCTGACGCGCCGCACGGCCGAGGGCATCGACGTCAAGCCGCTGTACACGGCCGCAGACCTCGAGGGTATGCACACAGCCGGCACATTGCCGGGAATGTTCCCCTACCTGCGCGGACCCTACGCGACGATGTACACCAACCGTCCGTGGACGATCCGTCAGTACGCCGGTTTCTCCACGGCCGAAGAGTCCAACGCCTTCTACCGCAAGGCCCTGGCCGGTGGACAGAAGGGGCTGTCGGTGGCATTTGATCTGGCCACACACCGCGGCTACGACAGTGATCATCCGCGCGTGGTTGGCGATGTCGGCAAAGCCGGTGTGGCCATCGACTCGGTGGAAGACATGAAGACGCTCTTCGACGGCATACCGCTAGACACAATGAGCGTGTCGATGACCATGAACGGCGCCGTGATCCCGATCATGGCCATGTTCATCGTAGCGGCCGAAGAGCAAGGGGTGCAGCAGGCCCAGCTCTCCGGCACTATCCAGAACGACATCCTCAAAGAGTTCATGGTGCGCAACACCTACATCTATCCGCCTGAACCGTCGATGAGGATCGTGGCAGACATCATTGAGCACACCAGCCACGCGATGCCGCGCTTCAACTCGATCTCGATCAGCGGCTATCACATGCACGAAGCCGGCGCTACGGCCGTGCAGGAGCTGGCATACACGATCGCCGACGGACTTGAATACGTGCGCACGGCCTTCTCGCGAGGCATGCCGGTGGACGCTTTTGCGCCGCGCCTGTCGTTCTTCTTCGGCATCGGCATGAACTTCTTCATGGAAGTGGCCAAGCTGCGCGCTGCGCGGGTGCTGTGGGCAACAGCGATGAAGCAGTTCGCCCCCTCCAAAGAAGAATCACTGCTGCTGCGCACGCACTGTCAGACGTCCGGTTGGTCACTGGCTGCGCAGGACCCGTACAACAACATCGTGCGCACCACCATCGAGGCCATGGCCGCGGTGCTCGGCGGCACGCAGTCGCTGCACACGAACTCATACGACGAAGCTCTCGGGCTGCCCACACAGCAGTCGGCCCGCGTTGCCCGCAACACACAGCTGATCATCGCCGAAGAGTCGCGCATCACGGACGTGGTCGACCCGTTAGGGGGCTCGTACTACGTCGAACACCTGACCGAATCGCTCGTGCGCGAAGCGGCGGCCGTTATCGCCGAGGTTGAGTCGTATGGCGGCATGACCAAGGCCATCACGGCCGGCATCCCCAAGATGCGCATCGAGGAATCGTCCGCACGGCGGCAGGCACTGATCGATCAGGGCAAGGAAGTGATCGTCGGCGTCAATAAGTATCAGCTTGCCGATGAGCAGGAGATCGACGTGTTGAACATCGACAACACGGCCGTCCGCATTGCCCAGATCGAGCGCCTCAAGCACATCAAGTCAACACGCAACCAGGCAGACGTCGATGCAGCGCTACAGGCAATCACCGAGGCAGCCCGCACAGGCAAGGGCAACCTGCTCGAGCTGGCCATCACGGCCGCAAGAGCGCGCGCCACTGTGGGTGAGATCTCCGAGGCCATGGTTTCGGTCTTTACCCGTTACGAGGCACATACCATGACGATCGAAGGTGTGTACGGGGCTCAGTACGAGCACGATCCGGTCTATGCAGCGGCACGGCAGGAAGTGGAGGACTTTGAGCGCGACTTCGGCAGACGGCCGCGCATTCTGGTTGCCAAGCTGGGTCAGGACGGACATGACCGCGGTGCCAAGGTCATCGCCACATCCTTTGCCGACATTGGTTTTGACGTCGACATCGGCCCCCTGTTCGCCACACCCGAGGAAGCTGCCCGTCAGGCCGCCGACAACGACGTCCACGTGGTGGGCGTATCGAGTCAGGCAGCCGGCCACACAACGCTCATCCCGCAGCTCATCAAGGCCCTTGCCGACGAGGATGCACAAGAGATCATCGTCATTGCCGGGGGCGTTATTCCGCCCAAGGACTACGATGCCCTCTACGCCGCCGGCGTCAAGGCCATCTTTGGTCCTGGCACCAACATCGTTGCCGCCGC
>CALRYC010000048.1:0-12493 GCA_943372295.1 Chitinophaga pinensis
ACCGTGATGTTTGACGCGTAATTGGCATCGACCGTGTTGTCCGGACGGAACACTGTAACCGTAAGCGGGTTCATTGGAACTCCGGCATAGGCCGCAGTCTGCACGCCTGCGAGTGAAGCGTAGGCCGGCGGCCCCGTTACTGTGATCGGAGCGGTTACTCCCTGCGTAAGGACCTGGCCAGCTATGGCAGTTGCACGCAGCGAAACACCCGGCTCTGCGACGCTATAGCTGACGTTTGTCAGATCAACGAAACTCTGCCCTGCCGGAATGGTTCCGGTGATGGTTCCCGAGACAAATCCAGTACCACTATTGACGCCAAGCGAAACCGTCGTCGCCGTTGTGACATTCTTTGCTGCTCCAAGAGCATCAACAGCACGAACACGCAGAGAAAAACCCGCGTTCTGTGATGGGCTCACCGGAATGACGTTCTCGATTGCAAGGTTCGTGGCCACCCCTGTGGTCGAGTTTGAGGATACCGTCAGTTGATCAAACGTGATGCCCTGACGCGAACCGGATGAGAAGACCGGTGCCTGATAGTAGACCCAGCGCAGCTGCACGAGCGGCTGATTCTCACATATGGTTGGCAGTGTTGCACTGATCGTGCGCTGCGTAGCAACACCGGAGGTGTTCAGCGGGGCAACGTACTCCGTTGGAACCCCATTGCTGAGAACTTCCAACCACGGCCCTGTTGTGTTCAGACGATACTGCAGACGCAGCGCATAAGGCCGCGAACCAGCACTGTTCACCGATGACGTCCACGTCACACCGATCTGTGCCCGGCCTACGGTATTGAGCGCAAGGACGGCGGCGCCGACGAAGTTGCAGTTACACTGCGTCGAGCCCGTATTGATGAAGGCCAGCCCTCCGGTTCCCAGACCATTGATGCGGGCGCCGCTGGTGATATTGTAGGCGCAATTAAAGTCTCCGACCACCGGCTCGGTCGCTGGAGCGTCGATGTTAGCCACCATGTGGAACATCATCGCCGTCGGGTAGGTGCCCGCTGGATTCGTGTTCAGCCAGTCGGTAAAGGTGTAGTTACCGCTGCTGAGCGACCATGTCGAAAGGGGCTGTGACTGACCGTAAACGCGCGGTGTGCTTAGAAGCACGACGCAACAGACCAGCGAAAGCAAAACGTGAAAACGTTTCATACGATTAACCGCATGATGTGGAAGGAGATGGTTTACATACTCAATGACGGCAAAAATATCAAAAAAGAGCCCCCTGACACCTTATTGCTTGCGTGTCAGGGGGCTAATCATAGGAAACATGACGAAGTGATAATCTCGTCAATGACCCATCATAAACGCCGGATGACGGTCTCGCAGGACGGAGTAGGAGTAGTCCACAATATCACGTAGGCATCCATCGCTGAAGGGCGACGTCAGCGAACCGGTGTCGACGATCCCCAAAAAGGGCTTCGAGCCGCCAACGTCACAGATCGACAGGTATGAACTAAACGCTGCGTCGCGGTCCTTCTCCGACCACTTCCAGTACTGAAGTGCACATGTTTGCGCCAGGGCGTAGTCGATGTAGTAGAACGGCATCTCATAGATGTGACGCTGGAACTGCCAGATGCGCCCCTGCTCGGAGGCCGGGAATCCCTCGGGATTGCGCCATGGCAGGTACAATTTTTCCATCTCTCGCCACTGCGCGTTACGCTCAAGTGGGGTGGCATCGGGATTGGCGTAGATCCAGTGCTGAAAGTGATCCACCGCACATCCGTATGGGAGGAACAGCAACGCGCCTTGAAGATGATAAAACTTGAACTTCTCGGTCTGGTCCTCAAAAAACAGATTCATCCATGGCCATGTCAGGAACTCCATGCCCATCGAATGGATCTCGCAGGCCTCGGCCGTTGGCCAGAAGTACTCCGGCACGGGCAGATTCCGGCTGCGATAGGCCTGGAATGCGTGACCGGCTTCGTGCGTAAGGACTTCGATGTCATGCGTGGTGCGGTTGAAGTTCGCAAAGATGAACGGCAGGCCATAGGCCGAGAAACTGGTGCAGTAACCACCGGTGGCCTTATTGTCCCGGCTTTTGAGATCCATGAGATCACTGCTCAGCATGAGCTGGAAGAACTCGTTCGTCTCGGGTGAAAGTTCGCTGTACATGCGCGAGGCACGTTCAACGATCCAGTCATGGTCGCCTGAAGCAACCGGGTTGCCATCAATGAACTGCAGCTTTTCATCAGCCGCCGTCATCGACGTCATGCCGAGACGCAGCGCCTGTGCCTGACGAAGCTTTGCGGCAAGAGGCACGACGTGTTCCAGGACCTGATTGCGGAACTTCTCGATGTCCGCCGCCGTGTAATCGACCCTACCGAACTCGATGTAGCGGAAGTCCGTGTATGAAGCATAGCCGAGCTGTGCGGCCTTCTTTGCACGGAGCTTGACGAGTTTGTCAAAGATCTCATCGAGTTCCGGGGCGTTATCAAGCAGGAAGGCCCCCATAGCCGAATAGGCCCTCTTTCGTAGGCCTGCGTCAGGATCGATAACCAGCCGCTGAATGGTCGAAAGATTATACGTCTGACCATCAACATCAATCTTTGCCGACGCTGTGATCTCGTTGTATCGCGTGCAGAGCTCCGACTCCTGAACAATGATTTCCTTTATCGACGGGTCGAAGGTCAGCGTCGAGTTTTTCAATCGGGTGAGAAACAACGAACCGAATCGTTCATCGATGGCCTGCCGATATGGGGAAGCCAGTAGAGCTTGTGACACAGCGATATCCAGCTCGGTGATCGTTGGGCCGTTTTCGTCGAAAAAGAGCTTCTCGGCCTTTGCCTGCTCGTCGGCGACGTTCTGTGTGAACTTCACCTCAGCCAACGAGGCCATGGTGTAGGTGCTGATCCGCAGAGCGTTCCATGCGTCAACGCAGGACAGCACTTCCTCGCTGGTGTTGGCGGACCTGATGCGCTCAACGAGCGCATGTGACCGTGATGTCAGCTCGGCGCAATCCGGACGCTGGTAGGGAAGCTGTGAGAATGTCAACTGAGACATGGGTAAACTTTCTTCACTGCTCGAAGGTGATCACTTGAGATCGCCACGCAGCCGGCGTATGCGTTCACGTGCATCGGGAGCAATGATGGATCGTGGATAATTGCGAAGGAGAGTCTCGAGAATGGTGATCGCCTGACGGCTATCACGCTGGGCGATGACAAGGTCGGCATAGAGCCACATGGCTCGATCGCCGTAGATCGACTCGGAACTCGATTCAATGATCTTTTTAAGCGTCGCGATGGCGTTCACAGTGTCGCCGACCGCCACATAGCTGCGTGCACAGAGAAGCAGGGAACGGTCGCGCATGTCTGCATCTCGAATGCGACTTACGGCATCCCGGATCACCGATACGGCCTCGACATGGCGGCGCCGTGCAACCAGACCCTCGGCCTTGGCGATCGAGCGCACCGAGGCCGAATCATCAAGCGCAAGATTGAGCAGAAGCATGCGGTCTATGGCATCATTCGATGCCAGAGAGCCTGTTGATTCGGTAAGGGGCGTGTAGAGAGCTTTCGCAGAGTCGAGCTCACCGCTCCAGAGCAGCATGTCGGCGAGCTTCAACTGTGCCAGATCTGCACGGTCGCCAACAAGCCCCTTGGGGCCACTGATGATCTCGGCGAGTACTTCCCGGGCACGCGCATCATCGCCCATGACGATGAAGATGTCGGCAAGTCGCAGTGAACCATCAACGGCACGCGGTGAAGCCCGCCAGGCACTGCGCAGACGTAGCAGCCTGTCTCGCGAAGCGTCGATATCCCTGATCACCTCATCGAGCAGCAAAGCCGAAAAGTAGAGCGCATCGGCCGAAACAGGGTTGCTTGCAAATCGGCTGATGATCTCGTCATAACGCTTGATGATCTCCCGCGTCTCGTCGGCCGTGGGGTTGCGCCTCAGGCGCAGCTGCAGTTCCAGACATCGAACCGAACCGAAGACCGCCGACATGACGATGCTGCCATCCTTGGCGCGTCGCACGACTTCGTCGTAGGCCTTCAATGCGATGTCATAGTTTTCGGATGTCCGCGCTGCATCGGCGAAGACCAGAAGTTCCATGCCGGGCTGACCCGTGAGGGCATCCAGCTTGGTGACGACCTCGTAGGCCTGCGGCCAGCGTTTTGTTTCGCGAAAGAACCACGCAGCAAGGCGGAGATTTTTCGGGTCGGTCGTGGGTAATTGCTCGAGATTCTCGGCAATGATCGTCGCACCACTCTCGTAGGAAAGCAGAACGCTTAGCCGTCGTTCCGCCGAAATCGCATCTGCGTCGACCCTGAACGCCGCAAGGACATCGGCTACCGCACCCGATACATCACCGGAGGCCGAACGCAGCTTGAAGATCTCGTCCGAATAGGCCGTTGGAGAGCCATTCTTGCCCCGCGCCGCAACAAAGGTCTCCAGCGCATCGGCGTTCATCATCACGTCCATCTGGTCACGTCCGATCTGCACGAGCGTCGCTTCGTCGTCACCCGAGAGCGACCGCGCCTGCTCCCACCAGGTTCGAGCCTGCTCGGATCGATTCAGCCGCGCATAGAGCGTGCCGACGAGCACCGCAACGCTGGGTGAATCCATGAGCTTGGCATGCTTTTCAGCAAGCGGCAATAACGCTGCGTACTGACCAAGGGCCGTCAACGTGCGGACAACACCCTGAAAGTAGGCGCTGGCGTTGGGCTGTGATGCATGCAACTCCTGATAGAGTCTCGCGGCATTGCGAAGATCACCCGTGCGCTCATACGCCACGGCCATGCGATACTTATCGCTGTCCTCCTCGTTGGCAAATGTTCGAGTCGTTGACGTCTGTGCAGAGGCGAAGTGCTGAAGTGCCAATGCGGCAGCAAGCAGTACCAGCAGAAGACGCGAAGCAGCAAACAGTATGTTCACGCAGCCCACCCCTCTGCCAGGATCGGCAGAACATGCCTCTGTATGGGCTCGCTTGGCACCAGTACCTGCCTGTCATGCGTGATGATGACATCGATCTCCGTGCGCAGCCCCATCAGATCCGGAACGTACGTTCCAGGTTCAATGGAGAACGATGTTCCCGGCAGGATCTGCCGCGTGTCGTGCGTTTCAAAATCATCCATGTTCGCGCCAGGTCCATGGACCTGCGTCGTGATGTTGTGTCCGGTGCGATGGATGAATGCATGTCCCATACCCGCATCCTCGATCACCGAGCGACATGCCCGGTCGACCTCAAAGCCAGCGATGAACGTGCCCTCCGCAAAGCGTTCACGAACAAGCGTAAGCGCTGCATCACGTCCACGACGAATGATCGAAAATGCGGACTCGACATCATCGGGAACGTGTTCGGAGGTAAATCCTACCCACGTGATATCGGCAAACACCGACCCCGGGCTGTCATGCCGGCACCAGGCATCGATCAGCACGACCATCTCCGATTCGATCTCGCTGCTGCGGGTGATCGACGGAGCGTAATGTGGCGAGGCCGCATTGGGCCCAATTGCAACGATCGGTGCGGAATCGGTCACAAGCCCCTTTCGCTTGAACTCCGAAAGAATGAAGGACTGCACCTCGTACTCCGTGACCCGTCGATTTTCTCGCACGGCTGTTGCGATCAAATCAAATGCACTCATGACCGTTTCGCGAAGTTGTCCGGCAGTCAAACATGCACCGGCGATCTGATCCTCCGTAAGCACCGCTGTGAACTGCTGAAGCATATCGGCAGACGAACCCACTTCGACTCCGAAAGACCGAACAAGGTCGATCATTCCGGCGTCCACGCGGCTGACCCCCGGAAGGTCGCCCATCGGCGAGTATTCCATTGCGATCCGCTTGTAGGGGGCTAGGCAGGCTCCAACGGCTTCGGTCCAAGAAGTGCGCGTGTCATACAGCACCGCCTCAATGTCGAGGTGCGAAAGCGGATCCTGCTCCATACGGTGCGTGAGCTTCACGGGCCTGCCCTGCGCGGGAATGATCACCATCCAACGGCGCGTGCAGTGGGCCTGGGGATCGAGCTGAAGCACGTCCCAGGCAAGTTCGTTCGAACGGCGCATGTCATACAGGACCCATGCGTCAAAGCCACTTTCGGCAACAGCACGCTGCATGATGGAAAGCTGACTCATGTTGGTTCCTCACTAACGATTAACTGAACTCGACCCAGCAGACGATGGACGGCTAAACTTGGTGCGACCGTACCTTCGATACACTGGCTTCGCATGGCCTCGCATGCGGCATGAAACGCCCCCTGATCGGTCAGTCTGGCGATAAGCTCCGCGCCGATGGCACGGTCGAACCATTCGCCGCGCTGATGACGCCGACGGCGAAGAACATGTTCGCTGCGTGAATGGTCAAAAAAGAGCTCGATCTGGCGAACAACCTCATCAATTCCTTCGCCACTCAACGAAGAACAGGACAGCACTGGAGTGATGCGGTCTGAGTCTGCATGTGACATATACCGCAAGGCTCCGGCAAGAGTTGCCACACTGCGATTAGCGGCAGCAGAGTCGACATCGGCCTTCGTCACCACGATTGCATCGGCAACCTCCATGATACCCCGCTTGATCCCCTGAACGTCATCGCCGCTGTTCGGCAAGGCAAGCAGTACGAACATGTCGGTCATGTCGGCCACGTCGGTCTCACTCTGACCAACGCCGACGGTTTCGATGATGATCGTATCGAAACCGGCTTCTTCACAGACGGTGATCGCATCGCGTGTACTGGGAGCGGCACCACCGAGCGTGGCCTTCGACGGAGTAGGGCGAACAAAGGCACTTTCTTGTGACGACAATAGCGGCATGCGTACCTTGTCGCCAAGTATACTTCCGCCGGTGCGCCTGCTGCTTGGGTCGACCGCCAATACTGCCACACGCCTGCCCGCCGAGAGCAACTGCATCCCCAGCTGCTCAATGAACGTGCTCTTGCCCACACCCGGAGGTCCGGTGCATCCGATGCGCCATGAGCCCCCTGAGGAAGTGCGGCACTGATCGAGAATGTCATAGGCCAGCATCCGGTCTTCGGGCCTCGTGCTCTCGATCACTGAAAGACTCTTCGAAAGAGCACGGCGCGACCCGGCATGCAGGTCGGCGATGATCAATCGGGCGGCATTTTGAGCCTGCATTTGAGGCTACTCCACCGTGACGCTTTTGGCCAGATTCCGCGGCATATCAACGTTACAGCCACGCTCCAAGGCGATGAAGTAGGCAAGCAGCTGCAACGGGATAGATGCGAGAATTGGCGTGAGCATCGGCAGCGTGCGCGGAATGCGGATCACATGCGTGGCTACGTCGGCTATGCGGTCGTCGTCCTCGTCGGCAATAGCGATCACACGACCATTGCGGGCGCGGACCTCTTCGATATTGGATCGCACTTTGTCGTAAATCTCGTCCTTGGGGGCAATGAACACCACCGGCATGTTCTCATCGATCAGCGCGATCGGACCGTGCTTCATCTCCGCCGCGGGATACCCCTCGGCATGAATGTAGGAGATCTCCTTGAGCTTGAGCGCCCCTTCGAGAGCGGCAGGGAAGTTGACGCCTCGTCCCAGGTACAAAAAGTTCGAAGCCTCGGAGTACTTTTTGGCAATGGCCTTGATCGGCTCGACGTTGTCAAGAATTCTGGTGATATGCTCGGGAATGTTCACAAGCTCTTCGGCAATTGTCATTCCCTGTTCGGCCGAAAGCGCGCGCATACGACCGAGATACAGGGCAAATTGCGTTAGCACGCACAGCTGCGAGGTGAATGCCTTTGTTGAGGCAACGCCGATCTCCGGCCCAGCATGCAGGTATACTCCGGCATCGGTCTCACGGGCGATCGTACTGCCGACAACGTTTACCATGCCGATGACGGTCGCCCCCTTGAGCTTTGCCTCCCGGATGGCCGCAAGCGTGTCGGCGGTCTCTCCACTCTGAGAGATGGCGATCACCACGTCATCCGGACTTATTATCGGGTTGCGATAGCGGAACTCGCTGGCATATTCGACCTCTACAGGCACGCGTGCCAGCGCCTCGATTAGATATTCGCCGACAAGGCCGGCGTGCCATGACGTGCCGCATGCGGTGATGATAAAGCGCTTGGCCTGACGGAGTTTATCTGCCACACTGGCAAGTCCGCCAAGTCGCACGGTGCCGTCTTCGACCCGCAGTCTTCCGCGGAAACCGTCACGAAAGGTGATCGGCTGCTCGTAGATCTCCTTGAGCATGAAGTGCTCAAAACCACCGCGCTCGATCTGGGCCAGCTCAAAGGCGATCTCCTCGACCACACTGCGCGTGTCGACGTTCTCAATGGTCTTCGTCGAGAACCCGTCGCGGCGCAGGATCGCCATCTCGTTCTCCTGCAGATAGACCACCTGACGCGTGTGGGAGATCACGGCCGACGCATCAGAGGCAACGAGGTATTCACCATTACCGATTCCAAGGATCAGGGGGCTTCCCCGGCGCGCAGCGATCACGACGTCCGGCTCGTGCGTGCTCAGCACAACGATCCCGAAGGTTCCCTCTACCTCGGCAAGAGCGGTTCGCACCGAGAGTTCAAGATCGTGGAGCGTTTCATAGAGCATGCCGATGAACACGGCAAGCACCTCGCTGTCGGTTTCGGACTTGAACGTGTAGCCAGCGCTGAGCAGCTTCTTCTTGATGGTCAGGTAGTTTTCGATGATCCCATTGTGCACCAGAGCGATCGTCCCGCTTTGGTCCGTATGCGGATGGGCATTCTCATCCGAGGGAACTCCATGGGTGGCCCAGCGGGTGTGTCCGACGCCAACCGTTCCGTCGAGCGCATGCAGATCAACCGCTCGCTCGAGATCGACCACACGGCCGGCCTTCTTGGCAATGGTCAGCCCGTCGGGAGCGATGCAACAAACACCTGCGGAGTCATATCCGCGATACTCGAGCCGCTTCAATCCGCTGACGATCAGCGGAGCTGCCTGCTTCGAGCCAATGTATCCTACGATTCCGCACATGGTCGCAAAATACGGATGACGGCTACCGAAACAGTGGTGTCGATTGTTTTGGAATAACCAGATCGCGAAGCTGGGCCGCGGAAGCACCAAAGCGCAAGAAGAAACCCCGGTTGAAGCCGATGGGTACCCAGTTCAGCGTCAGATACCAGCAATGGATCTGCTTCGAGATATCGATAATGGGATTGATGAGCTGTCCACTAAGCAGATCCACCGTCCCTGAGACTCCCACACGCGTGGTCGGAGTAAGCGAAATGGAACCTCTGATCACCGCCTGAAGTGTCTGACTTGTCAGCTCCGGATTCGGCCGGTTGAGACTGTAGATGATCTGCCCCGAAACTTCCCATGGCATGGCAAGGGGCGTCCAACCAGGCGACCGGTCGCCGAAGACATCGGATTCCTGTTCCGATGTGTTGACACGGCGCTCAAAACGCGACCTCAGATCGTCACGCGTCGATGAGGTGTCCTGCGCCGAGCCCCCGGCCTGCGTCGGCGAAACCCCGTCGGAAGAGAACCGCGATCCCATCTGCAGGTTCAAACTGGTGAGCCGGGCAAGCCCCATGCCAGCCTCAATGATCGATGTGTTGACGTCTCGCCAGGTCGGACGTCCCGTGGCGGGGTCAGCCGACAGCACCTGATCATAGGCACTCAGCGCACCGGTCATGTTGAACTCAAGGGCATCGAGCATGGGCGTTCTGAGATTGAAAAACACCGGAGCAAGACGAAGCGAATCGGCTACCAGGTTGTACGAAGTGCTTAACGTAAGTGTGAAGAGTTCAATCGGCTTACTCACGCTGTCATCCCGCGTGGTTTTGATCGCAACGCGATTCAAAAAGGATCCCGTCAGCAGCATCTGGGTCTGCCGCGAGGCAAGACCGCCGACAGAGCCAAACCGGGAATAGGTGATCGACTGACCCGTTACGGGGCTGGTGTAGCTGCCATAGAACCCAAGGGTGGTGTCGGACAGATCCGGCGCATAGGACAAGCCAATCGTCGGCTGCAGCGTATGCCGGATGGCCTGAACGCCGAGGATCTTCGGATAGGCAAGACCGTAGAGAAATGTCGACATGCTCACGCCCACGCCGTAGGTGTACTCGCGAAAGAACCCGGACTGACTGGAAATCTTGAGGGTCGAATCCGCCGGGTCGATCGATTCTGTCTGACGCTGGAAGTACCAATTCTCTGAGAAGCTGATCGAGGGGGCGATCTGGACGTTTCCGAATCGGGGCGTAAGCGTCAGAGACGGACGGTGCTCGACGAGGGATTTCTCGGACACGTTGAAAGCGCCGGTATCGGCAGGTCGTTGCAGGCTGGCGGTGTAGGTGCCGGTGGCCCGGTAGGAGAACTGTACCTCGCCAAGCCACGAGCCGGCCGGCGCAAGGGATTTGAATGGCAGCACCTGAGGAATACCGAAGCTGATGGTGGGCCGATGCGTTGTCGAGCCGTTGATCATGTTCTGGTCGCGTGAGTATCCGGCGTTAAAGGTCATGCCGTTGTAGAACGTTCGCTGGTATGACACGTTGCTTCGGGCGTTCTGCTGCACGCGGTCAAGAGGGTTAAGCGATGTGTTCTGAAGCAGCCGCTGCGTGGCAAAAAACACATCGGCAACGAGACTCTCGTTGGGGCGCATCTGCTGCGTGTGACGGATCGACGCGCCGAAGTTCATGGAAAAGGGATCTGTGACGGAAAAGCGCGTGTAGCCAAAACGAAACTCTGCATTGCCACGCAGCTGATCGCCCAGGACGTACTGTCCGCGACCAAACAGCGTGAAGCCACCCTTCGTAGTTAGATCAGTGGTCAGCTCCGCGTCCACGATGTCACTGATTGCAAAGTAATAGCCGAGGTTCTGCAGCACGATCCCGCGATCAGCCGTGACCACCGGCGATGGCATAATGATCCCCGAACGTCGTCCACGCTCGATGGGGAAGTACATCCCCAGCGGCAGAACGAAGATGGGAATGTCATCCACATACCAGATCAGTGGGTCGAGAAAGATCTTCTCGTTAGCCACTACCTTCATTTTCGGCGAGGTAAAGTAGAAATGCGGATGCGGGGCGTCGCAGGTCGTGTAACAGCCTCCGTCAACATACGCCGTGCTTTCGCTGACCCGTTTTATTGCGCTCCCGTAGTAGTACCCGCCGTCGATGGCTGTCTCTCCAAACTCCACTCGCCCCTTACGTGACTCGAAATTGTACGTCATCGACCGGCCGGCATACTCTGTGCCGGCATCACGAAAGACGGGCATTCCCGTGAGTGCGCCCGACGAGTCACGCACTCCCTCGGCGCGCATGGTGGCTTGATCGAAGTTGATAACGATCACGTCAGCCTCAAGTCGCTGATCGCGCATATCAACACGCGCCGAACCGCGCAGGCGAAGCGATCGGTCGGCAACTCTCAGGTGGGCGGTATCGCGCGCAGTGAAGACCACCACCGTATCGGTCGATGATGCCTGACTTGCCGACACGTTTATCGAATCCTGTCCGGCGGCCAACATGCTGCCACAGAGCGCGACCACGACAAAGAGAATGCAGCGGCCCCGGCAGAGCATCAGCGCAGGGTTGTGCGGGTAAATGATGAGGGCACGCTCAGCGGACGCATGGGCGTCGACGGCAGCGACAGGCGCACGTCGTCGAAACGGAACTGAATCTTCTGCTGATCGTCATTGGCCGCAACACTCACGCCAAAAGGCACCATGACACCGTCGACGTTCTTGAACGATCCATACGTGACGTTCAGAACGGTGAATCCATCACTGCGTTTACGCTGATACTGCCGCATTGTTCTCGTGACCGTGTCGATGAGGACAAACTCGACCGTTGCCGTGTCGCGACGTCGGTATAACAGCTGTCCATCGGTCCGAGCATTCACAAACTCGAACCCATCGAGATCACCCGGAGGGACGCCTCGCACAAGACAGCGGATATCATCGAGCCCCAGAGGGATGGGGATCATGCCCGTTGCAGCCGGCGAACCCGGATTGCCGTCAAATGCCTGCCGCGTCAGATAGTTCAGGACAACAAACGTATCACGCCGGGCATAAACGCTGCTGGTCTTCATCCCCAGGGGGCTTCCCGTGGAAACGACCATCGTATCGGCGTGGAGCAATGCATCAAAGGGCACACCACTGAGCGTCATCTGGCCTTGTACGGACAGTGTCCCGCTTGCACTCATCGAGATTCGAGGAGCCAGAATCGAGTCCAGCGACGCTCGATCGTCAGCCCTGAGCGGAACACGCAAAAGTGATGCTACCGCAAGCAGCAATAATGCCGCAGCATCTTGCGCCGAAAGCCTTCGAAAGACGGTAGATTGCGTGATCATAAGCTGCAAAATATCCAACATCGGCCGGGGAAACACGTCCCCGCGGTCCGATTGTAGGAACCATTTCCTACGCCGTGGGGTTAACAACCACATTCTCGATTGTCTCATCTGCACACTCTCGAAGGACAGCCATGATATACGTCACGCGGAAAGCGGCCTTTTCTGCTGCCCACCGCTTGTATAACCCGACGTTCTCGGACGAACGAAACGAGGCCGTATTTGACAAGTGCAACAATCGGCTTGGGCACGGTCATAACTACGTCATGGAAGTCAC
>CALRYC010000049.1:0-12472 GCA_943372295.1 Chitinophaga pinensis
ATGTTGATGGCCACATAGACGCCGATGCAGATCGCCGTGCCGAGCATCAATGACCGCGGAACTGTCCGCTGCGGGTCACGCACCTCGCCGCTGACATACGTCAGGTTGTTCCATCCGTCATACGACCACAGGGCCTTGTTCATGGCCATGGCCAACGCCAGCATGAGGGCCGAGCCCGTCGGCACAGCCATCGATGACGGCTGGGTGAGATGATCGACCGAGCCCGACGGGCCGAAAACGGCCAAGATTACCAGAAGGGCAATCGCGGCGACCTTTGCCACGGTAAAGACCACCTGCACACGTCCGCCTTCGCGGACGCCGTAGGCATTGATGAGCGTCAACAGGCCAACGGCTGCCACCGTCAAAAGCTTGATGCCAATGGCCTGCAGCGGATAGATCGTGCCAAACGGCAGGGCTACGGCAAACGAACTCACGGTTTGCTGATCGAGGTTCCACAGCGGGATGAGCGTGTTGACGTATTCAGAAAAAACGAACGTGATCGAAGCGATCGACCCGCTCTGGATCACAATGAACAATGCCCATCCGTACAAGAAGGCCGTGAACTCCCCATACATGGCGCGGAAGTACTGATACTGTCCGCCCGTGGCAGGGATCATGCCGGCCACCTCTGCATTGGTCAGAGCGCCGAAGAGCGTAACAATGCCCGCCACAACCCATACGCCAATGAGAAGCTCGGGCGAATGCAGAAATCCGGCCATGGCCGATGGATTGCGAAACACTCCCGATCCGATCATGCCCCCGACCACCATCGACGTGGTGGTAACGAGTCCAAGTCGTGGCAGCAGTGACGTGGGTTGCTGTTGGGTACTCATGCCGTGGTCGACAAAATAGCACCATCAGCGATGCGTCAATGCCGCGCTCCGTAGCTTCGCGAAACGGCATCCTCCCTTCATGGCACTGATCACCGGCTTTATCATCGGCTACATCCTGGCTATTCCGCCCGGCCCCCTTGGGCTGGCCGCCATACGCTACGGTACTCGCCATAAGCTCAGCGCCGTTGTTGCCCTGGCTGCCGGGGCGGGGTTGCTTGATATGCTCTACAGTCTTGCAGCGATGTGGGCCTCCGGTGGACTGCTCTCGGCACTTGTTTCGCCTACGATAACAGGGAGCTCACCGGGTCTGATGACCATCGCACGCCTGATAATCGCGGGTGCGATGATGGCGGCCGGCGCGGTGCTTCTGCGACGTCCGGCACGCACCGAACCGGAGGCCTCAGAAGGAGGAGCTCCGCAGTGGACGCAGCGGCTGGGTCTGGCACCTGCGCTGCTTCCGTTCCTCGTGGGGATCGGTTTTGCCGTGACCAATATTGCCAACCCGACGTTCCTTCCGTCGCTCGTTGTAATGTCTGGCATGATCCGCAGCGCCGGACTGCTTGGTGCGGCAACCTCCGAAGTACTGATCTTCAGTATCGGCTTCGGACTCGGTAATGCCCTGTGGCTGGTCACGCTCGGGATGCTTGTGCAGCGATACCGCGAGCGTTTTTCCGGTCCGTTGTTGCTGCGCATACGCTCTGTTATGGGGGTGGCGCTCATCGGTGTTGGCCTGCTTTATGTGGTCCGCATTGCTGTTGCCTCGTAAGCCCCCTGCAACTGTTGAAGGTCAATGGCATACGCCGCGTTTTGTGGTTGAATCCTGCGCGGAAAACTGGTAGTTTCCACGGTGCCGTTTTGACCTACCGGAGCTGTAATGAGGGGAATCGCCGCGGCGATCACAAGTGTGTTCATTCTCGTGACGTGGGCGCAAGCCCAGGTCGCTTCTATCGGCGTCCGCGGCGGCTACCTATCTGTGTCGAATGCCACCGCGATCCCGGTCCTTTTTGGAGCTGGCGACTGCGGCTCTTTCTCCAGCGGCGTTTCGTCAGGCATGTATGCCTCGCTTTTCGGTGACTACGAGCTGTTTGGCGAAGTGCTCGAGGTGGGCGGCGGCTTACTCTACGCCAAGAGGCCTGCGCGGCTCATGACGCAGACGCAGGCGGGGTTTGAAGTTCTCGATCCGAACGATAACGTGTACAAGCCGCTTGTCCAGGAGCATGTCTTTGAGAGCTCGCTCGGCTACGTCAGCATCGAGGCCAGCCTACGCTCACGTCCGATCAGCTGGTTGCCGGTGTATATCCGCGCCACGTTTGATGCCGGCAACCCGGTTGTATCGTCCAACTTTTCACAGACCGAGGAGATCGTTAGTCCGGAGTCGATCCTCTACCCTGAGAACGTCAAGCGGCGCACTGTTGGGTCTGGTGAGTTTGCCGGCCTCGGAACTTCGATGGGTGTGACGGGTGCGATTGGCGCAGCATTCAACATCGGTCGTAACCTTGAGATCGGTCCCGAGATCTTCTACCGTCACGGACTTGGATCGCTCAGCTCGGCCGCCTCATGGGAACAGACGATCATCGGTGGCGGCATTCAGCTGCGCTACCGTCTGATCGACTCGCCGGAACCGCCAGCCGAGGAGCCGCCACCGCCACCACCGGCTCCCGAGCCCGAGCCGGAGCCGATCGCCCAGTCGGCACCGGAGATCGTTCCAGCCGTGATCGCCTCGGTAACGACTGTTCCTTTGGAGATCCGTGAGACGGTTGTGACGCAGACATTTCCGTTGCTGCCATATGTTTTCTTCGACAGTGCCTCGACGGCGCTCAGGGCATCATATCGTCAGTCGACGTCGTCGGAAAACTTCGACGAGCGCACGCTTCCGCGCGAAACACTTTCGATCTATTACCGAATCCTTGATGTGCTCGGGGCGCGGCTTACGGCAAACCCCGTGGCCACCTTGGACTTGACGGGCACAAGTGACGGCGCAGAAGGGTCAACGCCCGAACAGCGCACGCAGATCGCTCGCGAGCGCGCGCAGAGCATAGCCGCATACCTGCAGAGCCGCTGGAACATCAGCAGCGACCGCCTGCGTGTACGGGTGAGCGAACGTCCGGCCATTGCCTCCAATGAGCTCTATTCGGAAGGGGCTGAGGAGAACCGCCGTGTTGAACTCTCGTCGTCGGATGTGCGCCTGCTTGACCCGATCGTCCACACACGCTTCAACGAGTACGTTCCCGTGCAGAGTCAGCACACCTTTACCACCGATGTTACAAATCCTGAACGTGCCGACGGCTGGAAGCTCGATGTTCTTCACAAGAGGAGTGTGCTTGCACAGCGAAGCGGCCCTCTGATGCCCCCTTCGAAGATCGTATTCGACCTGACCCAGGAGATGACCGATAAGCTCGGTCCTATCATGGGCATGAGCGATACGCTGACGGCCAATCTTGACGTGCGCCAGCCGCGCTATGGTGACGCCCGGGGAGCGACCACGTTCCCTGTTATCAAGACCGTGAGCAACTTCGAGGTCAGCCGCCTGAGTCTGATCGTGTTTGACTACGACCGTGCCGATATCTCGCTGCAAAACCAGGAAATGATGCGCCGTGTTGTGTCGGCCTCGACCGGCGACGGCAGCCGGGCAAGCATCGTCGGATCGACGGACCGTCTGGGCGAGTTCGATCACAACATGCAGCTGTCAATTGACCGGGCGAAATCCGTTGAAAACTTCGTACGTTCGATAGCCCCTTCGCTAAACATTGAAGGGGTGGAGGGCGTCGGACCCAACCCGTCTCTGTTCGATAACTCGCTTCCCGAGGGACGGTTCTACTGTCGAACTGTAACACTGCAAATCACAACTCCGTTGAGAGATCGATGAAAAGACGTGAACTCTTCAGCAGCATAACGCGCTCATCCATTCGTCCGACTGCACCGTTTGAGATCGAACTGCAGGTAGACGGGGGGATAGAGGAGCATACCGATCCACTGACGCTCGATGACGTTCTGCATCTGTATCGCCGGCTGAGCTATGGCGTGTCGATGCCTGATGCCCAGAAACAGGTCGGCAAAACTGCGCGTCAGCTCGTCACACAGCTGCTCGGGCCCAAAGATCCGCCGGCGCCCCTGCGCGACGTGAACTTCATCAAGTGGCGCGATCCGGCCACGGGGCAGATGGTCGACTACACGGAGAATCCCGAAGGGGCTGATCTGCAGGCGGCCTTTGCCATCAGAAGCTGGTGGGGAAACAACTATCGTCGCCTGAGCGCATGGCACACGTTCGAGTCGCTGCGTGACCCGCTCTCGGTGGAGCGTCTTGCCCATTTTTGGGTTGGGCACTGGACGACGGAGTTCAGTTTTGACGATCAGTACTCGCAACCACATACGCTGTACAATCAGTACCTGACCTTCCGGAAGGACCGTCTCGGAAACTTCCGTGACATGGCTCTGGACATCACTCTCGATCACGCCATGCTCTTCTATCTGGGTGGATGGTTGAATGATGCCGGTCGGCCGAACGAGAACTATGCCCGTGAGCTTATGGAGCTCTATACCACCGGAATTGGTTGGTACACCGAGGGCGATGTCGAGCAGGCCGCGCGCGTGCTCACCGGTTGGAAAGTAGCCAGGTTCAATGATCAGCCCGCGCCAAAGGGCATCTACAACACGTGGTTCGATGCCAGGAAGCACGATACGGGTGCAAAGGAGTTCATGGGCGTGACCATTCCGGCGCGCACAGCTGACAACAACACCGAGTTTCAGGTTCGCAACGAAGAAGTCCGCGAGCTGATCAACATCATCTTCCGGGCACGCCCGGATGCGGTGTCGAGGTTCATCGCCGGCAAAGTCTACATGTATTTTGTCTACAGCTCTGCTGCAGAGATCGATAGGCAGTTCGTTGCAGATCTCGCCAAAGTGTTCCGCGATTCGGATTTCGATCTCCGGGAGCTGTTTCTGCGGGTGTTCATCAGCAAGCACTTCTTTGATCCGGCACTTCGCGGTTCACAGATCAAGACGCCGATGGAGTATGTGATCGGACTCCTCAAGCAACTGCGGTTTGATGACACGGAGGTTGCCCCTATCGATTCGGCGTCGTGGGCCGGCCTGATGGATCAGGCACTGTTCGATCCACCGAACGTTGCCGGCTGGCCGGGATATCGGTCGTGGATTTCAACCAATACCTATCCTCGTCGTCGAGAGTTCGCTCGAAAGATGATCGATACGCTCACCGACGCAAGAGCAATGCAGCTGATCAAGGAAATGCCGGATTATGAGGACGTGACGAAGTTCGTGCCGAGCATCGTTCAGTACTTCCTGCCACTTCCGGTCAATGAAACGCGCCTGGCTTTTTACAAGAACACGCTTCTTGAGGGTCAGCCAGACTACACGTGGGCTGAAAAGCTAAATCAGCCCGCAAGTGCTGCTCGTTCTTTACGTGCGCTGCTCAAGACGATTGCGGTGGCACCGGACTTCCAACTTTGTTAAGACATCACCCGAGAAACGAAACGAAAAAGGATCATCGATGAAGCGCCGCTCCTTCCTCGCAACTACCGCAGCCGCTGCCGTTGGCACTCAAGTCCTCGGTGGTGTTCCTCTGAAGGCCTTCACGCCCATGAACATGCCCGTTCAGTTGCAGCCCGACGATGACCGCTGCCTGATCGTGGTTCAGCTGTTCGGTGGTAATGACGGACTCAATACGATCATCCCTGTGGAAGATCCGCAGTACTATGCCATCAGACCGACCATTGCCGTGCCGAAGGACAAGGCCATCAGTGTCCTTTCGCGTGTGCACATGCACCCGGCGCTGGCTCCAAAGGACGGCTACGGGTTCCCGCAGATGTTCGAAGACGGACGGCTGGCGATCATTCAGGATATCGGATACGAGAATCCCAATCTGTCGCACTTCCGATCCACCGATATCTGGCTGAGCGGGTTTAACTCGTCCGACCCTGAAGTCCGACTTCTCGATGGCTGGCTTGGGCGCTATTGGTCCAATCACATCGAGGGCTTCCCGGAAGTATTGCCCCCTGACCCTATCGCTGTGCAGATAGGGGGCTCACTGTCGATGTTGCTTCAGAGTCCAAAGGGTGATATCGGCATCGCGCTGACGGATCCGAAGACGTTCTTTGAACTCGGTCAGGGGTTGTCGCCTGACATGACGCCGATGTCGGAAGAGACGCGCTACGGACGCGAGTTCAATTTTGTCCGCACAGTAGCCGAACAGTGTGACCGGTACTCGTCGGTAGTGAAAAACTCCTTCGACAAGGGAAAGAACGTTGCTACGTACGTCGATGGCGGGTTTGTTCAACAGATGAAACTTGTCGCACGACTTATCAGCGGTGGTCTGAAGTCGAAGATCTTCCTTGTGTACATGGGAGGCTTCGACACGCACGTGCAGCAACAGGACGAATATCAGAACGGTCTGCATCCATATCTGCTTGGGCAGCTTGCCTCGGGCATCGGCAGCTTCATGCAGGATGCGCTCGCGCAGGGGTTTGCTGATCGGGTCGTTGGTATGACGGTCTCGGAATTTGGTAGAACACCATTTGAGAATGGAAGCCGTGGCACCGATCACGGTGCTGCCTCGGTGCAGTTCGTCTTCGGCAATGGAGTCCGCGCCGGTGTGTACGGACAGAGCCCGGATCTGAACAACTTCGACGGTAACGGAGATGTCCGATATCAATGGGATTACCGACGGGTTTATGCAGATGTTCTCGAAAGCTGGTTCGGCGGTACTCCTGAGGAGACCGAGAGCGTACTGCAGGATCGGGTACTGCCGCTCGGTGTGCTTCAGCGAACCACCAGTGTGGACGATGCCTACGAGGGGCGTTTCGGCGTAGATGTGCGCGTCGCTCCGAATCCTGCGTCAAGCCAGGCCACGATCGAATGGTATCAGCCGGTCAACAGCGTTACAACGGTCGAAGTGTACGCTCATGATGGTCGTCACATCAAGACACTGCTGACCGACAGGCTGGCAGCGGGCTCGCACAGCGTTGCCGTCTCGGATCTTGTCAGTGGCTCCTACGTTTGCTGTGTGATGATCAACGGTGTGCGCTCTGTCGCGCCGCTGACGATATCACGATAAAGGTCGAAGAATACACTCGTTTTGGTTTTGCCGTCAGGGTCGACATCACTATTTTCGCAGTCCCTCTGCGGAAGTGGCGAAATTGGCAGACGCACCATCTTGAGGGGGTGGCGCTCGCAAGGGCGTACGGGTTCAAGTCCCGTCTTCCGCACAGCATTGAACGGTCGCTCATCTCGAGCGACCGTTTTTTGTTTGTAGACGGTTGTCCTAGCGGGTGACGGCGAACTTCGTCACGGCTGCCGTTCCGGCGCTGGCGCTGGAAGCGCTGACGATATAGATCCCCGGAGGAACAGTGTTGCCGCCAACGTCCTGACCGTCCCAGATGGCCTGACGTCCGCGCAGTTGAAGCGCAGCGACCATCGTTCCGGCAATGGTCATGATCTTGACGTCACTGTCCGGTGCAAGACCATCGATCACCATTTGACGGTCGCCACCCACGGAAAACGGTTGCGGATAACACGTAAGAGCAAAGTCCGGCAAGGGGCGCATTGATGATGTGCGAGCAACCGAACATCCGCCTGCCGTACCGAAGTATGCCAGACCGCTCGTTTCGTCAAGCACGAGACAGCGAACGTTATCGCTCAGCAGGGGGCTGGTACTTGAGGTAACCGTGGCAACGACCTGGGTCCCCGACGGGTCGAGAACAAACACGCCGCTTGTCGAGGCGATCCACTTGTAGTTCAGAGCGTCGATGTGAATGTCCGTAACAACCGTGGCTGACGATAACGCAGAGACGCGCCGCACAAACGGGATAGTCGAGTTCGATACCGAGCCGGTGGAGGTGATCACCGAAAGCCCCTTGGACGTGCCGATCCACAGAGCGCCATTGAGATCAACGGCAAGAGCCGTAACGGAGTTGTCGGGCAGCTGGGAGTTGCCCGTGGTGAGTTTGTTGCAAAGGTCGTCGTCAGTGCGCGTCGTATTGCGATCATTATAGGCGATCAGTCCCAGGCCCTGATGACCACCGAGCCAGACTGTTCCACCAAGATCAATAGCCATGTATCGCACGACGTTATCACGCGGGTTCGTGCAGTTGGCCCGGGATGTCCAGTCCGCTCCGCTCCGCACGGCCAGCAGCTGATTGGAGGCCTGCTCGTTCAGCAGCCATGTGCGTCCGAAGCGGTCGATCTCGGCACCGGAAACCAGCACATAGGTCGAGTCTCCCGATACGCCGGAAAGCGATGAGTTGTCGAAGCCATATCGCTCGACAACAAGACCGGTATCGTTGGGCACACATCGGATTGCTCCACGACCCCAAGTGCCCACCCACGTTGAACCATCCGATACGGAGCTTACGCGGTAGCAATTGTTGGACAGCAGAAGGGGCTGATTGGCCGTGTTGATGGTCTTCCACGTGATGCCGTCAAACCACGACACCCCCTGGCCTCCAAAGCCCCGTCCGGGATTGTCATCCGTGGCAACCCAGAGATTTCCGCGCGAGTCCACCGACAGATCAGCAAACTGATTTGACGATGGTGTGCGGATGGGTGCCATGCGGACAGTTAGACCATCCTGGCTGAGGCCAAACCCCTTGCCTTCAATAGCGATGAGGCGAAGGGGGCGTCCCGCAACCGTGCGAGAGATCACAAAGCGCATCGGCCCGCTGGCATTCGGTACAAGAGTTGCACCGGCATCTGTAAGGATGCTGTTGGCGGTTGCCACTTCCCATGACGTTCCCGAATGGTTCAGCGAAGTAATGTCTGCTGCTGCCGTCAGCTTGGATACAAACAAGCCCCCTGAACGCACAAAGAGTCCGCGCCGTGTAGCCACGGCCAGCTCCGACCCGCTGCTGCGGCAGAGCCGGACTTCGGTTCCGTCGAAAGCACTTGATGAACCCAGGATCCTCCAGACAGACGGCAGCCTGAGAGTCGGCACATTCAGAGGTGCAACGGCCACGCCGCTATCAGTGGCAACCCAGAGGGAGTCAGCAAAGAGGCAGATCGAGCGAACGGGCGTGTTCTCTTCAAGTGTACCTATGCGATCGATGGTGGTGATGAACACCTCGCGGCGCATATCCCAGATGACCAGTCCGAACTCCGTGGCGATCAGCAGAGAATCTCCACGCTGCGCAAAGTCCGTGATGGCTCGTTTGGGATACTCTGTTGCGCGACGGATGTCGCGGATCGCGGTCCATTTCCCATCGCGACGGTAGATGTCGAGAGCTCCGTCGCGCTGACCGACGAACACCTGACCGCGGCGCTGATCACAGAACACGGATGAGCAGTCGAGCGTCTGTAGTGCGTCGACGTTACGGTACTCTTGTATCTGTTCAGTGGCAGCATCATACGTCACGACACCACCGGTTGTAGCGGCCCACACACGACCTGAGGAGTCCACGTCGACCGAGTTAACAGTGTAGAGAGACGAGATCGTCTTCCAGTCACTAAGCCGTATCTCCTGCGACCATGACTGCGCTGCGGTCAGCACGGCGCTGAGCAGGACGATGAGCAGGAACGCCGGACGAGATGTCGAACAAGTCATGATCATACGGGACTGTGATGAAATCAACCGCATAGTCAACGATCCGGCCGTTGCTTTATGATTTATCGTCGGTCGTGAGCGCGCTGAGTGAGTGCAGCAGCTGCAGAGCCCCCTGAGCAGCTTCACGGCCTTTGTGGCCGTGAATGCCTCCACAGCGCTCGCGCGCCTGCTCGATCGTCTCGGTTGTCAGCACGCCAAACATGCACGGTACGCCGGTGGAGACAGAGATGTCCATCAGTCCATGGGCGACAGGCGAGGAGACATACTCAAAGTGCGCGGTCTCACCGCGCACGACCACGCCAAAGGCAAGAACAGCGTCGACACCGGCATTTTCGATCAGGTGAAGCGCCGCCACGGGGAGCTCGTAACTACCAGGACATTCGACAACCACGATGTCGGAGGCGCTGACGCCGCTCGTGATGAGCACATCCACAGCCCCGGCGTGAAGTTCGTCGACAATCTCGCGGTGCCAACGAGCAACGCAGATTCCGATGCGACGTCCGATGCCGGACACGCTTGGGGACGATGATGATGACGGCGCCTCAGTCATGCTT
The DNA here is from genome assembly GCA_943372295.1 of Chitinophaga pinensis. GTDB lineage: Bacteria > Bacteroidota > Ignavibacteria > Kapaibacteriales > Kapaibacteriaceae > UBA10438. The sequence goes on from CALRYC010000049.1 coordinate 9,939, forward strand.
CCGCAAGCCGTTGCTTCGCGCTGCAATGGTTACGGCGAACTCTTCGAATCCTGTCGCCGTTAGGCCGAACGTCCCAAAATTTGTCTCGTCGTAATCACGCGATCCGTGGAAATCCGAACCGCCCGTAACAACAAGTCCGTGCTGCTGACACATCACACGATAGAATTCACGGGTAACATGCCAGTGTGAAGGGTGGTAGACTTCTATACCGTCAACGCCGGTCTTGACAAGAGGCAGGAACATCGTCGGGTCCGTGAAGTATCTGCCAGGATGAGCAATGGAAAGCGTTCCGCCGGCGGCATGGATCATTTCCGCAGCCTGTGCCACAGGGAACGGTGTCTTTGCCGCATAGCCGGGCTTGCCGATATCCAGGTAGACGTCGAAGGCAGCCTGGATCGACGGAACAAAACCACGACGCACAAGTACGGAAGCAACATGGGGTCTGCCGATCGGAGCACCGGCGGCTTCGTCGATCACCTCCTGGTAGGAGATCGGCGCACGGGACCGATGCAGGTTGCCGACCATCTCTTCGGCACGTCGGGCTCGATCTTGACGGTAAAATGCTTCGTATTGCTGCACCTTTGGATCATCAATATCCACGTTGTAGGCAAGGACATGGATCTCTCGGCCAAAGTCATAGCAGGAAATCTCTACCCCGCTGACAATGCGCAGAGGCCCATTGTACCCAAGATCGCGCAGATGCCGGTGAGCATCGAGATTATCGTGATCTGTGATCGCCAGTGCCTTGAGACCGCGCTGCTCTGCTTTGGTGATAAGCTCAATTGGGCTGAGCACTCCGTCGGAGCACGTGGTGTGCGTGTGCAAGTCGGCCACGACCTGCGTTGGCTGTGATGTCATGCGCTGACCTCTCTTAGGAACCACGCGCGTCTGATCTTGCCGTCCGAGCACCCGTAGGTGGCCACCGCATGAACGTTGCCGGTGATGGCAAGTCCGCTAACGTCTTCTTCGTCGATGACGAACGGGGCACACACGATTCGACTGATCAGCCGACAATGCAGTTGCGGATGCTCGGCGAACTGCCGGCCATATCGAGTTCGGAGTTGATCGATACCATCGCAGAAGACAGCGCCGGTGGCAAGGTCGACCAACTGCACGTCATCGGCATAGACTGCGACAAAGGCATTGATGTCTCTGGCATTGTATGCATCAAGCTGCGCCTGAGCCAGTTCAGCGCAAGGATGTAACAGTTCACTCTTAAGCACGCGCAAAGATACGGCCGGGAGTCGGCTCGTCGCTCTCGATGATCGAAGAGATCAGAATCTCCATCGTCGTGCGTCGGTTCGCTGAGCTTCGAAGTGATCGCTCCGCCTGCCGCAAACAGTGCAGTGCGTTTTCCACGCGCCTCGGTCCGAGGGCATCCAGGTGCTGGAAGGCCTCCGATATCGCAAACGGCTGAAGCCCCGCCTGACGGGCGATCTGCGCCTGATCGGTCAAGGATCGCAGATCAATAAGTGCATACAGAGACATAAAGTGCCGAGTAAGCATCGTCAGAATCATTATCTCCTGCGAGTCCGCTTCAAGCATCGCATTGAGAATCTTCATGGCGGAGCCGGCATCTCGACGTCCGACGGCGCGCTGAAGTTCGAAGACATTGAACTCGCGCGTACTGCCGGCAAGACTGTGCACATCCTCAACTGTTGCTGTGCCCCTGTCCCCGACGTAGGTCCGAAGCTTCTCAAGTTCCATGGCGATCTCACGCAGGCCCGTGCCAACCTTCGCCATCAGCAGATCCGGTGCTTCGGCCGGAAGAGTGAGGCCAAGCCGAGATGCATGTGCGATCGTCCATGAACGAATGCTCGATTCGCTCTGACGTGGGTATTCGATCCACGTTGCTGAGGTGATCAGACGACTCAATGGATAGCGCACCTTGGAGAGCTTCTTCTTCAGAGCGTCCGGACGCTGACGAAGCTTGCCGATACCATCGGCGGCACTGATCGAAGCGGTAAAGATCAGCACCGTCGCAGCTGACGGATCGGCCAGGTAGCTGGCAAGTGCGTCAGCCCCTTTCGACTCGCGGCCTTTCAGGCTATCTGCCCGGCGGACCCATACAACGCGCCGGTCGGACATCATGGGAAAAGAACGGGCAATTGACAGCACCGCGTCGAGTGATGTCTGTTCGGCATCGAGAACATCGCAGTTCATGCCCGTGGCATCCTGCCGTGCAGCAGCATCGAAGAGTCGCTGCGCATCGTGTTCGACGAGGAAGTCCTCCTCACCGAAGAGTAGAATGGCCGGTGGGAACGACCCTGATTTGAGTATCTCGTCGATCATCTCTGGCTCGTCTTGGGATCGAAAGCATCACGAAGTCCATCGCCGAAGACATTCAGGACAAGAACCCCGATGGCCATGGCGATGCTCGGAAACAGCGTCATGCCCCAGTTCGTGCCAAGGGCAATGTATCCGTAGCCGTCCTTGATCATCTGTCCCCATGACGCAGTAGGGGGCTGAACACCAAGCCCGATGAAGCTCAGTGATGCTTCGGCGATGATCGCCGTGGCAAAACCCGCCGTTGA
>CALRYC010000050.1:0-11846 GCA_943372295.1 Chitinophaga pinensis
GGACGCAGTTGCGCATGAAGCGTGCCCTGCGTGCATAGGCAAAGAATCACCCCAGTGATCGCTCCTGAGAGAATGCCATTCATTTCCCTATCCCCTTTCAAGAAAAAGAAAAGGGGCGCTATCGCCTTGTGCGACAACGCCCCTTGTGATGTCTGGTTTCGAGCGGATTACTTGACGATGCTCACTGGCACGACAATGATATCGGTGCCTGTACGAACCGTCAGCATGTAACTGCCGCTTGCAACGTTGCCAAGCATCATGCGCACCGAAGCACCTGCATCGACCGCGTCGTGTGACATCGTGCCAACCGTGCTGCCAGACGCGTCAACCAGGCTGATCTGCATGGATGCCGTAGAGCGTCCGAAGCGGATCTCGACCGACTCACGAGCAGGGTTCGGGCCGACGGTCAGGCCATACTCTGCTGCATCGACGACGCCACCCGGCGTTTCGGCTGTGCCGCTGAGATTGACCGTTGTGTTGCCACCGTCGGCAGAACGAAGAGCAAGTTGGGCGCTGCGATTGCCTACCGTAGCAGGAGCGAACTTGACGCAGACATCTGCCGTTGCACCGGCAGCGATCAGCAGTGGAAGTGTCGTCACCACACTGAAATCACCGGCATTTGCTCCGAGCACTGAAGCCTGATCGATGGTGACCGACAGGGCCGAGGAGTTCGTCAGCGTGATGCACTTCTCAACCGACTTACCAGTTTCCGTCACACCGAAATCTTGTGACTCAGCTGCTGTGTAGCGCTGAACATAGGCAGCCGAGAGGGCAACCGTGGCCTGTGGCGTTTGCGCAGCATTCGAGCGGATCGTCAGCGTTCCGTTCAGCGAGCCGATGCGCGTTGGCGTCGCGACGAGGGTCAGCGACTGATCGCCGCCCGGGGCAATCTCAAATGGGACTGCCGGAGCGTTGCTCACGGTGAACTCCGATGGAGCTATGTTCAGCGCAGTGATCGTGAGCGGTGCATTGCCGGTATTCTTGATCATTGCAGCGACATTGACGGTCTTGTTATATCCCTGTGGGATTTCTCCGAATTCAACTGATGTCTGAGCAAGCTCGATGGCCGGACGCGGAACGACTGGATCGTTGACGACGACCTTGGCAATTGCCGAGACCACGCCGCCACAGCCGTTGGTAACACGTGCTGTATAGAAACCGGCATCAGACTTCACGACCCGAGCGATCGAGAAGGTTGTTGTACTGGCATCCTTGATCGCCACTTCGTTCTTGAACCATTGCACCGTGCGGACGTCTGTGGCCTCAATGCTCAGAGAAAGCCGATCACCAGATGTGAGCGTAGCTGCTTCTGGCTGCTTGGTTACCGTTGGACGGCTGAGCACCGTTACAACTGCCGTGTCGCTATTGACAAAGAGTGCACAGGTTCCGGTTGCACGAACCGTATAGCGGCCGGCGTCAGATGGCTTCGTGGTGCTGATGACGATAGCGTTGGCGGTCTGTCCGTCAATGGCCTGACCATCCTTGAACCACTGATACGACATGCCCGTGCCGTTGAATGTCGCTACAAGCGTCGTGTTCGTACCGACACACGCGTCGACGCTCTTCGGTTGTGTAGCCACAACAGGAGCGCGGAATCCAGACACACGAACAGTGCGCGACTGAACCGACACATTGCAGTTATTTGGGTTAGGGATCTCTGAACGGACGAGGCAATAGTACTGTCCGTTCATAGAATAGTCGTAGTTGTTGAAGGAGATTGTCGGGGCCGACTGACCAGCAATGGGCTTCCCATCCTTGAACCACTGGTAAACAAGGTTTGTGCCGGTTGCCGAAACCGAGATCACGTTATTCGTACCGGGGCAGACATCAACACCCGTCGGTTCGCTCGTGATACGCGGCTTAGCGGCCACCGTAAGTGTCGTCTGCGTGCTGGTGACGTTCGGCGAGCAGGTTCCCGTCACAACACACCAGTACTGGCCATTGGCCGGTGCCTGTGCATTGACGACGACGTAGTTCGAATCTGTCGCACCGGCAATTGCCAAACCATCTTTGAACCACTGGAAACGAAGGCCTGCCCCCGTGGCGCGCACGCGCAGTGTGTCGTTGAAGTTCTCGCAAACGGTGCGTGTGGCAGAAGGGTTGACCGTGATCTGCGGGGAAGCAGTGATTGTTACACGAGTAATTGACGAGGTTGTCACTGCCGTTGCCGGGTTGCAATTGTCGCGAAGCACACAACTGTAGATGCCCGCATCATTTACTGTTGTGACTGGGATAAAGAGCGATGAAGTCGTTCTCACACCCAGCGAAACACCATCACGGAACCACTCCCATGTGCCATTGGTCAGCGTGCTTGACACATTAAGCGAAAGGGGCTGACCGCTACATGTGGAGAACGTCGCAGGCGGTTGGACAGTTATGGTCGGTCCGAAACACGGCAACGACACCGTAAACCGCGCGATATCCTGATTGACCGCATTGATCGGCACTGTTGGGCCAGGGCAAGTATTGCTCTGACGCTCGCGGCCGTTGTAGGTACCGGAAAAAAGTGTCGTGCCGGCAGCAGCAGCAGTGATCGTCACCGTTCCGGAGTTCCACCCATCACCAAACGCATCAAATGCACGGAGGATGTACGTTGCAGCAGGCACATTAACAATCACGTTATTGGGGAGAACGCCCGAATACGGACGCCAGCAGTACACGACCGCGTTCGATGACGCGTTGATGATCTGCCAGCCCATCTCCGATGGGTAGGAACCGTTGGTTGTGTTTATCCGAACATCCACCTGTGCAAGCACCGATGTGATGCTACAGATTGTCAACAGCACGACGACGAAAAGACGGCGTAGTTGTGGGATCATGATATGTCCTTACGGATTTGGTGAACAAGGCTTACGCTTCTGGCGGAATACGTTACTGGGATGTAACGAAACCATTAGTCGGCAACGATAAGAAATTCACCCATACCTTGGTTGCTGCTCCCCCGCACCAAATTTATCCCCAGCTGGGCTACTCTAAACAAAAAACGCCGCCCCGGACAACTCCAGGGCGGCGTGTATGTATTTCTGCCGAGGTATTTAGCGGACGATCGTCAGCGGCATGCTGGCAACGTAGTCGCCAAATCGCACCAGAAGTGTGTACGAACCGGAGGCAACCTCAGTTCCGAGGTTCAGGCGCAGTGATGAGCCGGAGTCGAGACCTTCGGAGGCCGTCATCATGACCGTTCGGCCCGTCGAATTCACCACCGACACCGAAAACGCCGGCATTGACTTGTCAAATCGGAGCTCAACAACGTCACGCGCTGGATTCGGGAAGGCAACGATCCCTGCTTCCATCGCGTCGATCACTCCACCCGGTGTTTCTGCCGTACCACTCAGATCTACCGTAGAGTTACCGCCATTTGCTGAACGCAGCGATATTTGAGCGGTGCGCTTTCCAACAGTAGCAGGCGCAAACTTCACGCAGACTTCTGCGCTTGCACCGGCAGCGATGGTCAGCGGAAGAGTCGTGACGATGCTGAAGTCACCAGCATTCGCTCCGAGGAACGAGGCCTGGTCGATCGTGATCTCCTGTGCCGACGAATTGGTGATCGTCATGCACTTCTCGACGCTCTTGCCGGTCTCGGTCACACCGAAGTCCTGCGATGCCGGAGCTGTGTACCGGAGCACATACTTGGCCGTGAGCGCAACCGTTGCCTGTGGATTCGTCGTGGCGTTGGAGCGAACCGTCAGCGTTCCGTTGACCGATCCCAGACGCGAAGGGGCCGCGACAAATGTCACCGACTGATCGGCACCGGGTGCAATATCAAACGGTACCGCCGGGACATTACTGATGGTGAAGTCCGATGGGGCAACATTAAGAGCGGTGATCGTCAGAGGAGCATTGCCAACGTTCTTGACAAGAGCGCCGACGTTAACGGTCTTGTTGTAGCCTTGCGGGATCTCACCGAATTCAACCATCGTCACCGAAAGCTCCATCGCCGGACGCGGAACGACCGGATCATTGACAACGACCTTGGCAGCAGCTGAAACGACACCGCCGCAAGAGTTTGTAACGCGTGCCGTGTAGAATCCGGCGTCTGACTTCTTGACACTCGACACCGAATACGTTGTGGTATTTGCATCCTTGATCGCAACGTCATTGCGGAACCACTGGACTGTTCCGGCATCCGTTGCGACGATCGACAGCACAAGGCGCTCGCCCGTCTCAAGTGTGTCACCTGACGGCTGTGTGGTGACGCTTGGCCGCGTAACAACTGACAAGCTCACCGTATCACTGACCGTGCGAAGATCGCACGTGCCCGTAGCAACGACAACGTAGCGAGCAGCGTCAGTTGGCGTGATGGATGTCAGAACAAGTGTGTTGGAAATCGCATTGGCGATGGCTTGCCCGTTCTTGAACCACTGATAGGTAAGGCCCGTGCCCGTAAACTCCGACACAATCGTCGTGTTTCCACCTACACATGCCGTTGCACTCTTCGGCTGCGTTACGATGATCGGATTGCGATAACCCGAAACACGCACGGTTCGCGACTGAGCAGTGATCACGCAGTTGTTTGGATTCGGAATGTCGGAACGAACTATGCAGTAGTACTGACCATTCATCGAATAGTCGTAGTTGTTGAACGCAAGCGTCGAGCTGGTTGCACCGTTGATGATCTTGCCGTCCTGATACCACTGATAGGCGAGGTTCAAACCAGACGCCTGAACGCTGATCGCGTTACCATTACTTCCCGGACAGCACGTGACGGCGATCGGCTCGCGCGTGAGCCGCGGCTTTGCGGCAACTGTAAGGTCGCAGGTTGCACTGGTTGCCGGCGGAGTACATGTTCCCGAAACAACGCAATAGTATCTACCGGTCGCGGACGCACCGGCATTGTTGATGATGTAGTTCGAGTCCGTTGCGCCGGCGATGGCGACGTTGTCCTTGAACCACTGAAAACGGCGAGCTGCACCGACTGAGCGAATCCGCAGCGTATCATTGGAATTCTCGCAGATGATCCGCGTCAGAGGAATGTTGACGGTCACCGCAGGTGCCTCGATCACCGTGAGTCGAGCCGTGGCTGACTGAGCAAACTTGTTCGCGGGGTCACAATCGTCGCGCAAGAGCACAGAGTAGAGTCCAGCACTACCAAGGGTCACCGGTGCGATCGTGTACGACGGAGAACGCGTGACACCCAGCGAAACACCATCTCGGAACCACTCATACGTACCGGTAACCATGTCGGTCGAGACACTCATCGTGGCTGACTGACCGGTGCACACCGTCTGACTCTGCGGCTGAGTGCGGATCGCAGGGACATTACAGCCCTTGATGACCGTAAACGTTCCCGAAACTCCGGGGTACTGGAATGCGCAGCCGAACTGGTAGTAGTCGGGAACTTCCGAAACACGAACCCGGTACGTCGTTGTTGGCGTTACCGTGGTAGGAATCAGCCAGTTGTAGCTTGACGAATATCCGTCGACATTGGCCGCAATGAGGTTCCATGATGTACCATTGTCCGACGAGTAGTCCAAACGGTACGTCATCTGATAGTTACCGGCGATATAGTAGCCCGGGTTCCAACGAATGGTCAGCGTCGTGTTCTGCTGCCATGTGGTTCCCGCCGTCGGAGCCGTTATCGTTAGGCTACCCCACCCGTAGACGCACTGCGCGCTCGCGGAGATTGAGAGCATGGTTGCAAGCACGGCGCATATGACCGCCGATCGACCGACGCTAAGCCACGTTCTGAAAAAGTGAATTGATCGGTGCATGTGCGCCTCCCGCGAAAGTTTGATTGTTGATTAGCTAGTCCTGCAAACGATCCATCCACAATAGAGCGGCGGATTTCAGACAAAGATAGTACGAAATAGGCAGCCATGATTCAAACTCTTCACGTCTCTAACCATAGCATGTTCAGATGGTTATAACCATGAACCTTGGATTTGAACTGCCAGCCAATCGCACGGCGAGGAGAATCAGCGTAGGACCTTGGGTCGGTGGCGTCATGATGCCCCACCGCGCACCAATCTCGAGTGTCTCAACAGAAATCGTCTTTCCGAGGATGTCATACGCCGAAATTGCCTCGATCGCTGTATCGCATGACACGCAGAAGAGCGTTTGCGATGAGCGATCAAAAGCAAGCTTCAAGCCGCCAGTATCAGCATAACCACGTACAGAAGTAGCGTGGTCGGTGGCAAGAAGCGACCAAGGGCCAAAAAGTTTCTCGGTGGTGGAAACTTTTTTTACGGCACGCCAATACACGATCCGCCCGGCGGGCAGTCCCGCATAGACTGCAGTGGACTGCGAGACGGGAAAAGATGACACGTTCTCGTCAAAATATGGGTCAGCAGAAGCCTCAATCACGACGCTCCCCTCCGGATCAGTGCGAACGATCTCGAACAATCCGCTCACCGCTACACCAAGCCGTCCGAACGTCGGTTCAACCGGCAACAGCTCCTCGGGAACGTCATATCGTAACGCGACGCGTACGGTATCTGACCAGGCTCCGATGCCGGCAGCGGAACGGGCCTGCAAACGCCATTGCAGGAAAGGGGCTTGCGGCGGAAGTTTGACCGTCACCTGCGTGCCACTGATAACCGTGTCAAGGTCGGGGCGGTCGAATGCCGGGGATGTTGTGGCCTGGAGATGATACTGCTGCGCCCCCTCCACCGGTTGCCATTCGTAGGTGACCTGACTTCCGATGCGAATCTTGTCGAACGCAAGCGGCTGCACGAGTTCGAACGGTGGAAGGACTGCTCTTGGTGCAATTCGTATGCGGCGAGCCGCAGAGACGGACGACCCGTAGCGCCCTATTCCGATGGCACGCACCAGAAGGTCATCATCCGACGAAAGCCCATCGAGCATAGCCGTGCGTCCGATGCCAATCCCCTGCGAAGTAACAATGCTACCGTTGAGAAACTTCGAACGCAGTTCGACACGACTCGAATCGGCTCCGGCGATCGGTCGATGCATAACGAGCAGCGGCCGGTCTGCGGCGTGATAGGTCGACGGCTCGGGGTAGACGATCCACGGGACAGCCGGAAGAGTGCCAAAGACCGACGTGCTCGATGATGTTGTTCCGGTATCCGTCACCGCTCGCACGCCCCACGTGTAAGGCCTGGAGTACCCAATGCCCGACGGAAGCGCAGCCATCGTGTCAGGCGTCGCCCGTTCAAGGACAAGCTCGTCGCTACGGGCATCGCGCACACTAACGACGTAGGAGGTGGCACGGGCGAATCGGCGCCAGCGTAGCGTGTCAGTTACGGCTACGCCCAGGGTATCGTTGCCCGAAACAGGGAAGACCAGCACCGGACTTACCGCACGCACGGTAAACGAAGAGGCCCGACTCCATAGGCCCACGCGATCGGCTCGCACACGGCGCACCCGCCAGTGACACCGCACACCACGCGGAAGGTTCACGGGGACGGTAAACGATGTATCTGGTATTCGATGCTGGATCAGCGTTGTTCGAAACGTCGGGTCGAGCGATACCTGTACGTCATAAGCCGTGGCCGCCTGTGCCGCACGAAACACCATTGTAGGCCGAGTCTGCTCGACCGTCGAGGAGTCGGACGGTAACAGTGGAACGGGTACGACGCAGGAGGTGGCCGCTAATGCGTATTCGCCGTTGCGCAGAAGCGGAAGCTTCCATTGCAATGACGACAAATCAAATGCTGCCTGATCAACGCGTTGGAAAGCCCCCTTACCCTCCTCAGCGCGCCAGTACACGGCGTAATCATCGGATGGGTCGGCGTAGGTAAGTCCCGCCGAGAGGATGCTCATCGAACCCGTCAGAGACAGACTGTCAGCAGCACGAACGATCCAGCGGTAAGGGGCGATACTGCATATGCCGCCGGCCGAAACATCCATGCGATGCGGGCGGTAGTGGTGTTTCTCAATGACTATGGACGTTGGTCGTGTCACGCCCGTGATGTCGACGACGAGATTCGTGGCGCTATCCCCTATCGCTGCAGCAACCAGGGTTGGCGCGGTTATCTGACGCCAAACTCCGGTCATACCGAACTGAACCTTGTTGAAACGGTAGGCGGCCACCGAGCGCGTACCGATGATTGACAGACGTGCATCGGCACGTCCTGCACGGTCGACCTCCTCGGCAACGATCAGAGACTTACCGGAACCGACCCCCGAGCCAGATCCGTATCCGATCACAAAAGTGCCGGACGGCATCTCCTTGACACTCCCCATCGTGGGTGAGAACATCGGGCTCGCAGGAGTGTAGGACCACACGCGGCGGACGGTTTTGGCCACCTCGTCAACGTCGTACTCGGCAACCCGACTCTGGATCGGTGCCGGCTTGAGGTTACCATTGTCATACACCAGCAGAGTGCCGCGAGAGGAACGAACGGCCGAGTGCTGATGCGAGAAACCAACAAAGCCATTGATGGTGTCATTCAGAAAGCGGAACTCGTTGCCCTTGGATGCCGAGCCCCCTAACCTCCACATGACGGCGCCGGAAAGCCGGTTGATCTTGATCACCTCGTCCGTGTGTCGGCATGAGGCGAGATAGTTGCCGTCGCGATCACGCTCGACCGAGTTGATATGAATGTAGTCTACCATCGCCTGCGACAAGTCGGTGTCATCACACGTCTGGTCGACAGGGATGTGATCGAGCGAGCTCCACTGGAACAGAAGGCGACCATCAACGCCGATCTCCTGGATTACCCCCTCGATCACGGTGGCATTCGCATTACCGCCTGGCTTTACCTGTGAGAGATCCATCGGAGTGTAGCGCGCCCCGAGCAATAGGAACGATGTGTCCGACCAGACGCGCCCTTCATGGAAGTCTGCAACGACCTGTCCAACCGGGAAGATCGTATCGATCGGCATAAGATTACGGTCGCGGATCACAAAGACCGGCGTCTGACCCGTAGGCGTGGCGATGACCGTGAAATACGAGAGCTTGCCCTCGACATCCACACGCGGATTTGCGTGTGTGCCTGTTTCAACCTTGATGACGATCTCACCCGAGTGGTCCATGAAGCCGATCGAGTCGGCCGAGTTCGGCGCATACAAGTAGTAACCGGGATATGGATCACGTCGCTCATCAACTTGAAGGGGACGAAACTGCCGCTGCGCCGAACTGGTCAACGTTCCAGCCAGGGTCATGAGAACGCACAGAAAAACCGTCGACTCTCGGCATATTTGCCCGATGAATCGCCTCTCAGTCTGCATCGTGCTCATCTTGATCATGGGTGCAATTTCCGCAAAAACGCAACAACAACCCCAGCGGCCGCAGCGTCAGGGAACGGAGAAACTGTTTGAGCGACTCTCCAACTGGCGTCACAACGGGCTTGTATCTCTCGTGGCCTGCCAGCAGCGCATCGTCTCCTATGGATCGGAGAACGTTCTGGCCTCGGACGATTCTGGTCGCACATGGTCAGAGCTCTCTCCGGAACTCGTCCAGCGCACGGCCGCCGACATCCAGCTCAGCGGTGACACGATCAAGGTTGCGTCACCTTCAGGGGTTCGTAATCGAACAACAAACAGGGGGCTGACCTGGCAGCAGATACTCGAGCAGCGACAGCGGCCGTACGTAGCTGATTCCTCCATACCGATATCCTCGCCGATCAGCACCGGAGGCCAGAGCGAAACCATAACCGTGCGCGACACTCTAGTGATCTTCAGCCGTCCATCGGGCATTGCCGTGTCGTATGCACATCCGATGATCCGTTCGGCCTCGTGCGCAACGGCATCGTACCGGTTTGTCTACATCGGGCTTGGACGCAGCGGAATTGCACGGATCGACCGCCAAGATCTTGCCATCGGAGTTCAGCCCGAAGACCTCATGAGCGGCGCCTATGTGCAGCGCATTTGTGTAGCGGGCGACCTGCTCTATGTGGCCGTTACGCACAAGTTCGGCGAGATTCTCCGCAAGCCCGAGTTCGGTTCGCACTGGAATATGATCCCGATTGATCTGCTCGAGGATCCGCCTCAGGTCCTGTGTATGATGCCGACGCGCAGCGGCGTGTATATCGGCCTCAGGGAGCAGGGCCTGGCCTACATCGATCACACGGCAACGATCGGCAAGCCCCTTCACCTTGGCCTGGCCAAGGCGGGCGTGAGCACAGTCGAACCCTTCGGCGCGTCGATGCTCGTCGGATCATCGCAGCGCGGACCGTCCCTTCTGTCCACCTGCAATGGACCGCTTTCAGACCTGGCAAAGCCACTGCAGCATTACATCACGCTGGCCACCACATCGATGGGCTCGGCACTGCTCGTTGGGTGTCACGACGGTTCGATCCAACGAAGCCAGGACACGGGTAGCAGCTGGCACAAGATCTCGCAGCCGGTAGGTCCGTCCGTGATCAACCGCCTGCAAAGGTTCGGCGACACCCTGCTGCTGCTAACGATGAACGGCGTTCTTCGGTCCCTGGACACCGGGCGGACCTGGGCGCCTCTACACAAGGGTCTCGCAGCCTTGAACGTGAAGGAAGTCGCACGAGTCGACACCTCGGACATTCTGCAAACACATGCCGGAACATTTCGACTCACACGGTCCGGGTTTCTGTCGGAGATTCAACTTCCGACCACCTATGAGTTTCGTCCCTTCCTTAGCTCGGTCACCTCAGCAGACGGGATACTCTATGCCTCCGGCTATCCGTCCTTTTCCATGAGTCTTGACGGCGGACGTACCTGGCGATGCTACCTATCGGATGAAATGATGACCACACGCGCCGTTAGCGTGATTGGAGACCACGTCCTTGTTGCAACGGCCGAGGGCGTCCTCTATCGGATACGGCGCGATGCCGCACGAGCGCACCTGTTCAAAGGCTCATAGCTTCGTTGATGGTCTATCGGCAGATCACCGGGTAGAAGCCGCTTTGACCATTGGCCAGCCGGACCACGGCACCGAACCATCCTGTGAGCGCCACTGCCAGGGGGCGCTGCACCCTGCGGTTGCCCTGGCCGACATCCAGGCTGCAAAGGCGACCGGATAGATCAACCACCGACGCGCCCTTTATAACATCCTCAGCCTCAATGGTTATCATTCCGTCCTGACAGATAACGGTGCACACCGATGCACGTGCATCTGCCGCTGACGACGCGCCTTCGACGCGAAACATGAAAATGCAGCCAGTGTCGGAATCCGAACCTGTTCCGATCACGCGCCAGAAGTACGTTGATCCCTGCCGCAAGTCGGTCAGCAGAACCTCACCGGACGGATCGGCCACGATGCTGATCGTTTCGGCATAACTACCGTCACTGCGCTGCTGGCTTACCTGAACGGCATAGTCAAGAAACTCATCAGAGGTGCTAAAGGTCAGCCGCGCCGTGGATGCCGTCTGTGTGCTGCCGTTCAGAGGCATGATCGGCATCAGGGCCTCACCCGCCATAGGTGGGGTGGCGAACCCTTGAAGGGCTGACCACTTTGTGGAGCTGGTCTCGTCGAGTTGCAGCACTCGCCAGAAGTAGGATGTGCCGGGCTGCAGACCACTGCGACGAAGCATGCTCTGCCAAGGGGCGATGGTATCGATCTCGGTACATGAAAAATCGATATCAACCAGAGGCCCCCTCATCGGCATCATAAACTGAAGAAGTGTCTTGTCTTGCGGTCTTGCCGGAATCCAGGAGAGCTCGACACTCCCGCCGAATGCTACCGTGTCGCCATTCGGACGCGTCGCGGTAATGCGCTCCTCGGTCAGCGGAAGCGTTCGACTGCTCCACGTGATCGGCGCAGATTGTGCGCCTTGACTACCGATGCTCATCGCACTCCAGGAATACTGCCTGTCTGGAACGAGTCCCTCGAGCACAAGCACTGCAAGTCCATCGGGTCGCTGACGCACGGTGCGCGTAACAGCGCGCGCAGGTTCAGACTCCGGCCATGCGGAAATGACCGCGTCGACCCCGATGGCCGGCATGCGAAGCACCACCGATGCCGCCTCCGG
>CALRYC010000051.1:0-11696 GCA_943372295.1 Chitinophaga pinensis
CCCACCAAGCGCATCACGCAGGTCGGTATCCGAGCGCAGTGCATCGAAGAAGCGCAGTTTATCCGCGAAAAGAATATCAACACCTTCTACGCTTCGGCCATCCGGCGTGGTCTGCACGGCGTGAACTGGCAGAAGAGCGTTGTCGATACACTTGCCAAAGACGTTTACATCACGTTCGATGTTGATGTGTTCGACCCGGCGATCATGCCGGCCACGGGGACCCCGGAGCCCGACGGGCTCCTGTACAGCGAGACGATCGATGTCATCCGCGCTGTCATTGCCAGTGGACGTCGCATTGTGGGGCTGGATGTTGTCGAACTTGCACCGATGAAGGGGCTTTCACATCCCGACCTTACGACGGCGCGGCTGATCTACAAGATCCTTAACCTGGCATTCACAACACCATCAAAGAAGTAATGAACCTTCGCGAAGAAATCGAACGGCTCTATGCACTTGACCCGGCTGAGCTGAAGTACGACCCCATGGTTGCGGATGTGTGTGCCGAGATCGTGCGCGCCCTCAACCACGGCGAGATACGCGCTGCTGAGCCCTTTGAAGGGGGCTGGCGCGTGAACATGTGGGTGAAGTATGGCATCCTTCTGCTGTTCCGCAAAGGGGCGATGGCGGATATGTCTACCGACGACAACTTCCGCTTTTTCGACAAGGACACGCTGCCGACGAAGCGGCTCTCACTCGACGATGGCGTGCGAGTCGTCCCGGGTGGATCTTCCATCCGCAGCGGGGCCTACCTTTCTCCGGGTGTGATCTGCATGCCTCCCATGTACGTCAACATCGGCGCGTGGATCGGCCCGGGAACCATGATCGATAGTCATGCCCTCGTCGGCACCTGCGCCCAAATCGGCGCTCGCGTCCACATCAGCGCTGCTGCACAGATCGGTGGCGTCCTTGAGCCCGCCGGGGCGCGTCCGGTGATCGTTGAGGACGATGTGTTGGTAGGGGGCAACTGCGGCGTCTATGAAGGTGTCCGCGTATGCCGACGCGCCGTTCTTGGAAGCGGTGTTATTCTGAACGCGTCGACACCGGTCTATGACCTGGTGAACGAAACCATTCTCCGTAGCAGCGACAATGAGCCCCTTGCCATACCGGAGGGAGCCGTGGTGGTAGCTGGTGCACGAACGGTGCAGGGCGAATGGGGCAAACAGAACGGTCTGTCGATCAGCACGCCGCTGATCGTCAAGTATCGCGATGAGAAAACCGATGCACGCACGGCGCTCGAGAGCGCACTGCGCTGACGACGACGCTTAGCTCAGCGTCGGGTCACCCTTTTCACGGTTGAGGCGAACAGCTTGTTTGACGAGTTCCTCAAATGCATCGCGTTTGATGTCCTTGGCTGACTTGAGCGTCATGATGCGCATCATTGTCAGGTCACCCGAGAGCAGACCCTCCGGATCGCTTAGCTCGGTGCCGCGCCAGAATCCGAAGGTCACGGAGTCTTTGTACGCCTTGAAGAAACACACCGGGCCATTAGCACTAAAGACCGGCTGAGACCACATGATGCTTTCTTCGATGTCCGGGGCAACGCTCTGAACGATACTTCTGAGCGTTGCCAGGACTTCTTTCTGCCAGTTCTTATGACCGTTCACGTACTGTTCGACCGTTGCGGCACTCACCGGTACGTATTGCGGCGCTTCTTCCTTCTGTTTGCCGGTTTCCCCATACTCGCCGCGCGTTTGACGTCGGTTCAGAACCGATCCGCGCGATGGGCGCTCTTTCTTTTCGGGCTTTGGCTGATCGCCACGCTGCGGCTGGGCCGGTCTGGCAGGTCTGGTGCGTTCCTGCTGTGGACCTTGGCCCGGAGCCGCAGATGCTCCCTGAGGAGCTTGGCCGTCTCGCGGCTGTTCGCCACCGCGGTTGCGGTTGCGGCTGCGCCGTCTATTGCGTCCGCTGCGCTCGCCCCCTTCACCCGGCTGTGTGTCTGCTGAGTCGCTTGCCGGTGCATCTGATGGGCGTTCCGGACGGGTGTCCGGACGATCATTTCGACGCTCGGGTCGGCGTTCAGGCCGGCTTTCCGGTCGGTTCTCCGGACCCGAAGGGGCGGTGGGCCGGTCCGGATGGGCACCCGAAGGGGCTGACTCCGCACGTTCCTGCGGAACACCCTCGCGGGCGCCATCACCTGGACGGCGTCCGCGGCGTCGGCGTCGGCCCGAACGACCTTCGCGGTCGGGACCATTATCTGAAGACTGGTTGTTTTGTTCGGGCTGCTGGTCGTCGGCGAGGGTCATTGGAATCGTTCAGAGGTGTCTGGTACGATGGGCAAACATTGGGATGTTACGAATGGTGTTCAGCGAGTGGCGTCAATCCTCGAACGGATGATCGCGCACTGCAGGAATACGCATTCTAATGAGCTTTTCAATATCACGCAGTGAATTGCGGTCTTCGGGTGTAGCAAGCGTTACGGCCACTCCGCTATGGCCGGCACGACCCGTGCGACCGATGCGATGGACGTAGGTCTCGGCTGCTTCGGGTACGTCGAAGTTGACCACGTAGGGCAGCTGCGCAATATCGATTCCGCGTGCGGCGATATCGGTAGCCACCAGCACGCGGGTGCGGCCGGACTTGAAGTCCTGCAGCGCCTTTTGCCGTGCCATCTGCGACTTGTCTCCATGGATCGATGCAACCTTCAGACCAACCTTCATAAGGTCTTTGGTAACGCGGTCTGCACCGCGCTTGGTGCGCGTAAACACCAACACGCTGCCCTCAAGGTCTCCTTCCAGCAGGTGAGTCAGAAGTGCACGCTTGCGATCACGTTCGACGAAGTACAGGCGCTGGTCGACCATTTCGGTGGTCGCGTTTTCTGCCGCAACAGCCACATGGACCGGATCGGAAAGAAGCGAGTTGGCTAGATCGCGGATCTCACGGGGCAGTGTTGCCGAGAAGAACAGCGTCTGCCGCTGAGTTGGAATCAGCTTGACAACCTGGCGGATCGACGGGAGGAATCCCATGTCGAGCATGCGATCGGCTTCATCGAGCACAAATGTGTGGATATGCGAAAGATTCAGCGCACGGTGCTCGATAACGTCCAGCAGACGGCCCGGTGTTGCGATGACAATGTCGACACCGCGCCGGATCTGTTCGATCTGCGGACGAATGCTCACGCCGCCCAGCAGGACCACGGAGCGAACCTTGAGCCCCTTGCCATAAGCACGGAAGCTCTCGTCGATCTGCACGGCGAGCTCGCGCGTCGGAGCAAGGATGAGCACGCGAGGTCCACCGCGGAACGGCCCCTCGCTCTCAAGTCGGTGAAGAATGGGCAAGCCAAACGCGGCCGTCTTTCCGGTTCCGGTCTGTGCGCATCCGAAGATGTCACGACCGGCCATGACGACGGGGATCGCCTGCTCTTGAATAGGGGTGGGTTGGGTATATCCGGCAGCGCGAACGTTCTTCTGAACTGATTCGCAAAGCTGCAACTCGGTAAAGGTCATAGACCTGTCCTCAAGTGGTGAATGATGATGAACCGGTCTCCATCTCTCGAGCCGAACATTTCGGCTTCATTGCAACCGTAATTCACCACAGCACCAGCAGGGAACAAGGGGGCACAGAGAAGAAAATCCGTGGTGCGATAAGCACCGTTGTTTTGCCCGGATCTCTCCGAGCGTGTCCTAGGACGGACAAAGATACGAAGAAGTGTGGATTCGTTGTGGAAAACGCAGTATTACGAGCCCAGGCGCACCTGGAGCTCCTGTTCGATCGCGTCGAGAAACTCCTCCGTATAGAGATAATGCTCGCCGTGGTTGACCCTGTTACCGTGGATGCAGACGGCCAGATCCTTTGTCATTCGGCCACTCTCAACGACGGCAACGCAAACCCTCTCAAGAGTCTGACAGAAGCGCACAAGCTCATCATTTCCATCAAGCTTGCCGCGGAACTCCAAGCCCCTTGTCCAAGCAAAGATCGACGCGATAGGATTCGTTGACGTAGGCTTGCCCTTCTGATGATCGCGGTAGTGGCGGGTTACTGTGCCGTGAGCGGCTTCAGCTTCCATGGTCTTTCCATCTGGCGTTACAAGTGTGGAGGTCATGAGACCGAGCGAGCCGAAGCCCTGTGCAACGGTATCCGATTGCACGTCGCCGTCATAGTTCTTGCATGCCCAGACGAAGTTGCCGTTCCACTTCAGCGCCGATGCCACCATGTCATCAATGAGACGGTGCTCGTAGGTGATGCCAAGCTCGTTGAACTTCGAGGCAAACTCGCTGTCAAAAATCTCCTGGAAGATGTCCTTGAAACGTCCGTCGTACTTCTTCAGGATCGTGTTCTTCGTACTCAGGTAAAGGGGCCAGCTCTTCATAATTGCCTGATTCATGCACGCACGTGCAAAGCCCCGTATCGACTCATCGGTGTTGTACATGGCAAGCGCAACGCCATCGCCCGTGAAGTTGTACACCTCATAAGACTGAACCTCGCCGCCATCTTCCGGAGTGAATGTAATGGTGAGCTTACCCTTGCCCTTGGTCACGAAGTCTGTTGCACGGTACTGGTCGCCAAAGGCGTGACGTCCAATACAGATCGGCGCTGTCCAGTTTGGTACCAGACGCGGCACGTTCTTACAGACGATCGGCTCGCGAAACACCGTGCCATCAAG
The DNA here is from genome assembly GCA_943372295.1 of Chitinophaga pinensis. Taxonomy (GTDB): domain Bacteria; phylum Bacteroidota; class Ignavibacteria; order Kapaibacteriales; family Kapaibacteriaceae; genus UBA10438. The sequence continues at coordinate 4,601 of CALRYC010000051.1, forward strand.
GATGTTGCGGATGGTACCATTGGGCGACTTCCACATCTTCTTGAGCTTGAACTCCTCCACCCGTGCTTCGTCGGGTGTGATCGTGGCACATTTGATGCCGACGCTGTACTTCTTGATGGCTTCGGCTGCGTCGATCGTCACTTGATCATCGGTCGCATCACGGTGCTCTATGCTCAGGTCATAGTACTTGATGTCGAGCTCCAGGTAGGGAAGAATGAGCTTGTCTTTGATAAACTTCCAGATGATGCGTGTCATCTCGTCGCCGTCGAGTTCGACGACCGGGTGCGCTACCTTGATCTTGGCCATTGTCTGCGTAGGGAGTGATGAAAACAGTCCAACAAACTTACGTACTCAGAGCTTGCACAGATGATCGGCAGCAGCCAATCCCGAGAGGGCTGCCCCCTCAATACGTGCTCCGCCAAAGGCATCGCCGGCGATCACCAGGCCGGGATAACCCTGCGGAGTCAGGTAGGGGGCTGAGTGCTGCCTCTCCGGGCGACTGAACTTCCAGCCATGAATCGAGGCCTCAAAGACCGTATCAGCAAGAACGTCACGCGAGGCCTCGAGGAGCAAATTCATGGTCTCGGTGCGGTCTTGATCCCAACGGCTACGAGCGAACTCCGGCGTGCTGTGGATCGTCACACAAGGAACGGGCGATATGCCCTTGGCTTGGTTGTCGCAGATGAGCGCCACCGGCGAGGTAGAGTGCGGAATGTGAGGGCGCAGCATCGCCTTGTCAAGGGGCTTTGACAGACGCGCCATGACGGCGAAGCACGGCTCGTAGGTCAGACCCTGCAGGACTTGCCGATCCTGCTCGGTCAATGCCACGCCCCCTGCCTCCAGCAGCGTCAGCACCTGGGGAACGGGCGCCGTTAGTAGACATGCGCTGGCCGTCAGGACCTGGTCGTCGGAGCAGCTGACGTGCCACCGCTCATCGTGGAACGACACCGACGTCACCTGCACGGAGGTGCGCACGTCGAGTCCGTCAGACAGATGTTTCGGAATGGACGTCATGCCAAGTGCTCCGCGCCAGCGCGGATGCGGGTCCTCTTGATTGCCGCCATACCAGATGGTGGCATCACCGTGTCGCTGACAATCCTGAAGGAACGCAGCGAACCATTCGGTGCGCGCCGTCACAAACTGCGCGCCATGGTCGAACACCGCATCGCCGCTTCTTCGCGTGGCCATACGGCCACCAATGCCACGCCCCTTGTCCAGCACGACCACCGAGCATCCTGCATCATGCAAAGCACGAGCTGCTGTCAACCCGCAGATCCCTGCTCCAATGATGATCACTCCAGTGCTCCTTCCAAGAGCAACTGTAGGGGACGAGCGGCGTGGTAATACTCCATCAGTTTTTCAACACATTTCTTGGAGGTAAACACGGACTTCGGCACGTCGGCCCACCAGTAAAACTGTTTGTTATACATCAGTGGCTCTGAGCGGGCGGCGTCGGCGAATTCCTTCGGGACAGTTTTGGCAACATCGCCTCGGATCGATCCGAAGTGTTTCACGAAGGAGGGCTCTGAAAGCGCCGCGCGCACCTTCGCCTGATCATGCATCAACAGGTCGCGAATACAGTCAAGCTGCTGACGTTCCGGCAGATACGAGCCTCCTGCGATCCCTCCGCCTCGAGCATTCACTTCGATATAGAAGCCAGGCATGCCGATGGTCTTGCGGCCGAACCGGCTGATGTGCGCTCCCATGGCCGTCTTGTAGGGCGACTTGTCCTTGCTGAACCGAATGTCGCGATTGATACGGAACATGGCATCGCGGGGTTCCACATGTAGGTGGGTGTCGATCTCCCCGATCCGTTCGATGAGTGCCGCCGTCAGCGCTCGAAACGGTTCACGAACATTGTTCTCGTAGTCGCGCCGGTGTAGATCGAACCACTCCTTCGAGTTGTTCAGTTCGAGCTCAGCGAAGAAGTCGAAGTAGGCGGCGGATAACATAGGCGCAGGGGAGTAAAGCAACCGTGTGACAAGACCGACCGCATAATTACGAAACGAAGAGACGCTTGACCTTGTCGCGGCAGATCGTTTTGAGCTTACGTGGGCTGATGATGGTGATCACGTCCGACCACGAGACGATCCATGATACCAGCTCAGGCGAAAGGGGCGCTTCGAGTGTGAGGTCCAAAGAGCCCCTTGCCCGGCGTGTGACACTTTGTGAAGGATGCCACAGGCGCGAGGCGAAGAAGTCGGCCGCCGAAGCATCGATGCGCAGACGGATCGCATGCACATCGCCGTCGTACACACCGAAGCGTGCTCGTTTGTACTTGTGCTCATCGAAGACATGATGCGGCAGCGTCGTGTCTTCGGCACGTTCGACATGATCAATGCGATCCACCGCCAGCGTGATGTACTGCTTGTGCGTCGGATGCCAGGCCGCTACGTAGAGTCGACCCGAATGATTGATCATGCGACAGAAGCTCACCACAAACGTCTTGGTCTGGCCACCATGGATGGACCTATACGTCACACGGTCCCAATGCGGATCGGTGATGGCGAAGATGATCCGGTCCATCACTTCGTCATCGATCGCGCTCGTGTAGCGTCCGGGCGACACCTCGCTTACGACGTCGTTCCCCAGGAACACCGTGCCCGGTACAACCCGATCGAGCGTGCGTTGCAGCCGCTCGACGTCGGCCTGCACGCGCGTGTTGCGGTATGCGCCGAGAGCCCCCTTCAGAAGATGCAGCGATAAGACCTCCTGGGAGGTTACCGTAAGGGGCTGAAGACCCCGGTAGGATGTAGGAATGTACCAGCGCTGCTCTCGTCCGGTGCGCTCTGACGTCAACGGCACGCCGGCCTGCTCGATCGATCGCAGATCGCGCTGGATCTGACGCTGCGTCACATGCGGCAGGCCATCATGAGTAACCTTCCGGATGATCTCCTGCGTGGAGAGCTTATGACCGCCGGAGAGAACCGACAGGATCTTGATGCATCGTACGATCTGGGCTGACATAACTGCACCTTGTTTGTTCGGGACGGCAACATGCAGAAAATCTCTGAAACAGGCGACGTGATACGTCGCTCATTGGACGATATTGCGCGACCATTCAGAACGGATCGCCACGCGTTGCTCCCAAGCGTTCATGGAGATACTCGAGAGTGTTCGGACAATGTGAACGGCGTGGCGCAGTCAATGCACTGCGCCGTTGGCATGTCCGATAAACGCGAACGGCATCCCGGAGGATGCCGCACAACGCGCTCAACAGTATTCTCGGTGTTGGGAACGGGACTAGCCGTTGAGCTGAATGGAAGTGTCTGCGATCACTTTGAGGAACCGTGATCGCGGTTCAAATATGGGACGAAGTCGGATGATTTCCATCACTACCAATTTTCTTCCATCACCGCACTTACCCGCACTTGACTGCGTAACTTATCGTCAGTAAGTATACGACTCAGTGAATTGTTGGGCACCACCTGATCATGAACATACGAGTGTATATCGTCGATGATCATCCTCTGATCATTGACGGATTTCGGCTGAACTTCGACGGTCACCGTCGCATCAGTATAGTCGGTTCACATAACGACCCAAAGGCTGCGCTCGCGGAGATCAACGCCAGGCGCGGGGAGATCGACGTTGTCCTGCTTGATTTGCAAATGCCCGGCAAGACGGGATTTGAGGTTCAGCGAAGCCTTAGTCAGCGACAGGGTAAGCCCTATGTGGTGTTCATGACGTTTCACATCGATGATGTTGTGCGCATGAAGCTTGATCATACAGGCTACGACGGACTGATCCTCAAGAGCGATCCGATCAGCGCCGTGGCCGAAGTGATCACTCGCGTCGCAGATGGTCCGCGGCCTGTTCTTCACGAATCCCTCGCCAAGCACTCTCCGCACCCAAATCCGGAACTCCTTTCGGAATCGGAGCTGATCGTACTGTATCTGATCGCCGTCAAGGGGCTTACCAGCCGCGAGGTGGCCGACAAGCTGTCGCGAAGCGAAGAGACGGTCTACAAGCACCGGAAGAACATCATGGAAAAGCTCCAGCTGCATAACGTGCAGGGACTTGTCTGGTATGCAATGGCCATCGGGCTGCACCACAGGCCCCCTGACGGAGTCTAGCACACCTGCACGGATGCGGCCAAAAGGAGCGCTGCATCAGTCTCCGGTCTTTACGTCTTCTGCTTCTTTTTTTTTGCGGCCGGAAAGAGGATGTTATTCAGGATCAGCCGATATCCCGGTGAGGTGGGGTGCAGCTTTAGGTCTGTTGGCGGGTCTCCCACGGCGTGACGGTAATCCTCCGGATCGTGTCCGCCATACCAGGTGAAGGTTCCGCGTCCAACGTTTCCATGGATGTACCGCACCTGATCGGTTCCTTCGCGTTCGGCCAGCACCAGAACGGACTTCTTGATCTGTTCCTTGTGGAAGGCGGTGGTCTGTCCGAGGAATCCCTTGATCACGTTCACGTGACACTGCGTGAGCATCGTCGGCACTGGATCATACTTGGCCGAGAAATCGAACAGCGTGAAGTAGTCGCTCGACTCGGTCTGGATGATCGTCGTGGCATCCACGTCGATCGATGAATACTCGTACTGCAGGGGATTCATCACCAGCTTGAAGTTGTCGAAAGCAAAGCACTTTGAGTAAACCAGCTTCTCGTTTGCCTGCGCATCCATTGGATCGCCATCGAAGATCTCCGCGCAGATATCCACTCCATCGGCCGCCAGTGCAATGTCGTATGTGTCGGTTGCCGAACACATGGCAAACATGAAGCCCCCTGACGAGACGAAGTCGCGGATCTTCTGAACGACGGCCTTCTTTAGCTCGCTCACTTTGGCATAACCGAGTTTGCGGGCGGTGTTCTCAAGAAGTGCCACCTGTTGGATGTACCACGACTCGCCGGCGGAGTTGGCGTAGAACTTTCCGAACTGACCCGTGAAGTCTTCGTGGTGCAGGTGCAACCAGTCATAGTCGGAGAGCTTGCCGTTGATGACCTCCTCATCCCACAGCTTTTCGTACTTGACCTCGGCGTACTCCATGACGAGGGTCACGGCATCATCCCAAGGACGAAATCCCGGCGGCACGTAGACGGCGATGCGTGGGGCCTTCTCGAGTCGCACCACATCCATGTTGGTCTTTTCCGACTGTACTTCGCTGTAGATCGAGGCCGTGGCTGCCCCGTCGATCGTTTCGAAGAACACGCCCCGTATTCGACACTCGGAGGCGATCTCCTCGGCATAGTCGGTCACAAAACTTCCGCCGCGATAATTCAGCAACCAGTCCACGGGCTGATCTCGCGTCAGGATCCAGTACACGATTCCGTAGGCCTTTAGGTGATTGGTCTGCTCGAGATCCATTGGGATCATGAGCTTCTGTGACTGCGCACAGGTGAGCGCGAGCAGCAGGGTGAGGATGGTGGAACGGAGGCGGTTCATGCGGCGTTGAACCACGAATCTACGGCGGACATATTGCTCGGCATCATGTTGATGCTTGCCGTGTGAGCATCAACAGCGAATTTGCGGGTCGACATGGGACTGATCATTGCACTCGTCATCATTGCACTCTGGTGTGGACATCTGTGGTGGACGCTACTGTATGCGCCATTGGCGGGTGCGAGCGGTCTGGTGTGGCTGCTGGTGGCTGCGCACGTTCTTGTGCAGGGATATCTCTCCACGGGGCTGTTCATCACGGCTCACGATGCCATCCATGGCACGGTGTCATCCCGCAAAGGTGTCAATACTGCGATCGGCTCGCTTGCGGCCTTTCTGTTTGCCGGTCTATCGTATCGTCGACTCAGCATCAACCACCACCTTCATCACGCGCATCCGGCCGACGATCATGACGACCCGGATTATCATGCATCGAACTCCTACGTCCCGTGGTTTGTGGCCTTCATGCGTCACTATGCATCATGGTCGCAGTTCATCATTATGGGCGTGGCGTTTAACGTTCTCAAGATCTGGGTCCCCGAGCCCCGTCTATGGGTGTACTGGATCATTCCGGCCTTTCTCGGTGCATTCCAGCTCTTTACCATCGGCACGTATCTGCCGCACCGCAAGCCCCATACTCATGACATGCCCCACAATGCACGCTCGATGCGCCTGAATCATGTGCTGGCGATGCTCTCGTGTTACTTTTTCGGATATCACACCGAGCATCATTTGTCGCCCGGAACGCCCTGGTGGCGGCTCTGGCGTGTGAAGGAGCAGCGTCAGGGGGCTTGGCATGCGCGTGGCGGGGAACTTTCGTAGATTCTCGCCCATGTCCATTTCGGTCACCGTCACCAACGCCTCCGGCGCCCGATATCGGGGTCAGCAGGCCATGATAAAAAGCGTGGAAAAGGCGCTCAAGGCCCACAAGGTCAAACATGCGCGCATCGACGTGATCCTTTTGACGGACCGTCGCATTCGCACGCTCAACAAGCAGTATCTGCAGCATGACTATGCGACCGACGTGCTGACGTTTCCGCTCGACGAGCAGCCGCTGTACGGGGAGATCTATGTCTCTCTCGAGACCGCCCGACGTCAGGCAAACGAATACGGCGTCACCGTCGTCAATGAGCTCGCCCGACTTGCCGTGCACGGCGCATTGCACCTTCTTGGCTATGACGACGCGGACGCTTCTGAGCGTCAGGCCATGCATGAACTCGAGAACACCTACATCGTCACCCCCGACAGCCTATGACCAATTCCTACTCCGTCGATCGCGTCATGGACGCCATCACCTACATCATCAGCGTTCAACAGCCGGGTAGCCCCCTCTCCAGCGTCGACACGCATACGCTCCAGAACTTCGGTTTTTCCGAAGCCGAGATCGCCGCTGCACTATCGTGGCTCATGGAACGCACCCGCGTTGCCGACGATGAACACGAGGGCCGTTTCCGCATCCTGCACGGCATCGAACAGAACATCCTCACCCCGGACGCTTGGGGCATGCTCATGATGTACCACGAAATGCGCTTCCTCAGCAGCGATGACGTTGAACAGATCCTCGAACGCGCCGTCATGCTCGGCATGGAACGCGAAGTCGACACCCCCGAGATCAAAGCCATCATCGCTGCCTACGTCCTCTACACCGCCACACCATCATCGGCCAACCGTCGTATGTTGATGGGAGATGAGATGGTGAATTGAGGTTTCTGG
>CALRYC010000052.1:0-11486 GCA_943372295.1 Chitinophaga pinensis
CAAGCGGCAGTTACATGCTGACGGTTCGTACAGGCACCGACATCATCGTCGTGCCAGTGAGCATCGTCAAGTAATCCGCACTCCATCAGAGATCATAAGGGGCGTTGTCGCGCAAGGCGATAGCGCCCCTTTTCGTTTACCATCGGGGAACACACATGGGATGGATTCTCTGCGCCGCGATCGCTGCGACGTTTCTATGTCCGTGCATGCAAGGCACGCTTCATGCGCAACTGCGTCCGTCGCGGACATGGGAGTCGACGCCCATACGTGACAGGCAATCCGGAGTAATGCCGAGTCTGCTCGGAGGGGGCGAGTTTCAACGCTCCTGGGGCTCGGCCTTTGGCGAGCAGGCCTGGCAGTTCCGTACGCATATTCAGGCCGAGCCGTATCGGTTTACGGACTCTACACATTCGACGCAGTGGACTACAACGATCGAGGCCCATCAGGAGATGACGGCCAATCCCTTCAACGATATAAGTTTCAATCCCCGCACCATGCGCTGGGAGGAGTATTTCTGGCTGCACATGCTGACGGAGGACTACACCGCTCGCATCGGATTCGTCCACCGCTGCAAGCACGACATCGATAATCTTTCCGGCGCTGACGAGTTCAATCCGATCAGCCCCTTGCAGGCCGAGCAGCGAACGGTCATCCTTACCGGACCCACAGTTGCGGCATCGCTCGCGCCGCAACGAACGATCTTCGGCATGTTGAGTGCATCCGGGGGCGTGGAGTGGTATCTGAATTCGTCGGACAATCGACGTCCGGCCTCCGACGTGGCCACCTGGACAACCATGCAGGGGGCGACGTGGTTCCGCGCTCAAAACACTACGCGTATCTCTCCGAGCGTTTCTCTGCTGGCAACGGCCTTTGCTTCGATCCCATGGTATTCGGCACGTCCGGGAGCAGGCTCCGACGTGCCGTTTGATGCACGTGCGGAGCTCGCTCTCTCGCTCACCGGCGCAACGTCTCGCATCGACATTGCGATCGTGACCGAGCGAGTATTCGATGAACTAGCCTGGACGATGCCGGCCACATCATCCTACGTCGGACTATGCGTGAGGTTCATGCCGCAGCTGGCGGCGACGGATTGATGTCGATCACGACCATGCGGTTGTACATGCGTCCCTCGGGGGTGTCACTGTCGAAAAGGGGCTCATCTTGTGGCTATGACCATAGATTTCCGCTCGTGAACCATTTGCATCAGCGTCGGCTGTTCGGACCCTGAGCGAGTCTGTTCGACTTGCGCGCTGGCACCCATCGATAGCCATCCCGCCGGTTGTTGATTACTCATGTCGACGGCGCACCGGGAAGCGAGAAACCATGACATAGCAGTGACCGGGGACAACAGCCGCTCTTTATCGAACGATCACCAGGCGGCCGGTCATGCCGTTAGGACGCACGACAGAGTAGACGCCGGGTGCGAGTGTTGAGACATTCACGGTCGGTGCATCCGTGCGCAGAACGCGGTTGCCGCGCTGGTCGTACAAGGTGACCATTTCTCCGGGCAGAGTGTTGCTGATAGTGACGTTGTCGGATGCCGGGTTTGGCGAGAACGAAATAGCTTTGGGGTCAGACTCTTCATTAACGGAGGTTGGAGACATCATCACCGTTACTGAAGAGGCCACAGGTTGGCCGCGGCGGTTATAGTTCGAGCTCATCACGCTCACGCGCATGCCTGCCGAGATGTCTGATGCGCTCACGGGTGCGTTGCCGGTGGACATCATGCTCGTGTTGTTCGTAAGGGCGAAGCTCATCTCGCCGGCAGTATTCTCGATCGTCAGCTCTTCACTCGATGTGCTGGTGACTGTGCCGATCATTTGCTTCGCGCCGTCTTCTTCTGTTGAGGCACATGTCGAGCCGGTAATGATCCGATAGATCAGCTTGCTGCCGTCATCGTACCATGTGCATACCGAGTCACCCATGCGCAGAGTCGACCAGTCTGTTGGCATCGAGTATGCATCATAGGCAGCCGTGTATGACGAGCGCTGGAGCTCGATGCGGCCAGATGTCCCCTGAAGCGTTAGCGACGAATCGCGTACCTCTGCGATGATCCCGCCTTCATTAAAGATCACGGGGCATCCCACATAGAACGTTGCCCATTGGATGCTCGGCGGAGTTGTTGTATTGAGGACCGAGCCGGTGACGGTGGTGCCAAGCAACGTGGCGGATATGGAGATCGACTCGCCATTGCAGTCATTGAGTTTGCTGCTTGCATCGATCGCAAGCGAACGCGAGGTTCCGTCGGCTTCGCTGATCGTGATCTCTGAAGGGGTCGCACTGAGCACTGTGCCGGCGAATATGCTGACGTCGCATGGCGACTGCACGATCACCAGGTCGGCGATGCGCTCCGTGCCCGAGGTGCGGTAGTATGCAAAGACGTCGCTTCCAACCTGCAGCCGATCAATGCCAAGGGGCAGATTGAGACAATCTAGCACGAGGCTTGCAGCATCGAAAGAAAGCTCGCGGCTACCGTCTGTGCGCTCTTCTGATGAGAGTCCATCAATGGTCACGGCGGTTTGACTCACGGCACTGATCTTTCCACCGATACTGAACGCGTACGGACAGTCATTCTTGATCTGGATCTTCAGGACCGTGTTGCCTGAAGCTTCCGGTGTGATGTGTGCATCGACGCTTAAGCCTACGACAAGTGCGTCGCTGGTGATCTGGCGCGAAAGGCAATCATAGATGGCCGTGGCATCGGTCACAGCAGCAACATATGTCTGACCATTTGCAGCGATGGTGATCGAACGACCATCAACATTGGTGATCGTTCCTGACGCGCTGAACGGGCAGTTGCGCAACAGCTGAGCGTATTGCAGAAAGTCGCCTTGACGTGAAATGGATAGGTAGACCACACTCATGCGCTCGCCGCTGCGAACATCCGACACGCTAACGATCTCGCCCGAGCACGTGTAAATGAACTGCACAGAGTCCATGTAGGGTCGGCCAACGCGCTCGGAAAGAATCAGGCGCAGGGGATCGGACTTCCCTTCAACATTCAGGCTCAGAACCGAGTCGACATACGAAACGAAAGTCCCTTCCACATGCATCGATTCGCCGCAGTCATCCTGTGCCGATACATAGAGCGCACGCAAGTTGTTCTTTGCGCCGGCCGCGTTAACCACCACCGCAGTGCCCTTGCTGAAGTCGGATGCTTCACGCGCGTTTCCGTAACAGGTTAGGAAGCTGGTTTCCGAGGTTGTTTTCAGCCGCACCGTTGCCGTTCCGGTGACTTTGTCATCGCGGGTTTCAAGTGTCATGCTTCCGGATTCGATACTCACCACCGTCCCCGACAGTTGCCATGCTGGCTCGCAGCCGTAGAACCTGACGTAGGCGGCAACATTGCTTCCGGCTTTGCGATCGGCCACATAGACCAGCAGCTGCGTTCCGGCAACGACCTCATCAAGCGAACACCCGTCAATCTGAGTCGACGCGTTGATCGTGAAAACCTCTAGAGATAAGACTCCCGAAGCATCTACACCCTCCACCGTCAATTCGGTGGCTGTAGCCGTCAGCAGGTTGCCGTAGATGACGCGATACGCGTCGTTGGTATCAACCTGTGCCCAGGCCTGAGCGCTGATCGTCAGCGCTGCCAGTGCGACCATCAGTCGGACGATCTTCTTCATAACCCTACTCCAAGAATGAGGTGATTGATTGCAGTGTAACACCCATTAGCCAGACAATTGTAACGAGCTATTCGTTCCTGTACCTGGCAGCGGGACCAAACACGAGTTAGCGTCAGCCCCTTGCCAGATCCCTGCCTATGCCCTATATTCGCATCCCTATCGCGGGGTGGAGCAATTGGTAGCTCGTCGGGCTCATAACCCGAAGGTTGTAGGTTCAAGTCCTGCCCCCGCTACATCTAAAAAACGTTAAGCCCTTGTGACTCAAGTAGTTACAAGGGCTTAACACTTTTTGGCTCACTATTTGGCTAGCTTTTTGGCTTCGCTTGTTACGATTTGGGCGACTGCGCTTGTTACGATTTGGGCGACCACATAGGGTCGCCCCTACGGGGATCCCTCTGACGTGGGGTGACCGCGATGAAAATCACGAACTGGAAATGGACAGGCATGTGTTGTTCGGCCCCAGCTAACAACATCCTGAGTCGGGTGAGCATGAGGCAGGGGGCTTTTCGCCGTACACGGTGATGCTGTAAATGCCTCTGCCGGCACTGTCATCGGACTGCATTTGCCTGACTTCATCCGGTGTGAGGTAGGCCGAGAGAATGTCGGTAGGCAGGCTGACCTGACGCTTCTTCTGGACCGTGACATTGGTAAATCCAACCTGATGCAGAAGCGCTAGGTACGTGTCAAGCTGAATGGCCCCGGAGACACATCCGGCATACATCTCGGCATCGTTGCGAAGCCCGTCCGGAAGCTCGCCCTGAAGGACAACGTCGCTGACGCTGAAGTGACCGCCCGGCTTGAGAATGCGATGCATCTCCTGAAAAGCACGTGCCTTATCGGGCACAAGGTTGAGCACGCAGTTGCTGATCACCACGTCAGCCCGGTTTGCCGCCATCGGGATGTTCTCAATATCGCCAATGCGAAACTCGACGTTGTTGAAACCAAGGGTGTCGGCGTTGCTGCGGGCCTTGTCGATCATCTCGGGCGTCATGTCAATGCCGATGACCTTTCCTGCAGGACCAGTAATGGCGCGCGCAACAAAAGCGTCATTTCCGGCACCGGAACCGAGGTCGACCACGAGATCGCCCTCGCGGATTTGCGCAAACTCGGTCGGCACGCCACAGCCAAGTCCGAGGTCAGCATCGGCAACGTATCCCTTCATCTTCGAGTAGTCCTCGGCGAAGATGGTGTAGTCCACCGTCGAACACCCTCCGACGCCGCAGCATGAGGCCGCGTTCTGTTCTTTTGATTGTCCGGCAATGCCGGCATACGCCGAACGAACGACTTCTTTGATGTCAGTACTTGTTTCCATGTTGCAGATGCTTTCGTTGTTGTGATTGACTCGTAAGATAGCCAGGCGTTAGCCGGCGACGATTGAGAGCAATCTACATTGGTCACTCGTCACTTGTCACTCGTCACTCGTCACTTGTCACTCGTCACTTGTCACTCGTCACTTGTAACTCGTCACTTGTAACTCGTCACTCGTCACTTGTCACTTGTCACTGTGCATAACTCGCCCCCTGCTATGCCGTTGTGACGTATAAATTTGCGATGATTCAACGGAGAAAATTCTTGAGATGAAAATCTCGCATCGGTGGTTGCAGGAGTTTGTTGCCTTGCCGGCGTCTGAGTGGACGCCGCAGAGGGTACAGAAGGTATTGACGGACCTTGGGCTGGAGGTTGAGGACATCGTTGATATGTCCTCGGTACTGCAAGGGTTTGTCGTTGGCCATGTGCTGGATAGGCAGGCGCATCCGAAGGCTGACAAGCTCTCGGTGTGCACGGTGGATGTCGGACTGAGCGAGCCGAAGACTATCGTTTGTGGCGCATCTAACGTGGCGGCCGGGCAGACGGTGCCTGTGGCACTTGTGGGTGCAATTGTGCCATCGGCCGGCTTTGCAATCGAGGAGCGGCCGCTGCGGGGGGTGACCTCGCAGGGGATGATCTGCTCGCAATCAGAGCTTGGGCTGGGAGACGACCACGACGGTATCTGGGTGCTTGAACTTGATGTTGCGTCGGGAACGCCCCTTGCCAGCGCACTGGGAATCGATGACGTGATCTACGATGTGGCTATCACGCCGAACCGTGCCGACTGTTTGTCACATCTGGGCATTGCCCGAGACCTGGCGGCCTTCATGCGAGGCACGGCCAGCCTTGCCGACGTGTCAGCGGTGAAGGGGCACGTTGAAGCCAAGCCCGAGTTGAAGATCGAGATCCGTGACGCTGACCTTTGCCGAAGATTTATGGCGCGCCGCATCGATGGCGTGCGCGTGGTTGAGTCACCCGTCTGGCTGAAGGACCGCCTGACGGCTCTCGGGCTTCGTCCGCGGAACGTAATCGTTGACGTGACCAATTACGTGATGCACGAGTGCGGTCAGCCATTGCATGCCTATGACGCCCGCACGATCACGGACTCTTCGTTTGTCATTCAAACAGCCGGCCAGGCTGGTGTGAACGAGTACACCACGCTTGACGGGAAGCTACGTCAGTTGGAACCTTCCATGCTGCTGATCTGTGACGCCCACGGCCCGGTGGGCATTGCCGGCGTGATGGGTGGTCAGCACTCGGAGATCACCGACGAGACCACCTCCGTTCTGCTTGAATCGGCCTGGTTCGCCCCTTCCTCAATTCGTCGAACCGCCAAGGTATTGGGGCTGAGCACGGATGCTTCCTATCGCTTCGAGCGGGGAGTGGATATCGATGGCGTGGAATGGGCGCTCGACCGTGCAACGCAACTGATCCTTGAATTGTCAGGGGGCGAGGCACTCAACCGCTTTGATGCCTATCCTGCTCCGCTGGTGCCGGCTTCGTTTCGAGTGCGGTTCGAGAGAATTCGTGCTGTTGTGGGCATCGATGTTTCTGACGATTACATCGTTGACGTATGCAGCGCCGTCGGTTGCGCTGTTGAGGATGTCGGCAACGGTTCGTGTTTGGTCACAGCACCGTCCTGGCGTATGGACATTGCGGCCGAGATCGATATCGCCGAAGAGGTCATGCGTCTCTATGGCATCGACAATGTTCCGTCGGCCGAGCGGGCACACATAGCGATCGGTGCCTCGGCGCTACCGGTTAGCCTTCGCAGTGGTGGACCTCACGGACATGCCCAACGCGTGCGTGTGCGCACGATGCTCACCTCACGAGGATACACCGACTGCGTCACAAACGTCCTCGGGTCGCCCGAAGACCAGCATGGTGCCGACGGTGTAACACTGACCAACGCGCTGGGCCGAGAGTTCTCCGTCATGCGCACTTCACTGGTTCCGTCACTCCTTCGCGTTGCCTCTCGCAACCTACGTCATGGGGCCAACGGCGTGCGTCTGATGGAGATCGGGTCGGTCTTCTGCCGCGATGCCAATGGCGAGTTTGGCGTTCGCCAGCAGGAGCTATTGACGCTCATTGTTGCCGGAGAGCAGGCGTCGCATTGGAGTGAGAAGGGGCGAGCACTCGACCTTTACGATCTGATTGCCGACGTGATGTCACTCTCGGGCGACATCACGATGCGTCCATCATCCGAAGAAGTACCGTTGTTTACAGTCAACACGCTCGTCTGTGAGTGTGCAGGACGTCTGATCGGTCACATCGGACAGGTCGATCCTGCCCTGGCGTCGGGTTTTGACCTCCAGGCGCTGGTCGTAGCTGCGGTGATCGATCTGCGCGCTATTGCACAGGTAGCGCGACGTTACGTGCCCGTATCGGCTTTCCCGGTCGTCGAGCGTGATCTTGCCTTTGTTGTAACCGAAGAACTTATGTCCGGCGAGCTCACCGCTGCGGCCCTGAGAGTTGGCGGTCCGAGCATCCGCACCGCTGAGGTGTTTGACGTATATCGCGATAAACATCTGGGGCCGACGCGCAAGTCGCTGGCTATGCGGATGACCTTTGGAGCGGCCGACCGCACGCTTGTTGATGCCGATGTTGACGCGGCCATAGCGGCCATAACAGCAGAGGTCAGAGCGCGCTTCGGCGCTGTTCTGCGGGGTCACGAAGAGTCCCTTGCCACGAAGCAAAGCAATGAACCCTCTTCTGCAGGAGTAGCATCATGAGCAGTCTCTTTCAATCCGAGTCTGAACCCGTGTTCCAGCCGCAGTCAGAGCAGGCATCGGAAGCCGCCGAGCCAGTGGTAACACCCGCGAACGCGTCCGCCGAGGTGCAACTTGCACTTCGGAAGTTCTGGGACGTGGTGCGCGCATCGGCCGAGACGATCGTGATGCTGCGTCAGGAAGTGGTTCAGCTCAAAGCCCAGAAGCCCGCCCAGGTGGAGGTCGAGTCGGCCGAAAGCCTAGCCCGCATCAGAGAACTTCAGGGGGCTCTTGCCGATTCGCAGGGGGCTCTTGCCGATTCGCAGGAGATGAGTCGGCTGCTCGAGGCCGACGTGGCCAATTCCATGCGACATGTTGCCGAACTTGAGGCGGCGCTTGAGGATGGACGCACTGCGCAGCTGCAGATGCGTACCGAGATCAGTCAGACGCTGCAGAACTTGGAAACGGATCTGGCAACGTCCAATCACCATAGGTCGCTGCTTGAGCAGGATCTTGCCGGTATGAGTCTTCGGGTGGCAGAGCTCGAGGCTCGGCTTGATGAGAAGAGCGATCAGCTATCCGACGCCACGGAGATGTCGGTGAAGTTTGACATTCTCCAGCGCGAGCGAGAAGAACTCGAGCGGCGCGTCGAGCGCCTTCAGCAGCGAGCGGCCGACCTTGAGGGTTTGGTCGACGAAAAGAACAGTCGCAACGAAGTGCTCGGCTCCGAGCTGTCCCGGGCCCGTCAGGATGTCGTCGAGCTTGAGTTTCAACTCAGCGCCCGTCAGGCCGAACTACAGGAACATCAACAGACGCTAACGGAGATCACCGAGCGGTTGCAGGCCATGGAATGCGAGGCCGTGCGTGCGCTTGACGAAGGTTCGTCGGCAGATATTGAGCGGATGTCCGACCAGGTGATCGATCTGCAGGAGCAGCTTCAGCGAGCGATGGCCATTGTGGAACTGTATCGGGCCGCCGGACTTCGGCATATTGAAGACCCGGCGCAGCGTGATCAGATGGTCCTCTTTGCCACGGCGTATGCTGCTCCTTCAATTGTTGCTCAGCCCTCTGCAATGGTCAATGGTACCCGCTCATCAGATGCTGCCTCGGGTATGGCGCCCGAGGAACTCCTGCTAGTGGCCGATCGGCTGGATGAATTGGCCGAACGGGTCGAAGATTTGCTCAGGATTTCCTAACTTCCAGTTCGGAAACCGAAATTTTTTCAATCCGACACCCCATGTCGAAAGCGATACGAGTCACAATAGCTGGTAAAGACCTTACTCTTCGTGGAGATAACGAAGAGAAGATCAAGCAGTCAGTGCGCGAAGTCAACGTTCAGTTTCAGAATCTTCAGCAGACACTCCGGGAACAATCCACCCCTACGCTCACTGTCCTGACCGCCCTGAACATTGCCGAGAGGTATGTCGAGGCCAACTCACAGCGTCAGACCGACGTGAGATACGTTGCCGAAGAACTGGAATCCATGAGCCGCTATCTCGAGCGGGCCGCGCAACAACCGCTGTTATGACTCATCCTCAAGGCCTGGTGCGTCGGTAGGAACGCGTAGCCGCATTCCGCTACAGTTTTCGCACGCTTGAAAAAGAATCATTCAAATTTTTTCACTCCAGGGAATCAGTCTCTGACCATCAATGGCAGGCCTCACCCGCGCATGCGGGAATGGTCCGGACGCCAGCGGCGCCGGTACGGTTCGACCGTAACCATTCAGTGGAAGTCAGCGATGGCCAGGATGATACCCACCGTGCGGTACCTTTGGTTCTTTTCCCAACCGAACACAACGGATTCGTTCCGATGTAGTGGGATGCGGCTCCTTTATTTATCTCTGCCGACGACTCCCTAGGGGGCTTGCGGCAGGCCGCTCAATGGAGCGGGGAAGGAGTTGTGAACATGATGGACCCAATGATGATGGCCATCATCACCGGGGCGGCCATAGCAGTGGTCGGCTTCCTGGTCAGTTACTTTGCCGGCGCAAAGGTCGCCGCAACAAAGAAAGAAGCCGCTGAGGCGGAAGTTAAGAGCATCCTTCAGGATGCGGAAAAGAAGGCCGAGGCGATCAAGCGCACCAAGATCGACGAAGCCGACGATAAGTTTCGTGAGCTCAAGCGCAAGTACGATTCAGAGCGTGACTCCAAGGAGGCCAAGCTCAAGAACGTCGAGAAAGAGCTACGCAAGCGTGAAGAGGGAATCGAGCAGAAGCTTGATGTCATCAACAAGAAGGAAAAGACGCTCTCGGGACTGGAGTCGGATGTCACGCGCAAGTCCTCGGCGATCGATGCAAAAACCAAGCAGATCGACGTTCTGCTGGAAGAGCAGAACATCCGTCTGGAGCGCATCACGGGCATGAGCAAGGAAGACGCTAAGAAGTTTCTCGTCGACAACATGGTTAACGACGCCAAGGCCGATGCTGCTCAGCTGGTCAAGGATGTGCGTGATGAAGCCAAGCTCAACGCCCGAAAAGAGGCTCAGCGCATCGTCCTGATGGCAATTCAGCGCACGGCATCTGACCACTGCGTGGAGTCCACCGTGTCGGTGATCAACCTGCAGTCAGAAGAGATGAAGGGGCGCATCATCGGCCGTGAAGGGCGCAACATCCGTGCCTTCGAGGCGGCAACTGGCGTCGACCTGATCATTGATGATACGCCGGAAGCGGTGGTGATCTCGGGATTTGATCCGTTCCGCCGCGAGGTGGCCCGTGTATCGCTAGAGCGTCTCATGGGCGACGGACGTATCCATCCTGCGCGCATCGAGGAAGTCGTCGACAAGGTGCGTAAGGAACTCGAAGAAGAAGTGGTGCGCGTTGGTGAGAATGCTCTGATGGAGCTGGGCATTCACAACATCCATCCGGAAATGATCCGCTACATCGGACGCATGAAGTACCGCTCGTCGTATGGTCAGAACCTTCTGGCCCACTCGATCGAGGTCGGCTTCCTGACCGGTATCATGGCCAACGAACTTGGTCTTGATGTGAACCTGGCCAAGCGCGCCGGACTTCTGCACGACATCGGCAAGGTGATCGACCGTGAACTGGAAGGTCCGCACGCTCTGCTCGGTATGGAGCTCGTGAAGAAGTACAAGGAGCATCCGCTGGTTGTCAATGCTGTCGGTGCTCACCACGACGATATCGAGATGGAATCCCCGATCGCCGTCCTTGTGCAATCGGCCGACTCGATCAGCGGCTCCCGTCCGGGTGCCCGCCGAGAGTCGCTGGAAAACTACATCAAGCGTCTGCAGCAGCTCGAAGAGATCGCAACGTCCTTCGATGGCGTCACCAAGACTTTTGCGATCCAGGCCGGACGCGAAGTGCGCGTGATCATCGAGCCGGATCGTATCGATGACTTGCGCGCCGACCAGCTGGCAAACGACATTGCCGGACGTATTGAAACCGAAATGGAGTACCCCGGCCAGATCCGCGTCACCGTGGTGCGCGAACGCCGGTCAGTGGCGATAGCCAAGTAGGTTTGAGGTGTGAGGTGTGAGGTTTGAGGTGTGAGGTGAAGGAACGTCATCCCCTGCGAAACACCGGTCAACCCTGCGAAAGCAGGGCTCCAAAAAACAAACAAAAAGAGCTCCTCGCGCAATTGGGCGAGGAGCTCTTGTGTTTTGTGGGTGTCGGTTTCGGCGTGCTAGTCTGCAACCCGACCGTGACTTCGTCATCAGTCATCAGTCATCGTCTCCTTCTTCTTCCAGCATTGCTACAACATCCGACCAGAATGCCCCTTCCGTGAGGGCGCGAGGGTCGATGCGAATCACGGCACGTTCGAAGCGTTCGATCGCTTCGTCCACTTCGTTGGCATCGTCTTCTTCGAGTACACGCCATGCTTCG
>CALRYC010000053.1:0-10682 GCA_943372295.1 Chitinophaga pinensis
GAGCTTGCCCCCGGCGATGCGAACGCGCAGATGATGGCCGGCGAGGCGCTGATGGCATCACGTCGAACTGAGCAGGCTATCGACTTTCTGCGGGAAGCCATACGACTCGGCGTCGGCTCGTCATCACCACACATGCTGCTTACAATCGCGCTGCAAGACAATGGTCGAACCGACGAGGCTCTCGATGTGGCCAGAGCGTATGTTCAGCGTTCGCAGGATGATCCGCAGGGGTGGTATAATGTTGGTCTGCTGCAGTTGGAAAAGATGCAGCTCGATTCGTCGCTGCGCGCCCTCAAGAAAGCAGTCGGTCTCAAGCCCAACTACCCCGAAGCGTATCACAATCTTGGACGTGTTTATGACGGATTGGGCTTTGGCGAGGATGCCATTCAGTCCTACCGACGCGCCGCTGCGACGGGCGGTGGCTTTGCCGCCGACGCCTACCTGGGAATGGCTCTGATCTACCGCAAGTCAGGCAACTTCTCCGAAGCGCTGCGCGCCCACAACCAGGCCGTCTCGCTCAGAGACACCGCACAACTGCTTCGCATCGAACGTCTCCGAACGTGCTTTGATGCCGACCGATGCGCCGATGCCGTCAGTTTTCTCGATGACGATATGCGTCGTTTCCCGTCAAGCCCCGCTGTGCTCTATCAGGTCGCGCTCTGCTCTGCCCGCACGGGACGCCGCGCAGATGCCGAGCGTATTCTGTCCTTTCTCGAGAAGGAATCCCCTGAGCTGGCAAAAGAACTCCGCATATTCATGAGCATGTAATGGCGTTATCCTTGCGTCGTGCGACCCTGGCTGCGGTCGTTGTTTCGGGTCTACTTGTAATTCTCAACCCGTGGCTGAAGGCCCAAGAGCGAACGCCCCACGGATCTTCTGAATCTCGACGTCGACTGTTCCGAGGCGTCGATACGGCGCTTTCGATTCTCGGGATGCGCATGGCTGATCTTTCGATGCCTGAGAATCTGCAGGATCGTGACCGGCATCGTAATGCATTTCATGATCGGCTGTTTCGGGATCCTCTGGCAAACGTGACCTTCACCGATAGTCTCGCTGCTGCGCTCACCTCCCGCACGGACAGCTCGATGCGCAAGCTTTACGTTCCGCTGTGCGAGGTCGCCGGCTTTCGCGGAGCGCCACCACCCGTCTTCAAAGCGACTCCCCGAAACTACCCCGCTTCGTTCGAGCGCCGCCTGCGGCAGGCCGGCCCGGCTGCACGAGGGCTTCTCGACCGGTACATCGAGGGGACCGTCAAGATGGCGATCGGCGCTGAGATGGCGCGAGCATTTCACCGAACCCTTCATCCGGAAGTTGATCTGCAGTGGTTCCGCAGTCATCTCGATTCGATGTGGACGCCGTCCGAAGAAGATGAGAAGCTTTCGCTCTGGCAGATCTACAACAACGAGGTAGCCAGTCGTAAAACAACTGAGCTCATCAGCAAGACGATCAGCACACGGGTGTTCCCTGTGCTGTGTGATACCGGCATGTTCTACTACCTCGAGTTTGTTCGGCAGACCAAGCAGGCCGCGATAAACTTCGCGGGGCTCGGCGATTCGATCACGAGCGTGATCATCGACTCGGACTATGGCCGCATCGCGATCGGTGGACGTGGAAACGACGTCTACACCGGGGCGTATCTGCTGATCATTGACGTTGGCGGGAACGATACGTACGATCTGGCACATGAGTCCGACACCGTCAATACGCAGGTCATCATCGACTTCGACGGAGACGACACCTATCGCGGTGGTGATCACTCGCTTGGCGCAGGACATTTCGGTATCGGGATGCTGATCGATCGCGCGGGAAATGACCAGTATACCGCCCGTGACTTTTCCATCGGCTCCGGCACGTATGGCTTCGGCGTTTTGCACGACATGGCCGGAAATGATATCTATCGCGGCAGATCCAATTCGCAGGGGGCGGGCATTGCCGGTATGGGGCTGCTTCTGGACGACGCCGGACATGACGTTTATCTCTGTGCCTCGCAGTCACAGGCCTTCGGGGCAACGCATGGCGTAGGCATTTTGAGTGACAATGGCGGCAACGACCGCTACATCGCCGTGAGCCCCTTTGCGGATGTACTTCGATATGATGATCATCAGGTATCATTTGCGCAAGGGGCTGCCCTGGGTTCACGCCCGTCTATGTCCGGGGGTCTTGGGCTGTTGGTTGATGCCTCAGGCAATGACCTCTATTCGTGTGACATCTATGGTCAGGGTACCGCCTACTGGTATGGTCTGGGCGCGCTTGTCGACCTCGGTGGAGATGATCGTTACGATGCCTATCAGTATGCGCAGGGCTCGGGCGTTCACTTTGCCGTTGGCATCCTGACCGATGCTACCGGGGAAGATGTCTACCGCTCGCACGGAGTGTCTCAAGGCTGCGGACATGACATTGCCACTGGTTTGCTTCGTGATCACGCCGGCAACGACACGTATGTGTGTGAGAGTCTTTCACTCGGTGCCGGCAATGCCAATGCGGTCTCGATCCTCTACGATGAATCGGGTCAGGACAGCTACAGTGCCTTGAATCAGGGCAATACCATCGGATACTCCGACATGCGCCGCGGATACGGGATGGTCGGACTTTTCATTGATGCCGGTGGACGCGACAGTTATGGCGAGGTGCTTCGAAATGACACGGCAATCGTGAAATCAACGTATGGCCTTCTTCTTGATGCCGACCTAGAACCGACGCCACGAAGTTCCGTGCAGACCGCAGCGTCGGTGGCTTCCTATACGCTGACTTCCACTGTCGACAGTTTGTTTGTCCAAGCTTCGGCCTCGCATCTGCGGTTTCAGAATGCCGTTGCCCCGGCTCGTAAGGAACTGGGACGACGCGGGCAGCCGGCCCTGGCTTTCCTCGAAACACAGCTCTCAACGCAGATGCCGCGTGAGCGACTTACGCTTGAGAACGTGCTTGCTGATCTCTATGCAAGTGACCGGGATTCCACCATAGCATTGCTCAGACGCGGACTCCTGTCGAGCGACAATGGCTCTGTGTCCATCGCCGCAACAGTTGCCGGCAAGGTCAAGTGCAGAGAGCTCGTGCCGGTGCTGACGGATATGCTTTCGGATCAGGCGTGGCGTCGGCGCCGACTTGCCGTGGCAACGCTTGGTGAGATCGGAGACTCGGTCAGTATACCCATCCTGAGAAAGGCCTGTGGCGATGTGCAACCGTACGTACGTCAGCGAGCGGCGAACGCGTACGTTCGGTATGCCGGCGCCGACGACTCCCTGCTGGTGTCGTTGCTGTCTGATACGCTGCAGATCGTGCGCATGGCCGCCATCGAGGGCCTTTTGCGCGGTGCCAAGCGCCCCCTCGCGACGATCCTGCCGCTCATAGACCGTCACACCGATCATCGGTCGCTTCCGTCGGTGGTGCGCCTGCTGGCGTCATCCGATACAACGGCCTCGGACATTGATACCTTTTCTCGATGGTGGTCGCGACAAGATGATTCTCGAAAGGGGCTTGTTCAACGCATCAGCTCTATGCTTCCTCGCCCCCTGCACGATGTGGTCTACGCGCGCAAGCCGCGGCAGACGATCGAGTCCGGCAGATGATTAGTCATCATCTCACCCTCGAGCATGTTGCCCGAGAGCTTCATGCACTCCTTAACGGTGCAACGCTTGTGCGCGCATGGTCACAGCAGAAGGGTGTTGCCACGCTCGTGTTTGACATGGGGTCAGAAGAGCTGCCGGTGGTTATCGACGTGCATGCGAAGGATCCGTCGATCACTGCACGTCAGAGCGCGCATCGCGCTCTGCGCAACAGCATCGACATTTTCCCGGGGCTGCTGGGTCAGAGCCTCGGCGCCGTCGTGAAGCTCGAGCACGACCGCGTGATCAGCTTCATCTTTACCGATGATGTCCTCCATGTAGAGCTCTTCAGCGGGGGCCGCGGTAACATCGTCTCGTGTCGGGACGGCATCGCAATAGATGCGTTGCACCACCGAACAGAGCGCATCGGCACTGCCTTTTCAACTCTGCCACGAGTCTCTCCTGAGCCCCTTGTTCGTGGAGACCTGACGCTGCTGCAGGATCTTTCAACGTGTTCGCTGCGTCTGGCCAAGCACTACGCACAAGAAGTCTGCATCCGCGCCGGGCTCAGCCCCTCCCTACTGGTGGAGCAGCTTTCCTCAGCACAGCGAGAGAGCATAAACACACACGCAATGATGTTGGTGCGGCAGTGCCGTGAGCAGGCTCAGCACCTCATGCTCACAAGCGGCGACGACGTGCTGCTGTCGCTCATACCACTCCATGGCTGGCAGATCGCCGAGACATACGACTCAATACTCGAGGCTGTGCGAATCGTCTCCTTCCGACGCCGCGCCGATCGCACGTTTCATGATGAGCAGCAGCGTCAGCTGCGGGCGATCGATGCGCAGATCGGCAAGATCAGCCGCACTCTACAGGCCGTGCTAGGTGATGAGGATGCTACGGGGCGAGCCGGACGCTATCGCTCGTGGGCCGACACGCTGATGGCTCAGCCTGACATTCAGCGCACGGGGCTGACCCATCTCGAACTTGTGAACGTGATTAGCGGCGAACCGGAAACCATTCCCTTGAGGCAGGAATCAACAGTTCTGGAGAACGCTACGGCGCTCTATGCAAAGGCGCGTGATGCCGAGCAGGCGGCTCGACGTCGAGAGCAGCGAATTCCGGAGCTGCAGCGTCGAATTGACGACCTTTCCAGTGAGCGCAGCCGCATCGCATCAGCTGTGTCGCTTTCGGATCTCCCTAAACACCCTCCAGCCATGGACAATCAGCAGAAGGCCCGTACTCCCGTGTTTAGGGAGTTTCGACTTGATGACACGCACACGCTCTACGTAGGACGCAGTGCGGCAAACAACGATGAGCTTACGATGAGGTTTGCGCGGCAGCAGGACTGGTGGATGCACGTGCGGGGCGCAAGTGGTTCGCATGCTGTGCTTCGCGGTGTGAGCGGTCCGAAGATCCCAAAGCAGATCCTCGAGGCGGCAGCGGCCATTACGGCCTACTACTCGCAGGCACGCAATGCATCGTATGTGCCGGTGGTCTACACGCAGCGTAAGTACGTACGAAAACCCAAGGGGGCAAATGTTGGAGCAGTGGTTATCGACCGCGAACAGACCGTCATGGTGCGTCCGGCCCTGCCAGAGGGCTCGGCTAGCGAAGAATAACCAGCAGCGTTCGCCTCTGGCCCACACGCAGGATGTACGTCCCCTGCTCGAGGGACGACACATCAACTCCCTGCTCGGTCTGCGACGCATTCAGCTGCCGCTGGTAGACGACGCGTCCGTCCATGCTTGTGATCGTGATATCAGCAAGCCCCCTGCTCGATCGGATGTGAACAATGTCAGCAGCCGGATTGGGCCCGACGCTGATGATGCCATCAGTTGAGCGCTCGGCTACGCTGACCGGCAGGCCGGAGTACGTGAGCACGATCTGCGTGGGCGTAAGCAGCCCCCTATCGACATTGGCCGAAACACCGGTCTGGTTCAAACGAAGAAAGCCATTGTCATTGATACGCGCCGCGGACCATTGCTCGGATGTGCTCCACGACGAACGTGTCAGAATGCCGTAGGTCCGTTGACTCGAATCATCGGCAAGAGCGCGTCGATCGCAGGAAAGACGCATTCGTGCAAGCTCAACACTTCGTTGCTGACCGAAAACGTTCAGAACCCGCCAGCTATGTTCAAGAGGGTTCTGCTGCCCGTTCGCCGATGCGCCGGCAACCCGGTCAAAGCTGGTCATCACCAGCTCGACGTCGTCGGCAAGGGGCTGCTCAAGCTCGACGGTGTCATCGGCAAATCCTGCTTCCCGAGCCCCCTTGGCAAGCCGCACGAGCTCGCTCGAACCGGATGCCACGAGTGCTCCCGAGGGGATGGGGCCGGAGCCCGACTGATAGCTCCCGTCGCGGCCCGCAACCTTGTCGAAGATCACCCCTCGTGTGCCCTCGTTGAACTGGTAGTAGGCCATCAGTCCCTCGTCGCCGCGACGTCGCGTAAGGTGCATGGATGCTCTGACGTCGTAGGCGGATAGGCATCGACTGTATAGAGATACCTCGTCGATAGAGCCCGAGAAATTGCGGTCGCTCCAGTAGTGATAGGTTCCAAGTGTAAATACAAGTGATGCCAGATCCAGCGCCGGCAGAGACGTTGCATCCTTGCTACCGATGCCATTGACGTACACCGTCGCACCGGTGCTGTCGATCGTAAGCGCAACATGCGACCATATGCCCGGCGTAAGGCGCAGACCCGACCCCCACCACCAGCGCCCACCACTCCAGAGGTATCCGAGTTCGTTCTGATCATTGATGAACTGCAGGCCGATCTCCTGCGAAACTCCCGGATCAGCGTCTGTGCACAGAATGGCCGAGAAGTTCGGCTGCATGCCAACGGGCTTGACCCACGCCGTGAAGCTGAACTCGCGCGTGGTGCCGGAGTAACGGCCCAGAGTGACGTGATCCTGAGCACCCGAAAGGTCCGCCGCGTTTCCTGCCTCGGCTGAGAAAACATCACATTCACTGGGCAGAACCGTGATGGCATCCTTCATCAGTGTTGTGTCGGCCCCGTACTCGTTCTCAACAATCAGAATCACGTCATACGTGCCGGGTACTGAGTAAAGGACGTTCACAACCGGAAGGGCAGACTCTGACGGCTTACCCGATGGGAACTGCCAGCGACGTCGGAAGGCCGCAGTTTCAACGGCTGCTGAACGGCATCCGAACCGCACGGGCTGGCGCGCACATCGAATAGTATCGGTGTCCATCGAGATCAGCGCACGGGGCTTGCTCGACATTGGAAGATCGATCTGCCATAGTCCACGATTGGTTGCCACGCGTAGTCGGCCTCCCGGGTCATCGATGTGCAGAAAGTTGACATCAGAATATGGTAGCCCCCTGCCGTAAAGGGTCCAATTCGTCTGCGGCGTATATCGATAGACCCCATAGCTGGTTCCTGCGTAGAGCTCACCGGATGTGCCGCGGCGGCTCACCAGCGTGAAGATGGCAAACGCTGGAAGCCCATCGGAAACAGACGCCCAGGTCTGTCCTGCGTCGGAGGTTTCGGCAACCTTCACCCTGTTTTGATTGCCTCCAAAGGCCACGTACAGTCGAGAGGAGTCGTCATCGTCGAAGGCAACATCCACCATCCCCTGACCGCGAGAGACGCTCTCCATCGGCGTGATATTCGTCCAGCTCACACCGGCATCAAGACTCTGCCAGAGCTCAGCGTCGGCAATAGCAACGATGTGATTGCCATTCTCGGGGTGCACACGCACGCGTGATACGTAGCGTGCAAACGTTTTCAGGGTCTTCCACGAACCGGCATTATCGTCGCTGACAACCACGCGCTGTGTGGCGTGATCGGCGGCAATGATGCGGAAGTAGCGCACCGGGTCGAACTCGATGTTGTTCATCGTCAGATAGCCAAGATCGATTCCCAGCTCCGAGGAGGAAGGGGGCAGTAGCTTCGATCGCGTGCGTCGCACGCGGACGTTGCCCCAGGGCTTGGCATAGATCCATTCACTGGCAACCGGGTTGACGTTTGCACCCATGGCATCTGCCCCGGCCCACGGATACCAGCCTCCTGCCGGAAACCGGGCCGTATAGACGGTCGTGTCCCGAAAGAACGTCGGCAGGTGATAGGCCCCCATAGCCATGATGCTACCGTCATGAGACTGATCAAAGCCCCAGACCTCCGCGGCACTGATACCGAAGCTGCGCTCGGAGATCGACCCGCCGCGGTTACTACTGAGTGTTATCCCGCCGTCATGCGTAAGCCAGACCGAATCGCCGACAACCGATGCGGATTGAATGTCGTAGTGCATCGGAGGAAATGTTCGCCAGTTGCGACCACCGTCGCTGGAGCGATACGGGAAAATGCCGGCAGCAACCATGAACTGCGGATCCCGCGATGAGATCGCAAACCCCATATCCCAGGTGACCTGTCCCAGCCCCTGTCCATCAATATCGTAGTCAAAGATATTCGGGTTCGTCCCACGGTTCGGTGCTTCCGGACCGTCAACGTTTCCGCAGCAGCGGTGTTCGAAGGTCGACCCTTCATCGGTGGAAACGTACAATCCATAGACGCCGCCGACATTACCGGTAGAGCCGGCGATCATGACGCTGACCATCCCGGGCGATGCCGGCGTGACGGCCAGCAATGCCCGCGCCATCGACGTGCCTGGCCGGGCAGCCGGATAGCCCTGACCCGTGGGATTGAACTTCACGCCCGAGCTTGTTGACCTCACGAAGCTGATGTGCGATTCGATCTGCACGAGGCCGTAGGCAACATCACTGCGCTCGGGATGCCACAGCAAGTCCCACCATGTGCCGATCATGTTGCTGGCCGACTTCCATGTCGATCCTGCGTCGGTCGACAGGAACAAACGTCCGATCGTTGCAATCACAACACGCCGGGCATTGTTCGGGTCGACGGCACAAAGATCCACGGCCACTGCCTGCGTAAGAGCAAGGTCTCCCTCGAGAGAAACGCGACGAAACGTCAGCCCCGTGTCGGTAGACACGTAGAGGCCGGCGCTGGTGGCGGCATACACCGTATCGTTCGCAACCGTGAACCGTGAAACACTCTGGATCGGTTCGTCCTGAGCGATCGCCGACCAGGTGCGCCCGGCATCCGTGCTGCGCCATATGCCGGCGGAAATCGTCCCAGCAAGAATGAGCTCCGGCTGCCCGGGCCAGACAAGATGTGTTCGCACCACACCGATGCCCTGCGAACCCGTCTGCAGCACTGCTTCCGTATCCCAGCCAAACGGCCCGATCGGCTGCCACTGCGGCTGTTGGCTTTGCACATTCTCCGGGGCGCTCTTGCGCAGGCGTGTATGGCGCAGGATCTCGTCGAGTGGCGGCCTCAGGGGGCCGATGTTGCCGTGCGCGTCAGCGTGAGGGAGACGTTCGGCGATCCAACGCCGAGCCGCGCGAACCTGTCTGCTCGCCCCCTGACCGTGCGTGGAAGAGTCCCGCTGCAGAAGTGCCAGGACATCGAAGACATTGGGATGGTCGGCCTCGACAAGCCGATACCACTGAGAATGACGGTGTCGAGAATTGTCTGGCAGACGCTCATCGTTTTCGGTTGCAACCGCAGGCATCGACGTCAGGCATGACAGCAGGATGACGAGCAGCGCGCGAGCCAGCATTGGATAGAACGGTCGTCAGTCGGTAAGAATGGTAAACTCAACACGCCGGTTTCGACGCCGTCCATCATCGGTGGCATTATCGTAGATAGGCTTGGTCGCGCCATATGCCATCACGGCCATACGCTTTTCGTCGATGCCCTTGGCAACGAGATAATCCTTTACCGACGTAACGCGAAGACGTGACAGCTCCTTGTTGGCCGCCGCGCTACCGACGTTGTCAGTGTGCCCACCCAGCTCTACCGTGATCCGCGGCTTGTCTTTGAGAAACTGCGCAAAGCGGTCCAGCTCGGCAAACGACTCCGGACGGATCGTTGCCATTCGGAATTCGAAGAACAGGTTATTCAGCGACACCACCTGATTCTTTACGATCGGCGCCAGGAAGAGATCCTTGTTGATCTCTGAATACTCCGATAGCTTTCGTGTGTCCAGCTGGTCACTCACAGGATAGAAACCGTCGAGCTCGGCGCGGAAACCGTAAAGGTCGCCCACCGGAAGAACGATCGAGTAGGCGCCGTTGGTCGGTTCAGAGCGGGCAATACCGACTTCCTTGCCCTTGGTTAGACTCTCATAGGTGACAGCTGCGGCCAGGGGCTTTTTCGTAGCGGCATTGAGCACTCGCCCACTGATGAGGGCCACGGGAAGGGGCTTGAGACCCTTTGCCAGCTTAATACGATACAGATCGGAGCTTCCGTCTTCGGGACTTGCCGCGCTGAAGTATGCGTAGTCAGCCTTTGCCGGAATGGTAAAGTAGGCATCCCATGTTGGTGTATTGATCACCGAGCCTACATTCTTCGGCTCGCTCCAGTTGGTCCACGTATCATCAAGGCGACGCGACATCCAGATATCCATGTCGCCGTATCCTTTTCGTCCATCGGTGGCGAAGAAGACCGTCGAACCGTCGGCAGCGATAAATGGCGAGATCTCGTTGCCCCACGTATTGATTGATGGACCGCAATTGACCGGTTCGGTGAACATGCCATTGCTCTTGCGGCGCGAGATGTAGAGGTCCTTCTGCCCGAGTCCGTCGCTTCGCTGCACGGCCATCATCAGGATCATCCCCGTTGGATCGAGGCACAGCTCGGAGTATTCGTCTTCATTGTAGTACTTGTCGACCTTGACCTCCGTCGGGATACTCCAGCCCCTGTCTGTCATGTATGCGGCCGAAATACCCGAACCCTTCGGAGCGCCATTGGAATAGTACGTGTTTCCAATGATCGCAGAGTTACGGTCCGGCGCGATGCTGACCAGAAAGTTCGAACTGTAGTTATTCAGCGGTGGACCCTGGTTCTTTGCCGGTCCCCACGTGCCATCGGGCTGCAGATCGGTGTACCAGATGTCCTCCGTTGCCGTATCGCCGATATTTTCCCGGTGCGGATAGCGACCAAAGTACAGGCGCTTTCCATCGGCCGTGATCACCGGAGAGATATCACCGCCCGTGCTGTTGACCTGCGGACCAAGACTCTCCGGCTCTCCCAGGACGATCTCGTCTTCGATAATCCTGATGCTATCCTGCGCCTGGCGGATGTGCAATTCGTCGAC
>CALRYC010000054.1:0-10630 GCA_943372295.1 Chitinophaga pinensis
CGGCGGCGAGCTCCATCTCAAATGAATCGGCCCGGTAGGACGCGTCAAACTGCGGATATGAGCCGTCGAGCATCGGCAGCACATCAACATAGGCCAGACGGGCAAGGTCATTTCCGGTCAGAATGGGGCTTGTGCGCACGTGCTCGGGAAGCTGATCGATGCCGATGCAGGCGTGAAGGGGCTGGGCAGCTTCGAAGAGGTCCGTCGTGCGCGCGTAGTAATTGCCGCCCATTCTCGCCACATGGTCCAGCCGGCGGGGGTCTATCTTGCCCCCTGACATCGCGCTGTCGGCTACGTGGAAGGCAACAACCTCCAGGAGCATGATGTTGCCGTTGCCACCAACGTCACGCCGTAGCTCGATGTTCTGCATGAGCTTGCACTCCATGGCATAGGGAGACTCGGCAACGCTCGGCGGGGCAACCAGCGCCGACGCACGCTTGGTCAGCCCGGCCATGACAAATTCATCCACCTCCGGAGGGTAGTCTCCGGCGGTGATGTTCATGCGGTGGACGATCGAGTAGGGGACCGTGCTGATGGTGCACTCGCCCGTGTCCATGATGTTGCGCCAGGTGTCCTTTACCTTTCCCGTGCGGGCGGCGATGGCCGGACCGATGGCCACGATGGGCGGGTTGGATGCGAAGGCGTTGAAGAACGAATACGGACTCAGATTGCAGACGCCGTCTGCGTCCTGGGAGCCGATAAACGCAATGGGGCGGGGCGATACGCCGCTCAGGACCAGCTGATGCCGGTCCTTGTGGGACATCTCGCCAGGGTAGAAGGTTGGCATAGGCGCAAATTCGCTGATTCTCCCCACCACGGCAAGTGTTGGCTGCGCCAAAGGGCAGCGTGTATATTTGCCGCGGTCAAAGTGTCGCTTCCGGCACGCACAAATCCGCTTCAACTTCAGGAGTACTATGGTGTCGCCCAATCGTTCCCTCTGGACCCTTGCCATCGCCGGCATTCTGGCGATGTCGATACTGACGATGACCACGGGGTGCGGCAGAAAGTCCAAACAGGCTGCCACATCCGACATCAAGAATGTCTGGAAGAAGTACGACACTCCGGCCGGCGCTGATAAGTCGGTTGCCGACACGCTGGGTGGTGAAGGATTCGAAAAGGTTGCCGAGAAGCTCGGCTTCTCGACCTACGTGATCAAGCCAGAGGAAATGAAGTACTTCGGCGATGAACGGGCTGTCAAGGGCGGACAGATCACGATCGGCGAAATGACCTTCCCGACCACGTTTCGTCCTGAAGGACAGGGCTCGTCGATGGTGGTCAATACCGAGATCAAGGGATACGTCTACGAAACACTCCTCGGTACACACCCGATCACCCGTGACTACATGCCAGGCCTGGCATCACACTGGAAGGTGAGTCCGGATAAGAAGACATTTACGTTCCGAATCGATCCGAACGCTCGCTGGTCCGATGGCAAGCCAGTGGTAGCCGAAGACGTCGTGGCCTCATGGAAGCTGATGGTCGATCCCGGATTGCTCGAGCCAGCGCTAAATCTTGTCTTCGAAAAGTTCGAGCAGCCTGTGGCCCTGAGTAAGTACATCGTGCAGGTCACAGCCAAGACCGTGAACTTCCGCAACCTGCTCTACTTCGGAGGCGCCATGTTCATCTATCCGAGCCATGAGATCGGCGCGCTTACCGGGAAGGAATTCCTCGAGAAGTACAACTTCAACATGCCCGCCGGCACGGGCCCGTATTACCTCGCTGAAAAGGACATCAAGGCCGGAAGCGGCTGGAAGCTCACACGTCGGCCAGACTACTGGGCCAAGGAGTATCCTACGGCAAAGTACACGGCCAACTTCGATTACGTGAACTATCTGGTCGTTAAGGATAACGCTACGCTCCTCTATGAAAAGTTCAAGGCCGGTGAGATCGACCTGTTCCGTTTTAGCATGGCCACCACCGAAAAGTGGATCAAGGATACCGACTACGAGGCCATCAAGAACGGCTACGTGCGCCGCTACCGCTTCTATAACAACGGTCCGATGGGCACGAACGGCATCACGTTCAACATGCGCAAAGCCCCCTTCGATGATATCCGTGTTCGCAAGGCCTTCATGATGCTCTATCCGCGGGAGACCATCGTTGAGAAACTTCTGTACAACGAATACGAGACCTTTGATACCGACTACCCGAACACGCCATACGCCAGTACGGATAATCCGAAGATCAACTACGATCCTTCCGCTGCTACCAAGCTGCTGGCAGAAGCAGGATGGACAACGCGCA
Source organism: Chitinophaga pinensis (assembly GCA_943372295.1). Taxonomy (GTDB): domain Bacteria; phylum Bacteroidota; class Ignavibacteria; order Kapaibacteriales; family Kapaibacteriaceae; genus UBA10438. Next base: position 2,245 of record CALRYC010000054.1, read on the forward strand.
ACAAGGACGGCTGGCTGGTGAAGAACGGCAAGCCGTTCGTTCTCGAGATGGCTATCACCAAGCTTGATGAGCGCTGGATGACACCATATCAGCAGGAACTGGCCAAGGTCGGCATTGACCTGCGACTGAAGCTCATGGACTGGAACTCGATCATCAAGAACATCGATGAGCGCAACTTCCAGATCTTCTCCTATGGCTATTCGGGTCTGATCACGCCAAACCCTGAAACATCGCTCAAGAGCTCGCTGGCCGACAAGAACGACAACAACAACATCCAGGGATTCAAGGATGCTCGCGTGGATGAGCTCCTTCCGATCTACGATTCCACCTTCAATGTGGCCGAGCAGATCAAGATCATCAAGGAGATCGACCGAATCGTCTACGGCTATGCGATGAAGAGCCACTGGTGGAATCCGAAGGGCATCCGCCTTGCCGTGTGGGATCGTTTTGGCATGCCGGAGTTCGGGATCAGCCGGTACACGCAGCTGAGCTATGTCTACGGAACGGCCGGCCTGACCTGGTGGTACGACCCGGACAAGGCCGCTGCCCTTGATGATGCTCGCAAGTCAAAGAAGGATCTTGGCGGAAACAAGGGTATCACCGAGTTCCGTTTCTGGCGCGATTTCAAGGACGGCAACTAAGCTCCAAGCATGCTTCAATACATCATCCGTCGTCTGCTGCTGGCGATCCCAACGTTCTTGGGCGCCACGTTCGTTGTGTTCTTTATCGTGCAGTTTGCTCCGGGCGGACCATACGACCAGCAGATGAACGCTCTTCGCAAGGGGCAGGGGGCTGAGGGCGGCGGATCGGCACTCGGAACCGAATCGATGTCGATTCCTCCAAGCCAGCTCGAAGCCCTGCAGCGCTACTATCAGGTGAATGAACCCATCTGGAAGCGCTACCTCATGTGGTTGGGACTTTTCCCGCGTCCGGTCAATGACTACCTGGCCGAGGTGGGCGAGGAACGTAACGTTGGTGGTGGATACAAGGTCATCGCCCGCATGGATGCCGCCACAGGACTCTACAAGGTCTATGCGCTGGACGATCCATCGACGCCCCTTGAGGACTGGTTCGTGGACCCATCGCAAAAGCCGAACAGCGTCTGGCTGTACCAGCGGGAGGTTGCCGGCATCTTCACCTTCGACTTCGGAGATTCCTTCCGCTACCGAAAGCCCGTCACTGAACTCATTAGTGAGCGCCTCCCGGTATCGATGCAGTTCGGTCTGATGAGTTTTGTGATCACCTACGTTGTGTGCTTCTACCTCGGTACGCAAAAGGCGCTGCGTCACGGCACCAAGTTCGACGTGGTCTCATCGAGTATCATCTTTATCGCCTTCTCAGTGCCCGGCTGGGCTCTCGGCGGCGTGCTGCTGGTGATTCTCGGCGGCGGCTCGGGCATCGATCTCTTCCCGACAGGGGGCTTTCAGTCATCGGATTACGATAATCTTACCGCCGTAGAGCAGATCCTTGACCGGGCCTGGTACTTCGTCCTGCCAACGGTAGCCTATACTCTCGGCGGTTTTGCGTCGATCACGCTGCTGATGAAGAACTCGCTCATGGAAACACTCGGGCAGGACTTCATCCGCACGGCCTATGCTAAAGGCCTGCGCGAAGATCGCGTGATCTGGCTGCACGCCATGCGCAACTCGATCATCCCTCTTGTGGCGTCCATTGGCGGCGTCATCGGCATCTTCCTTGCCGGGGGATACCTTGTCGAAACGGCATTCAACATCGACGGGATCGGACGGCTGTCATTTGAGGCCATCGGCACGCGCGACACGAACGTCGCCTTTGCCTTTGCCGTCATCACGATCACCATCAATCTTATTGGTTCGATCATCTCGGACTTCATGTTGGCCCTTGTCGATCCACGCATTCGATTCTCCTGATCATGAGCGTAGCCCCTTCATCGAGTTCACTGACGATCAACCAGCGTCGCTGGCGCAAGTTCAAAGGCATGCGTCGAGGGTACTACTCGATGATCATCCTTTTGACGGCCTACGCTTTGTCGTTCTTTCTTCCGCTGCTGGTCAACAACAAGGCGCTGCTGATCCAGTATGAGGGTAACTGGTACTCTCCGGCAGGACGCGACTTCCTTGGATCACTGCCTCTTGTCTCGGCGCTTACTCCGTCGAGTTTTGACCCGGCTGAGCAGTATGGTGAGGCAGGCAACAAGGGTGAGGCAAACTACCGTGAGTTGCAGGCCAAGTGGGATGAGCAAGGCAGTGAGAACTTCATTGTCATGCCGCTGTACCCGTTCAGCCCGAATGAAGACGTCGGCGTTGCCGGCAACGAGAGCTTCGTCGAGCCATTTGCAGAAGATGGACACGGTGCTTTGCGGGTCTTTGGTACAGATGACAACGGTCGGGACGTACTTGCCAGGATGTCATACGGTTTCCAGGTGTCGATGTCCTTTGCGATCCTGATCGCCATCCTTGAGTACCTGATCGGTATCCCGATCGGTGCGATGATGGGATACTTCGGCGGCAAGTTCGATCTCTTGATGCAACGCTTCATGGAGATCTGGACTGCGCTTCCGTTTCTGTTCCTGATCATCATCATCGTTTCCTTTGTGAATCCGACGTTTGCGCTTTTGGTGTTGCTGCTTGTGATCTTTTCCTGGATGGGCATTGCGGCGCAGATGCGCGCCCAGTTCTATCGTGAACGTCTGCGCGACTACGTTGCTGCGGCCATTTCGATCGGTGTTCCGACGCGGTCGATCATCCTCAAGCACATTCTGCCGAATACCCTTGTGCCGATCATCACCTTCTTCCCATTTGCTCTCGTCGGTGGTATCAGTGCGCTGGTATCGCTTGACTATTTGGGATTTGGTCTGCCCCCTCCGACTCCGTCCTGGGGACAGATGATCAACGTTGGACTGTCGAACATCACGCGCTACTGGCTTGTGGTGGTTCCGTTCAGTGCAATGTTCATCACGCTCACGCTGGTGGTGTTCATCGGCGAGGGTATTCGCGAAGCCTTTGACCCGAAGGTCTTCTCGCGACTTCGGTAACAGGACCTTTTTTTACAGCACCTTCGGAACACATTCGTGTCACAGGAAAAACTCGTCGAAGTCAAGGATCTCAAAACGTACTTCAACATTGAAGGCACGTGGGCGAAGGCCGTTGACGGAGTGTCCTTCGACATCTACAGCGGCGAAGTCCTCGGAATTGTCGGCGAGTCCGGATCGGGCAAGTCGGTCACCGCTCTTTCCCTGATGAAGCTCATTCCGGATCCGCCTGGTCGTATTATGGGTGGACAGATCCTGTTCAAGGGGCAGGACATCGTCTCGCTATCCTACGAGGACATGTACTCGATCCGTGGTCGAGAGATCGCCATGATATTCCAGGAGCCGATGACGTCTCTGAACCCGGTGTTTCCGATCGGCATGCAGATCGCCGAGGTTGTGCAGGCCCACACCAAGTGCACCGAACAGGAGGCCAAAGAGCGGGCCGTAGAAATGCTTCGGGCAGTTGGAATTCCAGATGCGGAGAAGCGCGTCGATGACTATCCGCATCAGTTTTCAGGGGGCATGCGCCAGCGGGTAATGATCGCCATCGCTCTGGCCTGCAACCCGTCGGTGCTTATTGCTGACGAGCCGACCACGGCACTTGACGTGACCATTCAGGCGCAGATCCTTGATCTGATGATGGAGCTCAAACAGCGTCGCAGCGAAGCGGCCATCGTGCTTATCACGCACGACCTTGCCGTTGTGGCCGAGATGTGTCAGCGCGTGATCGTGATGTATGGCGGCAAGATTCAGGAAGTAGCCTCGGTCGAAGAGCTGTTTGCCAGCCCCCTGCATCCTTACACTCAGGGTTTGATGGCATCGATCCCGCGTCCGTCCAAGGAGCGCAAAGGTCATGATCGCCTGAAGGCCATCCCGGGTAACGTCCCGAGCATCATGAATCTGCCCTCCGGGTGCAAGTTCTGTACGCGCTGCGAGCGCAAGATCGACCGGTGTGAAACCCAGGAGCCGCCATTGCGAGAAGTCGCCCCGAACCATGTTGTGCGCTGCCACCTTGTCGAACCCGTTGCCGGAGGCGCGCAATGAGTCAGCCCCTTCTCGAGGTAAAGAACCTCAGCGTCCGTTTTCCCGTTCACGGCGGTATTCTGCAGCGCAAGGTTGCCGAGGTGCGTGCCGTTGATGATGTTTCGTTCACCATCAACCGAGGGGAGACCGTCGGACTTGTGGGTGAGTCGGGCTGCGGTAAGACGACGGTCGGGCGCGCTCTGATCAACATTCTCAAGCATATCTCGCCCGGGGTTGAAGTATCGGGTCAGGTCATCTACGTCGAAAAGGACGGCAAACGAACGGACCTGCTAGCGCTGTCAAAGAACGACATGGTAGGTTACCGGTCGAAGATCCAGATGATCTTTCAGGATCCTTATTCGTCACTCAACGCGCGGATGTCTGTCAAGCAGATCGTTGGCGAGCCCCTTGAAATCCACCATCCGGAGATGTCGAAGAAAGAGGTCGAGGATAAGGTCCTATGGCTGCTCGAGCGCGTGGGCCTTCAGCCGGAGTATGCCGGACGTTACCCGCATGAGTTCTCCGGGGGCCAGCGCCAGCGCATCGGTATCGCGCGGTCGCTCTCGACCAATCCAGACCTGATCATCTGCGATGAGCCTGTGTCAGCTCTTGACGTGTCCGTCCAGGCCCAGGTGATCAATCTCATGGAGGACCTGCAGAAGGAGTTCGGCATGTCCTACCTGTTCATCGCGCACGACCTTTCGGTGGTGTACCATATCTCGCAGCGCATTGCCGTGATGTATCTCGGCAGCATGGTCGAGATCGGTTCTGCCGATGCTGTGTACTTTGAACCGGCACATCCATATTCACGGGCACTGATATCAGCCGTTCCGGAGCCGGATCCAACGCGTCGCAACAAGCAGCGTGTCGTATTGCAGGGAGATATCCCGACGCCGCTGAACAAGCCCAGCGGATGCGGGTTCCGTACGCGTTGCCCGATGGCACAACAATCATGTGCAGAAGCAGTTCCACAGGCCGCACTGAAGACATCCGGGGCGCTCGTTGCATGTCCATACGCGGACTGATCTGCGTCCTGACGATGGGCCTTCTGTGGTCCACCGGCGCACGTGCACAGGGAGTCGATGAGGTCTTTTTGGCCTATGCCCGCTCGGCTCGCCCGGAGGTGAAGCTGGTGAGGTTCATTACTGAGTTTCCCGGCGCGTTTCCCGCACAGCTGATGCGCGCGTGTGAGGTCACGCTGGTTTTCCAGCGAAAAGGAACGGCGAATGTGATCACCGCTTCGCGTCCCGCCCTGGACCGCGCTCTACTTGACTCTCTGACGGAATGGCTCGTGCCGTTCAATCCGATGTCGGTCGATACGTTCGCCGTTGCTCTCAAGGTGCAACCTCTGCGTCAGGCGATCTTGTCGCGATCAAGGTATCTCGGAAGCCCGCATGCGCGTCTTGTCAGCACCCGCCCGTGGTATCGTAAGGGGATACAGGCAAGTGATACGGCAGGGGGCAAACCACGACCCGGAGTCAATCGCTTTAACACGTCGTACTACGAGCCGTCATTCGACCCGGACACGCTGGGATCGTACATTCTCTTTCCGGCAGTGGCAAGGCAGCGCGGACTCTCCGGAACAGTGATGATCGCAGCGCTCGTCAGTGCCAATGGGATCGTCCAGGACCTGGTGATCCTGGAGTCAGACAATGTCGCCTTTGATGAAGCGGCAGCCAGGGCGATTCGTTGTCTGCGCTTTACGCCCGGACTTCTGAACCGTGTTCCGACAACAATGTGGGTGCGCGTTCCCATCTCGTTTAAAGCTGATTAGCCCCCTTCAGGGGCTGCCAAGATGCGCGTATTCTACTCGGATCACTACACCATCGATTTGCCGGAAGGCCATCGCTTTCCCATGCGCAAGTATCGCATGCTGCGTCATGCGCTTGTCGAACAGGGCATCATCAGCGAATCGCAGCTCCTCGCCCCATCACTTGCAACCCGCCAGGATGTGCTGCTGGCGCACACGCAGCGGTACGTTGACGGCGTTCTGTCGGGCACGCTTGATCGTCTGGAGCAGCGGCGCATCGGTTTTCCGTGGAGCGAGGGCCTCGTCGAGCGCTCGCTGGCCACCGTCGGCGGCTGCCTTGCTTCGGCCCGTGCGGCGCTAGAGGACGGACTCTCGGGGAATCTGGCAGGGGGCACGCATCATGCAATGCGTGATGCCGGTGAGGGGTTCTGCGTGTTCAATGATATTGCCGTGTCGTACCTGCGCCTCTTATCGGAAGGTGCTGTGGGCCGCGCAGCAATTGTCGACCTCGACGTGCATCAGGGCAACGGCAACAGCGATATTCTGGGCGGGCGCAGCGACGTTTACATTCTGTCGGTGCACGGCGCAAAGAACTATCCATTTCGTAAGATCCCGTCAACGGTGGATGTGGACCTGCCCGACGGAACGGGTGATGCGGAGTTCCTTGCCGTGGTCGAGCGTGAACTTGCTCCGATCGTGGACTTCGGGCCCGACATTGTCTTTTACCAGTGCGGTGTCGATCCCCTCGAGAGTGATGCCCTCGGTCGGCTCTCGCTCTCCTATGAGGGACTGCAGCGTCGTGACGAACTCGTCATGGAAACCTTCCGCCGACGAGGCATTCCGGTCATGCTCGCTTTGGGAGGGGGCTATGCACAGCCGATCGATGATACCATCACGGCGCAGTGTAATCTTTACCGAGTGGCGATGGGTATGTACCGGCGTTACTCGCGCTGAGCCGGCGCAAGCCAGGAAGTGCGACGCCCGCCAGTGACTGGTTCGACGCGGTACCCGCGGCTGCTCAGCAGATCAAGCACGCTGGCCCGTCCCGTCAGATGCAAAGCGCCGATGGCGATGAATGCGCCCCCTTGCCGAAGCATCACATCCATGCGCCCGACCATGCGGATGTTACGATTGTCGTTGACCATCTGCATGGTTGCGTCATCCATGCCACCCACCTCGGCAGCATATGACTCCAATCCGTCAAGGTCCTCCTGTGCGTAGAGGCGGCGCATACGATCCAACTGTGAGGACATCTGAGCCGTGTCGGTAAGTTGCTCGAGCACGTAACCGGCCGGCATCGAATCGATGATGCTAAGCTGCTCGGAGACTGTCTCCAGGCCTGATCGCTTTAACCGTTGCCTCTTGGCCCGCGCCCAGAGAAACTCGTCGATCGATGTGGGTGCCGTTCGTTCAACCTCACCCATGGCAACAATCATCATTATCGCGCCCGGCTTGAGACGCGGGCACACCTGGGCAAACATGGCGTTTACCGTGCTGAGTCTCTGGCACATGACCTCCACGCTGGCCGAATCGAAAAGGTCGTAGAGCGTACCGCGCTCGAGCATCAGCGCCTTGGGACTGAGCTGATTCATGACCGAATCGAGATTTAGCTCCGAAGCGTATGTCCTTGAAGATTCGAGAACTTGCAGGACGGTGTCGCGTTGCCGGAAGACAAGCGTGTCAGCAATGTGGATTGTTCCGAACACATGGCTGACGGCCCCTTCCGGCGAGACCACGCGCCATAGCAGACTTGGATGCCTGCCGGCGGCATCGTGTGGCCTCGACGTGAAGCGGGCCGGCGTCAATGCGGTCAGCAACGACAGAATGATAAGCGTCTGTGTTTGGCGATTCATAGAATGCGAAGTTGGCGATTTGCCCCCGAATATTCACCGAGACGGCGTCAGATCATCGGTCCGGCAATCACCGGCTCTTCTGGGACGGAGGCATTACCGAGGCGTTGTGGAGCATACGCTGAGCAGGTGTGTCAATGACCGGTGTGCATCGGACGCAGCCCCCCCGAGCGTCCACGTGGAGACTCGCAGCCGATTGCGTCGAGTTTCACAATTTGCGGTGTATGAGAACTCTTTGCGTATGCTTTGTGATGGCCTGTGCCATCGTCCTGGCCCCTTCGCTGACGTTATCGCAGACACGTCCAATGACCCGGGCTGACTCTCTTGCCCGGGAGGCTATGCGGTATATGGATGGCAACCTTCCGCAGTCGGCCATCACCGCATGGGACACGGCGCTGAAAGAGGTCCCCGGCTACGTTCCCTTTTTGTACGAAAAGGCGGTGGCTCTGGTCATGGCCGAGCGTCATCGTGAAGCGATCGATCTGCTCGTGCCGATCTACCGCGATTCACTTCTTCGCGACAGGGGATATCAGCTTCTCGGCAACTGCCATGACATACTCGAAGACACCGCCTCGGCGCGTCGTTACTACGAAGATGGTATCAAGGCATTTCCGACCTCGGGACGTCTACATTTCGAGATCGGACAGCTTTACTACCGAAACAACGATCGGGACAAAGCGCAGAAATGGTGGATGGCCGGCACGCGGGCCGAGCCGTCCTTTGCAACCAATTACTACTGGCTGGCAAAGTTCT
>CALRYC010000055.1:0-10570 GCA_943372295.1 Chitinophaga pinensis
GAGACCGTGCAATACCGCGTTCGTGGGGCCTCAGAGGCATCGAAGTACGGAGCAATTGCCTCACTCGTCAGGAGCGTCGGTCCTTACGGAATTCAGACGCCGCACACCGGCGGTATGGGGTATCAGAACGATGTGCCCAAGATCCCTCACGGCGCTATCAGCATGGAAGATGCGATGATGATGCAGCGATGTCAGGACCGCGGCGAGACGGTTGAGCTTACCCTTTCGATGGACGCCAAGTGGCTTCCCGACGCCCAGTCACGCAATCTGATCATTGAGATTCCGGGCTCTGAGCTCCCCAACGAGGTGGTCGTCATGGGTGGTCATATCGATTCCTGGGACCTTGGAACGGGCGCAATGGACGATGCCGGCGGCTGTTTTGTGGCCTGGCGGGCGCTTACGATGATGAAGACTCTTGGTCTGCGTCCGAAGCGTACCATTCGCGTGTGCTTCTGGACCAATGAAGAGAACGGACTGCGCGGTGGTGAAGAGTATGCCAAGCAGACAGCAGGCGAGAAACACGTCATGGCCATCGAGAGCGATGCCGGTGTGTTTGCTCCGACGGGTTTCACCTGCAGCGATACCAATGGCGCAGTTCGGGCAACGGCCGAAGACATTGCCAATGGCCTGCTGTCAAAGGTTCACGCAACAACGATCACAACCGGTAGCGGCGGAGCCGACACCAGCCCCCTGCACCGCATGGGCGTGCCCACCATGGAGCTTACGGTTCAGGGTGAGCGGTACTTCTGGTATCATCACACCGAGGGCGATACCGTTGATAAGCTCAAGGAGCACGAAGTCAATGACTGCGTGTACGCCATGGCCGTTGTAGCATGGACGTTTGCCAACCTCTGACGTCAACCCCGCCAAAGGGGAGCGGCACGTAGTTACTTACCCGTGAAGGTGACATTCAGTGAAAGGGGCTTGCCATCGCGCAGCACCTTGACGGTCGTTGTGTCGCCGGGCTTGAACGTTCCCAGTGCTGCCATCAGGTCATAGATGTTCTTGACGGTGGTTGCCCCCATGGCTGTGATGATATCGTCGGCTTCGAGTCCACCCTTTTCGGCCGGAGATCCGGGCTTTACGCCCGTGATATGCAGACCCTGCGGGTCGTCACTATAGTCAGGTACAACTCCGAAGCTGACCTTCAGAGCCATGCTTGAGGACTGTGTGGCTACCGGCTTGTCGGCCCCCTTGGCAAACTCCGGACGCTCGGGCGTATCGCCGATGATGCGAATGGAGCGCTCGACCATCGTAAGCACCGTCACCTGACCATCGGCATTGACCTTGTCCCAGGTGTCGGACGGACGATGATAGTCGCCGTGCAGTCCCGTAAAGAAGAACAGCACGGGAATGCCCTTGCCGGTAAAGGACGAGTGATCGCTCGGCCCGAAACCGTCGGCTGTGGTCGTGACGGTGAGCGGGAGTCCTTTCTTTGCCGAATCAACAACGGCCGGCCACCGGGCAGATGTGCCAAGACCCTGGACGTTCAGCTTGCCATCCTTGAGTCGGCCGATCATATCAAGGTTTATCATCGCCACGATGCGGTCGAGTGGAACCGTCGGCGTTGAGACCCAGTGCTTCGATCCAAGGAGCCCCTTTTCCTCACCGCTGAACGCCATGAAGAGGACACTTCGCTTGAGGGGGGTTGCCGATACCGACCGAGCCAGCTCGATGATCCCGGCTGTTCCTGAAGCGTTGTCATCCGCGCCGTAGTGTATTGCCGGTTCGTTAGAGGACGCCAGCGAGTTCTCGTCACCCATACCGATGTGATCATAGTGGGCACCAACCACCACGTACTCGTTCTTGAGCGCAGGATCGGTACCCTCGACAATACCGATGATGTTCGAGGTTGTGCTCTGTTCGAATGCCAGCGCAACGGATACGGAAGACGTCACATTGGCTAGCACAAAAGACTTGGGCTTCTTGGTCTTTTCGATCTCGGTCTCGGCAACGAACAAAGACGTCCCCTTGGCTGGAAAGACCTTGGCACAGGTGGACCGCCGCGCCTGAATGGCAAGTACGCCGGAGTTCTTGCCAAGCCGGTCGAGGCCGAATCGCGAGAGCACATCGGCAGAGTCACCGTTCTTGTTGACGAAGATCACCGCCAGGGCCCCTTTGTCGCGGGCCACGGTGGTCTTGCTGCGGATCGACGAGAGCTGGCGGAGCGACTCGTCCTTATCCGCCCAGCCCGGCAGTCCCCTGAGGACGATGATGATCTTGCCTTTGACGTCGACCCCCGCGTAATCATCGTATGCTGACGTCGACAGGCCATAGCCGGCAAAGACCACCTCGCCCTTGGCGGTCCCAGTCTCACTAAACCCGTAGGGCTGATAATCAGCGCCAAGCTTCCAGCCGACGGTGATAGGGCGTGACTGGTCGACCGGCACGCCGGGACGTTCAATGATCACGGAGAAGGATACCGCGTTGGGCTCTGAAAGCTTAACCCCCGTCGTCAGCGTGAACGGGTCTCCATAGCTGGCGCGGCCGGCTGGGCGCACACCGATCGACTGGAACTGTTGCATGACATAGGCGGCGGCCCTTTCGATGCCACTGCTACCGGGTCCGCGACCCTGACAGCTGTCAGAGGCCAGGACTCGGACGTGCTCAAGTATCCGCTGCGCTTCGGCTGAGGTAGCCGTCTGCGAACGGACATTCCCACGCACAATGCCCAACAGAAGGGCGGTCAGGATGATGATCGTTGAGGTTTGAAGCGGCTTGCGCATGATGGTCTGCCTATGTTTGTAGCACTGCAAAACTACGTCCGCGTATGGACGCCCCCTAACGCATCAGCGCGAATCACGGATGTCCTCAAAGATCGCTCGGCTGGCATCAGACACGGTTGTCTACGGCGTTTCGACCGTTCTGTCGAGATTCCTGACGTTTCTTCTCACGCCTCTGCTGACAAATTACCTGACGTCGAACGAGATCGGTGAGATCGCCGCCCTGTACGCAATGATCGCCTTCGTCGGTATCGTGTATTCACTCGGCATGGAGCCGGCCTTTACCCGATTCTGGGAGCCGGCGGATGAGGATGGTAACACGCAGACCTTCCGTATGGCATTTCGGGTTGTTGCCCTTATCAGCTGCGGCGTTACGGGTCTGACGATCCTCAATGCTGACTGGGTGGCCAGTTCCCCTGTCCTGAGTCTTGGTCATCAGGGGGCGCACCTGGTTGCCATCGCTGCCCTGATCCCGCTTCTGGATGGACTTGTTCTCATACCGTTCTCGCGTCTTCGTATGCAGCAGCGTCCGCGTGACTTTGCTGCGCTGCGCTTGCTGTCTGTCGTTGTCACGTTTGTCTTCACGGTGATCTTCGTCGTCGTTCTTCGCTGGCGCATTGAGGGGGCTCTGTGGGCCGGTGTGATCGGCAACCTTGTGACCTTCCTGCTGTTCGTTCCCGGGATCATCCGCCGTTGGCCTGCGGGTGCGGCACCGAAAGGTCTGTTTGGCGAGATGCTCTCGTTCGGACTGCCCACCGTACCATCGAACTTTTCCTCGATCATGGTGCAGGTAGCCGACAGGCCCATCATGCTGATGCTCACCAGCAGCAGCGTGGTTGGCCTCTACCAGACGAACTTCCGACTCGCCATCCCGATGATGATGTTCGTGACGGTCTTCGAGTATGCATGGAAGCCCTTCTACCTGACGCATCGGACCGATGAGGATGCCAAGCAGACGTTCTCTCGGGTGTTTACGGTCTTTACGGCCGTGTGCGGCTTCATCTTTCTCACCACAGCGTTCTTTATCGGTTATGTGGTGCAGATGCCCTTCGTTGGGGGACGGTTTGTGAACCCCGATTACTGGGTTGGCCTGAACATCATTCCGGTGGTCATGTTTGCCTACTATTTCAATGGCGTCTTCATCAACATGGCTGCCGGATTGAACATCGAAAAGCGAACGGGTTTCTTCCCTATCGCCACCGGTGCGGCTGCCATTGTGAGTGTCCTTGCAACATGGATGCTTGTTCCGCCATTCGGAATCATGGGTGCTGCCTGGGCCAAGGTGATCGCCTATCTGGTGAGTGCCGTGATACTTTATGTTGTGTCCCAGCGTATCTATCCAATGAGTTATGACTGGTCGCGCGTGCTGAGCATCGTCGCCCTGACGGCTGTACTGTTCTCGGCTGTCATGCTCTTGGACCTGTCGGGTCCGATGGCAGTGATCAGCCGGGTGATCGCCACGATATTGTACGTGGTCGTGATTCTCTCGTTGCTTAAGGGCGGACTTGCCGCCGTGAAAGGACTGTTTCGCCGATGAAGGTCTTCCTGCTCGCACTTCTGCAAGCCGCTCTGCTGCTCTCCTGCGCCACCCAGCGTCAGCCGGATGGTCCTTCCGTTGCCGGCCGTCTGGAGTTCGACCGGTTGAAGCATCGTGATCCGGCCCTCGGGGTCATTCCATCGGACATGCGCCGCAAGGAGCTGGACTTCGCTCAGCACCTCGAGCGCGAAGTGCTCGGCGGCAAGCCATACGAGCAGACGCAGTCGTATGCATCGTGGACGTCGGGCGGACCATGGAACATTGGCGGACGCACCCGGGCTATTGCCTTTGATATCCGCGACCCCAAGGTCATCATTGTCGGGGCCATCTCAGGGGGCCTGTGGCGCAGTACGGACGCAGGTGCTACGTGGCAGATCTCCACCAAGCCCGAACAGCTTCACAGCGTTGCCTGCGTTGCGCAGGACACCCGAAAGGGTTTCGAAAACACCTGGTTTGCCGGCACCGGTGAGATCTACGGCAACTCCGCACAAATCTCCGGAAACGGTATTCTCAAGTCCACCGATAACGGGGTTACCTGGAGCTCCCTTCCATCGACGCTCAGTACGGCCATCCCGGCTAGCCATCAGTTTGCGTATTCGTGGCGGGCTCTTGTTCACCCTCGGCGGGATAGTCAGGAAGTGTACGTGGCAACGGCACGTGCCGGACTGTACCGGTCTACGAACGGCGGTGGGGTGTGGACGGCCGTTCTGGGCAGCAACTCGATCTTCTCTGACGTCATCGTCACCCCAAGCGGCACTCTCTATGCGGCCTTTGCCGGCTTTACCGGCACAACCGGCGCTATCTCCTCACGCTGGGGCGTGTTTCGCAGCACGAACGGCACAACGTGGACGAATGTGACGCCCCCTGACATGAAGAACACCGTGCGACGGATCGTTCTAACAGATGTTCCTCAGCATCCTGAGCAGATCGTTGTTCTGGCAGAAACGCCAAATGAGGGGGCGAGGGGCTCGACGATCTATCGTGGTGAGGAGCGCTTCGAGTGGCACAGCCTGTGGAAGTATACGCGCACATCGGCCGATACCGGAACATGGGAGAACCGCTCGGCGAACATTCCTCTTACCGATGAACAGCGCGGTGACTTCTATTCTCAGGGCGGCTACGACCTGCATGTAAAGGTCTCGCCGCATGACTCGAACCTCGTCATCGTCGGTGGTACGAACCTGTACCGCTCGTCCGATGGGTTTACATCAACGAAGAACACAACATGGATAGGGGGCTATTGGAAGCCCACACCATCGTTTGATAAGTACTCATCATACAAGGACCATCATCCCGACCAGCACGACGTGCTGTTTCATCCAACAGACCCAAAGCAGATGTACAGCGCCAATGATGGTGGCGTATATGTGACAGATGACATCCGTGCCGACTCGATCGCTTGGCGGGATCTTAATCGGGGATACCTGACAACACAGTTCTATTCCGTTGATATTCCCAACATGCCCGGCTTTGAGACCTCGCGGAAGATCATCGGCGGCATGCAGGACAACTCCGTATGGTTTCAGAACGATGAAGAGGAGCCCACCACTGCTCCGTGGCAGCGTGTTGGGGGTGGTGATGGCGCATACAGTTACTTCGTCACCGGCGGTCTATCATATTCACTGTATTACTCTTCGCAACAGGGTCGAGTGTACTACGTGCGCAATGGTGTCACCGGAAAAGAGGCCTACCGCAAGCGTATCGATCCGATCGGACCAAAGGACTATCTGTTCATCAACCCCTACGTGCCGCATCCGACTGATCAAAACTCGATCTACCTAGCTGGAGACAATCAGCTCTGGCGCCTCAATGATGTGGATCTGATCCCGGCCGGCAATTCCGATTCAACGCTTGTGGGATGGGACTCACTCCCGCGGACTAACGTCGGAGCAGCACAGATTTCGTCGGTCCTTGCTACTTCCACGCCCAACGGCAGACATCATCGTGTCTACTATGGAACGACCAACGGTAAGCTCTTTCGATTAGATTCGGCCGAAGGGGGCTCGACATCTCCTCGAGAGATAACGGCATCGTCGATGCGAAGTGGTGCGTATGTCAACTCCATTACGATCGATCCCAGAGACCGAAATCACCTTGTGACATGCCTTTCGAACTATGGCGTCGTGAGCATTTTTGAGTCCTTTGATGCCGGCGACACCTGGCAGGCCATTGCCGGCAATCTCGAAGAGAATCTCTCCGGAGCTGGAAATGGTCCAGCGGTGAACTGGGCGTCCATCCGTCCGTACGACGACAGCACAACGGTGATCGTCGCAGCGACGTCAACAGGCTTGTACTTCACGCCCAAGACCAATGGCATGTCCACCGTCTGGACGCCGACAGCAACCGACGAACTCGGCAATGTTCCCTGCGACATGGTCGTGACGCGGATGTCGATGAGCGCGACGGCGGACAAAGCGATTGCCGTAGCAACGCACGGACGGGGGACATGGTGGGGTGAGATCACGTCTTTACCTGACCGTCCATCTCGTGCGGAGCTTGCCTCGCCCCCTGACATGCGTCGGGGTATTCTTCCCGACACTGTCCTTACGTGGAAGGCTGCTCCGGGAGCAGTGTCGTATTCGGTGTTTCTAACTTCCGAAGGCGATTCGTCGCTGAATGCGACATATCAGGGCATTCGGGAAACGTCGCTCAAGGTTCAGAATCTGAACCAGGGGTATCACCGTTACACCTGGAGTGTCGAACCCTACGGATCCGGAGGCGCTGGCCCGGCGTCGACGCAATGGTCGTTCATCACTGCCGTGCGTCCGCCTGCACTGCTCTTGCCAGCAGCGGGTGCTACAGACGTCTCGCCGGTTGCTCTTACGTGGGAACGCGTGCCCGGTGCCCTCCGATATGACGTCGAGGTGTCCACCAACGCCAGCTTTCGTCCGGTCGTCGCCAGCGCCACAGCCTTGGCCGACACGGCCTTAGCCGTGAGTGGACTCGAGAGCAACAAGCGCTACTTCTGGCGTGTGCGCTCGATCGATGATGATGCCAGCGGGGTCTTCTCTGAACGTCAGTCGTTTGTGACGGGGACCATTACGTCCATCACCGATCTTGACCTAGGGTCCTCGCGGATGGTTACGCCCAATCCGGCTGCATCGAAGTTCACGATTCGACCGCCCGCGGAGCACGATGGCCCATACGACATTGAGATCGTATCATCGGACGGTCGCATCGTTGAGAAGCATCCTCGGACTGTGGGAGCAAAGATGATCGATATCACACATCTTGCCACCGGACGATATGTCGTTCGGATGATCATCGACGGTGAGACCATTTCAGAAGCCGTGATCGTTCTTTAAGGGGCGATGAGGTCTTTCCAAGTGGGGTAAGCATGCTGCGACAGGGTAGATTTGCGGCATGCATGACCTACCGGTATCTCTTCATTCAGTTCACGGTCGCCTGCGATCGGCTCTCACCATGTGCGGACGTCCGGAAGGTGCCACACGCCTGATGCTGGCTACGAAAACGCAGTCCATAGAGACGCTCCGCGCTGTTGCCGCACTGGGCGAACATCTGTTTGGCGAGAACCGCGTGCAGGAGCTTGTGCCGAAGACCGATGCACTGCGTGATCTCGACATCACGTGGCACTTCATCGGTCATCTGCAGACGAATAAAGTCAAAGATGTGGTCGGTCGCGTTCAGTGTATTCAGTCGGTCGATCGTCCGTCCCTCGTCGATGCCATTGCATCCGAGTGCAGTAAGCGTAATACAACGGTGGATGTGATGATCGAGGTAAACACATCCTTTGAGTCGAGTAAGCATGGATGTCATCCGGCTGAAGCTGAGCAGCTTATCGAGCTCGTTACGGCTCAGCCTGCGCTGCGCATTACCGGCTTTATGACAATTGGTGCACTGAGCGACGATGAATCACTGGTGCGAAGGGGCTTTGCGATGCTGCGTGAGATCCGCGACAAATACGATGCCCAGCATGGAACTGTCTCTGAGCTCTCCATGGGAATGTCTCATGACCTCGAATGGGCTGTTGCCGAGGGCTCCACCATTGTGCGCGTGGGCACGGCGGTCTTTGGAGCGCGGACGTAATGCGAGGGGGCTATGCACGCCTTTGACTTTCTGGACGAGCTGGCACTGCTCTGCGTTGCCGCCCTGGTGGTGATCCGCATTTTCCGCCAGGTCAACCTGCCCCCTATCATCGGACTGATCGTCACGGGGCTTCTTTTGGGTCCAACGGGTTTCGGCGTCATCCGGCAGGACCAGGTAATCTCCTCGATCGCCGAGATCGGTGTGATGCTCCTGCTCTTCACGATCGGTCTGGAGTTTTCATTCGACGACCTCAAGCGACTGCGTTCGATCGTTCTCGTCGGCGGTCCGCTGCAGATCATTCTCACGACATCGGCTACTGCGGCCCTCGTCATCGGTATCACCGGTCTTGCCGGCGCAGCGATCTCCATATCCGGAGCGGTTCTTATCGGGATGACGGCGGCACTGAGTTCGACGGCGATCTGCATCAAGCTTCTGAGCGAACGACGTGAGCTGTCGCAGCCGCAGGGCCGCGCGGCCCTTGGTATCCTGATCTTTCAGGACATCGCCGTGGTACCCCTGATGGTTATTGCTACCATCCTCGGTGCACAGGACGATCTGAACCCGGGCGAGCTTGCCCTGCGTCTTGCCATGCTGGTGGCTGTCACATCTGTTATCGTGATCGTTCTTCGATATGCGCTGCCGCGCCTTATACCGCACCTGGCCGGTGTGTCAACACCCGAGGTACTTATCCTGGCAGCTCTTGCCCTGTGTTTCGGTGCAGGGTGGCTTACGTCGATCGCAGGGATCTCCATGGCTCTGGGCGCATTCATTGCCGGCATGGCCATTGCCGGTAGCGACGATGGTCATGCGATTGGAAAGGCGGTTGCCCCCTTGCGAGATGCCTTCACAAGCATGTTCTTTTTGTCGGTCGGTTTGCTCGTACATGTATCCTGGGAAACACTGCCGACCAATCTGCTGGTTGCCGTGAGCATTCTTCTGGTCAAGGGACTCGTTGTCAGCATCGTCCTGATGATAGTTCGTGTGCCTGTTCGAACCGCCATCACCTCGGGCATCATCCTGGCGCAAGTGGGTGAGTTCTCATTCGTTCTCGCCTCAGTCGGTGTCGACTACGACATTATCTCATCGGCAGACTTTCAGAACCTGCTCGTTGCCATTATCATCACGATGATCGTCACACCCCTGCTGGTGACCTTTGCCCCCATGATTGCCGAGCATGTAGCACCACTTGCGCGTTTTACCCCGAAGCTTCGCCGATGGACCACAGACCGTAACGATGGCTTCTTGCGCCTTGAGGACTCCGATGTTTCATCGGATCAGCCGTCCGTTCTGATCGTCGGTGCCGGCGTTCTGGGAGTGAACGTGGCTCACGTTCTGTCGCAGACCGGCATACGGTATCGGCTTCTCGAGCTCGACCGTGCGAATGTTTCCACTCTGCGCGAGCGAGGCGAACCTGTGGTGGCCGGGGATATGACCGATATAGATGCGTTGCACGCGGCTGGACTCGACAGTGTTTCGGTGGTTATCATCGCCATCAACCAGGATGCCGCCATCGCGGGTGGAGTGAAACTCATTCGTGTACATCGCCCCGATGTGCAGATCGTCGTGCGCGCCAGGTACCAGCGAAAGAGCCAGGATATTGTTGATCAGGGGGCTGACCTGGTGATCATCGAGGAATTCGAATCAAGCGTCAAGATCTTCACCTCCGTCCTGGAACACCTCGGCGTCGAACCAGCCCTGATCGACTACCAGGAACGATACATGCGCCTGAGGCAGACGTTTGGATGATAGTAGGGTCGAAGCATGCTGCGACGACCACGACCAATGACCCCTACTTCACTACAACGCGGCAGGAGCTGACACTCTTGCCGCTGATGGCGCGGACCATATACACGCCCGAGGCAAGTTCTGCAGAAGGGATTGTGATCGAAGACACACCTTGCGGGATGTTGTGCCGATCTGCCGGAATTCTGATAGCTGAGCCAGCTGCATCAACAACTTCGAGAGTGATCGTGCGCTCAACGTCAGACTCGACGGCAAGACGGATCGACTCGGATGTGATCGTCGGCCACGCCTGCAGCGAGAAGGGGGCTGAATCTGCAAGATCATGCGCCGATGTAGGAACCGCTGTCTCCATATCAAGCTGCTCATCACCTGGCTGAAACGGTAGCCAGTGGAAATAACACAGTAGCATTTCGTCGGTCGTGCTCTCACCCCATCGCACAGTCTTTGGCGGACTGTTGGGATTCTCGAGGTTGTTGATCGTGTTGTCGTATGACGCCTCATAGAAAAGCTTCGATCCGCG
>CALRYC010000056.1:0-9732 GCA_943372295.1 Chitinophaga pinensis
ATCTCGATCTTCTTCAAGCCCACGCCTTCGCATTCTTCGCAGCGGCCACCAGAGACGTTGAAGGAAAATCGTCCGGCCTGATACCCACGTATGCGCGCTTCGGGCAGCATTGTGAAGAAGTCGCGGATGAGCGTGAACAGTCCCGTGTAGGTGGCAGGATTAGACCGTGGCGTGCGCCCGATTGGCGTCTGGTCGATTTCGATCACCTTGTCGACAAACTCCAGACCATGAATGGATGCATACTCCAGTGGGCGAAGCTCTGACCTGTGAAGGCGCGCAGCCAGAATTGGATATAGCGTATCGTTGACCAGCGAACTCTTGCCCGAACCGCTCATGCCAGTGACGCAGGTAAAGGTTCCAAGGGGAACCTGTAGATCAACATTCCTGAGATTGTTGCCGCGAGCCCCCTTCAGCTCCAGCACCTTCCCATTTCCGCTGCGACGGGACTCGGGTCTATAGACGCGTCGCTGGCCGCTGAGATACTGCAGTGTGATCGATGAGGATTCCGATGTGAACCCCTGCCGGATGATGCTCTTGATCTCGTCGGATGTTTTCACGGCAACGATCGAGCCTCCGTGTATTCCGGCACCGGGACCAACGTCGATCATCGTATCCGACTCTTCTATCATCTCGCGGTCGTGCTCGACCACCAGAACGGTGTTGCCCATATCACGCAGCCGCTTGAGTGACTCGATCAGCTTGCGGTTGTCGTGCTGATGCAGACCGATCGATGGCTCATCAAGCACGTACGTCACACCCACGAGGTGAGAGCCGATCTGCGATGCCAGACGGATACGCTGAGACTCACCACCAGATAGGCTGCGAGCACGTCTGTCGAGCGTCAGATAACACAGCCCGACGTCATCAAGAAATCCAAGCCGCTGGTTGATCTCCTTCAGGATTAGAAACGCTATGGTATTCTGCCGCTCGTTGAGACGAGTGTGGAGATCGGTGAACCATGAACGAGTGTCAACGATGTCACGTCGGCACAGACCGACAATATTCTCACCGGCCACCAGAACACGCATGTGCGGCGTTTTGAGACGTCCACCCTCACACGTGCGGCAGGTGATGGTCGAGAAGTGCTTTTCTACGGACTTCCTCACGGCCGTCGACGAGGTCTGTTCATACTGATGCCGGATCGACGGAAGCACACCGATGAAGGCATGCCGTGCCGACGTGCCTCGATGATTCGTCTGCAGGCGCATGTCAGCATCACCGTAGAGAAGCTCGTCGAGCAGCGTTTCATCGATGGTGCTCACCGGCACAGTTGTCGAGATCTTGCGATGCTCGCACCAGGCAATGACCTGCTTCCATAACCACGTATCGCGTCGAGGTCCAAGGGGCGCGATGGCTCCCGAAGCCAGCGATATGGACGAGTCGGGAAGTACTAGGTCCGGGTCAAAATCCTGCAACTCTCCAAGTCCATCGCATGTAGCGCAGGCTCCGAAGGGTGAGTTGAAGGAAAACATATTCGGAGCCGGTGTTTCGTACGATGTGCCGCACTGCGGACAGGCATAGCTGGTGCTGAAGAATCGCTCGGCCCAGACATCGGGCTCCTCCTCGTGAAGGATGGTGATGCCCCCTTCACCAAGCTGAAGTGCCATCTCAATACTGTCGGTCATGCGCTTGGTCGGTTCAACTTCGATTATCAGTCGATCGATGACCAGCTCGATAGTATGTGTTTTGTAGCGGGTAAGCTGCATGCCCTGCGTGATCTCCGTCAGCTCGCCATCGATGCGCACGCGGGTGTAGCCCTGACGTCGGTACGATTCGAGCTGTTCACGGTAGTGGCCCTTACGCCCCTTGACCACTGGTGAAAGCACCTGAATGCGCCGTCCCACGCCGAGTGCCAGAAGCGCACCGATGATCTGATCGATCGTCTGCTGCTGCACGGGAATGTCGCACGTGACGCAGTGCTGCACACCGACCTTCGCAAAGAGAAGCCGCATGTAGTCATAGATCTCCGTGACCGTACCTACGGTTGACCGCGGACTCATGCCGGTACTTTTCTGCTCTATGGAAATGGCGGGGGAGAGACCCTCGATGGTGTCGACGTCCGGCTTCTTCATCACGCCCAGGAACTGGCGAGCGTAGGCCGACAGACTCTCCACATATCGGCGCTGACCTTCGGCGAAGACCGTATCAAAAGCAATTGAAGACTTACCCGAGCCACTAAGACCCGTGATCACCACGAGCATGTCTCGTGGAATGTCGAGGTCGATACCCTTGAGATTGTGCTCACGCGCACCACGGATCGAGATCGTGGTGATCTCAGTCTCGAAATACGCCGGTGTCTCGGGAAAGGGGCTGGTTATCATCGATTCGGTGGAAATAATCTGGCAAATCTATCCTGTATTAAAAGATGACCACTTGTATAAAACATGACCATTGGTCATATTTGCGACCCAAAGTCAATAAATTGACCGTTGGTCATCGCACAAGGACGTCTTCATGACACGTTTTGCCCTGAGTTTCATCACGGCCGTCGCGGCTCTTTCCATGCCGGCAACGGCTCAGGTACGTCAGCTTTCGCTCGACGAATCGATCGAGATGGCTATAAAGCAGAACGAGACGATCGCCGTGGCACGTCTCGGCGTCAGGCGAGCCGAGTCACAGGTCCGCGAGGCCCGGGGCACGGCCTTACCGTCGTTGAACGTCTCGGCCGGATTCAATCATAACATCCAGCTGCCAGTGTTTTTCTTTCCGAATCCGGTAACGGGAGAGATCTCGCCGTTACGGTTCGGTCTTACAAACGCGTACAATGTAACGACGCAGATCCAGCAGATCATTTTCAACAACTCGGTTTTCACGGCGATCTCTGCTTCGAAACTCTACACTGATGCAGCAGCTGCCCAGCTCGATGCGGCTGTTGCGGAAGTGGTCACCGAAACCAAGAAGCGCTACTATCAGGCCGTGGCTGCCAGTGGCTTTGCGACCGTGGCCGAGGCCTCGCTGACAAACATTCTCGAGTTGCAGCGAAGCATTACGGCCTTGTTCGGTGAGGGACTTGTTGCCGAGTTCGATAAGATCAGAGCCGATGTCGCCGTGGCCAATGCACGACCGATGGTACTGCAGGCAACTTCGGGCAGATATGCCGCACTGGCAGCTCTGCAGACCTACATCGGTATGGGCCTTTCCGATTCGATTTCCGTTTCCGAAGGGGGCTTTCCTGTGATCACCGAAACGCCCGACGCCGAGCGTTCAATCACGATGGCCGTCAATGAGAATCTCGACCTCAAGGCGCTTCGACATCAGGTCGACGTTGGAACGCGTATGGTCGACCTCAGCCGGTCGGACTTCTATCCGACACTTGCGGCCTTTGGACAGTGGCAGAACCAGGGGCAGAGCGAATCCCTCAACGGATGGCAAAGTGCCTCCAGTACCGTTGTCGGACTGAGCTTCTCTATGAACCTCTTTGACGGTCTGCGCACCAGTGAAAAGGTCGAGCAGGCACAGATCGACGTAAAGTCAGCCCAGGAGCGACTACATCAGGTCTCAGGCCTTATAAACCTGCAGGTGCGCACGTTGATCAATCAGCTTGAGTCGGCCCGTCAGCGCTCCCAGGCGCAGCGTTCCACGGTGGATCAGGCGCAGCGGGGCTATGAGATCGCTCGGGTGCGCTATCGTGAGGGTTCCGGAAGCCTTCTGGAGATAAATGACGCCGAGACATCTCTTGCCCAAGCCAAGCTCAATGCGATAACGGCGCAGGTGGACTACCATATCACGCGTGCTGATTTCGACCGGGCTACCGGACAGGTTGATCGGTCATACTGGCGCTTTGTGCGTCAAGACGAAAAGTAACGGCCGGCGCCCATGGGTACGGTTCAGCGCAAAGAACGAGAGCGTGATCAACGCCGGCGAGACATCCTAGCCTCGGCACGGTCCGCATTCGTTAAACACGGTATTGCCACCACAACGATGGAACGGATCGCCCAAGAGGCCGAGCTGGCCAAAGGTACACTCTATCTGTACTTCCGAAACAGGGAAGAGCTGCTCATGGGGCTTCTGGCAGATGACCTTGCCACACTTACGGCGTCCATGACGACGGTGGCGCAAAGCCCGCTTGCTCCTCCCGAGAAGCTTGCATCTGCGTTCCGCACGTTCTACACGTACTCACAGGAAAATCTGTTCTTCTATCAGGTCATGACCCAGTCGAATATTGGTCTGCTCTTGCAGACCAATTGCGAGACATCGATCGTCACGGAGTTTATCAGTGTAAATGAGCGTCTGATCTCGCTGGTGGAGGGCATTGTTAGCGAGGGTGTTGCCGCTGGATACTTCTTCCTGCATGGACCCATTCGAACCGTTGTGGCGGAGATCATCATTGCCATGAAGGGCTCGGTGATGATCCTGCGCAACAATCTCATTCCTCCGGGCTGGGTGATCGAGCCGGAGCAGGTGATCCTGCACGACATCGTACAGTTGATCATCCGTGGACTCGGTCGCTCACCATCACCTACAGAGGCCAACGAATCGATATGAGAACCATCATTGTACGCAATCCACATGCAGTGCTTGCGCTGATACTGTTAGTGGTTGCAGGTCTTGCCGGCTGCGGAAAGTCCGAACGGACGGTCCGTGCGGAGCGGCGCTCGATCACACAGGCCGTCTACGCCTCGGGTAAGATCTTCCCGGTGGGGTTTCACCGTGCATCGTCAAAGATGCCCGGAATCGTCCAAGAGATCCTGGTCGAACCCGGTGACTTTGTCTCGGCTGGCCAGCCCCTTCTGCGAATCCGAGCGACATCCTCCGAGCTTGCGGTCGAAACTGCCCAGACCGTCTACGGACTTGCCCGCGACAATGCCAGTGATCAGGGTGCGCTGTTGGGCTCGGTAGCTGCCGAACTTGAAGCGGCCCGCGCTAAGCTTGAACTTGATTCGGTCAGTGCTATGCGCACTCAGCGTCTGCTGGCCCAACAGGCAACAGCACAGTCGACATATGACGTTGCCAGGACGCAGTATGAGGTTTCGCAGCGTCAGTATGAAAAGGCGCGCGACGTCTATCAAGCCACACGCAGACGCCTTGCGGCCGAGCGGCGGACAGCAGAGCTGAACGTGTCGATGCAGCGTTCGTTGCGGGATGAGTTCATCGTCAGCGCTTCGGAAACAGGACGCGTTTTCGACGTACTGACGAAGGTTGGTGAACTGGTCATGCCGCAGCAACCGCTGATAGAGATCGGACAGGCCGCCAGCATTGAGGTGGAACTTGCCGTCGACGAGAGTGACATTGCTCTTGTGGCAGTTGGTCATCGCGTTGCCTACGCCATTGATGCGGTCAAGGGGCGAGTCTTCTCCGGAACGATCACGGCGATCACGCCGCGTGTGTCGGCAATGGATAAGACCGTCAGTGTGAACGCCAGTATCGTTAGTGAAGGCGTGCAGCTACTGCCGGGCATGTCCCTCGAGGCGAACATCGTTGTCTCAACCCGGGATCGGGCCTTGGTGCTTCCGCGGGAAGTCGTGCCGGCCAACCGGATGGTGACCATCCGCCGCGATGGCAAAGAGCAACGCGTGCGGCTCAGTGTGGGCATCGAAGATATGCGCTTCGTTGAGATCCTTTCAGGCATGAGCGAAACCGACGAGGTTGTTCTGTGAAGAAAACGTCAGCCAGAAGCCCCCTTTTAAACATCGCATGGGTTCACCTCATCAGCAAGAAGAGGCAGACAATCGTGGCGATGCTTGGCGTGATGTTTGGTGTTACTGTGTTCATATTTCAGGCCGGACTTCTTACTGGTTTGCAGAGCTATTTCGTCGAGAAGACCGTTAACACGACGGCCCATGTTCATATCTACAACGACGTTCGCGTGGCACGACCGCACGTACTTGATCTTGAGTCGGATACGTCGTCAACTTGGACCGTGGTGCGAAACCAGAAACCTCGTGATGAAGAACGACGTCTGCGCAACGGCTATCAGATACTGCGCGAAATCGAGCGTGACGCGCGCGTCGAGGGAGTCGCCCCGTATCTCGGACTGCAGGGTATCCTTCGGTATGGCATGTCGCAGCAGGCCGGTACGCTTGCCGGTATTGACGTGCAGCGAGAGGACCAGCTATTTCATGTTGCCGACAATCTGATCGCTGGTGAGCTTCAGCGGATGGAGACGCTCCCCAACGCCGTGATTCTCGGCTCGGGACTGGCTGAGAAGCTTGGTGCTCGTTTGAATGACAACATCACCGTGATCTCGTCGCGAGGCGTGTCGCTTGACATGAAAGTCGTGGGAATCTCCAAGACCGGCATCACGTTGCAGGACAACACCCGAGCGTACATTTCCATCCGCAACGCCCAACGTCTTCTTCAACAGTCGGCGGCGTATATCACGGACATCAACGTGCGGCTCCGCGATGTGGACATTGCGCAGTCGGTCGCCACGGAGTTTCAGAATGTCTTTGGCTACAAGGCCGAGGACTGGAAGGAGGCCAACGCAAATGTCTTCGGGATATTCCGCATTCAGAACCTGACGGTCTCCTTTGTCATCATCTCGATCCTTGTCGTTTCTGGCTTCGGGATTTTCAACATTCTCATGACCATTATCTACGAGAAGATGCCCGACATTGCCATCCTCAAGGCCATGGGATATCGCGACCGGGATATCCGTAGGGTATTTCTCATTGAATCGATCGCCATCGGTACCACCGGCGGACTTCTCGGACTGTTGCTGGGATTCATCGCATCGAAGATCGTAGGCATGATCCCGCTGAACATCCAGGGATTTGTCAGCGTCCAATACCTGATCATCAACTTCAATCCGATGTTCTATCTGGCGGCCTTTGGCTTTGCGCTCGTCTCGACGACCGTCGCGGGATACTTCCCAGCGCGTAAGGCTGCACGGTTTGATCCGGTGGAGATCATCCGGAGCCGATGATGGTATCACCGATCATTACAGCCACGCATGTTACCAAGACCTTCACCGAGCCGTTGGAGTTCAAGGTCCTGAACGACATTTCCCTGTCGGTCGACAGGGGAGAGTTCGTGGTACTTGTCGGTCCATCGGGAAGTGGTAAGACGACCCTCATGTATGCACTGTCGACGCTGGATACCGATTACGACGGTTCGATCACGATCGATGGCATCGACATACGCAGTCTTGATAAGGACGCCATTGCCGATTTCCGAAACTCAATGATCGGATTTGTGTTTCAGTTCCACTATCTGCTGCCGGACTTCACTGTACTGCAGAACGTCATGCTCCCGGCACAGCGTCGCGGCGTGCTTTCGGCCGACGAAATGGAAGACCGTGCAATGAAGACCCTCTCGATGCTGGGTGTTGCCGACCAGGCAACCAAGAAGTCCAGCAAGCTCTCGGGTGGTCAGCAGCAGCGTGTGGCAATCGCACGTGCGCTGATCAACTCGCCGAAGATCATCTTCGGCGACGAGCCGACGGGAAATCTCGATACAAAGAACACAACTCTGGTGCTTGACATTCTCAATGAGCTGAAGTCCGAGTTGAATCAGACAATTCTGATGGTCACGCATGACGTGCAGTTTGCGCGGCGTGCCGACCGAATCATCTCGATCCGTGATGGACGGATCGTTGACAACGACGAACATTATTCACCATCATCACACTGACGTTTATGAAGAGATCATTCTTGCTGCTGCCCCTTGCCATTCTTCTGGTCTCCTGCGGGAAATCCGAAGCCCCTTCACCGAAACAGCGTCTTGATCTGCTGCGGACAGAAAAGCTTCGCATTGAGCAGGAGATCAAAGAGCTTGAGGCAACTCTTCCGGCCGATCAGAATGGAGCATCTGCCATGCCGGTGTCGGTGATCGACGTCACGACATCAGACCTCGTGCACCTCGTCGACGTCAAAGGAACGGTCGACGCGCGTTCGACCATCACGCTTTCGCCGCTGATGGCAGGTCGTATCACGCGTGTCAATGTCACTCCGGGGCAGGCCGTTACCGCCAGTCAGGTACTGATCGAGATGGACGACGAGCTGATCCGCAAGGGAATCAAGGAAATCGAGGTACAGCTGGACTTTGCCCGCACGCTTTTCGAGAAACAGAAGCGGATCTTCGAACAGAAGGCCGGTAGTGAGATCCAGTATCTGACGGCGAAGAATCAGCTCGAAGCCCTTGAACGACGCATGGAGTCACTCCTTGAACAGCAGACCATGTCGCGCATTATTGCGCCTCGTGGCGGTTTTGCCGAGAACATCATGGCTAAGGTCGGTGAAGTGGCCATGCCCGGAATGCCGGCGCTGACCATCGTGAACATGAGTGACGTCCGGATTGTAGTGGACGTGGCTGAAACGTTCCTATCGACGGTCACCCCGGGTGACAAGGTGATCATCGAGTTTCCGGATAGCGGTGACACGATAACCACGGTCATTCGGTCCGCATCTCGTCTGGTCAACCCCTCCAGCCGCACATTCCGGCTTGAGATTCCGATCAACCCCGGCAGAGTGCCGCTGCGTCCGAACACTACCTGTCGCGTGTCGATCAATGACATTACGCTGAGGGATGTTTTGGTGATGCCACTGGCAGCCGTGCTGCAGGACAACCAAGGGGCGTATGTATACTATGTTGATGAAAAGGGGCTTGTACGTCGTTCGAACGTCACCACCGGGCTTACCTCGGGCGGTAATGTGCAAATCACCGCAGGGCTCAGGCGCGGACAGCGCGTGATCGTCAAGGGGACGACGATGGTCTCGGCTGGTCAGAACGTTCGGATCGTGGGGTAAGTGACGCCATGCAACACCACAAGAGCTTCCCAATAACCGCGTGGGCCGTCGAGAATCGTACAACGATCTACGTGCTCATGGTCATCATCAGCGTCCTTGGAGTCCTGACCTATATCAGCCTACCGAAGGAGCAGTTTCCAGATATCGTGGTTCCGACGGTTCTCGTCTCGACGATCAACGCCGGAACATCTCCTACGGACATTGAGAATCTGATCACACGTCCGATCGAGAAGCAGATGAAGTCAGTGGCCGATGTCAAGAAGGTCACTAGCAATAGCATTCAGGATGCTTCGATCGTTGTTGTGGAGTTCACCACAAACATCGACCCGGTTGTGGCCAAGCAGCGCGTCAACGACGCTGTCGACCGCGCTCGAAGCGAGCTACCAACGCAGCTGACGAAAGAACCGCAGGTTGCCGAGATCGACTTCTCCGAATTCCCGATCATGAACATAAACATCTCGGGAACCGTCGGTCTTGAAGCATTGAAGCAGTATGCTGACGAGCTGAAGGACAAGCTCGAGGCGCTGCCGGAGATCCGTAGGACAGATGTGATCGGTGCTCTTGACCGTGAGGTTCGTGTGGACGTTGATCCATATCGACTTCAGGCACTCGGCTTGTCGTTCGATGACGTCTCGCGGGCGATCGGATCGGAAAACGTCAACATATCGGGTGGCGAGCTGCTCAACGCCGGCGTTCGGCGCAATCTGCAGGTCAGCGGCGAGTTTGCCTCGGTAGAGCAGATCAACAGTGTGATCGTGCGTAGCTTCCGGGGTGTTACGGCCTATGTACGTGATGTGGCTACCGTGCGCGAAACCACGAAAGAGCAGCAGAGCTTTGCGCGTCTGGACGGCAAGGAAGTCGTCACGCTCGCAGTGCTCAAGAAGGCCGGTGAGAATCTGATCGCCGCCTCGGACAAGATCCAGGAGATCGTCCGCGAGTACAGCGAAAAGCGTCTGCCGTCAACGGTCAAGATCACGATCACCAACGACCAGTCTACGGCCACACGGATCAATCTTGCCGATCTGATCAACACGATCATCATCGG
>CALRYC010000057.1:0-9527 GCA_943372295.1 Chitinophaga pinensis
GGGTAATGCTGCATGTGGAGATTTCTGCTGTTCACCCTGGTAACTCTCAGCCTCCTTTCCTGTGCGGAAGATGAGGCGGGCAACGTGAGTCAATACGATGAGCAGGAAGTTTTGGAGGCGCGTCAGGCAAAGGACGAGGCATTCCGGTCGGGTTCTGCAAGCCCCCTTCCGGCTGACAAGCGTGAGTCCTTTACGGGCCTGAAGTACTTTGATCCCGACGAGCGCTACGTTGTCGAGGCAACCTTCAGTCCGGCAAGCAAGGCCGAAGACATCGTCATGCAGACATCAACCGGTGAGCCACGTAAGGCCATTCGTGCCGGCTGGTTTACCTTCACGATCGACGGGCGCAAGCTCAAGCTTTCTGCATATACGTTTGACGGCAGCGAAGGCACGTCCTTCTTTGTACCGTTCACGGACAGGACTACCGGACACGAGACCTACTATGCGGGTCGGTATCTGGACATCCCGAAGATCGACGGCGATCAGTACATCATCGATTTTAACGATGCGTACAATCCCTACTGTGCCTACAGCGAAGCGTATTCATGTCCACTGGTGCCATCCGAGAATGAACTTGCCGTAGCGATCCGCGCCGGAGAGAAGAAGTGAGGTTCGTTTTTGTCCTGCTGACGGCACTTGTTGTGTTCGTTCCGTCATGCCTGTTTGTGAAGGCCCCCGACGAAAAGATCGACGTGCAGAACGTTGCCCTCAGTCCGCAGCCGGAGATCCCGATGAGCGACGAACTGGTGCGCACGCGTGCCGGTGACCTCATTGCGCTTCTTCCGAAGTCATGGGTCTTCCTCGATACCAAGAATGAGGCCTCAGCCGAGATCATCTCCGTGGCCGTTAATCCCGAGTACACTCTGTCGATGGTCGTCTCGGCCATACCGGGTGCGGAGTCATCAAAGGAATCAATGGAGTCCGACGGTCTGCTGGGTCTGGCACGGGCCACCTTCCAGAAGCACGTCCGCAAAACCGGCGGCCTGGCCAAGCTCATTGGCTCATACCGCGTAGCGCAGCTCGGCGCTCGCCGATTTGCCGCTTTCGATTTCAGCACCAACGGCGGCGGTCTGCGCACGCGCTGTGCCGTGTGCGTTTCATCACTTGGAAACAGCTACGAGATCGCTCTCGTGCCCCTTACCGTTACCGGCAAAGACGTGCCCGACCCATTGGAGCAGGAACGTATCTTTCGCTCCATTCTCGCCACTGTCCAGTACTGACCATGGAACTCTCACCCGAAACGGAAGCCGTCATAAACTTCCTTAACGATTCCGTGGAAGGGGGCCTGCGCAAGCGCAATGATGTAGCCATCATTCTCGAGCTTGCCATGCGTGCCGACAATGCCGAGACGTTCAATGCCATCACCCTCACCGGCACTGGTGCCTGGAAGGTCTACGGAACCCTACGCCGCGTGCGTCCGGGCGACGAAGGATATCGCCTGCTTGAAGAGGAGTTTGCCCGTCAGCTTAACGCCCTTCGCGAACATATCGCCCAGCTGATGACGGAAGCCAGCGACGAAACACTCCGCCGCTTTGATGACGTGTACTTCGGCATGTCGCAAGGCGTTATGCGCAACCTTGTTGATCTGTCGCATGATCTGTCGAAGATCAAGGAGATGCAGAGATAGGTTTCAGGTTTCAGGTTTCAGGTGTGGGGTGTGGGGTTGTCAATTCTCCATGCGCTGGCATGGTATGACGGGCGCATACCCACACCAGATGCGGGGAGTATTTTTAGTATTGTGCAGGCACATATTGAGCTTACTTTTCCAACGTTGTCCGTAACTACGGGGCTATTTATCAGTCTTTGTGGGCATCTAATGCCAGACATAGTTTGTCACATATTCTTGCGAGGACGTCATGAGCGTGTATGGATTCTGGATGTTGTTAGCGACGACTCTCTTTTCATTGTGCACCGCCAGCGCCCAGGACTGGTCTTGGTTGGTCAATCCCATTCGTAACATTGGCATTCAGCACGCGGTGTTGAGCGGAGCGTCCGACACGGTGATCGTAAGTGCGAAGGACAACGTGTACATCGGAAGCGGCTCGGCGCCGGGACGCGAGGTCCTTACGGCGGCTGACTTTGTCCTTATCGAGGATCGACCTCGGCTTTATGTCTTTCCTAGTGGACCTTTCATCGCGGCAGGCAGCAGCCTTGATCAGACCCGCTCGGCTGGATTTCGCTTCAAGCGCCGTCCAGGGGGTGATTACGGCTATGAGAAGACAACCTTCGATGGTGCAGCATTCTCGGTTGGATTCTCTGCCGGGGACCTTAGCGTACTTGGTAACACCACCATGCGTCTGCGCAACGCCTACACATTTGATGCCGGTGCAACATGGTACAACATGACCAACGAACCTCAGCTTGGTTCTTCAGGGGCAGCCTCTCTGATCAATGGCAAGGGAGTCTATGTGTACAAGAAGGAGGAAAGCCGGTGGTTCTTCGTTGACACGGCCAGCCGAACCTACACACCAACGGCCGACATCGCCACGGACATCTGCCACATCTGCTTGTTGCCTTCAGGGGCGGCCATGGGCATACGTTGCAACGGGGGAGATGAGACCGATCTCGTCATCCGGCGTTCGTCGTCGGGCCCCTGGGAATCCGTACCGCGGCTGGCTGCGCCAAATGGGAACTTCGTCAATCCGAAATCTCAGGTGTACCTGCGTGGCAGTTGGCTTACCACTTTGTCAGCAGGACGTGCGCTGTTTGTCATCGATTCCGGAAGAGCCATTGAGTTCGATGGTGATTCCGTCAGGCTCCGCCTGCTTGGTGACGATATGATTGCGGGTAAGCTGGCCTCGGTGCTCACGGTTCGGCCTCGTGGAGAGGATCTACTGCGTGCGGTATACGAGGTCCGAACTACTTCTGGACGTACCTATACGACGGTCGACATCTCACTCGTGACCGGCCAAACGCAGGTTCGACGCGGCATGCGCTTCCAGCCCCTTGACATGAACGAGCAGGGTTTCCTTAGCGGTGGCCCGTACTTTACCGATTGGGCCACCGGGACGAGCCGTCCAGCTCTACGCTATTCACCCGGCAATCGTAGCATTCGCGATGTGCAGGACCTGCTACCATCTCTGCGTCAGGTCGTCGCCCTAGGGACGACGCCGCTTACCGTCACGGGTGAAGGAGAGGTCCTCGTGCTTGATCAGTTTCAACGCCTGCCGTTTCTGTATCCAGGTTCGTTTTCAAGCCGCACGGATACGAAAGCTGGTTCAGTGGTCCTGAATCGGGTGTCCATACACGTTGTTGACGATACCAGCTTCGTGTATCCCAGTCTCTACCCAACGCGCAACTCCAAGAGCGGGCAGAACTTCCGCATGCCAGGCATTGACATTCTTCGATCAAACGCGCGGCTGACGTGCGGCGCTACCGATGGGCAGGGGCGTCAGCTCCTTGCTGGTTCTGCGATCATCCGCCTCAATGGTGCAACGTGGGATAGTATCCCGTTCCCGGATCGTTTTCGCGACTCTGCCGTGACGATATCATCAATCGCCGTGTACGGTAATGACACGATCATTGCTGCGGGAAGGGGATATGGAATCGGATCATCGACGGAGGGCACGTTCGCTGAACGCCGAGGGGGCATTGACATGTCAACAAATGGTGGGCGTGACTGGAGCAATCTCAACCTTCCGCAGCAGGAGCAGTGGGTTGAGTCTTTGACAAAAGGTCCGGACGGTGCTCTCTACTGCTGGGCTACCTCAATGATCTTCGATACGGACAATGGGACGTTCGCAAGCGTC
This sequence comes from Chitinophaga pinensis, assembly GCA_943372295.1. GTDB lineage: Bacteria > Bacteroidota > Ignavibacteria > Kapaibacteriales > Kapaibacteriaceae > UBA10438. Next base: position 3,750 of record CALRYC010000057.1, read on the forward strand.
CAGCCACGGTATGGTTCGGCCCGTGTGTACCGTAGTTCTGACAAGGGGCTGACCTGGACCGAGCTTTTCATCGACGAAGCCGATGACAACCTGCGACGTCCGGCGGTCGACCATCAATGGTCGATCAGCTTTTCGCCTTCCAGTGTCATTGCCATCAGCACGCCGTCGGCGATCTACGTCGCTCCGGGGGTTGGCGATCCTTTTGTTAAGGTCCTGTCACTCCCGGCGAATGCATCGTTCGGTGGCTGTGCCCTGGATGCCGACGGATACCTTTGGGTTGCCGATTCGCATGGGCTTCATCGTCGAGAGTCTATCACAAGCAGCATCAATGCAGGCCAGGCACCGCGTGCCGGTGTAACGGTCTCGCCCAATCCTACCCTAGATCGTTGCATAATCATGATTTCATCCGGAGAAAGCCTCTGGCGCCTACCCGAACACGTAACGATCACCTCTGTTGACGGCAGTGTTGTCCAACATGTGCCCGGCGTTGATGGCGAGTACTCTACCGCAACAACGCATCTCCCAGCTGGCGCATACGTGGTGCATGCTGTCGTCGGTGCGGACGTCGTCTCAACACTGTTCACGGTTGTCCGATGATATCCTGTGTGCGTAACGCCGATACTCATCCACCTCGAGGCCATAGCTGACGGCGTTATTCTCATGCAGAGTGCGAAACACCTCGATGAGGATCCGGACCACGCGCGAGATTTCTCTCGCGGGGATCTGTTCCTTTGCCAGTTCCCGGAGGGTCTCCTGTGTAGGAAGGAGTAAGCCCCTTACCACCTGGCACACAATGGAATTGATCTCCTTGTCGTATCGCATCCATGTCGGATCGGGGTCTACGCCCACCTGTTTCAGTGCCATGTACCGGCGGCAGGACATGGCATAGGCCCAGACATAGACATCACGCAGTAGTTCGATGCGATTGAGTTCATAGATGCCAAGAAGTCCCTCTACATAGGCCCTTTCCGGAACGTTGATAAAGGAAAGTGGGCAGAGGTTCTTGGCGATCAGTGGAATGTTTGCAGCCAGCCGCGACACCCTCTTGTTCACGTCCACAAACGGCTGCAGATATGGCAGGTGCACCATCAGGAAGAATGACTGTTCAAACGGATCCTCAATAAGCCGGGCTTTCGACAGCACCTCATTGAAGAGCTCTTCAATTTGCTGTGGCACATCAAGCGGGAGGTACGTCGTACCGCTGATTTCAACAGACATCTGCCGCAGACGTCCGCAGTTGGCTGTATCGGCTAGGAGCCTCTTTGACAGGATGGCATGCAGATGCAGGATCGTAGCATTATCACATTCAATTCGATCGGCCATCCTGACAATGAACTCGATGGCTGCCTTATGATTGAGAATCATGTTCGCTTCGCGTCGGTCTTTTCCCACGGCAACCTGACCGTGCTCAATAAGTTTCTGCGTATCGAGCAATGAGTAGGTGTTCCCCTCAAGTCGACTCGAAGCCCAAGACAGATCGATCAGTAGTCGCGGCAGAATACTTCGAGCATACGTACCGGCAGGTCGATCCAGCAGATGTGACCGGCCCATCTGGAACAGATCCGCACGGAGCGCCTCCGGTAGATAGAACGTCTCGTTCGGATGATACTCCGCCAGGAACCTGCGGTTGTACGAACTATACTCTCGCATATGCAGAGGACGTCGAACGCTATCGAGCACCTCCTGCCCCTCATCCGATATCGGAACGTAGGACAGTTCGCCGTGCACCTCTGCGACTCGTAGCGTCACATCCCGTCCAGAACCCACACTGTCATAGGTTCGATAGCGGCACGACCTCCCCTTTCCGATCCGGATGATCCGCTCGCTTTGCGCCATCTCCGTTACGCGCCTCTGCAAGGTGCGCCTGCTCATCACGGAACTCAATACGTTCGACAGCAGATCAACGCCAACCCCATCAGGAAAGGCTGCTATCTCCGCCAGAATGACGGTCTCAATATCATCAATGAGCTTTTTTGGCACGATTAGAGCGTCTTATTGGCGCAATATGGGGAAGGTTTCAGGTTTCAGGTTTCAGGTTTCTGGTTTCAGGTTTCAGGTGTGGGGTGTGAGGTTTGAGGTCACTTGTCACTCGTCACTTGTCACTCGTCACTTGTCACTCGTCACTTGTCACTCGTCACTTGTCACTCGTCACTTGTCACTCGTCACTGGTCACAAACAGCTTCCGGGCGCACTTGATCGCTCGCTCGTGGCGTTTGCGCATGCACTCGGGGGTGACGCCGTCGGTACGGGCGAGTTCCTCAAGGGGCTTACCTTCCAGGTAGTGCCGACGCAGAACGTCGGCATGGTTGAGGGGGAGGGCTTCGAGCACCGCGTTTGCGTCATAGGTGGTCTCGGACTCGTCCATCGTCATCAGCGGCCCGTCCAGGTAATCGGGATCGACTACACCCATGCGCAGGTCCATGTGTGGACGTTTGAAGCGACGGCGCTGCTCGATCATTCGGCCCATCACGCGGTATGCTACCACCGTTGAGTAGGCCTGCGGGTTACGAGGGGGCTCACGCAGGATGGCAACCTCCCATGTAGCGGCGACTGCCGACTGTACGGCATCGATCGCATCTTCTTTATCGGCGAACTTGAACCGCCGCGTTAACAGACGATACAGATCACCACGATTGATATGCATAACAAACCTCCTTGCTGCTGAGCGCAACGTAGAGTCCTGTCTGCACTGCTTCAATACACGGTAGGTGGCGGCCGCAGGATGGTATGTAAAAAGCCCCCCAATGCAATCAGAGAGCCATTGTGCCTATCACCACGACATTTTGACTTCGTCGGATCCTAGAGGCACCGTGAACGTTCGTACCGCAACACCGGCGTTATCCGATGGACCTCCCAAGGGATCAAACTTCTGAATTCCGCCGAGGAAGGCATGCTGTGTTGATTCCAATCGCACCTCTTTGCCTCCGACACGGGCTGCGGCAGCGTTCTCTTGAGCATGGAGAACAACACGCAGATACTTGAAATGGGGCTTGAAGGTTCCGCGTACCGGACCAAGCGTTAGCGTTCGGCGAGCTGCATCATGCGTGAGAACGCGGGCGTGATAGGCCCCCTTTTCAAAGTCATACGTAGCGCCATCATCGGTATACCAGGTTGTCCGCCGTGTTGCAGAACCCGGCCAAAGGTGCACGATCAACGTGTCTGTTGGCTTCTCCTGAAGTGACTGCACAAGCGACTGCGCGATGAGAATGCCACCGTCGCGCACAAACAGAGGCAGGCGCTCGATCGGTGAATCAACGATCGATGACGAACCACCCGCAAACTCGGCATCATCATGCACAGAGTACCACTTACCGCCCGATGGGAAGTAGACTCGTGTGAATCGCTCGTAGCTGGGCGTTGGACACACCATGAGATCTGCTCCGAGTGTGAACTGGTGCAGATATTGCCAGTTGTAGACATTTTTATCAAATGGATTTTCGATGGAGATGGAGCGCATCACCGGCATGCCGGTCAGCGACGACTCATAGAACGCCGAGTAGATCGTTGGCATGATGCGATACCGCATGGAGATGTAGTTACGGCAGATCTGCTCGACGCGTTCCCCAAAGGACCATGGCTCCTGACTCTTGTTATCGATCGCGACGTGTGCACGAAAGAACGGGGTAAAGGCACTGATCGACGTCCAACGGGCAAACAGTTCTTTCGATGGGTTGCCCGTAAAGCCCCCTACATCCATACCCACATGCGGTACACCCGTCAGACCCATGCTGTTGAGCAGACGAACGCCCGCCATCATGTGATCGTCGTTCGACTGATTATCACCCGTCCAGACGGCGCTGTAACGCTGAATACCGCTGTAGCCGGACCGCGTCAGGATAAAAGGGCGCTCATTTTTCAGCAGTGCCCTCGTGCCCTCGTAGGTAGAACGCGCCATCTGCATGCCATAGACATTGCGGCCCAGCAGGTGCGACGCCGGCCCCGTTCCTTCAAAGCCGAAGAGAATGTTGTCGGGCATGAACTGACCCCATGTGGCGATCTCGTTCATGTCGTTCCAGAAGCCGCGCACGCCGTCGGTAACGAGGCCCTTGAACTGCTCGCCCCACCAGGAGCGGGCCTTCGGCAGTGTGAAATCGGTAAAGTGGCACCAGCCGGGCCATACCTGACCCTGATACAATGTGCCATCGGAGTATTTCAGGAACATATCCTGGGCGACTCCGTCGTCGTACTGACGATAACCGCTTTCGACCTTGATTCCGGGATCCACGATCACGGTCATCTTGAAATTGAGATCCGCTAGTTTCTTGATCAGCCCCTTGGGGTCCGGAAACCGCGTAGAATCCCACGTGAAGAGCTTGTAGTCCTTCATGTAGTGAATGTCGAGATAGATCACATCAGCCGGGATTCCGCGTTCGCGGAACGTGCGCGCCACGTTCAGAACTTGCGCATCAGGGTAGTATGAGTACCGGCACTGCTGAAAGCCCAGCGACCATAGTGGCGGAAGGGGCGTGGTGCCGGTCAGATATGAGTATGATGAGATGATGCTCGGAATCGACGAGCCCGCAATGACGTAATAGCGGAGGTCACCGTCCTCGACTCCAAAGGACGAGAACCGGTTGTTCGACGCACCGAAGTTAAACCGCGTGCGCGACGAGTTGTCGAGAAACAACCCGTACATCGTTGACCCCGAGTGCAGTCCAATGTAGAACGGCGTGGACATGTAGATCGGATCAGCCCCGGAGGGATATCCGAAGAAGTCGGTATTCCAATGCGTGTAGCCATTACCACGACGGTCGAGCGGACCCGTCTTCTCGCCCAGGCCGATGAAGCGCTCATCATCGCGCATGACCTTGTAGTTCGTCACATGAGAGCCTGCCCACGACACTCCGAAGCCCGGATCGTCTTCCACCAGGACAGCCCCATTGCGATCGAACACACGGACAGCAAGGGGCTTGCGCTCCACAAGCACCTGCAGTGAATCCGTCGAGATCGAGATCGCTTCGTCGTTGGTCTTGATCGCTGGACGGATGGCAAGGGGCTTGCCCACGACCGCATACGAGAGTGTATCGAAACGGTCCGACCGTGTCACGTGGATCTTTACCACAGAAGCGGTGATCACCTCCACAAGCACACGGGCGTTTGTGGCAGTGATCTCCACACCGCGGTCGAACTCACGCAGTCCCGTGACGTTGCCGAGACGCTCGACGGCAAGGCGCTGCGCGCTGGCGATTGCTACGGCGGCAAAGAGAACAAGAAGTGTGTGAAGGAGTCTCATGGTCACCTGCTGATGAGTATAGTCTGATGTGAAGATGCCGAACCATCGCTAACGATGACGGTGTATGGTCCGACGGGGAGAGCCTGAACATCGACCGTGTGCGTCAAACCACCAAGACACGACACTGTGCGTACGGTGCGGCCGAGTATATCAACGAGGTCGATCTGCCGCGTTTGAGCAGGACACGTAATCGTGACGTGATCGGCCGTTGGATTCGGGAACGCCGTGACGTGCGCACCAGTTTCCCTTTCCTCATGTACAGTCGTGGTCAGCCCCCTAAATGGCTGTGTCGAATACAACCTGTACTCACCGGGAAGAAGCGTCACGGTGTTGTTGTCGAGATAGATGTTCACATCACTGGATGTGGCAAACTCATACCATCGTCCCTTCCGCGTGAACGGAACACTTACGGTGCGAGAGACAACATCGAAGTTTCCGATATAGATCAGGTCGCACGAGGCGTCATTGATGACGATCGTTTTCAGCGGGTCTGCGGCCTGGATCGTTGATTGCATTTGAGCAAAGACGTTATATCGCTTGCGAGC
>CALRYC010000058.1:0-7964 GCA_943372295.1 Chitinophaga pinensis
AGTCCCTCGAGCACAAGCACTGCAAGTCCATCGGGTCGCTGACGCACGGTGCGCGTAACAGCGCGCGCAGGTTCAGACTCCGGCCATGCGGAAATGACCGCGTCGACCCCGATGGCCGGCATGCGAAGCACCACCGATGCCGCCTCCGGTGACTGGATCTCCGGCTCCGCAGCGGTGAGCACTCTCTCTGGCGGACTCAGTGTATCAATGGCGGCAATAACCTCGCCCTGAACGATACGTGAGCATACAAACGTGTTCGCCCCGCGATCAAGCACGCCATTCAGGGGGCTGAACAGCCCCTTACCGACGCTGTCGCGTGCGTACAGCCGAACACTTCCGGCGGGCGCTTTCGGCAACACGGCGAGGTCGAACAATGTCTCCCCCTGAACAACCGGTTGCGCTTCATCACCAGAGTAGCGTAATACCCAGCGCATCGGCAGAACGTGCTCGGGTGCAGAACCGTCGAACAGCATCTGCGGCGGACGCGTGTGATGTCGCTCGGCGGAAACAACAACTGGTGCCGACACCGTGCGTGCTACAATGGTAAGCCCCGTGGCGCTATCGGCGTTGGCAAACCGGTATTGCCCTGCCGCGACGATGGTATCAAGGTGCGCCGTCATGCCGATGCGTGCTTTGACCACTCGATAGGGATCGATCGGTGCATTGTCCGTGTTCCGAATCGTCGCCACGATCCGTCCCGCAGGGTCGATCTCGTGTGCAAGCACGCGGCCCGACTCATTGCCATAGCCGACAAGGATGTTTCCTCCCGGAAGCTCCTCGACGTTGCCCATTGAGCGGACGAAGCCCACACTGTCGGGAATGATCGAGCGCACGGCGCGAACCGTCATCGCTGTTTCGTCCACCTCATACTCCACCACACGTGAACGCTGCGGTTCGGGCTTGAGATTGCCGTTGTCGAACAGCATCAGCGTTCCGCGCGATGATCGAAATGCGGTGTGCTGATGGGAAAACCCGACAAACCCATCCGTCGTGTCGTTCAGAAACCGAAAGTCATTGATTCTGGCCTTGCTACCACCCAAGCGCCAGCGCACGGCGCCGGTCTCACGGTTGATACACAGCACCTGGTCGGTGTGGCGGCACGAGACAAGCAGGTCGCCGTTCGGCTGCCGGGATATCGAATTGATGTGGATGTAATCGATGTAGTTCTGCGTCAGGTCAATATCGGGCGTGGCTCGATCGAGCGGAACATGATCGATGGACTTCCATCGAAAGACCACCCGTCGGTCGAACGTCTGCTCCTCGATGATGCCCACGATAACCGTGGCATTGGTCTGTCCGCCGGGAATAACCTTCGACAGGTCCATCTCCGTCTGCTCGAAACCTAGAATGATCATCGACGTGTCGGTCCAGACCTTTCCCTCATGAAAATCCGTCAAACCCGGCTCGGTTACCGCAAAGGTGTCGATAGGCTGCAAGGAAAAGTCCCGACGCACGAAGTATCGCGCTCGACGTGAACCACCGAAATGCGTGAGGTACTTCTGACCGTATACCGCCGCATTCGTGTGAAGTCCGACGCGCCTCTGCAACAGGGGGCGAGCGTACTCGTCAACAACAGCCAGCGTATCCTGCTGCAACGGTGCGATGATGAAGTATCCGGGTTCGGTAAAACCGTTGATGTCGATGTCTACCCGGGCCATGGCTTGCTGTGCTTGCCCCCTCTCAGCGCCAAGAAGCGCGCAAAGAAACGTGCATGCGCACAGAACGGCGTGCAGGCGACGTGGCAACTGTGTGATCATATCGCAAACTACGGCAACGGTGTTTCTGCGTTGTTCAATGAAACGAATCGATCCATTTGGGGTTGTTTGTGCCAATGTTTCCCACCAGACTCTCTCGAATCATCCTGATCTGCACGGTCGGGATTCTTGCTTTCTGGGGCACAACTCAGGCGCAGCAGAGCTTTCGCGACCTCCGTGTTGATCGTCTTGGGTTCGCCGCCCCCGGATATCTGCTGATCGCCCCAGACGCCTACGATTCGCTGGCCTTTGTCGATCATACTGGCAGCCGGTTGCGTCGGACCTCTTCCGGGATCATCTCGACGCTGCAGGCCTACGGCGACACTTCGCTGACGCACTTCGTGGCGATCGGGTCGACGAAGCAGTTCATCCGCCGCAACAGTAACCTTGCTACAACGGACACCCTTCGACTCAGCGGCAGTTACCCTGTGGATTTCCATGAGGGCAAGATGTGGACCGATTCGACCTATATCATCCTTGGGCACGACGACCGGGTTGTCGATATGTCCAAGGAAGTCACCGGTGGCCGATCGGACGCAGTTGTCCGCGGAGCTGTCATCCAGGAGCGCACACTTGACGGTGTTGTGCTCTTTGAGTGGAAGTCCCTCGACCACATCCCCGTCAGCGACGCAACCGAAGACGTCGACAGGCTGCAGCAGAAGATCGATTACATCCATGTCAATTCAATCAACCGTGACGCCAACGGAGACCTTGTCATCTCGTGCCGACATCTCGACGAGGTGATCTGCGTTAGCCGCAGCACCGGCAACGTTCTCTGGCGCTTCGGGGGCGTGAGGTCGATCGGCAATCAGTTCTCGATCATCGGCGACTCAATTCCAGGCTTCAAGGGATTCTCGCACCAGCACACCGCCTTGATCACCTCGCGTGGCACGCTGATGATGTTCGACAATGGCAACCTTAAGCCGGCGCCGCGAACATCTCGAGTGGTCGAGTATGCGCTGGATGTGCCCGGACGCAAAGCCACAAAGGTCTGGGAGTACCTCCCCGTGCCACGGGTGTTCTCAGCCTCCATGGGCAGCGTTCAGGAACTTGTGAACGGCAATGTTCTTGTTGGCTTCGGACTGATCACCGAGCCGGCTGTCTCGCCCCTTGTCAGTCAGGAAGTGAATCGATCCGGACAGGTCGTTGCCGAAGTAAACGACAACACCGGAGCCGCACTTGCCTCCTACCGCGTGCTGAAGACCACAATGGGCATGTACGGTAGCTACAAGCTGGTGAGTACGCCTTCGGAAGTGATGTTTTCCGATGCCGACAGCACGTCAAACCTCAGTATGAATTTCAAACGAGTGGCCAAACCCACGGGCGTGATCGTTGAGCGACATTCCTACGCTCCAAAGCTCATCACGTTCGTTGGCAATCCTCACTGTGGAACTCTTCCTATGCGCTGGGTGGTCAGATTCGAGGATGCGCAATCACTTACGGGTCAGATGACCTTCGACGTGGGCTCGATGGGCAACGTTGAGAATCCGGATCAGATCCGCCTGTTGTATCGCCCCCTGGAAGGTCAGGCCGGATTTGCCCCACTCGAAGGGGGCTATGTGCAGAACCAGAGGGTTATTGTTCTGCCGATGCTTCTGCAGGGTGAGTTCATGCTTGCCTACAAGGACTGCTTTGATCCCACCCCGGTGTCTCCAGCGAACAACGCCGTGGAAGTCTCGACCACGCCGAAGCTGGCCTGGAAGGTGGCCGCACTGGCTGATTCGTACGAGGTGCAGCTGGCCACGAACGTCGATTTCACCAAACCGCTGCTGACGCTCACAACCCGGCGCGTCGACACCACCCTGCCGGCTCTTGCCAATGCCACAACGTTCTTCTGGCGCGTCCGCAAAGTGCACACCAAAGGCCCGGGGCCGTGGTCAGCACCATACTCCTTCACGACGCAGATCGGACTCTGCACGGCGCTCTCCCCTGTTCTGGTCGGTAAGGACACCATTGCCATTCAGCAGGGTCATGTCTTCCGCTGGACGCGCGCGCAGGGGGCTAGCAGCTACCGCCTGACGATCAGCGACGTTGCCCTGGAGCAACCCATCGTTGACGTCACTACAACTGCCGACACGTTCAACGTAGGAACGCGCCTGACGCCAAACACGCATTATACATGGGTCGTGCGCGGCATCAACGGCACCACTCTCGGACGCGCAACGCCAAGAATCTTTCTCGTAACCGCGCCAGATCGGGTGGCGCTGCGCAAACCCGCCAACGACGCTGCGGTTCCGTTCGCAGCATCGACCCTGTTTGAATGGGAAGCCGTTCCGGGAGCGCTCCGGTATGCCATGCTGGTTCGATCAGCAAAGGACTCTGCCGTCCTTTACCGTGATACGGTGGTCTCGACGTGGGTGCGCGTTAACAGTTTGCCCCGTAACACCCCGATGCTCTGGCAATGCCGCGCCATCGGCCGGTATGGAAGTGGCCCGCTGTCGGATCGATTCGAGTTCACGCTTGTGTACGACAATCCTCTCGGCCGCTCGATCCCTCTTGCACCGAGGGGCAATGATCAACCGTACGGTGACGTTGAGACTGTCTTCACGTGGTCGTCCGTGCAGGATGCGCTTCGCTATCGACTGCAGGTGTTCGACCGCCAAAGTTCGGCCATAGCCGTCGTAGACACTGTCGTGGATGGCCTTCGGCACATCGCATCAGGCTTTGCGCCGGCAACCAGTTATGACTGGCGCGTAATGGCCGTCAATGACCGTGTAAGTGGAAAGTGGTCGGATACCGCGCGATTTATCACGAGAGCCGAGCCGAGCGCCATCGGTCTGCTGCCGGTGTTTCCGGGGATGGATGCCGAAGATGTTGCCACCAGCGGCGAATGGCGGTTTACAACGTCCGATCGATACGCACGCTACGAAGTGGAGCTGGGATGGGATGAGTCCTTCCGCCCCGTTTTGTCCACCTTTGTATCTGACGGCGGCAACATTCCGTATTCAGACCTCATGGAAGGCGCACGGTACTTCTGGAGGGCCGTCGGCATTGCGCCGGACAGCACGCGGACGATCGGCGCGTACTCCGTGTTCACCACCGTGATGCCCGTCGTTGGCGTCGAATCGGAATCATCCTCGCAGCCGATCGACGTATCCTCCGCCGATCAGAATCTCATCGTGCGAGGCCAGCTGCCACACGGAACGTACTGCGCCGTCTATGACCTGCTCGGAAGCCTGATTGTAACTATTCCACTCGAGTCTGGTTCATTGCTCCAGAAGATCAAGCCCCCCTACAAAGGCGTCGTTTTTGTGGTCATCACCACACCACAAGATGAGCCCCTTTGGAAGGGGGCTGTCTATATCGGCCGATAACAAAAAAGCCGACCCCGCCGCAAGCAGCAGGGTCGGCCTAGATATGCGACCAATTCGGTGACGCGGCTTAGAACGTATACGTCAGACGTCCCTGGATCAGCCGTCCGATAGCGGCAGCGCCGATGAACTGCTGTACCTGATGATCCAGTAGGTTGGTTGCCGAAACATTCAGACTCAGTCCATCAACACCCGGAACGGCGTACTGCGCCATCAGGTCGAGCATGTGATAGGCATTGACGTCGCCTACATACACACCCGAGTTCATGCGGAATCCATCAACCCAGCGCCACTGCAGACCGATGTTCAGTCCGAGATCAGCATTGCGGTGCATGATTCCAAGGGCCGACTTGTACTGAGGCGCGTTGAGGGCGATCTCTGCCGTGCTGTCAGCATCGTTGAGATCAGCGCCGGTGAACACGTTCTGACTCATCCATGTGGCCGATCCGGAGACGGACCATTCAGGAGACAGTTCGTACGTGAAGGCAACGTCGCTTCCATAGTAGCTTAGTTGACCATAGTTACGGTAGGCCAAAAGAATGTCGCCCTTGTGCGGAGTCTCGTTCGGAGAAGCAGTTCCAACAGGCACCTGCGCATACGCACCGCCGATAAGACCGGAATACTGCGTTGCGATGGCTTCCGCCTGGGCTTCAGGAATTCCCTGACCGAGCAGAGCGCCCTTGAGCAGCGGCTTGAGGTAGGCCGTTACCGTTGATCCATCGAGGAAGACGTTCGGAGTGACGACCTTGAGGGGCGAAATGAAGTCCGTCACGGTCGATTGGTAAACATCAACCGACACGCGCAGCTTGTCCGTGAGCTTACCCTGATACCCAACTTCGATGGTCTGCGTGCTTGTCTGACGGAGCTTGTCGACGTCCAAAACCGAACTCTCTGCGGTTGGAATGAACAAACGATTCGTCGGGTTCAGTGTCGCCAGGTTACCCTTGAGATTCGCTGGCGCTGGTATCGCCGTCAGGAAGGGACGAAGCAGTGGCTTGAGATTGTCTGGGGCGGCCGCTTCAAGCTGTGGCAGGATGATTTGCGTGACGGTCTGCCAAACTCCGCCGGAACCGGCATTGTTCAGACCGATCCAATTGCCACGTGTTCCGTCGAACTGCGAAATGAAGTTCAATGTGCCACCCGATCGGTTGAAAGTGTATCCATTGGCGCCACCAGAGGCACCCCATACACCCACGCCCCAAGCTGGATTGACCCGGCTAAGACCGAAAGCATCCCGAACGCTGAGCAGATCCAGGAACAGGTCGTTGGTTCCTGGATTCGAGAAGGCCGTGTTGAACGTTGCACGCACCGAGGAGTTTTCGTCGAGTTTGTACATGAGAGCAAGACGTGGCGACATCACCATTTCACCAATGACCGAATGCTGGTCGACGCGCAGGGCCGCAAGGGCCGAAAGATCAGACGTGATCTTCCAGTCGGCCTGCAGGTATCCGCCAATCTCGGTGTAGTTGTCGTTCTCTTCGTTACGCCCGTTAATCGTGCTGTCGGTTACCGGATTCGTTGAAAAAAGGTCTGCACCATAGGTCAGCCGGATATCATCATTGACGTTGTACGCGTGTTGGACACGGCCACCAACAAGCGTTGAGCGATCGACGATCGGGTTACCGGTGCGTAGGAAGTACGTGTTACCGGCATCGCTCATGTTGGTGAAGGCCTGAACAAACAGGTCACCAGATGTCATCTGTGCGTTGACGTATGTGTAGCGCCAGTCACTACCGAGCGCAGCGCCGAGACCCGTCATCTCAATCGTGTTGACCGCCTGCGAAATACCACCATTGATCTGGATCATCGTGTTGTCACCAAGCATGTAGTATGCACCGGCGTCAACATTGAAACGCTCGTGAGGGCTATTGCGGCGGTTGCCGATCTTGAGCGTGTCAGGATTGATCTGGTTGAGCGTGTCGCGGCTCAGGATCGCACTGCGACTGGCTTCTTCCACTGGATCGACAAAGGCCCAGTCATCCGCCTTGAAGTACTGACCCGTGATCTTGTAGCCAAACGACTCGCCCACCGTTCCGGCATGACGAAGTCCGGCGTTGATAAGTCCGCGCTCTCCGCCGGCAAGGAACACCGTTGTACCCTGCGAAGCAAACGGCGAACGTGTGATGATGTTCAACACACCCTGCGAGGCGTTCGGTCCGTAAAGTGCCGAAGCCGGACCGCGCACGAGTTCCATGCGCTCGATGTCTTCGTTTGACGCCGGAATGAAATAGCCAACGTTCACGCGCAAGCTCGGCACGCCTGCCGGACGATAATCCGTAAGCGTCAAAAGCGAACCGCTAAACACATTGTTAAAGCCCCGTACGCTCACGTTTTGCTGGGCAATACCTGTCTGTGAGTAGTCGATACCGGCAAGACCGCGGATATGCTCCACTGGCGTGGCCTTGGGAGCCTCGCGAATGGCACGGGGCTCGACCACCGTCACTGAGGCCGGTGCTTCGGAGGCCTTCTGCTGGACGCGGGAAGCGGTCACCACGGTCACATCCATGTCGATGGCCGTTTCGATCAGTGACACGTCATGCGTGGATGCACCACTTATGGCAACGCCTTCTTTGACATTCTTCTGATAGCCGACACAGGTGACGGTTACCGCATAGTCACCGTCAGGGAGCCCCTTGATCGCGTAACGTCCACGGGAGTCTGAGTAGCCACCGCGTGTGAAGGATCCGTTGGGAACGCTGACCTTGATCGAGGCACCCGGCACGGCCTGACCGCTGGGACCGGTGATGCGGCCGCTCAGCGAACCCTGCGCATAGGCAATCACCGCGCTCACGGCGATGATGCATGCGAGTGAAAAACTGCGTATGAGAATCTTCATTCTCGTTCTCCGTAGTTGATGGAAAGTGTTGGAAGGTGTTTTCGAAAGACAAATCGTTGCTCA
>CALRYC010000059.1:0-7888 GCA_943372295.1 Chitinophaga pinensis
GTGCCGTCATCATTCACGCCGTACACCTTCATTCTGATCTTGGGTGCAGGGGGCTTTACCGGTTCTGCTACAACAATTGAAGGCGTTTGGATCGTTGGCACGAGTGTATCCTTCGGCAGGTCTGCACCATGCCAACCGAGGCTGACCGATAGTCTTAGGGCATGGGGCTTCCAGTGCGCCCCCTGTGAAACGTCGTTCAATGCATACGCATACGTCAGCTCAGGCGATAGCGTTAGAGATTCGTCCGAACGCAGATTGAAGGTAGTTCTCAGCCCGGAGGTTATCCAGGCTGCGACAACCTGCGTCGACGGAATGTCACCCGAGTTGTCGATCCAGACGCGTCCGGTTCCGACGAATGAACCGAAGTCGGCTGGCTCAACAAGCGTCTCGGTCTGCCGAAACGTGGAGGACACACCCAACGCGACGCGCGGCCCAAACACCAGCGACGTGCGATCGAACAGGGTGAATGCCACCAGAGGTTCAATTGCAATCGCGGCATGCGACGACTGCAGCTGATGACGAAACACCGCCGGTACGACGCGCGGCGTATCGCGCAGATCTGCCACGAACGAAGATTCGTCGTCGGTGAACGAAACGTTATCCCATGAGAGCAGCAATCGGCCAATGATCGAAACGCGATCAGCAATACGCCGTCCTACCCAGCCTCCGAACTGGCCACCCATGCCCGAGCCGTTGGTGAACTCCGGACAGCAGGATGGGAATGATCCAAGTTGTCGAAAGCGAGCATCCGGCACGTTGATCGTTACGCCACCGATCAAGCCGATACCCGCACCGGCCTGACCATAGGCCTCAGAGCAGAGTGTTGCCGCCAAAGCAACGTGGAACAGAATTCGCACAAATCCCTTGCACGTAAGCATCCGGGCCCTTGTCACGGATATCGATTGATGGTTCACTGGTAGAATCTCCCTTTTACCCATACCATGAGCAATCTCGGAATGATTTCGTGACAACATCCTAGGGCTCTTTCTGAGCCGACGGACAGAGGTCGATGATAGGGCAACCGGAACACTGAGGTCGTCTTGCTATGCAGGTGCGGCGGCCATGTGAGATAACAAGCCGGTCGAACTCATTCCATCGATCCGACGCAAGGATCTTCATGAGAGCGTACTCGATCTTGACGGCGTCCTGCGTGGAGACCAGACCGAGCAGGTTACTGATACGGGTTACATGAGTGTCGACCGTCAGACCCGGGATGTCAAAGCAATTGCTGAGCACGCAGTTTGCGGTCTTACGGCCAACACCGGCCAGAGTGACCAGTTCGTCGAGCGTCTGCGGAACCTCGCCGCCGAATTGATCGATGAGCTGTCGGCAGCATTGCTGAATGTTCTTGGCCTTGTTCTTGTAGAACCCGGTCGAATGGACGGCTTCCTCCAGTTCCTCAATCGGTGCCGCGGCGTAATCCTCCGGCTGCCGGTATCGGGCAAACAGCGGCTTCGTAACGATGTTCACTCGCTCATCGGTGCATTGTGCCGAAAGAATCGTCGCGATCAGCAGCTCCAGGGGTGAAGTAAAGTCCAGACCAACGCGCGCATCAGGGTAGGCCACTGCAAGCCTGTCGAGGATGATGTTCAGCCGCCGTGACTTAGTCGACTGTGATTCAGCTCGAGCCATGGGTCCTCGTCAGTGCATCAGGGGTATCACGGTAGTACCGGTAGGTCGGATGATCGGTCCGTGCAATACAGACGCCCGCAGCGGCTGCGCGCTCGAAATAATCGGCGTCATCGCCGTAGTCGACCTCGGAAAACAGTCCGATTTGGTCGAAGACATCGCGTCGAATGACAAACGTGCCGCCGATGACGCACTCGTCGAGATGGATAAGCTGCGTTGGATCGTGACGGTCACGAACGAACGCGTCTCCACCGACGACCTCTATGCCTCCATGCAGAAGGCGGACCTCCTGATTGCTAAGAAGCATTGCGTGCCTGCTTGAAAGGTGCTCGGGCGAATACTCATCATCGCTGTCGAGAAAGGTCACAAACAGCCCCCTGCCGGCGAGAATGCCCGCATTGCGGCTTCGTGCCACCCCGCAGTGGACATGATGGAAATACCTGATCGGCTGGCCCGCGACGATGTATTTTTGTACCACCTCTGCGGTATCGTCGGTGGAACCATCGTCGACAACCACCGCTTCCCAGTCGGCATCAACTTGGGCGATCAGTGATTTTATCGCCCGGTCAATTAGGTGCCCACGCTGGTAGGTGCAGATCACGACGCTGAAAAAGGGAACATGCATACCGTGCGAAACTACGACCTCCGTCACACCAACCTGACCATTTGCCCATGTCCATGACTCCGCTGGACTTCTGGACAACGTGCTCGGCCAACGATATCGTGCTCGATAAACCGCAGGTCGATACGCTGCAGCGATACCACGATGAACTCATTTACTGGAACGCCAAGGTCAATATGATCTCGCGTCGTGATGAGATGAACGTGTGGGAACGCCATATCCTGCATTCACTCTGCATCCTCAAGTACGTGCCAATCCGTCAGAAGGCACGCGTGTTGGATGTAGGCACGGGAGGGGGCTTGCCGGGCATCCCGATCAAGGTGGCCCGTCCGGATGTGAAAATGCTGCTGGCCGACTCGATCCGCAAGAAAGTTGCGATGACAGCGATGTTCGCCCAGCACACGGCACTGAAGGACGTCAAGGCAATCGTTACGCGTGTCGAGGATTTGGCCCACGAGCCCCACTATATCGGAGCGTTCGACGTTGTAGTGTCGCGCGCCGTAGCACGCACAGCCTCATTGCTGGAATGGACACGACCACTACTGAAACGCTCCGCCGTATGTGCCTTTCTCAAAGGGGGCGACTTGGACGAAGAGATCGCCGATGCGCGGGAGCAGTTTCCCGACGCACAGATCGACGTGATCGCTATCGACATGTTCGGCGCACCTTCGTTTTTAGAAGATCACAAGAAAGTTGTTGTGTGCCGATTCCTGCATTCGTAGCATCTGTCATGATAATGATCGCACTTGCCTATGGAGTGCATGCCCAGCCTGGCACCATCGCCGGATCTGCCGTAAAGATCGGGCGTGTGAAGTATTCAGGGGGCGGAGACTGGTATAACGACCCTAGTGCCGAGATCAATCTACTCAGGTACGTCCGTGCGCACACTTCAGTTGTCGTCGAGCCCGTGTATGAATACGTCGATCTCGGAACCGACAATCTGTTCCAGTATCCGGTGCTTTTCATGACAGGCCACGGCACGGTCAGCATGACCGATGCCGAGATCCGTAACCTACGTTCGTACCTGACGAATGGTGGCTTTCTGTATGTCGACGATGACTACGGAATGGATCAGTCGATCCGTCGCGAACTCCAGCGCGTTTTTCCTGACAGACAACTGCAAGAACTGCCGTTCTCGCACCCGATCTACCACTGTCATTTTGACTTCCCTAAGGGGCTACCCAAGATCCACGAACATGACAACAAAGTCCCAGAAGGTCTGGCGCTGTTTCAAGGTGAACGCGTTTGCGTGTTCTACACGTATGAGACCAATCCCAGTGATGGATGGGCCGATCAGGAAGTCCATAATGACCCTCCCGAGCGACGTGAGATTGCCCTGAAACTGGGCACGAACATCATCGTTTATGCGCTTACCCGATAACTTCTCCGCTCAATGAATCAGCGTCATCATATTGTCAGCCGTCTGCAAAGCGTTGTGCGCAAAGAACAGCTCTTTGTGCTTTTGCTCAGCGCCGGAGTCACGATCGCGGTAAGCAGCGCTTTGGCATTGGTTCTGACGCTCCAGGAGACATGGCTTCATGCCGGTATCCCTGTACGAACGATCATGTGGTGGTGCCTGGTCATCGGCTCTTCAGTTACGGGAATGTCACTTGTCGGACCGCCACTTTTGCGACTCTTCGGACTGTTGCCTTCTGCACAGCCGGAAGAGACGGCTCTGCGTGTTGGAGATGCCTATCCGGAGATCGCCGATTCCCTCTGCAACGTCCTGCAACTAACGCGATCCGAAGAAGCAGCAAGCGAACTTGTCGATGCGGCCTTCCATAAGACCTCCGAGGAATCGCAGAATCTTGACTTCTCGGTGATCATTGATCGAAGACCGGCTCGGACGGTGCTTTTCCTCGGAATGCTCTCAGCAGCAGTATTCCTCTCAGCAATATGGCTTGCGCCATCAACACTCGGGGCAGCATGGCAGAGGATTTGTGATCATTCCACTTCGTATGTGCCGCCTGCCCCTTTCCGACTATCGGTCAAGGGTCTCCATGCCAGCGTGATGCGCGGCGCATCATCGGCTATCGTCATAACTGCCAGCGGCGTGCCACCCGAGACGGTCACCCTGAACCTTCGCGAGAAGTCCTCCGGCACCTACGTTCAGCACACGATTCGTCGGGACTCGGCTCGCGTGTATACATACCAGCTATCGGGGCTCACGCAGACGGTAGAGTTCTTTGCCGAAAGCCCTTGGATCGATTCCCGCGTCGTGAGTGACACGGCACGGATCCTCGTGATCGACCGCCCCCTTGTCAGAGCTCTAAGCGGCTCTGTGACGCCCCCTTCGTACACCCGAATGCCGTCGGCCCGCATTGACGCAACAAATGCCGACGTTACATCTCTTTACGGGTCGGTTGTGCGCTTGGCTGTTGAGAGCAACAAAACGCTGCGGCGCGCCTACATCGTGCTGCGTGGCAACGGAGCCGAATCGACATCGCCGGACTCCTCAATCGTCGAACTGAAGATAAGCGGACCGACCGCCAGCGGCTCGTTCCAGGTACGCCGCAGCGGCACCTACAGCATTCATCTAACCGATACGGATGGCACTTCAAACGTCGACCCGCTCAGAGCGAGCATCGTCTCGCTATCGGATTCCTATCCGATGATCGCTTTGAATACGCCCCGTGAGAATGTCGAACTGCGTCAGAGCGCGGAACTGCCAGTAGAGGTAGCACTTAGCGATGACTTCGGTTTTTCTGGGCTGCGTTTGTACTACCGCCTGACGGCTTCACGGTATGCTGAAATCGAGAAGAAGTACCGCTTTATAGATATCCCGCTCGAGCAAGGTGGCACTTCGCTCGACGTGCGATATGTCTGGGACCTTGCAAGGGTTGATATCACTCCGGAGGATCAATACGAGTTTTACCTTGAGGTTGCTGACAATGACGTTATGGGTGGACTAAAGACGGCGAAGACCTCGACGTTGTCTGTGCGTATGCCCTCACTGGACGAAGTCTTTTCCGAAACCGATCGACAGCAGAGTGAAATTCGCAAAGAGGTCAAGAACATCGTCAAAGAGGCCGATGAAATCAGAAAAGAGGCTGACCAGTTGCAACGCGAGCTCCAGAAGCAGCAGTCGAAACAGCAGCTTGAGGCAACATGGTCCGACAAGAAGAAAGCAGAAGACCTCGTCAAGCGTCAGCAGGAACTGGAAAAGCGTATGGACAAGATGGCTGAACGTTTGCAGCAGATGACCGAGAAGCTGCAAGACAACAAGGCTATTTCCGAGGAGACGCTCAAGAAGTATCAGGAGCTGCAGAAGCTTATGCAGGAGGTGAAGTCACCTGAACTAGCCCGAATGCAGGAGCAGATGCGCAAGGCCATGGATCAGGTCTCCCCCGAGGAACTCCAGCAGATGATGAAGAACTTCAAGTTCAATGAAGAAGAATTCCGCAAGAACCTTGAGCGACAGCTCTCGCTTCTCAAGCGTATGCAGGCCGAGCAGAAGACCGACGAGCTGGCCAAGAGAGCCGAAGAACTTGCCCGCAAACAGGACGAACTCCGGCAGCGGGCCGAGCAGACCAACCCGAATAACAAGGCCGAGAATCAGAAGCTTGCACAGGAACAGAAGCGCCTCGAAGAGGAACTGCAGAAACTTGCACAGGAATCCCGCGAACTTGAGCAACTCATGAAAGAGGTCGGTCAGGACATGCCTCAAGAGAAGATGCAGCAGGCCCAGAAGGATCTTGATCCGCAGCAGACGCAACAGCAGATGCAGAAGGCGCAGGATCAGATGGAACAGGGTCAGCACGAAGAAGCTTCTAAGCAACAGAAGCAGGCATCGGAGAATCTGCAGCGGTTTGCACAGCAGATGAAGAACATGAAGCGTGAGATGCGCCGTAACAGTCAGCGCGAGGCCATGCGTCAGATGCAGAAGAACACGGAAGATCTTCTTCAGCTGTCGAAGCAGCAGGAGAATCTCCGTGAGCAGATGAAGGGGCTTGACGCAAACTCCTCGCAGATGTCTCAGCTTGCACAGCAGCAGCAGCGGCTTCAGGAGTCGATGCAGAACATCGCCAACAACATGATGCAGCTCGGTCAGAAGTCCATGTCGGTAACGCCTGAAATGGCTCAGGACATGGGCGATGCGCTCGAAGCGATGAAAGACGCCATGCGTTCGATGGCCGACCGTAACGGCATGCAGTCAATGCAGCAGCAAGCAAATGCCATGCGCTCGATGAACGGGGCAGCCTCGAAAATGGGCAGCGCGCTGTCGCAAATGATGCAGGGCGACGGAGCTGGCCAGGGCGGAAACGGACAGATGCCCGGAGAAGGTCAGGGACGCGGCAAGAGTCCGTTCCAGCGTCTGCAGCAACTGGCCGATCAGCAGCAGTCGATCAACGACGGAATGAATCGCATGGGTCAGGGCGGACAGCAGATGTCCGAGCAGCAGCGTGCCGAAATGGGCCGGCTGGCAGCCCAGCAGGGTAAGGCAATGAAAGCTCTGCAGGAAGTGGATCGCGATAGCCGGAAGGTTCAGGGAGAACGTCAGCCGCTTGGAGATCTTAACCGCATCGCTAAGGACATGGAAGAGGTCATGTCGGACATGCAGACAGGCTCGATCACAGCCGAGACCCGGCTTCGCCAGGAGCGAATTCTATCACGTTTGCTCGATGCATCGCGCTCCATGAATGAGCGCGATTACGAAAAGAATCGCGAGTCAATGTCCGGTAAGGATATGGAGCGCCGTTCGCCGGCAGAACTCGACCTCCTTCGTCAGAAGCTTTCGTCAAAGTCCGCAGTAGAGCAGCTTCGCCAGGGGTACACAGCCGACTATGAGAACATCATCCGCCAGTACTTCGAGGCGCTGCAACGTAAGCGCGTAGCCCCATAGCCCCATGATCAAGACAGTCATCCTGAGCTTTATTCAGTCAGCCTTGAGCGTCGGAGGCATCACGCTGCTGCATCACGTCCTTGAGGGTCGTGGGCATAACGTTATTGAGCTTTTGACTTCGTTGTTGAGCATCCGGGGCATAGCCGGAGCGATACTGCTTTTTGGTGCCTTTGCCGTTATGACCTACATGCTGACGTTTGTCAAGTTCACGATATTTATACCGCTGAACACGGCAACGACGTTCCTGCTGACAGTTGTCATCGGACTTCTTCAGAACACCGAAAAGCCTTCCTGGAATATTGTTGTCGGCATGGTGTTTGTCCTGTCGGGTATTGCCGTCATTGCCGGTCAGCGCCAGTAACGCCGGTCAATAATTGTCGATCTGCGCGCGCTGCAGGTGCCCTGAGTAGTCGACATACACGGTCTTCCATTCTGTAAAGATGTCAAACACCGTCCAGCCCCCTTCGCGATGACCATTACCCGTGCCCTTGATGCCACCAAAAGGCATGTGCGCCTCAGCGCCGATTGTTGGTGCATTGATATAGGTGATGCCGGCTTCAATGTCGCGAATGGCAGCGAAGGCCCTGTTGATATCGCGCGTATAGATGCTTGACGAGAGGCCGTACTGGCAGTCATTGGCAACAGCAATAGCCTCCTGATAGGAGGAGACCTTGGTGACGCTCAGAACAGGCCCGAAGATCTCTTCCTGGAAGATCCTATAATGGGGCTTGACGTCCACAAAGATGGTTGGCTTGATAAAGTGTCCACGTGCCTTATCTCCGTCCATATCGCGT
>CALRYC010000060.1:0-7786 GCA_943372295.1 Chitinophaga pinensis
AGCCACCGAGATCATGCACGTTCTGCGGTCATCGACAACGACGTCGCTGTTTCGTCTTGTCGAAGGCCTCACTCGGCTGCACATCGTCGTGACCTTCCTGGCACTGCTCGAGCTGGCCAAGAACCAGCTCATTTTGGTTCGTCAGGATGCTCGCCACGACGACATTGAAATCATTGAACGTAAGCATGACCAATCGGCCGAGGACCAAGACAAGCCATCGGATTCTCCCGGCCCTGAAGAGGAATCGCAATCATGACAGACATCGAACAAGAAACCTTTGAACGCGATATCACAACGCGCGAGCTTCCGTACTTTTTCACTCTCGATCGTATTGAGCAGTGTCGCGCGCTCGAAGCGCTGATCTTTGCCAGTGAAGAGCCCCTTACCACGCGCGCGCTTCATCGCATCCTTGTACAGGAAGATCCGTCGCAACAGTCGCCCGGTCAGCAGGCGTTACCTCTCGAAGGCGAGTCAGTTCCCGAGTCGGCTCCGGCGGTTGCAGTGGCGTCGTTTGACGTACCCAAGGGGTACTTCGACGAGCTGGTCGAGGACATCAATGACGATCTTGCACGCTCAAGCAGACCGTACCGCTTGGTGAAGATCGCAGGGGGCTTTCAGTTTGCGACTACGCCGCAGTATGGAGTGCTCGTGCAGCGTCTGCTTAAGGCCAAGAACCGCCGACGTTTGACGCAGGCAGCGCTGGAAACCGTAGCAATCGTTGCCTATCGTCAGCCCATTACCAAGGGGGAGATCGACGCGATCCGCGGCGTCAATTCCGGCGAAGTGGTCAACTCGCTGGTTGAAAAGCAGCTTGTGGCAATGGTAGGACGTTCGGAGGCTCCCGGCAAGCCACTTCTGTATGGAACAACGGAGGAATTCCTTCGCGTCTTCGGTCTGAACTCACTGGCCGACCTACCGAAGCTTCGGGAGATCGATGATCTTTTGAAGACCACAACTACGATGATCGACATGGAAGACAGCGTGGCGATTCAGACTGACCACCGAACGCTGCGCAAGCAGCTGGCCATTCTTCTCGATTCAGGCGACGAACGAGCACGTACGCAGGTTCCGGCCGATACGGAAGCAACTTCGGGCGCTTACTGGCAGTCGTCATCCGAAGAACTGGAGATCGATTCCGACGACGACGAAGTACCCCAGGAAGATGCTACGCCGTGATGACCAGGCCGTCGTAGCAGAGTTCCACGCCTGACGGCAGGCGTTCGGCATCGAGCGCGTGGCGGATCTGATGGGCAATGTGCGTAAGGTAGGAGCGTCTGGGCTTGAGCTCGGCGATGATCGCCAGCGACTGATCGATCGTGAAATGCGTTGGGTGCGGTTCCCAGCGCAGGCCGTCGAGTATAAGCGTGTCGAGCCCCCTCAGAAGATCCAGAGATGTGTCCGGAATGTAGTTCGTGTCGGTGCAGTAGGCCAATGATCCAAAGCGGTAGCCGTTGACGCGCATGAGCGCCCCATGGCGCATTGGGATGGGGGTGATGTCGATATCGCCGATTCGGATAGGGGCGTCATCGATCTCGTGCAACTCGACATTTGGTGTTGACGCACCGGTTGACTCGACCAGTCCAAAGGCATATGGGAATGTCGAGCGCAGCACCTGAATGGTCTCGTTCATTGCGTAGACGGGCATAGCGCTGCCGCGTCGGAAGGCATAGGGACGCAGGTCGTCGAACCCGCCAATGTGATCGAAGTGATGATGCGTATAGACCACGGCGTCGAGCTCCAGAACTCCGGTGCGCAGCATCTGATAGCGGAAGTCCGATGATGTGTCGACCACCAGACGTGTCGTGGAGCTTTCGACAAGGAGCGACGTTCGCAGACGTTTGTCGCGCGGATCTGAACTGCGGCATGTCGGGCACTCGCAGGCAACGGTCGGCACTCCCGTGGAGGTGCCGCTGCCAAGCACCGTGAATCGCATCAGACGTGCCGCTCGGCGTGGTAGGAGCTACGAACCAGCGGACCGGATTCGACGATGCCGAATCCCATTTTCAGTCCCTCGACTTCGTAGTGCTTGAACTCATCGGGGTGCACAAACCGGTCCACCGGCAGATGATTCTTCGTTGGCTGCAGATACTGTCCAAGCGTAAGCACGTCCACATTCACGGCTGCGAGCTCGACCATTGTTTCGAGGATCTCAGTGGGCGTCTCGCCCAGACCCAGCATGATGCCGGTTTTCGTGCGCATGCCGCGCTCTTTGGACTCGCGAAGAACATCGAGCGTCCACTGAACACGTCCCTGCGGGCGTACGTGACGGTACAGGCGCGGAACAGTCTCGGTGTTGTGATTCAGCACGTCAGGCCGTGCATCGATCACCCGTTGAAGATTATCGAGGTTGCCTTTGAAGTCAGGGATCAGCACTTCGATGGTGGTCTCAGGAGAGGCCTGGCGCACGGCGCGGATCGTTTCTGCCCAGATGATCGAACCACCGTCTTTGAGCTCATCGCGGTTGACGCTGGTGATGACGGCGTGCTTAAGGTTCATCGAAGCGACCGCCTCGGCCACGCGCCGCGGTTCGTCCAGATCCACAGGTAGAGGTCGACCTGTCTTCACAGCACAGAAACCACATGAACGTGTGCAGGTGTCACCATGGATCATAAAGGTTGCCGTACCGGCGTTCCAGCACTCGGTGATGTTCGGGCAACGAGCTTCTTCGCAAACGGTATGCAGGGCTTTCGACCGCATCATAGACTTGACGCGGGCATAGTCTTCGCCACCGGGGGCGCGAACCTTCAGCCATTCGGGACGCCGTCCGGACGTGGTCTCGGGAAGAGTGATAACGGGCAGTTCGAAATTCATTGAATGTCTGTTTTGGTGTGTCGTTCAGGGGGCTGACAGGCCGGGGCGGATACGTTTGACGATCGGGCGTATTGCCTCAAGATAGGTTGTGGGTGACTTGTAGATGTCCTTCGCCTGATTGGTCCCATCGGCCATCATCGAGCCCATGTCATAGATGTAACAGTTGATCAGCACGCGTTCTCCACGTAACTGGAAGTTCCCCTGAACAGCTTTCTGGGCCCCAAGGTTTCTGACGGCCTTCCACATATCCGATTCGTACTGCGGATTATTCGGGTCAAGATTCAGATCGGCCAGGGCAAGCTCGACGCTGTCGGCTGGGACGATGGCGAACTCCTTCTGCGCGGGATCAGTTTCACGAAGCGCCGCTCGCAGTGAATCGGCAAACTGATAGTTCCAGGCGTTGTATTTGATGTCGTGCGACATGTTGCGAAAGGGCAGCACGACGATCCGTGTCTGTGCACAGAGGTCGGCACCGATCAGCAGCGCGGCTGCGAGCAAGGCAAAACGTAGGCGCATCAGCAGGTCCTCATGTCAAGGTGAGTCCACCACGGTCGAGAAGTTCAAGGGGCTTTGCAGCACCCATATTGACCGACGGCAAAACTATGGATCATCGATCAATCGTAGTGCGGAGACCCCTGTAAGCCGAATTCTGTCTTCCCCACCGGGGTGGGGGAGGCAACCATTTATCTGGGATCGATGTTGCCATCGACCTCAAGCGACCTACCCGGACGTTGTTCGCCCCCTTTCAGGGACGAGGAACGGCGAACAGCCGTCCGCCACCCGAGGGTAGCCAACGCCCTGCTTGGTCTTGCTCCATGCGGGGTTTACCGAGCCAGACGGTCACCCGTCTGCCGGTGGGCTCTTACCCCACCATTTCACCCTTACCTGATCCCGTGCGAGCACGGGCCATCGGCGGTGTCTTTCTGCTGCACTTTCCGTTGCCTCGCCGGGCGGCACGAGGCCGCCGAGCTTAGCACCTTCCCGTTAGGAAGCGCATTGTTCTGCGGAGTTCGGACTTTCCTCCGGCGGAACTCGCAAGGAGCTCCGCCGGCAGTTGCCCGGGATCCCCGACTACGTTGTCGTCGAAAAATCAGCCCTGAGCATCGAGCAACTGCTCGATATCAACCGCAACGTCTTCATTGAAAAGGACACGTCCGCAGTTTTCGCAGGTATAGAGCTTGTCGCGCTGGTATTTCATTTCCATGATGCGCTGCGATGGAATCGCAGAGTAACAGCCGCTGCAGGAGTTCCGCCTTACGGCCACGGCCGCTTCGCTGTGGAATGTGCGAATGCGTTCATACTCGGCCTCCAGCGAATCGTCGAGCTTGGCAATGATCTTCAGGCGAAGAGCGATGAACTTCTTCAGGTCCTCATTCTGATCACCTGAAAGCACTTCGAGTGCCTTTTCTTTGTCGACCAGCTTCGAGTGCACCTCATCGAGCTCCGCCTGTTGCTGCTGTAGCGTGGCCGTGAGATTTTCCTCAGTCACACCTGCCGTGCGAAGCCGCTCGTCAAGATCAGCACGTTGCTGTTTAAGATGCTCGATCTCCTTGGTGATCGCGTCGAACTCGCGATTGTTCTTCACCTGGAATTGCTGCTGGGCAAGCTTCTGCTCTTTGTCATGACTCTCCTGCACGGTCACATGAGCGGTGCTGCGAAGCTGGTTCAGCTCGTCGATGGCAGCCTGCGTGACGTCGACGGCATCCTGCCTTGCACGCACGACCTTCTCGATCTTCTTGACCTCGGCCGGGAGGTCTCCAAGTTCATCGTGCAGTTCATCGAGTTCCGCATCGACGGCTGCCAGTTGGGCCAGAAGTTGGAGTTGTTCTTCCATGCATGCTCCGCAGTTAGGGTTACAAAACTGAAACGAATCTGTTGTCGGATGTGGATGTCGCCGTGTGGTGTCCCACAGGGCTGGTCATGACCATGCTGCAGTGAACGGTACAGTTGTCAAGGACACGCCCGAGCACGTCTGCGATGCCTCGGGCAACGAACTGTTCCATCTCATAATGTCCCGGATCGACAAGCCCGATCAGGTTCTGCGCGGCATGAAATGCATGATACTTGACGTCGGCCGTGATAAACACGTCAGCACGACCAACGACCTGATCGAAAAACGACATGCCGCTGCCGGCGACGACGGCCACATGGCGTACGCGTGAGTGTGCAGGTGGACAGAAGCGCACCGGTGCGCCGCAGACGTCTGCCACACGCCGAAGCAGGTCTTCGAATTCGAGGTCGCACGTGGTGAAAAGCCCCATGCCACCAGGCTCGCCGTCGGGCGTGGCCGTTCCGGGCACGATGGCCGACGCTGGGGTCAGTCCAAGACGGTCAGCAAGGAGCCTGTTGGTGCCCCTCGGGTGAGCATCGAAGGCGGTGTGCACGCAATACACGCTGATATCGGCTCGGATGCACCGGGCCACGAGCCGTGTGACGCGCTCGCTTGCGTCCAGCTTGAGAAGGGGCGAATAGATCAGCGGATGAAACGTCACGATCGCCCCGACCCCTAGTGCGATGGCCTCGTCGACCACCGCATCGGTGATCTCCATGCAGGTAAGCACCGATTTCACCGATTCCGAGGCGCTGCGGACCTGGAGGCCGACATTGTCGCCGGACATTGCACTTTCGAGTGGAAACGTGCGTTTGAGGACATTGTGGAATTCGGTTAGGGTCATCAACCGTTAAACTACGGAAACTGAAAGGATTAGCAATGTTATCCACACTGACTGCGTTGTAGATTTGTGCTCGTCTGTTCACCTTCGTACTACCAAATGGTCACACGCCAACACCACGTGTTTTTACTGCTGGCAATGCTGATCGCCCCGTGGGGCGGTCTGCGGGCGCAGGTTACCGGCGGCGATCTTCCGGTGACGGACACCACCATCACGTTCCGCCCGGTGCGCCCGCTGATGGACGATGTGACGAGTCAGGCTGTGGCCTATAACGGTGCAGGCGCGAACATTCTTCTTTCTTCGAGTGGCTGGGCCTTTGGTGGATATTACGGTTTTGAGCTCGGTAGCGGCATAACGCTGAGCATTGATGCCTTCATCAGCGGCCGGCGAAACACGGACGAGTTCGACAACGCGCTGCTTAACGGCGTGATCCCGATCGTTGCCGAGAA
Organism: Chitinophaga pinensis; assembly: GCA_943372295.1. Lineage (GTDB taxonomy): Bacteria > Bacteroidota > Ignavibacteria > Kapaibacteriales > Kapaibacteriaceae > UBA10438. The sequence continues at coordinate 5,933 of CALRYC010000060.1, forward strand.
GGTCAACCGCCTGTTCATGGTGCCCTTGACGGTGTCGATCCAGTACAGGCTTTTTCGTGAAACGCTGCAGGAGACCTTTCGTCCATACGTGGCCTTCGGTGCAACAGGCGCGGGAATCATCCGAACGCCATACATCGATGAGGGCGACTTCTACAATCCCCCCCGATACTTTGAGTTTTTCGAATCCTTCGGCAGCGCAACACTCTATCCACGGATGGGCGTGATGCTCGGAGGTGGTGCGGTGTTCGGCCCTGTTGGCAAGGGCAATCAGGTTGGCGTCAGCGTCAAGTACTACGTCATCCCATTCGGCGGTGAAGGTCTGGAAAGCATCCGTGGCAAGCCTATTACCGACTTCGGCGGTCTGTTCATCGCCCTATCTATCGGTGCGGCATGGTGACAACGATACCGGCATGGGGTAGCACGGGCATGCGCCGGGAGTTCCGATGAGCGATCATCATGCTGAAGAGATAGAGTCAAAGACGTGGACGTTCCGTCCCATTGGTTACGTTCGGACATCGCACGTGCATCCATATGATGCACCACGTCAGCCGAATCGAGATGAGCACAATGTTTCAGCTATCGTGGAACTGCGGCCGCATGAGAACTTCGAGCAGGCCGTGCAGGATCTTGCCGGGTGCGAGCGGATCTGGCTGGTAACCGTTTTTGACAGGGTGGAGCACTGGAAGCCCCTTGTGCTTCCGCCTCGCGGACGGCGCAAGCGGGGCGTTCTGGCAACACGTTCACCTCACCGCCCGAATCCGATCGGGCTCACCTGCGTTCGACTATTGCGCGTTGATGGACGTATGCTGCATATCGAGGATACGGACCTGCTCGATGGTACGCCGGTGCTCGACGTAAAGCCATATCTGGCCTATGCCGATGCCTTCCCGGAGAGCAAACTGCTGTGGGTCGACGACAACCCGGAGCCGACGTTCAGGGTCATCTGGGACTGCCCGCAGGCGGACATTCCGCAGGACGAGCGCCGATACATTGAACGAACGCTCTCGGCCGACCCGTTACCGCATCCATACCGTCGCATCAGATGCGTCGGACCGGACCATTACGTGCTGTCGCTGCGCCATGCGCGCTTCCGTTACCGCATTGACGGTGATACGGTTGTCATCCTCGGTTACACCGTAGATTTGCCGGAATGAACGACGTTCGCCGGCTTCTCCAACAGCGCATTCTCATGCTCGACGGTGCCATGGGCACCATGATCCAGCGCCTCCGACTAACCGAGGAAGACTACCGCGGGGAGCGGTTCAAAGAGCATCCTACGTCTCTTCGTGGCAATAACGACCTACTTGTGCTGACGCAGCCCGAAGCGATCAAGGGTATCCATCTGGAGTACCTGCGAGCCGGTGCCGACATCATCGAAACGAATACGTTTTCTTCGACACCAATGGGGCAGGCCGAATACGGTCTATCGGATCTGGCGCGGGAGATCAATCGCCAGGGGGCAAGTCTGGCACGGCAGGCTGCCGATGAGATCACGCGCCTGACGCCTGACCGCCCGCGGTTTGTTGCAGGTTCCATAGGACCTACCACGAAGATGCTCTCGATGTCACCCGATGTGAACGATCCGGGGGCGCGCTCGGTGACGTTCGACCAGATGCGTCTGTCGTACCGCGAACAGCTTCTGGGACTGCTCGAAGGGGGCATTGATCTTATCCTTCTCGAGACAATCACCGATACGCTCAATGCAAAGGCGGCACTGAAAGCCTGGGCCGAGCTTGTCGATGAGCGGCACGTAGCTATTCCGGCGATGATCAGCGGTACCATCACTGACTTGTCGGGCCGGACGCTCTCAGGGCAGACACCGTCGGCATTCTGGACCTCGATCGCCCATGCGCG
>CALRYC010000061.1:0-7593 GCA_943372295.1 Chitinophaga pinensis
GCTGGAGAACTGAACGAGCGCATCATGTCGACGTGGGTGTATCCACGCGTCAAGAATTCCTCGGTCATCCGCATCGAAGGTCACACGGACGTTGTCGGTCTCGATACGCGTAACAAGAAGCTGTCGGAACAGCGTGCCGGCACGGCCGAAAAGTTCATCAAGTCGACAGGTAACAAGTATGCCGAAATGACGATGCGCGGAACAGGTGAAGAAGAGCCGCTCTACTCGAACGACTCACCGGAAGGTCGATTCTTCAACCGTACGGTGCAGGTCATTATTGAGACGCCTCTTGCAGATGCCGAACTCGAGTAAGAGTCGATTACCAGCATAACTTTCAACAAGCGCCCAACCCAACGGTTGGGCGCTTTCGTTTTCGGGGATATGTTTGCAACCATGATCGAGTGGAACGTCGACCCGGTGATCGGAACGATCGGCCCCCTGTCACCGCGATGGTACGGGGTGCTGTTTGCCACAGCATTTATGCTCAGCTATGTGGTGATGAAGCGCGTTTTTCTATCTGAGAAGAAGAGCATTGCCGATCTTGATCGCCTTACGCTGTATATGATGTTCGGTACGGTGATCGGCGCCCGCCTGGGACACGTGCTGTTCTACGAGCCCCATCTTCTGCTGGAGGATCCGTTCGAGGTGATCGCCATCTGGCACGGTGGACTTGCCAGTCATGGAGGGGCGCTCGGCATCATTACTGGACTTTACCTGTTCCATCGGGCGTTGCCGGGGTATTCGATGACGTGGTTACTGGACCGTCTGGCCATCATGGCCGCGCTATCGGGGATGTGCATTCGCCTGGGCAACCTCATGAACTCCGAGATCATTGGTCGTCCGACGGACCTGCCATGGGGCTTCTGGTTCATGCGCATTGATGCCCAGCCCCTTGCCCGTCATCCAACGCAGGTGTACGAAGCACTCGTCTGTCTTGTGCTTTTTGTCGGCCTCTGGTTGCTTTACCGACGCGGTGTTGCACGCCGGCAGCCCGGTATGCTGATAGGCCTGTTTATGGTACTGCTGTTTTCCAGCAGGTTTGCCATTGAGTTTCTGAAAGAGCACCAGGTGGACTTCGAGGCATCGCTTCCCCTGGATATGGGGCAACTGCTGAGTCTGCCCTTTATCGTTGCAGGCGCCGCGTTTCTGGTGTCTTCGCGGCGGACTTCTGCTCGATCGGCGTAAAGCCCGACACGCTTCGGACCACGCTTTTCATGGCTGTTTCATTCGGAGCCTCTGCTTTGACGGTGTAGAGGCGGTCTGCGGTCTGCATGAACTTCACACTGATCACGCGTCGGGACTGAGGTTCTTGGTACCATACCAGCGAGGTTGCGTGGGCAGTATCGGTTTGCGACGTGGCACGAACACCTATCCGTCTGAGTGAGTCGATCAGCACCTGCGTAGCGCTGACGGCATCCTTGCGGTCTGGTCGCTCATCCTTTACGATGCTGATGGTGCTGCCGTCAGTGCCGGCAAATACGCGCACGTTGGAAGAATCCTTCACGGTCCACGACTGCGGTTGGTCTGACGGAAGAATGTAACCGGCGGTAGTATCAATGAAGTTGCTGCCGGAGAAACCTCTGACGAGCGGCAGGCTGCGAACGCGTTTGAGGGTGGTATCGGCAATGGTACCGGTTGTGAGCGCAACAGAGTCGCCGAATGGACGCGCGGTCTGCGATTCAGCGCCCAGCTGCTGCGGGATCGGCTCTTCGAGCGTTACTTCCAGCCCCTTATCAGAGACCTTGAGCGAGCCGCCGCGATCATCAATGTTCCGGAAGAACATGACCATGGCAATGATGGAAATCAACGTTGTCGATGCGGCAACGATCAATGTTCGCTTTGTCTTTTCGCGCTCAACCAGGACTTCGGACACGGGACGATTTCTCCGATAGTGTTTATTGATCCACTTGCGAACATAATGAAGTCTATGGGCTAACTTTGCGGCGCATTTCAAAGAGAGGATCACCATGTCGATCAGCACAATCACCGTCATTGGCGGCGGAACAATGGGTAACGGCATTGCTCACGTTGCCGCGCAAAGTGGTTTTACCGTAACCCTTGTTGACGTAACAGAGGCCGCCACCGAGCGTGCTATAAAGAACATCACGGGCAACCTTGAGCGTCAGGTCAAGAAAGAGACGATCACGGCCGAACAGATGGTAGAGACTCTCGGTCGGATCAGCACAACAACTGATCTTGAGCAAGGGGCTAGCCAGGCCGACCTGGTTATCGAAGCAGCGAGCGAGCGACTTGAGATCAAGCGGCAAATCTTTGCAACCCTCGACAGGGTCTGTAAGCCGGAAGCTATCCTTGCATCGAACACATCGTCGATCTCCATTACCGACCTTGCCGGTGGTACGGGTCGGGCTGATAAATTCATCGGCATGCACTTCTTCAATCCCGTTCCGGTAATGAAGTTGTGCGAGATCATTCGCGGTCTTGCCACGAGCGATCAGACGTATGCAACCATCAAGTCGATGGCCGAAACAATGGGCAAGGTTCCCGTTGAAGTGCAGGACTATCCGGGCTTTATCTCCAACCGCATTCTGATGCCGATGATCAATGAAGCCATCTATTGTGTGATGGAAGGCATTGCTTCGGTGGAGGACATCGACACGGTGATGAAACTCGGAATGGCGCATCCGATGGGTCCGCTGACCCTGGCCGATTTTATCGGTCTGGATGTTTGTCTGAGCATCATGGAGGTGCTGCACACGGGGCTTGGCGACTCAAAGTATCGCCCATGTCCGCTGCTTCGAAAGATGGTCGCTGCCGGTCACCTCGGTCGTAAGTCCGGCAAGGGATTCTATAGCTACTGATCAGGGGGCTTTGTCCAATCGAGCATCAGCCCCCTAAGGTCGGGGGGCTTTTTACACTCATTGCTGCTTGCCCGTGCACTCCGAACAGGTGTTTACCATGTTCAAAAGGTGCTGGTGGAGCGAGGACCGGTTGCCATGCAGGCCAACGATCTGCCTGATCTCCTGTCGGTAGTGGTCAACGGCCTTGACGGACTTGCACACGATCGATGATATCTGGGTTGTTGAGAGTCCGTCGATAATGCAGATGCAGACAGCCACAAGATGGTGTGGCATTGCCGGGTAGTTATGACGCATGCAATACTCGAGACGTGAGTCACGGTCAAGAATATCTCGCTCTGCGGCGGTCAGTTCCTCATCGCGGCGCACCAGTGCAAGCAGGCGTTCGCAGATATCTTTCGCGATCGCCTTTGACACCCTGCCGTACTTCCCGAGAGTTTCGATCTCATCGGCGATCTGTCGAATTCCGTCGCGTTTGCGTCGGAGGTGTCCATGCAGCACGCGAAGCATACGCTCTGCATCTGTTGATGCAGGCTGCAAAGTGTCTGATTGTGGGGCTTCCTGGGTCATACACTCTCAAAGAGGTTTACAAGAAAGATACACCAAACCCCTTTATGTAGGTTCCTGCAGCAAGGGCCTATCCCCTCGCTGGATCGTATCTTTCCGGCGATGCACACGTTCCTCCGATCACACCTTGTAGCGCCGCGAACGCACGAGCATATTGAGTTGTGCGCCGATGGCCAGAGCGTTGTCACCAACGGCGTGGCGTTTCCGATTGCCGGTGGAATTCCTGTGATGCTTGATGTGCAAACGCGGTCAGAGAACTACGTTGAGCATTATCAGACTGACGCTCAGGAGTTTGACTATTTCGAAGAGCGGGAAGATCCGGCCACGGAGCACGATGAGCGTCGGGTTCGTGAGGCGATACTGAGTCGGCTGCCAACGGGGACCTCGGCTGTCCTGGATGTTGGGTGCGGACGAGCATGGGTGGCCCGCGACCTTTGTCCTCGGGGCATCACCGTGTGTTCGATGGACGTGTCATTGACCAATCCGAAGCGTGCGCTCGAGAAATATCCGTGTGATAATCACTGCGCGCTGGTTGCGGATGCTTTTGCGCTGCCCTTTGCCGACCGGAGTATCGATGCAGTGATCGCATCGGAGATCATTGAGCATGTGCCTGACCCGCGGGCTTTTGTTCATGAGCTGGTGCGCGTTCTTAAGCCCGGTGGTTCGCTGATCCTCTCCACTCCATACAAGGAAAAGATCAAGTACTGTTTGTGCATTCACTGCAATCGGCGCACTCCCTTGCACGCGCACATCCACAGTTTCGACGAGCACGTTCTTATGGGACTCACACCGGCTGATGCATCCGTTTCCTGCTCGTGGGAGAGCTTCGGCAACAAGGCTCTGTTGTTTCTGCGGACGTATCACTTTGTTCAGTGGATGCCGCACCGAATGTGGCGTTTGGTAGACTCACTAGCAAGTGCACTCGTGAACAAGCGCGCCCACATTGTGGTTGAGTGGCATCGACAGTAAACTCAAGCCCTAGAACCAGCGAGCATCATCCGGGTGCACATACCACGTCGCATTTGTATCGACGTGAAGTCCTGGATTATCGGTGCGGCGCATTGTGATCGTTTCAGACCGCGTCCGAGCATGGATAAGCCATTCATGACCCACGAACTCTACGGCCGTGATCGTGACCGGTAGCTGCAGAGCCCCCTGAAATGGCTCGATATGCAGGCGCTCAGGGCGAACGCCGAGCAATCGGCCTTCGTGCGAGACAATGTTCATCGGAGGGCTGCCGGTGAAGGTGGCCACAAACCTGTTCGCGGGACGGTCATAGATCTCTGCCGGAGAGCCCACCTGTTGTAGCACGCCGCCATTGAGGATCGCCATTCGGTCGCTCATGGTCATGGCCTCTACCTGGTCGTGCGTTACATACACCGTTGTGACGCCGAGCTGACGCTGCAGCGCTCGCAGTTCGGTGCGCATGTGCGTGCGTAGTTGGGCATCGAGGTTGGAAAGGGGCTCATCGAACAGAAACACGCGTGGTTGGCGGATGATCGCACGGCCCACGGCAACGCGCTGGCGCTGCCCCCCGGAGAGCTGCTTTGGACGTCGACCCAGCAGCTCCGACAGTCCGAGCGTCTGCGCAACCTGTTCGACGGCGGCTGCGATCGAAGCGCGTGGTTCTTTGCGGATCTCGAGCGGGAAAGAAAGGTTCTCTGCCACCGTCAGGTGAGGATAAAGAGCGTAGTTCTGAAACACCATGCCTACATCGCGCAGGCGGGGTTCCACATCATTCATCGGCTTATCGTCGAAGAGCACCGTCCCTGAGGTGACAGATTCCAGTCCGGCGATCATGCGCAGGAGTGTGCTTTTGCCGCATCCCGAGGGTCCGACAAGCACGAAGAACTCTCCGGGCTCGATCGAAAAGGAGATGTCGCGCAGAGGCTGAACATCATCGTACGACTTGCTGACGGAGTCGAAGGTGATACGCGTCATGCTGCAACGTTACGCAACCACGGCGACGTGCAGCACGCTATAGGCCGCTATCACGTAAGCGTTCAACAAGCTGTCGCTGTTCATCGGTGAGGGTTGTCGGGACATCAATCTCGATCGTGACGTAGAGGTCGCCCTTTTCATCGCCTATTCCATACACCGGCATGCCCTGCCCCTTGAGTCGAAGACGTTTTTCGCTGCGCGAGCCTGGTGGGACGGTTACGGCCAGCGTTCCGGCCAGCGTTGTCAGGTCGACCCTGCCTCCAAGCAGCGCGGTTGTCAGCCCGACCGTTTGGCGGGCGTGCAGGTCATTCCCCTCACGACGGAACAGAGGATGGGGCTGGACGTTGACCTCGAGCTCGACGTTTGCGATACGCAGTCGCTGTCCGGAGGCGATACCGGGACGGAAGGCCACATCGGCCGTTGTCTGTCCCAGCGTCAGACGCTTCGATGTTCCGGAGAAGGCCTCCTCCAGCGTAAGACGCACCGTATAAACCGGCGTTGCGTGCGGGGCTGTTGAGCGCTGCCGCGCGGACGAGCGACGCTGTGTGGGCCGCGCCTGTCCGAACAGTTCCGAAAGCATATCTCCGAACGATGTGCCGCTGAACATATCACCCACGTCATCCATGGAGAATCCTGCACCGCCAGCGCCTGTTCGGGCGCCGTTGCCGGTAAACCCCGACGTCTGACGTGACAGCTGGTCATACTTGGCCTTCTTTGCCGGGTCGCTAAGCACCTCGTATGCCTCACTGATCTTCTTGAACCGATCCTCAGCATTGGGATCACTCGGATTGGCGTCCGGGTGGTACTGCCGAGCCAGGCGTCGAAACGCCTTTTTAACCTCGTCGTCGGACGCACCGCGTTCGAGTTCGAGTTCCTTGTAGTAATCCGTGAACGTCATGGTGAAGGGGGCTTTATCATTTCCATCGTCAATGTGCAGTCGGCGCAGACGAACCATGGAGTATGCTGGTGTGTCACATCAGATGTCGCTCGACAAATGAGGTATAGTCATCGCCGGCGATGATCACGTGATCGAGCACGCGAATATCGACGATACGGCCGGCCTCGGCAAGCTGTCGAGTGATTGCAAGGTCCTCGGCGGAAGGTTCCGTATTGCCTGACGGATGATTGTGGGCAACAATGATGGCGGCAGCCGATTCGGCGATCGCCAGTCGGAAGACGTCGCGTGGGTGGATCATCACGGCATTGAGCGACCCTTCGCTGACCGTCGTGTGGCGAATGATCTGGTTGGCGGCATTGAGCAGAACAACCACGAACGTCTCTTTGCGCAGGTGTCGCATGCCAGGGGCAAGCAGCCGCGCCAGCACGGCCGGAGACGTCACGCTGGTGCGGTCAACAAACGGCTCTGCCTGGATGCGGTGGGCCAGTTCGAATGCCGCGCAGAGTGCAGCGGACTTGGCCAGCCCCATTCCAGCCACATTCTGCAGTTCTGCCACATCACGTCCGGCCATATCGTTCAGTGAAGCATAGCGCTCCAGCAGGGCATGGGCGACGTTCTCGGCCGAGACGGCGGACGACCCTGATCCGATCAGCAATGACAGCAGCTCCTGCGTACTCAGCGCCCAAGCACCAAGGTGCACGAGTCGCTCGCGCGGGCGGTCGTGGTTTTGCATCTTTGCACTCCCTTCACGGTTGCGATGGTGATCTTCCATGATCGATCTCCTTATCTATCACATTCACGTTGTTGCCGTCATCTATGCCTTCACGGTCCGATGGCAGCGAGACGGTCTCAAGGGTGGTCTTTTAGCTGTGGCCACCTGCGCGCTGGTCTTTACAATTCTGTGGGCAATGACCGGCCCTATCGCGCGCATCATCATGCCCGACGCGTCACAGCCCGGAGCGTTGTTCACATCCGATACGCTCAGTCTGACCCTTCTTTTGATTCCCGAGGTCTTCTTTTTCCGCGCGTTCTTTCTTCGTGCATCTGACCCGTCGCAGCGTGACTTCAAGGGGCTTGCGGAACAAATCTGACAGTCACCCGCCGCAGTTCAATCTTTCTTACTCCTGATTTGGAGCGTATACCCTTTTTGCCGTATGTTCGCAGTTCCCGCCGCGCACAACTCAGTTTTTGCGCACGGTCGGTACCGGCTCCGAGCCGGCTCCGGGTGTTCTTTGACAGCAGGAAGGAAAGAAACAAGAAACCATGCAAAGGGTAGGTTTTAAATCTACCCCCGTCATGAGCTCGGAGAGGGAAACCTTTTCGGGAACATGCGATCGATTCGGAAACAACAATGAAACAGCATCAAACAAC
>CALRYC010000062.1:0-7096 GCA_943372295.1 Chitinophaga pinensis
CAGCGAAGTGATGGCTCATAACGGTCCCTGCCTGTGTATGTGATGCCTCGCCCCCTTACAGACTCGGACCCAGCATGTCTTCCGGACGTACCCACTCGTCGAACTGTTCTTCGGTGAGCAGGCCCAGGGCGAGGGCTTCCTGCTTGAGCGTTGTGCCATTCTTGTGGGCGGTCTTGGCGATCTTGGCAGCATTGTCGTAGCCGATGTGCGGATTGAGCGCCGTCACAAGCATGAGCGTGTTGCGGTTGTAGTAGTCCAGACGCTCAACATTCGGGGTGATGCCCACGGCGCAGTGCTCGTTGAACATCGTGCACGTATCGGCCAGAAGTCGCGCGCTCTGCAGGACGTTGTAGATGATGACGGGCTTGAAGACGTTGAGCTCGAAGTTGCCCGAAGCGCCGCCGATGTTCACGGCCACGTCATTGCCCATCACCTGTGCGGCCACCATCGTCATGGCCTCGCTCTGCGTCGGGTTCACCTTGCCGGGCATGATCGAGGAGCCGGGTTCGTTTTCGGGGATGGAGATCTCGCCCAGACCGCAGCGTGGACCCGATGACATCCAGCGGATGTCGTTGGCGATCTTCATGATCGTTGCGGCAAGCGTCTTGAACGCCCCGTGCAGAAAGACCAGCGCGTCATGGGCGGCCAGCGACTCGAACTTGTTCGGGGCGGTCACAAACGGCAGACCCGTCAGCTGGCTGATCGCAGATGCCGAACGCACAGCAAACTCGGGATGCGTGTTGATCCCCGTGCCAACGGCTGTGCCACCGAGGGCAAGCTCATAGACGCCGGCCATGGCCGCGTCGATCCGCTTAAGGTCGTTGGTGAGCGCCTGCACGTAGCCCGAGAACTCCTGACCCAGCGTGATGGGCGTAGCGTCCATAAGGTGCGTGCGGCCGCTCTTGATGAGCCCCTTGAACTCCTCGGATTTGGCGGCCAGCGTGTTGCGCAGGGCCGTCACGGCCGGCACAAGGCGCGACGTTACACTGATGGCGGCGGCAATGTGCATGGCCGTCGGGAAGGTATCGTTGGAGCTTTGGGACTTGTTGACGTCATCGTTCGGATGGACAGGCTTCTTGGAGCCCAGCTCGCCCCCTGCCATCTCAATGGCGCGGTTGGCGATGACCTCGTTGACGTTCATGTTGGTCTGCGTGCCCGAGCCGGTCTGCCAGACGCTGAGGGGAAAGTGATCAAAGAGTTTACCGTCGATCACTTCGTCGCAGGCACGCACGATCAGGTCCTTCGTCTCCGACTTCAGCACACCCAGGTCGGCGTTGACCATTGCGGCGGCCTTCTTGAGGATGGCCATGGCCTGCACAACCTCGCGTGGCATCCGCTCTTCGCCAATGGCGAAGTGGATCAGCGAGCGGGCCGTCTGGGCTCCGTAGTAGGCGGTTGACGGGACGCTGATCTCGCCCATCGTGTCGCGTTCAATGCGTGTACTCATGATCGTAAGGTGCTGATTCGTGAATGATGCAATGTCAGGCCCGCGCTGCCGAGCGGGGACAAAAATACGGCAAGGGGCTTACCAGACGAGACGTCCGCTCAGACGCAGAGCTTCGATCGCTGCCGCATACGTCTCGGACTCGGTCTGGGCCAGACGTGTGAGGATCTCGACAAGGGACTGCTGCGACTGGCGCACGTCCATATCGTCGACAAGGCCCTGACGGTAGGCCACGAGCGTGATCTCGGCATTTCGCTCGGCCGCCGTGAGTGTGCGGCGCTCGGTGTGCAGCACACGCCTTCCCTGCTCGTAGCGCTCAATGGCCCCGGCAAGCTGCAGGCGCATCTGCGCGCGCAGATCGTCGATCTCGGCGCGCTGGCGCAACGTCTCTACACGTGCCAGCTCGGCAGCTTGCGCATCGGCCGCACCGCGGAAGATGTTGTAGCGCATCTGAAGTCCGGCACTCCAGCCCGTTGTGCGGTTCTCGAGAATGAAGCCTGCTTCGGTAATGTTATTCGTCAGCTGCAGGCCCCCTACCGCGTCGATGCGTGGCCAGAGCGCCGAAGCGACCTCACGCTCGGAAGCCGTTGCGGCCTGCACCTGGCGCTCGGCGGCTAGGATCTCGGGGTTGCGCTCCAGCATGGCCGACTCGAGTTCGGACGCCGGTGGAAGCGTCGGCATGGCCAGTGCAGTGTCGACGGCGAACGAGTCGCGCGTCTGGCGCACGATGAGCGTATTGAGTCCGGCCCGCGAAAGCACCAGCGCGGTTCGGAGCCGCTCGACCTGCACGCGGACGTTGTTGCGATCGATTTCGGCCTGCGATACGACCGTAGCCGAGGCCTGACCCTGTGCCTTGCGTGCCGTTGCGATCTCCAGTCGACGCTCTGCCAGCACCAGAGCTGCACGCGCACCGATAAGGGCACGCTCGGCGGCAACCACACCGGCATAGCGCGTCATCACATCGCCGATCACGCGGGCGTAGGAGCCCCGTGCCCGCTCGCGTTCGGCATCGGCAAGGTTCGACATCTGATCATCAACGGCCATCATGCGAAAGCCATCGAACAGCGTCCACTGCATGGTCGCATTGGCGTTGATGTTGGTAAAGCCCGCACCGGCACGGTCGATATTCACGCCGCTGGCGGTGCGCTGGGATATGTTATTCTCTCCCGTGACACCATTTGCCGCAGCATCGATGCTCGGATAGTATCCCGCCTTGCCGGCACGCTCCATGGCGTTGGCCGATGCCGAATCAAGTCGGGCTATCGTGAGCCGGAAGTTCTTCCGAATGGCCTCATCGAGCGCATCAGCCAGCGACAGGCGCTGCGCCATTAGGCAGGGGGCTTGCAGAAGCCCCATGAGCATCAGAACGCCAAGCAGACGTTGCAGCTGATCACGCATGGGACACCGCCTTGGACTTCTTCAGACGCGACATCACGACGTAGAGCGACGGGATCACGTACAGCGTCAGCAGCGTCGAGATCGTCATCCCTCCCACCACAACAACGCCCATGCCGACACGACTTTCCGAGGCAGCACCGAGCGACAATGCAATCGGAAGCGCGCCGAGGATGGTGGCCAGCGACGTCATGAGGATCGGACGGAAGCGCAGCGACGCAGCGTCAAGCGCTGCCTGGAGCCGGTCAGCCCCCTGCTCAAATCGCTGATTGGCAAACTCCACGATGAGGATGCCGTTCTTGGTGACCAGACCGATGAGCACGATGCAGCCGATCTGCGAGAAGATGTTCAGCGTGTCACCCGTGACCCACAGTGAGATCACGGCTCCTGAAAGAGCAAGGGGCACGGTGAGCATGATCGTGAGCGGATCGATCCAGCTCTCGAACTGCGCAGCAAGGATCAGATAGACCAGCGCAAGGGCCAGCATGAAGGCAAACAGAAGTGACGATGAGCTTTCAGCAAAGTCGCGCGAGGCGCCGGTAAGGGCCGTCGAGAAGCGTTCGTCCAGCGTGGAGGCAGCCACCTCCTGCATGGCCTTGATGCCGTCGGCGATCGTTGCACCCGGCGCGAGGCCCGCGCTGATCGTTGCACTCACTGAGCGGTTGTAGCGATACAGCTGCGGCGGCACACTGCGCTCACGCACCGTGATGAGGTCCACCAGCGGCACCATAGCCCCGGTAGCGGTACGAAGTTGTACGTTGCCCACGTCGTCGGGGGTTGAGCGCGAAGTGCGCTCGAGCTCACCGATCACCTGATACTGCTTTCCGTCACGCACGATGTAGCCGTAGCGCTGACCCGAGAAGCCGGACTGAATGACCGAGGCAATGTCGGCCAGGTTCACGCCGAGTGCGCGTGCCTTGTCCCGGTCGACCTGGACGTTGACCTCCGGCTTGGTGAACTTCAAGTTCACATCCACCACGCTGAAGGCAGGATTCTGCTGAGCTTTCTCAAGCAGATCGGGCAGCGCCCCACGCAGCGACTCGATATCCGGAGCCATGATCACCACCTGCACCGGCAGGCCGGCGCGCTGTCCGGTGGAGATCGTCTGCTCCTGGATCACCACCGTGCGCACCTCCGTGGCATCGCGCATCATCTTGGTGAGCATGGCCGCAATGGCCATTTGCGAGCGTTTGCGCTCCTCAGGGTCGACAAGGATCAGTCGTGCAAATCCCGCATTACTGCCGCCGGAGAGGAAGAACGGCGACGTTACGGTGATGAGAAGTTTCTTCTCCGGGACCGCACGCTGCACGCGCTGCTGCAACGAATCGATGATCACGTTCATACGATCATACGTCGTTCCCTCGGGCGCGGTCAGATTCATCGTCAGCACACTGCGATCCTCCAGCGGCGCAAGCTCGGTTTTGATCAGACTGCCGATGCCGAAGAGCGCGCCGATGGCTACAAGCATGAGTAATGCAGCGGTCAGGGGGCTTCGCACCATCCGCTCTACGCTACGCGAGTACGACCCGGTGAGCCACACAAAGAACGGCTCCGTGACGCGCACCAGCCAGCTCTGATCGGGTGTATGACGTAGGATGACCGTGCTCATCATGGGCGTGAGCGTGAGTGATACAAGAGCCGAGATCAGTACTGACGAGGCAACGACCAAACCGAACTCCCGGAAGAGACGTCCGGTGATTCCCTGCAGAAAGATCACCGGCAGAAACACCATTGCCAGCGTGATGGTCGTGGAGATGATCGCAAATGTGATCTCGCTTGCCCCCTTCTCACCGGCCGAGCGCGGGTCTTCGCCGTTTTCGATGCGCTTGAAGATGTTCTCCATCATCACGATGGCGTCATCCACCACCAGTCCCGTGGCCAGCACGATTCCCAACAGCGTCAGCAGGTTGATGGAGAAACCGGCAAGCCAGACAAAGAAGAACGAAGCGATCAGCGACACCGGAATGGCTACGACCGGAATGATGGTGGCCCGCCAGGTGCGCAGGAAGAGGAAGATGATCAGCACAACCAGACCGAAGGCGATCACCAGGGTCTCTTGCACTTCCGAGATCGCACCGCGGATGAAGCGTGTATTGTCGAAGGCGATCTTCAGCTCTATGCCGGCGGGCTTGGAGGCCAGCAGTTGGTCGTATCGACGGTAAAATTCATCGGCGATCTCGATCTGATTGGCTCCCGGCTGCGGCGAAATGGCAAGAGCCACCATCGGCACTCCGTCGCGCTTGAGCACCGTGCGCTCATTCTCTGCACCAAGGTACACGCGGGCTACATCACCAAGGCGCACCACGCCCCCTTGCTCATCACGCAGGATCAGGTTGAGAAACTCTTCGGCAGTTGAGAGACGTCCAAGTGTGCGCAGCGAAAGCTCCATCGTCGCACCTTCAAGGCGTCCTGATGGAAGCTCGACGTTCTCGCGTGTGAGTACCGTGCGCACGTCAGACGGCGTCAGACCATACGAGGCCAGGCGCTGCGGATCCATAACGATGCGCATGGCGTACTTGCGCTCACCCCAGATCACGATCGACCCGACGCCGGTGATGGTCTGCAGACGTTCTTTCAGGACGTTGGCGGCATAGGCGCTGAGGTCATTCAGGGACCTGTCGCGACTCTGCACGGTCATCACGACAACGTTGTTGCTGTTCGACTCTGATTTGGCAACCACCGGCGGGTCCACATCGGCCGGGAGCTGGCGTTTGGACCGCTCAACGCGGTCACGGACGTCGTTGGCGGCCTGTTCAAGGTCGCGCTCCAGCTCAAACTCCACCGTGATCGTCGAACGTCCATCGGCACTGGTCGACGTCAGCGACCGTATCCCGTCGATCCCGTTGATCGACTCTTCGAGAGGCTCGGTGATCTGCGACTCCACCACGTCGGCATTGGCGCCGGCATAGGTGGTGGTGACCGAGATGTTGGGTGGATCGACGTTCGGGAACTGCCGGATTCCGAGGAAGGATGCGCCGACAACACCCATGACCACCAGCAGGATGCTGATGACCACGGCCGTTACCGGACGCTGGATCGAAAAAACACTGATGTTCATCGCAGCGTTGCCTTGACCGGCTTGCCGGGCTTGACGAACAGAATGCCGGATGTAACGATCGTGTCGCCGACGTTCAGTCCTGACAGCACCTGCACCTGCGTCATCGTGCGTGCACCAACAGTGACCAGGCACGCCTCTGCACGCCCCCTGCTGACGCGATAGACCGTAGCCCCGTTCATGTCCTGAACAACCGACTCTGACGGAACGAGGATCGCATCGCTGACCGTGGCGCGCCGCAGTTGGACGTCGGCAAACATTCCCGACGACACCCCGGCTGTGGCAGCCAGGCGCGCACGCACTCGCTGCGTACGCGTGCGGTCATCCAGGACGGGCTCAACGGCCGAGACCGTGGCTGCGCGCGTGGATGTATCGGCGCCGCGCAGGCGCAGACGCAGCTGGCTGCCCACGCCCACCGTGCCGATGTAGCGCTCAGGCACTGCCACATCGACGTTCAGCGCACCCAGCGACGTCAGTGTAGTGATCGGTGTCGACGGATTAACGATCGCCCCGAGGCTGATCTGGCGCAACCCGACACGTCCGCTGAAGGGGGCTCGCACCTCCGTCTTGGCGATCTGCGCATCCAGCTCGGCGATCTCCGCCGCCCGCATGGCGGCCTGCGCCTGGGCGGTCTCGAGCTCTTCGAGCGACACTCCGTCGACCGATTTCAGGGCTTTCAGGCGCTCGGCACGCTTGACCTCCAGCTGAAGCTGCTGCTGAAGTTTCGAGCGTCGAGCCACAAGGTCATCGTCGACGAGTTTCACCAGAATCTGCCCGGCGCGCACATCGCCCCCTTCACGGAAGCTGATGGCTTTGACGCGTCCGGAGACCTCCGTGCGCACGTCGATCGCCTCATCGGCCGTGATCTGTCCGGTAAGCTTCACCTCGTCCGTAAAGGCCTGAGGGACAACAACCATTGCCTCTACCACAGGTACCGACATGGCTGCCGGACCGACCCCGGGGGCTGCCGGGCCCTTGGCCTCCGGCCCTGTGCTGGCGGCTCCGGAGAGCCACTTCCAGACCCCAACGGCCACCAGCAGAACCAGACCTGCCAGCAGGGCAATTTTGCGAGTATTCATTGGGCAAACTTCGGCAATTTTTCCCATGCTATTTTTGTTCCTGCATCGTCATGAGCTTCGCGCCAAAGCGGTGCATGTTTCACCATCCAATCCATATATAACGACCATGAATACACTCCTCCG
>CALRYC010000063.1:0-6985 GCA_943372295.1 Chitinophaga pinensis
CGAGGGAGTGCGTCAAGCCCGAGCCGACAGCGGTCAGGACATACGACTTGTGGTGGCAGGACCCGAAAATTGGCCACTCAGCGAGCCCCCTGCCCCTTGGGTCGAGTTTCTCGGTGATGCATCGCTGGAGCGCATACAGCTTGAACTGATAGGGGCTGATGTAGGAGCCCTGCCGTCGCGATTCGAGGCCTATGGTATAGCCGTTCTGGAAGCACTGGCGGCCGCTGTGCCGGTGATCGGACGCAATGACTTTGCCATGCCGGAGATGATCGAACCGGGTCAGACGGGCGAGCTGGTCGCAAGCGACGAGCCCACCGAATTTGCCGAAGCACTCATGCGCATACTCGGCAACGAGCACATCGCGCGCGAAACCCTGCGTCGGGCGCCGCTGCTGAGACAGCTGCACTCATGGAGTGCTGTGGCACGATCGATCGCTGAGATCATCCGCGGTACGCTATGATCAGGATCGTGCATCCCATGGCAATACTCGCGACACTGATCGCAGCGGCCGTGTGTATGCATGCTCAGACAACGAGCATCAGGCTTCGGGATACGATCGATCAATGTCGGGATGTAAAGATTCTCGATCGCGAATTACCGGTCGACTCTCTTCGTGTGACTCCGGCTCTATCAGCACGGGTGGTGAAAGCGTTCCTGCTCTGCATGACGTCGACCTTTCCTGTCGGTGATGACACGACAAGTGTGACGATATCGGGCGACGTCGGCAGACTGCTTCCGATCACGATCCTTCGCTCCGACAGCATGCTAACGGTGATCGAATCCAGGGATCTGGACGCGCAGTTTCTCACCAACACATACCAGCTCATAACGCCGTTGGTGGCCGACACGATCATCGTCGGTTCATTCCTCACAACGCGCCCATGGAACGGGGCTTCGGGCGGTGTGATCATCCTCGAGGCACGCCACACCATGCAGCTCAGTGGTGCGATCGATCTGTCGGGTCTGGGATACTCCGGCGGAGCACGTTCGGCCAATGGCGGCTCATGTGGCGTAGTGCAGGCTTGTGATCCGCCCCTTAGCGGTCGAACCGGCGGCAAAGGACTGTCACCGCTTCGTCAGGATCTCGCCTGTGCATCGGGTCACCGCCCTTGGGCATCCGGCGGTGGTGGTGGCGATGCCCACAACGCCGGTGGCGGCGGCGGTGGCAATGCTGGACGTGGTGGGCGAGGGGGCGACCAGTATAGGTGTAGCGACCCGATCGGAATGTATGGTGTTGGTGGACTTCGGATGTTTGACCCAGAGCAGCAGCGATTGATCGCGGGCTCCGGAGGTGGGGGCGGACATCAGAACAACTCCGTCGCCACCGATGGAGCTGCCGGCGGTGGCATCATCATCTTGCGTGCGCCAAGAATCATCGGCGATTCTGTGCGAATCAGCGCTCGCGGACGTGACGTAAGCACGGCTGCAGGAAATGACGGTGCAGGAGGTGGCGGCGGCGGTGGAAGCGTTTGCATCGAAGCCTGCAGGACATCGTGCCGAATACTCGTCGACGTAAGCGGCGGCCGTGGCGGCACAGCCGTGGCAGGTCACGGACCGGGAGGGGGCGGTGGAGGCGGTCGCTTCCTGGCGCTTCCCGCACTGCTGCAGGACAGTCGAAACCTACGCATACGCGCCGACGGGGGAGCGGCTGGAACGATCACCAATCAGCCCAACGATCGCAACGGTGCGCGCCAAGGAGACCCGGGTCTGATCACTCCGATATGTGATGACGTGGTTGCCCACAACATCAGGGTTCCGGGGTCTGCCAGCGTGGGCGATACGCTGAGCATTGCCATAACAGCACGCGACACGTCTTCGCTTTGTGAGTGTCTGATATCGCACACCGTGCGATTGACCGGAGCAGGTGTTGGTCCCTTGAGCAGTGGCATGCAGCTCGTGGGTCTGTCTTCACTGATGACCAGCGCCGGTGATGGAACCATAACGTTTAACGTGCAGGCACCCAGCCGATCGTCACTTACCATTCCGTTTCTCTGCGTGCTCTCAATGGATACAACCATTCAGGCAATCACCGAATCGACCATCAGATCCACGCTCGGCGCAACTCTATGCGAGCTCGATGAAGACACAACCCTCATTGCCGTGGATATCTGTGGTCGCTCTCGACGCCAGGTTGTCGTCAGTGCACCGTTTCGAATGAAGAGCCATACCAGCCCGACACGTCAGGTTGCAATTGAGCTCGAAAGTGCCACATCAGCGCAGGGAATTATCCGCGTGTACGATGTGCTGGGGAACGTTCTTGCCGAGCACGTTATCGCATGGACGTCGTGGCCGAATGCGTCGAACAGCTGTTCAATGATCTTCGACGGGGCTGCATGGCCCCCTGGCACATACCTCATCGCAGCGCACACCATCCAAGGCACACGTACCATCAGTATCCGGCTTTAGCGGGCTGTTCAGCGGCTGATGACAAGCGGCACTGTGCCGCACACTGCCGGACCACGCGCAACAAGGACGTAGGCTCCCGGAGCAAGTGTCGATGTATCAAAGGTCATCTCGCCTGCACTCTGCACCGTGATCATCAGTTGCTCACATCCTGTTGCGTCGACGACCGAAATGTGATCGACTCCACTCAGGCCGGAGACAGAGACATGTGCCGAAGCCGGATTCGGCATGATGCGCAGCGTATTACCTGCGTGTTCATTGGCAACGGATAACTCCTGCGTGAGGATATCCACGAGACGCGCAGCGATCATAACAGGTTCGGACGGACCCTGATTGACGAGCACTGCAAGACCGACATCGATCGACGGAACGTAAAGAACGATACTTTCATACCCACGGATCGATCCTGTGTGTCCGAGCACAACGTTGCCAGATAGAATCTGTCGGCTTACACCAAGACCGTAGGTGACCGTATCGAGGTAGGTATGCATCTCTGCAAGCGACGCTTGCGACGCGATCGCTCCTCGATGCAATTCTCTCATGAATGTTGCGATCTCGCGTGCGTTTGAAAAAACTGCACCGGCCGTCCATGCACCACTGAATGCCGCATTGATCGACGCGTTCTGTCCGCTCTGCGTTCCTAACCAGCGAACGGCCACCTCGATCGGCAACGAATCTTCAACGCCCATATACGTGCTATCGAGCTGCAGACCGCTGAAGATGTACTCCCTGTACACGTTCCCGATGCTTTTGCCGGTGATCCTGGTGATGATCATTCCTGCCAGCAGGTAATTCGTGTTACAGTAGTTGAACGTTTCACCGCGCTTGGCAAGGGGCTCCTTGATGAACGGAAAGAGCTCTTCCGGTTTGAAGACGCGATTGGCATTTGCCAGCACCGCCGATCTATACTCCTGCGCCATCGAATAGTCTGCAAGACCACTGCGATGACCCAGCAACTGACGCACGGTTATAGACGCATCGATGTTGGGATTTGACGGTATCCATTTTCCGATCGCATCATCAAGGCTGACGAGCCCCTTTTCCTGCATCTGCATCAGCGTTGTCGACGTTAGTGTCTTGGTGACACTTCCGATGCCGAATACCATATCGGCCGTGATCGGACGTCCGGCAAAGGACTCACCGGCAACGGCGGTGAAGGCCTCATTCGCTGTGATGACCGCCGCCGACACTCCCTTGATGGCCATCTGCTTCTGCATGGTTTCGATTGCAGTCTTGATCTGTGCCCGCTGTGCCGGAGTAAGTTCGATGGCAGCGACTGCGCACGACATCGCAATGGCAATCACGAAGCAAAGAGCAGAGTTGCTTAGCCCCCTTATCGCGTTCCGGTTCAACTGATAATGCTTCATTGCATGGCCTTTTGAATTTCTCTGATTAGGTCCATCAGCGACATCACTTCAATCGAATCACGCAGTGTCTGCCGTTCAGTGCCCGCATAGACCACGATCGACCGGGACGGTTTAATGGTGCCTTTCGCCCTGTGGAAAACCTGTGTCTCATCCTTGCAGATTAGGAGACAGACTCCCAGAATGCAAGGATGAGAGGCGATTTGACTACTTGATGTACTGCTGAACCACGTAGATACACGTATCGTCGATATACGTCACGCCGGCGGCGGCGCACTTCTCAGCCCCCTTCATGCTCGTGATGCCGAGCTGCAGCCAGATGCAGCGAACATCGCCCTGTCGGGCCCGGCGAGCAAGAGCCTGATCGATGATCGCGTCCGTGTCAGACGACGGACGAAAGACGTTCAGGATGTCGATGTCCATGTCGACGTCGTCGATACTGTTCACGACGGGAATCGTACCGACAGCCGGCACGGCCGATGGATTGACGCCCACCACCGTGTAGCCCCACGTTGGCAGCAGCTGCGGAATGTCATGGGCGGACTTCCCGGGATTCTTGGAGAGTCCTACAACGGCAATGTTCTTCGCAGCGCGAAGCGTGATTATCGCAAGGTCGAGCATGTCAGGCATTGAGGGTTTGTGATGTCGTAGCTTTCAAGATTACGACCCTCCACGCAAAGGCCAGCAATGAACATCGTCGAGCGCTTACAATTGCAGGAGCATCCCGAAGGGGGCTTCTATCGCGAGTACTATCGCTCGTCGATCACCGTACCCACCGAGCGCGGCGACCGATGCGCAGCAACATCGATCTGGTTCTGTCTACCGGTGGGCGTCATCTCCCACTTTCACAGACTGTCCAACGACGAGATCTGGTACTGGCACGAAGGGGGCCCTGTTACAGTGCACATCATCCAGCCCGACGGACGCTACGAAGCTGTGGAGCTGGGTCCGCCGCCGCACACCTATGCGGCCGTTTTGCCTGCCGGCACATGGTTCGGCGCCGAAACAACCGGCACCGATGTCCTGGTCTCAGCCATGGTCGCCCCCGGCTTCGCCTTCGAAGATTTCGAACTCGGTACACGCCACCAACTGCTTCAATTGTTTCCGCAGCATGAGGAGATCGTGAAGAGAATGACGAGGGACAAATGACGAGTGACGAAACGTTCGATCGTCAAGGGCCAAAGGCCCGCCCCATATCAGCCCAGGCCGAAGGCCTAGGTACACGGAGCGCCGAGCGATCACGTAATGTATTGATCGTTATCATCACGCATGCATCGTTGCGCGCCTACGTTTTCCAACGCGCGCCCACGTTTTCCCACGCGTTCCCACGTGTTCCCACGCGTTCCCACGGCTGAAGCCGTGGGCTGATGTGCGGACACAATACGCGTCGATTCCCGGTTTGCCGGGAATGGCAACCCCACACCTCACACCTCAAACCTCACACCTAAAACCTGTCCTACCGGCAACACTCCGGCAGCACCCAGGATGATGAGCGCAGGTCGATACGGCGCACGTGGACGTCGACGCGGCGGAACGTCAGCACAGGCCACACGTCACAGAAGCGATGGATGCCGTACTGGAGCTCGCCATGCAATCCAAGCTCCGACTCATCTACGTATCGCGACATGGGCATCGACGCTCCGAGACCCGCTCCAAGAAACGTCTGACAGGGGGCTTGTACAGCCGATAGGGATATGGTAATCATCCATGCAAGAAGCCATTGGATTCGCATACAAATCATCATACATCCAACAACGGTTCGTGATTCTTTTCGACAGTAACAATCCCTACGGGCTGGCGAAGATACAGGAATTGATTTCTTCATCGTGCATCGATGGACTTTCTCCCTATTATCGAAGCGGTCACTGCACGATGATCATCACGCGTTTGCAACATCTGGCGAAGGAATCCGATGAAGTTTGGTGTTCTTTCCGAGACCGGACATCTGGAGAAACGCGTCTCCGTTGTTCCGTCAGTTGTGCCCAAGCTGATCTCAGCAGGTCACTCCGTCCATATCGAGCAGGGCAGCGGACTGCGTGCCGGTTACGATGATGAAATGTACCGCACACAGGGGGCCACGATAGCCTCGCGCGCAGAGGTACTCTCAGCTTCGGACTGTCTACTGCGAGTTGCCGTTCCCACGGCAGCGGAGATCGACGAGCTGCGACAGGGACAGTCGCTCGTCTCCTACATCTATCCGAAGCGTCACGTAAACGTCCTCTCAGCGCTCGCCGCCAAGGGCGTGAACGTCTTCGCGATGGATGCTCTCCCGCGCACAACGCGTGCGCAGACGATGGATGTACTCTCATCGCAGAACAATCTTGCGGGCTATAAGGCTGTGGTGATCGGTGCTGCCGAACTTGGCCGCATCTTCCCACTGATGATGACAGCCGCCGGCACGGTGCCACCGGCCAAGGTGCTGATCTATGGGGCGGGCGTTGCCGGACTTCAGGCCATCGCCACCTCGCGGCGTCTTGGTGCGCAGGTAGAGGTGACCGACGTGCGACCGGAAACTAAGGAACAGGTTGAATCTCTCGGCGCAAAGTTCATCTCAGTCGAGGGCCTGGATCAGGTCAACGTCCAAGGGGGCTATGTAGCAGCCATCGGCGAAGATGTTCTCGCACGCCAGAAGGCCGCTGTTGAGAAGTCACTTCTCAATGCCGACCTCATCATCTGCACTGCACTGGTTACCGGAGGCAAAGCTCCTACACTTATCACCGCCGAACAGGTTGGACGCATGAAGCGCGGCGCAGTCATCATCGACATGGCCGCCGAGGCAGGGGGCAACTGCGAGCTGACCAGGGCCGACGAACGCATTGAGCATGGCGGTGTCCTGGTGCTGGGTCCGACGGACCTTGCCTCAGCGGCCGCGCAGAACGCCTCGGAGTTGTATGCCAAGAACGTGCTCGCATTTCTGACGCATGTGGCAAGACCTGATGGCTTTGTATTCGACATGGCCGACGAGATAACATCGGCAACGCTTGTGGTACATAACGGACAGGTGCGATCATGATCATTGATGAGTCAACACTCTCCATCATCTACCTCGTGATCCTGATGGCCTTCCTCGGCGTGGAGCTCATCGGACACGTTCCCTCGGTGCTCCACACGCCCCTTATGTCGGGCGCTAACGCCATTCACGGCGTGGTCATCATCGGCTCGATCATCGTTATGGGCATTGCCGACGACACACTTTCGATGATCCTTGGCTTTCTTGC
>CALRYC010000064.1:0-6899 GCA_943372295.1 Chitinophaga pinensis
AGCCGTGGGCTGTTATGCGAAACAATACCGATTCAACCCACGGCGTCCCACGGCGTCCCACGGCGTCCCACGGCTGAAGCCGTGGGCTGTTATGCGAAACAATACCGATTCAACCCACGACGTCCCACGGCTCCAGTTCTATCGAATTATGTTCCGTGTCACGTTTTAGGTGGTGCGCGTCACATAGCGGTGTGTCACACTCTCGACCTCGCCTCTGCTACCACATCGTGTTTAGCACGAAACACAGGAATCCGTACATCTCGCAAGAGATCGAACGCGATGTTTGGGGCATTTTATGGGATACCTGCATTGAACATGGGATCCATCCCTACGCCATTGGTGGGGTGGAGGATCATATCCACGTCCTGGCATCGATTCCACCGCACATGACGGTCATTGAAGCGCTCGGACTCATAAAGGGGGCATCCTCACGCGAAATGAGACGCCGATTTCCCAGTCTTTCAAACTTCTCCTGGCAAACCGGGTACTCCATTATGACCTTTGATCATCGCGTCCTTCCGCGTCTTGTTGCCTACGTTAAGCGGCAAAGGCAACATCATTCGAAAAAGCGTTAACGCAACACGTGGGCGACAGGCGATATTGTGTCCGCACAACAGCCCACGGCTTCAGCCATGGGACGTTATGGGTATACGTCAGACGATATGCGTCATCGGCGGCATTGCTTCCGCATCCTTCCCTCACTAAGCCCCTACAGTTTCGTATCAACCTGAAACCTGAAACCTGTGCGAAGCACCGTTACCAATCTTTGGTATGTTGGGTGTGAGGATAACGTCATGGGTAAAAACACATCGGTTTCGCTCGGTTCGCATTTCGAATCATTCATTCACCACTCAGTGCAGGGTGGAAGATTCAGTAATGCAAGCGAGGTGATTCGTGCCGGTCTCCGGCTGCTGGAACAAGAAGAAGCCCGTTTGTATGAATTGAAGCGGGCGATTAGTGAAGGCCTTGAGAGCGGCATAGCATCAGGTTTTGATTCAAATCAGCATCTCTCCTCACTGAAGAAAACGAAGAGGCGCAATGCCTAGGTGCTTTCTCTCGAAGAAAGCCGTTGAAGACCTGTCATACATTTGGGAATACACTTACGATACTTGGTCGGAAAAGCAACCGGACAGATACTACGGACTACTCATAGATGCTTGCCGAGAGCTGACAAAGTCTCCGCGCAGAGGACGAATATTGATGATCCTTCGCTTTCGCAGGGGTGACATCCATCGGGCGAGACTGCGTCTCGCCCCTACAGGTTCGTATCCACCTCACACCTCACACCACACACCTCACACCTCACACCTGTGCGAAGCACTGATTCTTCCCAAAGTGATACACCACATCATGGTAGCGCGGCACGTCGTAGATCACGATATCGGGACGTTTGCCAACCTCGATCGAGCCGGTGAGGTGGGAAATGCCCAGGGCGGCAGCACCGTTGATTGTTGCGGCAGTAATGGCCTCCTCGATGCTCATGCGCATGTTGATGCAGGCCAGTGAGAGGATCGTCTGCATGTTTTCGGTAAAGCACGAGCCGGGATTGCAGTCGGTGGCAAGAGCCACCACAGCCCCCTCTTCGATCATCATCCTGGCATCGGGGAAGGGCAGACGCAACGTGTAGGCCGTGCCGGGCAGGAGAGTGCATACCACGCCGGCATCACGCAGAAGCTGTACCTCGCGGATAGTGCTGTGCTCAAGATGGTCGGCACTGATGCAGCCGAGTTCGGCGGCCATATCCGAGGCGCCTACGAGAGCGATCTCGTCGGCGTGGACCTTGAGCTTGAGTCCGTGCTTGCGGGCCGCGTGAAGGATTCGGGTACTCTGCTCGCGAGTAAAGAAGCCCTGATCAGTGAAGACATCGCAGAACTCGGCAATGCCCTGTTGGGCAACGGCAGGTAGCATGTCATTGATGACGAGACCGACGTAGCCCTCGGGATCATGCTTCCATTCAGGGGGCACGGCATGAGCGCCGAGGAACGTCACATGAATGTGTGCGCGCGCTTCCTGCTTGAGCCTCCCGGCGGCCTCGAGCAGACGCAGCTCGCTGTCGACGTCGAGTCCGTAGCCGCTCTTGATCTCAATGGTTGTGCTTCCGTGACGCACCGCAGATTCCACGAGCCGGCGTCCGACATCGGCAAGCTCGTCGACGCTAGCCTTGCGAACGGCCTTCATCGTGGTGAGGATGCCGCCCCCTTCCATGGCAATATCTGCGTAGGAAGCACCGGCTAGACGCCGCGCAAACTCATGCGAGCGCGAGCCGGCAAAGACCATGTGCGTATGTGAGTCGACAAACCCAGGCATCACGGTCTTGCCCGTGCAGTCAATGTTCTTTGCGCCCTCGACATAAGCAGGGGGCAGGGCAGAGGCCTCACCCACCCAGAGGATCGTCGACCCGTCGTGCACGACCGCCGCATTGCAGATCTCTCCGACGTCCTGCATGTCCGAACCCGTGCGTGTGCGGGCTGAGCCGGAGCGGACCGTGACGAGTGAGGCGATGTTGGTAAGGATCGTTATCATACCGAAGGTCTATGATGCATCGCGGTGCTCAGCACGCGAGCGCGCCTTGGCCATCTGACGTTCAATAATCAGGTCGGCCAAATGCAGAGGCACCTCGGTCGGAAAGGACTTGGTCATGATCTCGTCGACGCGCTTCTCGC
The DNA here is from genome assembly GCA_943372295.1 of Chitinophaga pinensis. GTDB lineage: Bacteria > Bacteroidota > Ignavibacteria > Kapaibacteriales > Kapaibacteriaceae > UBA10438. Next base: position 2,664 of record CALRYC010000064.1, read on the forward strand.
TGACGTCGATGCGGTACAGGATGGCCATGAGCTTTTCCGGATTGCGACTTAGCAGCTCAACGATCCGATTAATGAGCATTCGTCGCAGGTGTTCCAGAAGGTTCTCAGGCGTGGTATCGTCGATCTCGGCTAGATCGAACACCGTGCTGATGCGCTCGGCGGCACTGGCAAGTATGAGATCAGAGGACATCGCTGCGTCCCGTATCGCGGAGTGATTTTACGATGAGCTTCACATCCTGTGCATGCTCTTTTGTGCAGACCATTGTGGCGTCATCTGTGACGACCAGGACGACGTCATCGAGACCGACACAGGTCACAACATGCGAGCCTGCGTGAGCATTCACGATGACGCTGTTGCTGGTATTGACGGTGGTGGCAGCCCCTTGCACGACGTTGCCGCTATCATCACGCGGCTGCATGCGATCAAGTGAGTCCCATGAACCGACATCGTCCCACGGAAACGAGGCTGGCACGACGAAGACGTTGGAAGCACGCTCCATCACGCCGTAATCGATGGAAATGTCCGGCATCGACGCAAACACCGCATCAAGCGCGTCCTGCGAAGCATCGCTCAGAGACCGCGTCATCGATGGAATAATCGCACCAACTTCCGGAAGAACGCTTAGCATCGCGCCTGCCAGGGCATGCGTCCGCCAGAAGAACATACCGCTGTTCCACACATAATCGCCGCTGCGCAGGTACTGCATGGCAACATCGATCGACGGTTTCTCCTTGAATTCCGCCACGCGGGTCACATGCGAGGGGGCTGCCTTCTGTGTCATGCGGATGTAGCCATAGCCCGTCTCCGGACGAGTTGGCGGTATCCCGAGTGTCAACAGCGCATCATGTTTTTCTGCATAGGATAGTGCAACCTGCACGTCGTGTCGGAATGCTTCAACGTCGCCGATGAAGTGATCGGCAGTCAGCACGGCCATAAGGGCATCGCCCCCTTCACGCGATTCGATCACACTGCAGGCGAGGGCCAGGCAGGGGGCGGTGTTGCGCTTGGCAGGTTCGGCGATCACATTCTCCGGCGGCAGGCCAGGCAGCGCATCAATGATCGGCTGACGCAGCAAGCGGCTGGTAATGATCAGGACGCGCTCCGGCGGAACGATAGGCGTAATGCGGTCGATGGCCTCTTCGATCATCATCCGCTCGGACGTCAGAGCAAGCAGCTGCTTCGGACGTTTCATGCGGGAAAGAGGCCAGAAGCGTTCGCCGGATCCACCGGCCATGATGACAACGTAGCTGTTCATCGATTTGCAGCAAGGTATTCAAGGATCTGGACGGCGTTCGTGGCCGCCCCTTTACGCAGATTATCGGCCACTACCCACATGAGCACGCCGTTATCAACGGACAAGTCGGGTCGAATGCGGCCAACATACACGGGGTCCGTGTCGTTGGCACGAACTGTTGTAGGGTACTGAGCGTTGGCCGGATCATCTACCACTACCACGCCCGGTGCTCGTGAAAGCACCTCGCGTACTGCGTCGGCCGGACACGGACGCTCGGTCTCCACGGCGACGGATTCGGCGTGACCTCCGATGATCGGCACCCGCACGCATGTGACGGCAAGGGGCAGGTTGTCGATATGCAGGATGCGTCGTGTTTCGCGAGCAACCTTGATCTCTTCCTCTGACGAGTCATTGAGCGCTTCGATGCCATGGAACACTGTATTGCCCGCTAGTTGATGTGGCGAAATGCGCTCCGTGGGCATCAGACCTTCGAGCTCGGCACGAAGCTGGTTAAGCCCCTTCTGTCCGGCCCCACTTGGTGTCTGATACGTGCTTACCACCACGCGTCGAAGTCCAAACGCTTCGGCAAGGGGCTTCAGGGCCACCACCAGCTGGATGGTGCTGCAGTTTGGATTGGCGATCACTCCACGGTGTGAGAGGGCGTCGTGAGGGTTTACTTCCGGAACCACCAGCGGCACTTCGGGGTCCATGCGCCAGGCACTCGAATTGTCGATCACCACACAGCCCCGTGCCGCAGCAATTGGCGCATACTCGCGGCTGACCGAGGAGCCAGCACTGAAGAGTGCGTAGTCGACGCCGTCGAAGGTCTCCGGGCGCAGTTCCTCAACGGTCAGGACTCTTCCCTGAACCTCAATAGTATGCCCCGCAGAAGCTGCAGAGGCGGCCAAAACGAGCCTGTTGTAGGCCACGCCGCGCTCTTCCAGCACGCGCAGCATCATCCGACCGACAAGCCCCGTAGCACCGATGACAGCGATATTCATAGTCGGCGAAGATACGCCCCCTCCTACTTTTGCATCATGTCTCGACTCATCATCATCATCGCCCTTGCCTGCGCAACTCTCGGCACAACTGTCGGCACGACGTCGACTCAGGCGCAGGAGGGCGAGGCGATCCCCTTTGAAGGGCGGATCGTGTATGATCTCAACCACATCGATTCGCCGTGGCTGACGTCGGCCTCGGTGACCGTGTCGGACGCGTTGCTGCCCCTTGGCGTGGGCATCCCGGCACTGCTCTACAGCGCCAGCTTCCTGCTCGAAGAGGGTCCGTCACAACGTCGCACCGCGGAGTCGGGCGTTCAGATCGGCGTGACGATGGGGGCAACGTATGCAGTGGTGTTTGCTCTGAAGGCCGCCTTCGACAGGGACCGTCCGTATCAGGCCTTTCCGGGACTGATCACCAATCGTCACCCGGATGGCAACCCTCTTGGGTCGTCATTACCGTCAGGCCACTCCGCCGGAGCTGCCGCGCTTGCCACGTCGCTCAGTCTGTGCTACCCGCAGTGGTACGTCGTCGTGCCGTCGGTGGGATATGCGCTGTGGACAGGATTCGCGCGCATGAATCTGGGCGTGCATTACCTGACGGATGTGCTTGCTGGGTACGCCGTCGGTGCTGGCGTTGCGTATGGCGTGCATCTGCTTCGCAAAGAACTGTTCGATGCTACAGATCCTTTTCTTCCGGGTCAGCCAGGAGTCCCCTCGATCGGCCGCATCGGCGTCGGCACGAATGGCTCCACTCCGCTTGTTGCCTTTTCCTTCTCTTTCTGACGTCTGCTGATGCGTATCGCCTGCGTCCAATTCGCTCCGGTATTCGGAGATCTCACAGCAAACACCAACCGGATCGTTGACGATATCGCATCGATCGAAGCGGACCTGATCGTCTTCCCCGAGCTGGCCACATCGGGCTACTTCCATGTCGGCCCAGAAGAGGTTGCTCGCATTGCCGAGCCCCTTGATGGACCGCACATTCAGCGCATCATCGCCGCCGCCGGCGAGGCCGGCAAGGTAGTCGTGTGCGGCTTTGCAGAGCGTGCCGGAGAAAGCCTGTACAACTCTGCCCTCATCGCCGGTAAGGGCATCGAACGCCCGTTGACGTATCGCAAGACGCATCTTTTTTACAAAGAGACACTCGGATTTACATCAGGAGACACGGGATTCTTCACCGTGCACCTGCCGCATCTTGACTGTACGATGGGCATCATGATCTGTTACGACTGGCGCTTCCCGGAAAGCGCTCGCACGCTCGCTCTGAAGGGGGCTGACCTGATCGCGTGTCCATCAAACCTCATCACTCACGTCTGGCGCATGGCCATGCCCGTGAGGGCCTTCGAGAACAAGGTCTACCTTGCCGTGGCCAACCGCACCGGCACCGACCACAATGCCGACGAAGATGTGTCCTTCAACGGACAGTCAGCCATCTACAGCTACAACGGCAGCGTGCTCACCGATGCCCCCGCCGAAGGCGACGCGATCATCATCACCGAGATCAACCCGTCAGAAACGCGCACCAAATCCTTCAATAGCATCAATGATATTGTGAAGGACAGAAGACCGGATTTTTATTTCAGGTAGGGGCACGAAGGGGCACGTAGGGGCGAGACGCAGTCTCGCCCGCTTGTGGTCATTCCCGTTCAGCCGTGGGCTGTTGTGCGGAAACAATACCGTTTCAACCCACGACGTCCCACGGCGTCCCACGGCTGAAGCCGTGGGCTGTTGTGCGGAAACAATGATGCGATTCGTTTATGCGGAAACAATACCGCCGATGACCGATATCGTCTGACGTATACCCACGACGTCCCACGGCTGAAGCCGTGGGCTGTTGTGCGGAAACAACCACGCTCGGATGTTTCGTTTCGAAGGGATGACCCCGCCCCCCCCGCACCTCACACCTCACACCTCACACCTCACACCTCACACCTCACACCTCCCACCTCACACCTCACACCTCGCACCTGCACCGCGGTTACCTCAGGAATCGTTCGAGG
>CALRYC010000065.1:0-5869 GCA_943372295.1 Chitinophaga pinensis
CCTCGCGGGATGACGCAGATCTCGTATGGCTCGACGTCCACAATGCCCATCTCAGTGAGGAATCGCAACGACCCTTCCTGCGGCACGATCAGCATTTCGCCGTCGGCATTGTAGAAGAATGTGTCCGTCATCGAAGTGTTGGCGGCATACACATGAATGGCCGATCCGTTGTGCGTCGTAAGATCCCCGCTTCCGGCCATCGTGGCAATGCCCTCGATGAACGTTGTCGGCTTCGTCGGCAACGGCAAGGGGCTCCAGCGGAGCTGATTCGGCGTTGTCTCCACCTCATTGAACGGCGTCGAACGTACGAGGCCGTTGTCGATCCGTTCGTATGGCCTGTGCACAACCGACGGACGGATGCGGTACATCCACGAGCGGCGGTTCTCGGACCGCGGAGCGGTGAACGCCGTCCCGTTGATCTGCTCGGCATACAGCCCAAGGGCCGGCTTCTGCGGCGAATTGCGTCCCTGCGGAAGAGCTCCAGGTACTGCCTCGGTGGCAAACTCGTTGCCAAATCCACTCATGTATCCCATCGTGCCAACCTGCGGTAATGATTCAACCAGCGGGCGCGATCAACTGCGGCTCGCACCCTCCCTGCGCGCCCAGCAGGATTCGAACCTGCGGCCAGCAGCTTAGAAGGCTGCTGCTCTATCCAACTGAGCTATGGGCGCATGCCGACAAAATACGGCAGGTTTCAGGTTTCAGGTTTCGGGTTTCAGGTTTCGGGTTTCGAGTTTCAGGCTGATGTCACGGCACAGATGCTAAAACGCACGATGCATTGAATCAAAGCAACATTCAAACGTCGTAAATGGAGCAGCCGTGATCAATTCTTACCGTGATCTTCAGGTTTGGCAACGGGCAATTGCACTGACAAAACTTGTATACGCCGCTTCAGAGCATCTTCCCGGCTCGGAGCGGTATGGCATGTCACAACAGCTCAGGCGCGCCGTGATCTCGGTAGCACTGAACATCGCCGAAGGGAAACAGCGGTCGACCCGGAAGGACTTCGCGAGATTCATAGAAATTTCGATCGGATCGCTTAACGAAGTCGAGGCCGTACTGCTCATTTGCATCGAGCTCCAAATGCTCGACGGGTACCACCTGCAGAAGCATTTTCACGAGATCGCGACTCTACGTCGAATGCTCTGGGGACTCAGAAAAAAACTCCGCTCCGACCCAGCAGCAACTCCCAATCCCCCTGAGGAACCAATCGAGTATCAAATGCCTGAAACCTGAAACCCGAAACCTGAAACCCAAAACCCCAAACCTAATCAGGGACCATCTCATAGGCATTTAGCGCCTCATCGATCTGCAGGCGCACAGGGCCATGGGGGGTTGGGATCGTTGAAAGGTCTTCAAGGGGCGTGCCGGACAGGCGTGCGGACTCGCGGCGGATGTCGGCCAGCCAGGCATAAAGCTGCGGGGAGACGGCGACTTCCGTCGGTGCATGGCCATTGGTGGAAACGAAGCGCTCGATCGTCGCCATCAGCTCTTCGAATGCATCAAACCATTCCATCACGCGCTCCCGGTTGCGGAAATGTCCGTTCCTGACTGTTTCGAGAACCAATTCGTATGCCAAAAACCCCGAAGGGTCGGTGGCGTTTCAGGTAGACCATGTGCCTGTTTTACGTATTTTTGTCGTCTTTCCCGGGCCCTGGGTTTGTCACACCAATCTGTTGATGCCGACGATACGATGGAGGGCCGCATCATATCGACGGACAATGTAGGAAAATCGTATGTCTGAATCTACCGAGCAAACGCCGGAAACAACGCAGGACGCACCGGAAACGATCCAGGATGTGGCGCAGGATGTGGCGCAGGATGTGGTTGCTGACGTCGCCATGGAGACCGTCGCTGTCGCATCCAAGCCAGCCCCCTCCCGGAAGCACTCCGCCGTCGCCGACATCGTCAACGGCGAGATCTACGAGCCGATGATGGGCGATGATGAGTTCCGCAGTCTCTTTGAATCAAAGGTTTCTACGCTCAAGGCCGACGACATGGTGCACGGCACTGTGATCTCGGTAACGAAGGACGAGATCTTAGTCGACATCGGCTTTAAGTCGCTGGGCGTTGTCCCACGTGCCGAATTCGTCGGTGCCGAGCTTCTGACGGCCGGTGAAACGGTCGATGTGTTCGTCGAGAAGATCGAAGACGGAGATGGCCGCTTGATGCTGAGCCGCCGCCGCGCCGACTTCATGAAGACATGGGAAGAGATCCTCAAGCTGGCAGAAACGCAGACCGTTACGCAGGTCCGCATTCTCCGCCGCATCAAGGGCGGTATGGTCGTCGACCTTCTGGGAATCGAAGCGTTTCTTCCCGGTTCGCAGATCGATGTTCGCCCCGTACGTGACTTCGATGCATGGGTCGGTCGCACAATCGATGTGCGCGTGGTCAAGGTCAACCATCCGAGCGAAAACGTTGTCGTCTCGCACAAGGTGCTTCTCGAAGAGCATCTTGCCGAGCAGCGTGGTAAGATCCTCGAGCTTCTCGAAAAGGGGCTTGTTCTGGAAGGCACCGTCAAGGCGATCTCCGACTTCGGCGTGTTCGTCGATCTCGGTGGCGTGGACGGCCTTGTGCACATCACAGACCTTTCGTGGGGCCGTGTTTCGCACCCAAGCGAGATCGTCCAACTGGATCAGCAGGTCAAGATCGTGGTTCTGGATTTCGACGAAAACCGCAAGCGCATTTCGCTCGGCATGAAGCAGCTGACACCGCACCCATGGGATCAGATCGGCGAGCGTTACGAGCCAGGCTCGAAAGTACGCGGCAAGGTTGTTTCGCTGACGGATTACGGCGCCTTTATCGAGATCGAGAAGGGTGTCGAGGGTCTGATCCACATCAGCGAAATGTCTTGGACGCAGCACGTCAAGCACCCATCACAGGTGGTGTCGCTCGGCCAAGTCGTCGAAGCTTCGGTATTGAACATCGACAAGTCCGACCGCAAGCTTGCTCTTGGCATGAAGCAGCTCGAGCCAGATCCATGGAACGATCTGATGGCTAAGTACCCAATGGGCTCGGTGCACAAGGGCATCGTTCGCAACCTCACCAACTTCGGTGTCTTCATCGAACTCGAGCCAGGCGTTGATGGTCTGGTTCATATCTCCGACCTGTCATGGACGAAGAAGATCCGTCATCCGGGTGAATTCGTCAAGAAGGGCGACGAGCTGCAGGTTGTGGTTCTGGCCATTGACAATGAGCATCGCCGGATATCTCTCGGACACAAGCAGATCTCGGAAAATCCTTGGGACATCTTCGAGTCGGAGTTTGCCATCGGCATGGAAACCGAAGGAAAGATCGTCCGTCTGATCGACAAGGGCGTGATCGTCGAAATGCCACAAGGCGTCGATGGATTCGTTCCTGTTTCGCAGCTCTCGTTCGCTCCCGTGCGCGTGATCTCCGACTTCTTCAACGTCGACGATGTCCTTCCTCTGAAGGTCGTTGAGTTCGACAAGGAGCAGAAGAAGATCGTTCTCTCGGCTGTGGAGTTCCTGCGCGGCCGCTCGGCCGATGAGATCGCCAAGTACAACACCAATCATCCGGTTCCGAATGCTGACAAGTACAATGCCGACGGATCGGCATCAGCCTCGACAACGATCGAGGATCTCGAAAGCAGCGAGCCGGTTTCAGAGTAAGACCTCTGATTTAGTGTGGTTAATTCTTAACGACGAAAAGGCCCGCCATACGGCGGGCCTTTTTTATGTTATCCCCCGATGAACATTAAGCCTATACTCGACGAACTGTTCGCGATGACCTTTCACGCGGGCATCAAGCCAGGTCTTGAACGCATCACCGAGCTGTGCGAGCGGCTTGGAGATCCGCATCTTCGACTGAACACCATTCATGTTGCCGGCACCAACGGCAAAGGGTCCACCTGCTCGATCCTTGCCTCCATTCTGACTGAAGCAGGCTATAACGTCGGCCTGTACACCTCACCGCATGTGCGACGCTTCAACGAGCGCATTCGCATCAACGGCACAGTCATTTCGGATGAGGAAGTAGCACGTCTTGCCGTGCCCCTTATGGAACACGCCAAGTCGATCGGCGGCACGTTCTTCGAGGTTACCACGGCGATGGCATTTCAATACTTCGCTGAGAAGCGTGTGGATGTGGCCGTGATCGAAACGGGGCTTGGTGGACGTTTGGATGCAACAAACGTCTGCGTCCCGCTCGTAAGCATCATCACAGCGATCGACTACGACCACATGGAGTACCTGGGCACAACACTGGCGCAGATCGCTGGTGAAAAGGCTGGGATCATCAAGGTCAGCGTGCCGGCCGTGATCGGCCCCAACGGCTCGGATGCATGCGAGGTTTTTGAACGTCGTGCCGAAGTAACAGAGTCGGAGCTGATCTTCGCCGAAGACGTTGTCTCGGTGGACGTTGATGCGTTCTATGCCGACCTTACAATGAGCGTATCGGTTATTCGCGGCGACTCCCATCATTACTTCGTCAGCGAACTCACGGGTCAGCACCAGGCCGACAACATCAGCACGGCGATCGCCGCTCTGACGGTACTGGAACGGACGTTTGCCATAGACGAAGAAGATGTCCGACGCGGCCTTCGCTCCATCCGACGTAACAGCGGCATCATGGCGCGCGCGCAGATGGTGGCCACTGAGCCAACGTCGATCGTTGACGTTTCGCATAACGCTGCGGGGCTGCATGCCCTTGTGCGCACGCTTGTGGACTCCCGTGTTGCCGGCCCACTGCATGTCGTGTTCGGCGCGATGTCCGACAAGAACGTCGAGTCGATGCTCACCGAGATCCTACCTCTGAACGCAACTCTGCACCTTTGCGCTCCGCACATCGCGCGTAGCATGCCTGTGGACGAGCTTGCGGTTGTCGCAAAACACGTCGGCCACGAACGCGTAGTCGAGTACGCATCCGTGGCCGAGGCTGTGCAGGGGGCTCGTTCTCTGGGCACGAGCATCATCTGCGGAAGTTTTCACGTGGCCGATGAGGCCGCTATCGTGCTTGGCTTGGCTTCATAGAGCGCGCCAGCCCTGCCAACTTAAAAGATCATCGCCAGAGCAAAGAGGATCGCAAAGAGCACCTGAAGCTGGATCGTTGCTACGTTCCCCTTTACCAGTGTGCGCTTGTCGATGTTCTCACGCATGTACTTTACGATCCATCCGCCCCAGATCGTACCGACGGCGGCCACACCATAAAGAAGGGGCTTTTGGTGCTCGATGGCTAGCCACACCGTGACGCCGATCGCACCGAGGAGAAAGATGGCATAGAATACAGGAGCCATCGCATAACCGAACGTGACCACGAGGTGGTTCTTGCCGGTCGAGGCATCACCCTCGGTATCCGGCACCTGGTTGATCAACAGAATGTTCGTTGTCAGAAGTCCCGTAGGAATGCCGAACAAGAAGGCTTCCCAATTCATGGTCCCCGTCAGCACATAGTACATACCCATCGTGATCAGCGGACCAAAGGCCATGCCGATGGTGATCTCTCCGAGACCGTGACGTGCAACAAGTCGCAGTGGCGGGGCGGTGTAGAAGAAGCCCAGGGCAAGACCCGTCAGACCGATCGTCAGCACGCCCGTGCCAACGACAGAGGTCAGATACAAGCCGATACCAACGGCGATGACGGCCAGCACTGAAGCCACCTTGAGCGTACCCTTGAGGTCGATAAGACCAAGTTCGATGGCCCGTGAGCCCCCTGAGTACTGAACAAAATATTTCGTGTTTGCCTGATCCGTGCCGCTCTTTACGTCGAAGTAATCGTTGAAGACGTTGCTGGCAAGGTGCAATAGTGCCACGCCAAGCATCGTGAGGCTGGCAAGGAACCAATTGATCGTCTGTGGTGGCTCGGCGATGCCGGCCGCATAGGCAAGGCCGATAAAGCATGGCGTCAGCGC
>CALRYC010000066.1:0-5408 GCA_943372295.1 Chitinophaga pinensis
TGACGGGCGACTCTGTTCGGTGCCGCGTTGCTGCGCTGAACAACAACTTTACACCACTCAGCGGCAATCTCGCGGCTTTGACCGTGACGGATAACGGATCACGACAAACGGTTGTGCAGACGGCCGATGCCATCAGCGACGGTCGCAACCTGTCGTTGATGGTGGCTGTTGACCTTTCGTCGTCGATGGACATAGCCCGTCCCTCGACCTCCAACCTTGCGCCACTGGCCATCACAAAACAGGCCATAGGACGTGTAGCGGCACTCATGGTTCAGCCCTTTGATGAGCTAGGTCTCATGGGTGTCGGCGCTCGATCCGAGCTTTTCTATGCTTTATCGGCCGATAAGTCGGCCTACGCAAGCGCTACACAGGCGCTTCAGACTCGAGGAGGATACAATCTTCGTCGAGGCCTGTTCGACACTCCACAAGGGGCTCTGACACACCTTCAGAATGCGCGTAATGCACGGGCACTTCTGCTTTTCACGGATGGCAATACTCGATTTGACGCCCGAGCCGCTCTCTCAACGGCACGCACCTTCGGCATCAGCGTCTACGTAGTCGGCATCGGAACCAAGTTGTCGAATGACATGCGTGCCCTGGCTGATTCCTCAGGGGGCGCATACGCCGAACTTGTCGCAAGCGCGAACGATGCTTCAATGTGGGCCAGTGCCTTTGTTGTCGATGCCAAACAACTGCGAATGTGGACGCTCACATGGCCACTGCCTGAAGGTTGTGATTCGGTTCGAACTGTGCGGGTTGCAGATAATCGCGCGACGCGCCAGACTTCCTACACGTATCCGCAGCGCCGCACACGCATACTTGTGGCCAAAAGCAGAGGCATCGACTTCGGCCTTGTCAAAGTTGGTGACAATGCAACCTCAACCATAACGGTATCCGCACCGAACGCAACGGTGATCATCTCTGATATTCAATTGACCATCGGCTCTGGCTTTGAGGTTGTTTCCATGCCCCCTCTTCCTGTTGTTCTCACAGCAGGAAAAAGTCTGTCGTTCGATGTGCGATACACCGCTGCTTCTACCGATGCCAATTATGACATTTTGCGTTTCACCAGCGATGCATGCCGATCGGATTCCGTGATCGTGCGGGCAGGCTCGCTGTTTAATGGTGAGACCGTAAGACTTGTCCGACCCAATGGTGGCGAGCAGTTCGTTGCCGGACGTGATACGGTAGTCGAATGGACCAATGCTCTGCCTCAGGACTTCATGCGACTCGAAGTGAGCTCCAATGCAGGAGCCTCGTGGTCTACGATCACCGAGTCGGCCCAGGGGCTCTCCTACCATTGGTCGCCCGGACCGATCTTCGGTGACCAGTGCCAAATGAGAATAACGGGAACAGCCATTGATCAGCGAACAATCCTTCGACTTCGCGGACAGACGCAGCCGGTGTACTGTGTGGCCTTTTCTCCGGATGACCGGCTGGTAATCACCGGCGGCGATGACGGAACCGTCCGTACATGGGATGCCGTTACCGGTGAACAGGCGCGTGTGATCGGCATCCACGGTAACTGGGTGTGGGCTCTTGCAACCATGCCAGGAACCTCACAGGTGGCATCCGGGAGTCATGACGGCACATTGCGGGTGTGGGATTACCGTACTAGCGCACGTGTGGCCACACTCAACCTAGGATCACGTGTCTGGTCATTGGCGTTTTCGCAGGACGGTAAGGTACTCTACGCCGGTACCGAAACCGGCATCGCCCGCGTCAATACCGACTCGTGGTCGATCGAGCAGCTGCTCGAAGTACCTGAAGGGCCTGTGTACGACCTGCATGTGGCTGCAGGAGCGCCGTACATCATCTCGGCGGAGGGTTCGCGAGTCCTCGCACGCTCGACGGCAAATCTGGATTCTGTACGGATCTTCACAGATCCCAATCAGACGGGCAGCATCTATACCGTGGCCATGCCATCGACTAATGACGTCGTCATCACAGGTGGTGCCGACTTCGTAGTTCGGAAGTACCGTTTCTTGGATGGGCAACTTCTGTCGTCGGCGCCGCCATCCGTAGGAAGCATCCTCGGGCTTTCATACTCATCGGATAACACGCGTATTCTCTCGGCAGGGGGCGATGCAACAGCGAAGCTTCATAATGCGGACAACCTCTCGACGCTGGTCTCGCTAGCAGGACATGAGGGGATCGTCTACGGAGCGGCATTTTCCTCCGATGATAGTACTGTGGCTACTGTGTCAACCGACTACACGGGGCGCATCTGGCCTCTCTCCAAACTCGGCACTGTATCGGACATAAGCGATGCGCCGTTTTCTATTGAAGGTGCGTTACCTGAGCGCACCGATGTATCGTTGGGTGACGTGATCGTAGGTAGCGGACGAGACACGATTACGGCCGTGCTGCGCAACACATCATCGAAGTCCGTTGTTGTGCGCTCGGTCAGGCTGCTTTCAAACGGTCAACAGGCCGACTACGATATTGCCGCACCCAGCCTGCCTTTCACTCTCGCAGCCGGACAGGCCTTCCCTCTTGATGTATCCTTCACACCAACTGATGTCGGTGCGCGTGAGGCAACCGTAGAGATCTCCTCCGGAGCTGGTGTTCAAAGGATCGCGCTTTCGGGTCGGGGCGTTCGACCGGCACTTCAGGTTCGCGAGGTCCTCGACTTTGGACGTCACGTCGCCAATCAAGCAGTGATCGACAGTACCATCACGATCTTAGCCACTGGTGATCCCGGCGTATCCTACCGTGTGTCGTTATCAACGATCATCGGTGAGCAGGCGTCGATGTTCTCGATCATTGATGGAGGAGCCCCTTTTACGATGCGAGGGGGCGAATCCCATCGTCTGACAGTTCGCTTTGACCCTCGGACGTTCGGGCGTTTCGCTGCGTTTCTCATTCTACAGGTTGACGGTCAGGCCACGCAGGTCGTGCGCCTATATGGTGAGGCCACCGGAGAGGGTCGTCTGGCTGCTGGCGCGGCAATGTTGTTTGCCTCGAATTCGTGCGAAGCTGCTCCAAGCCAACGGACCTTTACGCTCCGAAACAGCGGCAACTCTCAGACGATCATCTACTCTATCGGTATTGAAGGCACCGACGCCGACGAGTTTACCGTGACGGCTTCCAAGCCTTACCCGATCACCATGGAAGCCAAGGATTCACTTCAAGTGGCAGTGTCATTCACGCCCCGGCGAGTTGGCGTTAAAGATGTTCGCGTGGTTGTCTCATCGAATGCATCAAACGCCCTCAATGGGCGCACGGTTGTAAACATGTCGGCGCGCCGTGATTCGGTCGGCTTTGAGCTCTCCCGCTCAACGATCACCTTTCCGAATGTTGCCGAAGGTGAATCACTTTCTGACCGCCTGCAGATCATAAATACCGGGACGATCACTCTGCAGTGGCCACGGGGCGGAATTGATCTTGGCGCATTCAGGATCGACAGTATAACTCCCGACATCACGCCTGGTGGACGCAATTCGTCTCTTCTGGTAACGTTTCTCGGGGGAATCCCGGGCCGCACGTATGACACGTCATACACCTTTGTTGACACGATCTGCGGACGCCGCCAAACGCTGCGCCTGACTGCGTCCGTAAAGAGCATTATTGGTGCAACGATCCGCGTTGGGTCCGTTGGTGCGAATACGGGACAGTTGATCACAGTGCCTGTCTACATTACGGGCAAGGTCAATCTCAGCCGCACCGCGGTACGAGAGGTGACGGCTCACCTGAGCGCCAACGGCACGGTGTTGACGCCCGCAGGGGCTACACCTGTCGGTCAGCTAGGAACCGACGGTATTCGTCGTTTCAGCGTCACGGTACCACTCACGGCAACTGACTCACTCGCAACGACCATGACCATGCAGACGACGTGGGGCAACGACACAGCATCGTTCCTTCGTATCGACAGCGTTACGGCTGGTGATACCTTGACATTCCGCACGGTTAATGGTCAGGTACGCATTCTCGATATCTGCCGCGTTGGCGGACGTCCTCGCCTGATCTCCTTCACCAATAATGGAGCTGGTCTGATGGTTACACCATCGCCGGCAAGTGATCGCGCAACACTGACTCTGGATGTTGTCGAGCGCGGGCCTACCAGCGTTCGCATCTTCGATGCCACGGCGCGCCTTGTTGCTGTTGCACATGATGGACCGACCTCACCCGGTAGGTGGATCATCCCGCTTGATCTAACGGCGCTCAACAGCGGAGCATACTTCGTCGTCATGAACACTCCATCGGAATCATTCACAGAGCGCATCGAGGTGATACGATGAAGACCCTTCTTTCTTTCTTTGCTGCACTTGTTGCAACCGGTCTGTCTGCTCAGCCCCTTGACCGCGCTCGAGTCGGTCTTGTTCTGCAGGGCAGCTTCGATATGCATCACGCATCGTTCGTACAGCTTCCTAATCTCGGAAACTGCTGCCCCGGGTTCACAGGTGGCACCGGCGGCGGATGGCTCGTGGGTGCATCGTTTCTCTCGCCCATGAATGATCTGTGGTCGCTGGACGTTCGTGCGGGATATCTGAGCGGAAATGTGGAGATGCAGGAAACCGAGTCGAAGCTGATTGTTCAGCCTTCGGGCGCGTTCGAATCGGCCACGATCCATCATGACCTTTCGGCAACGTTCGACCGTCTCTCCATCGAGCCCATGGCCGTATACGCCATTGCACCAAACGTTGGGCTGAAAATGGGGCTCTTTGGTGCATACCAAATGAGCAGCACCTTCCGCCAGGCCGAAGTTCTTCAGACACCCTCGAACGCTGTCTTTGAAAACGGACAGCGAACCCGTAATCAGGCAGAGGGCGATATTTCATCAGCGGCTGCGTTGAACCTTGGTTTGACGGTGGGCATCGGCACCGAGCTACCACTCGACGTCGATCGGGTGTTTACCATGAGTCCGGAACTTCTGGTAACGTATGCCCCAACCAGCCTGGTGAGTGATGTCTCATGGACCAAGACAATGATCCGTGCCGGTGTGGTGATCTCTTACTCACCGATCGAGGAAGAAGAGCCGATCTCCGACTTTGAACTCTTTGAGATCGCCCGTACAACGCTTTTGCGTCCAACAGATGAGGCACGTCCGGTGCTTGTACCAACAGTCAGGGTGTCCGGCCTGTCAGACAACGGAACGGTACTCGACCGGTCACAGATCCGTATAGAAGAGTTCGCATCAACGCGTATTCGCCCCCTATTGCCATACGTGTTCTTTGATGAGCAGTCGTATGCTCTATCGCCACGATACCGACAGCTTTCACGTGAGCAGGTCGAAGCATATTCGCTGGCGAATTTCTACAATCTCGATGCGATGGTAACCTATTACCAGGTCCTGAACGTTCTCGGTAAGCGCCTCCAAGACAAGCCTGATGCGACAATCACACTTACCGGGTGCACGGATTCCAAAGAGTCCAAGTCCAGCGAAGACCTCGGTAAGCGTCGTGCCC
>CALRYC010000067.1:0-5289 GCA_943372295.1 Chitinophaga pinensis
GAGTTTCATGACCTGCATGCCATGGCCGAGCTCTGGGGCGTCGATATCTCACGTCCGGCGCAGTCTGTCTTCGTCCTTGGTCTTCGCTCGGTGAACACCTCGACTACCTTTGATTTTGGCCTAGGCCTCTTCCCCGGAGGCGCACTGGCCCCGGTGATCAACTTCGCGTATACGCCGTAGGCGCTGAAACGGAGGGAAACCTGCGGAGGGAAGCGCGCTTCGCGCGAGGGAAGCCGAAGCGGAGTCATCGATCATCGTCCCCAGTCCCCAGTCCCCAGTACCCAGTACCCAGTACCTTATTCCCCGCCTCTCCTTATATTTGCCCTCCCGGTTCGGTAGCTCAGTTGGTAGAGCAATGGACTGAAAATCCATGTGTCGGGGGTTCAACTCCCTCCCGAACCACGTATTGAGTCGCCCCTTGTGGCCGATTCACGTAAAAATTAGACCCTCTGAAATCAACGCGTTTCAGAGGGTCTTTTTTGTTTGCTTGTTTATGCGCTACTGCCCCGTTGGATATCTGGATCGATTTCCTGACGTCGGCGGAATGACCAGTTGTGGTAGTTCGTGAGCACAGGATAACTGTTCCTCAGCTGCAAACCTCATAGGTCCTTCGCGTTCATGCTAGGAAACACATCAAACTATCGCATAGCTGAATGCGAATCTGTAAAACGCATCATGTTCCGTACGCTTCCGTCGGGCGTCGTGATCACTACTACGATCGTGCGTGCCACGAGTCCATGGAAAAGGGGCTGACCTTCACGGACAATGACATCACGTGCTAGTTCGTTGCCGAGAAGATCGTAGGCAACAATGCGGGTTTCGACAGGCAGATCGGATGCGAGATCTGCTGCGCTCACCGAGGTTGTACGTTCAGTGGTAAAGGAACGAACCTCTGACCAGTCGCCGACATCATGCCCCCTGATCACGCGAACGTGCCACCAGTATGTTGTCCCTTCTCGGAGACTCTCAAGACGCGTCTGGTCTGCTTCGGTTCGGAAGAACACAGGATCTTCATCGAAGTATGGTGAGGTTGAGAGTTCAACTTCATACTCATCGGCACCAACGGCTCTGGACCAGTCAAGACGAGGAGATGTGCTAACGTCGATAGCGTTCGTGGGCGGATAGATCAGCGCTGTCTCAATGCAGTACGGCGAACCAACGATGTACTCACCAGGCTCGGCGTTAGCGATTGTGATCGTTGACGGATAGACGATCACAGCAGAAGTAACCCGACGGAATGCGCCACTGCCTTCCTGCGGACGCTGGTACACGGCGATCGACGACGGGTCGCGCTCGGCAATGGTATGCCCAAGGTCGAAGGTTGCCGAATAGGTGTTGCCAGCGCTGTCAGGTATTGCAAGCATCCATCGTTCAGGAAAGATCATGCAGGGGGCAGACAGATCTGCATACTCCGCGGCAGCGGGTAGCGTAGCATGACGTTCAACGCTCACGCTGACGGGCTGCGCGACGTGTACGGGGCGAATCTTCAGACCAACCGTGGTGTCCGTTGCCCGAATGCGAAGAGAATCTGATGCACGCAGAACCCTGCTCGCCAACTTCATTCCGATCGGTGCTTTGTAGACCCGGTAGGGATACGATGGCGGATCGGCCGAGAAAATCTCTGCATGAATCCGACCTGTTCGATCAACTTCCGTGGCGATCATCCCGGTCGTGTTCGTACCCCAACCAACAAGGATGTTGTCGTTGGGAAGCACCTGCACACTACCCATCGTTGGAACGACTGTATTGAATGGCGGACGGTACTCCCAGGTCTTTGTGGCGGTTCGTTCCTCGAGGTTCAACCGATAGGCAACGACGCGTGCAAATGGTTCTGCCTTCAGAGTGCCGTTATCAAAAAGCATCAACTCTCCGCTGCGAGTGATGATGGGCGTATGCTGATGAGAGAATCCCGAGAAGCCGTCCGTTGCGTCGTTCACAAAGGTGAAATCGCTGCGAGTTGCCGCTGAGCCCCCTAATCGCCAGAGAATTGCCCCCGTACTTCTGCTGATCTTGATGATCTGATCGGTGTTGCGAGAGGAAACGATGAAGTTGCGGTCCACATCTTCAACGATTGCGTTGCCATGGAAGTAGTCGATGCGGTTTTGCGTGATGTCGATATCGATCGTGCTCTCAGTTACGGGAACATGATCAAGCGACTTCCACTCAAAGGTCAGACGTTTGTTGCTATCATACTCCTGAATCACCGCGCCGATGATCTGTGCATCGGGCCTGCCTCCCGGGATAATCACCGACATATCAATCGTCCGCGCTTCCGTGCCGAGAATGATGTAGCGTCCGTCGGCAGTCTGATACCCTTCGTGAAAATCCGTCAGATAGGGGGCTGAGAGGCGGAACGTATCGACCTTGCGCAACAGGCTGTCAACCCGTACGTAGGCCTGGATGGATCCGTCGAAGTACGTGTAGCCACCGTCGGCACTGGGCTGCATGTTGGTGGTCGGACCCGATTGAAGGGCGAAGAGAAAGCGCCCGCTGTTGTCGACTAGTCCGACACTGTCGTCGTTGACGCCACTTATGAGATAATACCCTTGGGCCTGATTGCCGGAGGACTGAATGGACAAGTGGTGCGTATCCGTCAGCAGCATCAGAATTAGCAGGGCAGGAAGCATAACGGACAAAGAACCCCAAACGACATTGTTCGTTACGTCAAGAGACAGTGATGTCGTGTTATCTGCACATGAGACAGTGCATAGGTGTTTCCCGCCACTATCTTCGCACAAGCATACAAAGGTTCCGTTTTATTCTGCACAAAGGGGCTATCATGTCGAACTCCAATTTCGAAGTCAACAAGCCGAATTCAAACAAACTGGGAGTGTCCTCGTTTTCACTGGTTTTCGGTGCCGGTCTTGTAGTTACCGGTGTCTTGATGGGACTAAATACCCTCGGCCTAGTGCAGGTCTCGATGGGTGAGATTATCAGCACGTGGTGGCCATCAGCACTGGCCGTTTGGGCCCTCATGCGGATGCTTGTGCGCGAAGGTTCGTTTATCGGCAACGTGATCATCTGGGTTGTCGGTGTAAGCCTCCAACTTAGCAAGCTCGGTGTGATCGATGGGGTGTGGAATCTGCTCATCCCGTTGCTCTTCATCGGTATTGGGCTGACGGTTTTCTTCGGCGGCTTTCGCAAGCGGGCTGCCGTGAATGTTTCCGATAACTGGTCAGGATTCGGTCACATGCGTGACGAGTCGACCGATGTTGATGTCGTCCGCTCAACGGCGATCATGGGCGGCACGGAGATCCGTTGTACGAGTCAAACTTTCAAAGGGGGCGAACTAACCTGCATTCTCGGCGGTCTCGAGGTTGACCTGCGCAATGCCGAGATCGATGGTTCGCAAGCCAGCATCACGATCACGTGCATCATGGGCGGAATAGAGATGCGCGTTCCTCCGCACTGGAAGATTGTCGTCCACGGAACCCCGATCCTCGGTGGTATCGAAGACAAAACCTTCGCTAATCGCAACCCCACGGCCGAAGGCCCAACCCTTGTTCTTGTTGCCACAACGATCATGGCAGGAGTCGAGGTCAAATCTTAAGGACCAGGTGCTGGGGACTGATCTTCAGTCCATAACTGCAGGCGGTCGAAATGACGGATGACGGGTGATACAGTAATTCCGTACTTCAGTAACTGCGTAATTGCGCGCAGCGCCTCAAACCTGCTTCACCTCATTCACCAGTGCGCTCAGCGAGGCCTTGGCATCGCCGAAGAGCATGGCGGCGTTTGGACGGTAGAAGAGCTCGTTGTCGATACCGGCGTAACCGGCCTTCATGGAACGCTTCATAATGATGACCTGGCGCGCGAGCTCGGCATCGAGAATGGGCATGCCGTAGATGGGCGACGTTGGGTCAGTCTTGGCGGCGGGATTCACAACGTCATTCGCGCCTACGACAAGGACGACATCTGTGGTGGGGAATTCGGCGTTGATCTCCTCCATCTCTACCAGCTTGTCATAGGCAACGTCGGCCTCTGCAAGCAGCACATTCATGTGTCCGGGCATACGTCCGGCAACAGGATGGATCGCATACTTCACCGTCACACCCTTACCCTCGAGCTCGTGCTCGAGCTGATGGCAGACGTGCTGCGCCTGAGCAACGGCCAGTCCATAGCCGGGCACGATGACCACCTGCTTGGCGTAGGACATCATGACGGCAGCATCGGATGCGGAAACTTCCCTGTACGTTCCACCTGATGCGCCCCCTGACGAAGCAGCCGATGCACCGCCGAAGTTGCCGATGAGCACGTTTAGCAGCGAACGGTTCATCGAATTGCACATCACCACCGTTAGGATGGTACCGGCAGAGCCAACAAGAATGCCCCCGATGAGCATCACCATGTTGTCGTACAGAAAACCGCCACAGGCCGCTGCAACACCGGTAAAGGAGTTCAGCAGGGAGATCACCACCGGCATGTCGGCGCCGCCGATAGGCAGCACAAACAGAATGCCGAAGACCAGGGCCATGGCTGCCAGGATGTATAGCGTGCTGATGCCCGACATTGTACCGACAACCATTGCGGCGCCGACGGCTAGGGTTGCCAAAAGCAGACCGTTGTTCACCAACTGCTGTCCACCAAAGCGGATATCGCTCAGCCGGTCCTCCAGCTTCAGATAGGCAACGATAGATCCGGAGAACGAGACGCCGCCAATGATGAGTCCGGCCATGGTAGCTAGGCCATGTCCGGTGGACATTCCCCCGCCCCCTGTCATGGCGGATTTGTACTCAAGAATGGAGATGAGCGCCGCACACGCGCCACCCATGCCATTGAAGAACGACACCATCTGTGGCATCGCCGTCATCTTTACGCGCATGGCCATCACCCAGCCAATGGCGGTCCCGAGAGCAAGCGCGGCAAGGATCCATGTGACATTGTGAAGGGGCTCGCCATTATGTCGATACAGAACGATGGTGCCAATGATGGCCACCACCATGCCACCGGCGGCAACGAGGTTGCCAACGCGTGCGGTCTTGGGCGAACCGAGTAGCTTAATGCCAAGGATGAACGTTACCGAGGCAAGCAGATAGAGAATCGGCAGAACTCCATCGATCATGGTTTCCTCCGGAACATCTCGAGCATACGGTTGGTGACCACAAAGCCCCCTACCACGTTGAGCGTGCCAAGGACAACGGCAAGAAAGCCAAGGATCATCGAAAGTGTGTCGTCGGCAATGCCCATAACGATGATCGAGCCGATGATGACCACGCCGTGAATGGCGTTAGCGCCCGACATAAGGGGCGTGTGGAGCACCGAGGGAACGTGTCCGATGAGCTCCACGCC
>CALRYC010000068.1:0-5268 GCA_943372295.1 Chitinophaga pinensis
CGCCGTGGTTGGGCTCGGTGTGGAAGCCGTCGGCGTCCGGACCCCGCCAGGCGATGCTGTCGGTCATCCGCTTGAGCGTACCTGCCTCGCCCCTTCCAAAAAATCCTGCTATGCCGCACATGGGAGGGTGAACCTCTGGAGATTCTTACTGAGCAGCGTGTTCTGATGCTGGAGTATCGAGAGCGGATTCATTGTCTGTGAAAATACGACACGGCAATCTTCGGCCTATATTCGAGGCATTATTCGTTCCGTTCGCCAAAGATCCTCCCTCTTCCATGCAGACAAAATCCAGATCATGTCCCGTCTGTCGCACCAACCAGGCAGACCTTTACAGCACAGTTGATGGTTTTGACGTTGTCCGATGCCAGAGATGCCAATTCGTCTTTGTTGACATCGATGCGGATTATGGTGAGGAGATCAACGAATACAAGCCCTGGATGCTGTATGCCTACTACGCGAATGAACCGATCTACACAATGGCGTTCTACGACGACTCCGTAAAGACTATGGAACGCTTGAGTTCACCCGGGAAGTTGCGCATTCTTGATTTTGGTTGCGGCACCGGAATGTTCATGCGCAGAGCGCGCAAACGCGGACATGATGTTGTGGGCGTCGACTTTTCTCCCTACGCGGAGATGGCTCGAGACATGTTCAACCTCGAGATCTTTTGCCAGGATCTGGCTTCATGTGCATTTGAAAAAGAGTCGTTTGATGTGATCGTTTCCCATGCCACCTACGAACACCTGATGGATCCGGTTGGGATCACCGACAATCTGACGCAGTATCTCAAGCTAGGCGGTCTTTTCATCATCTCGGGAGTGCCGAACTTCGATACACTTTCCATTCAACGATTCAAGAATTTTTATCGTAATGGCCTAGGACATGTCAATCATTACGAAAAGAAATCACTTGCGCTTCTCTTCAAGACCTGCAACATCGACCCGGTAAAGATCTACGGTTATGGACTCGGTATCTGGGGACTCATTGACAAGGTGCGTGGACTTAAACAAGTCGATGGAGCCTCGTGGCCTGATTTTTCCGAAACGGGGATCGTCGAATCGACGATGCTTAAAGACTACGATATCATCGAACCAAACCTGGTTCAGCGGACCATCAGTCGTATTTATCAGTGGCTGCCTCCAAGTTACCTGAGTCTGTCATTGGAGGCCTGGGGTCGAAAGCCCACGTCCTAGAAGTAGTAAATCAGGCATTTACGAATGTCTTCGACACGCTGTAGCTAACGTCCTTCGTAGTGCCGAAATACGTCTTGATGGCGATATCCGAGAGTAGGCCTGCCACAAACAGCTGCAGACCCGACAGGAACAGGAACATCGTCAGCAGGGCCCATCCGGAGTCGTTCACTGCCTTACCGTTGACAACTTCTCGGACGGCACCAAAGCCGGCGAGAACGCCCAGCAGCATGAACAGCAGCCCGATGCCGCCCAGCAGGTGCAGGGGGCGCACGGCATACTTGTTCCAGAACCACACGCTCGTCATGTCGATGAGCCCCTTGAGCGTGCGGCGGTAGTTGTACTTGGTCTCCCCCGCCGTGCGGGCGCGGTGGTTCACCACGGCCTCGCCCACGCGGTAGCCCTTGATCTTCAGGATGGCCGGGATAAACCGGTGCATTTCGCCATAGAGCGTCAGGCCCACGAATGCATCACGCTTGTACACCTTCAGCGAGCAGCCGCTATCGTGGATGCCGTCGTTGATCAGGAACTTTCGCAGCAGGTTTGCCCCGCGACTCACAAAGTTCTTCGCAAACGGGTCCTTGCGGTCCCTGCGCCAGCCGCTTACCACGTCCAGGCGGTTCGCATACAGATGATCGATCAGCTTCGGGATGTCATTCGGGTCGTTCTGCCGGTCACCATCCATGGTGACCACCAGATCGTACCGCGCTGCCTTTATGCCGGCATCCATAGCCGCCGTCTGACCGAAGTTGCGGCGCAGCGAGATAACCTTCACCGGCGAAAGCGTCCGCAGCACATCGACCGTATCATCGGATGAACCATCGTCGACGAAGATGATCTCAAAGGTATACCCCTCTCGCCGGCACACCCCTAGGATCTCTTCGTGCAGTGCGGCAACATTGAGCTCCTCGTTGTAGACGGGAACAACGACGCTGACCATGTGACTCATGGCCTACCCCCATGATAGTACGAGAGGAACCACTCGGCAAATCGCTCAAGCCCCGTGTCAAGGGGCGTATTGGGCCGAAACCCCGTCAGCTCAAACAGATCCGTGCAATCGGCCCACGTCTGCACAACATCTCCCGGCTGCATCTCTACCAGGTTCCTCTCGGCCGTCCTGCCCAGCTTCTGCTCCAGAATCTCGACAAACTCAAGGAGATTCACAGGAGCACCATTGCCAATATTCAGGAGCCGATGGGAAGCGGCTGTGCCGAGGGAAGCGCCGTTGGCGAGGGAAGCGCTTTCAGCGAGGGAAGCGGCTGCGCCGAGGGAAGCGGCTGTGCCGAGTTTCGAAGCTGGCGGCATCGGTAGGAGCCGCACGATACTCTCAACGATATCATCGATGGAGGTAAAGTCGCGACTCAGTTTGCCGTGGTTGTAGATGTTGATCGGAGTGCCGGACATGATGTTCTTGGCAAACGAGAAGTATGCCATGTCGGGTCGTCCCCATGGACCGTACACGGTAAAGAAGCGCAGGCCGGTGCAGGGGATGTTGTAGAGGTGGCTGTAGCACTCGGCCATCAGCTCATTTGTGCGCTTGCTAACGGCATACATGCTGGCCGGGTGGTCAACTCTATCGTCCGTCGAAAACGGCACATGCGTGTTATTGCCATACACGCTGCTGCTGCTGGCATACACCAGATGGTGCGGCATGTGCATTCGGCATGACTCGAGGATATTCAGGAACCCGAGAATGTTCGACGATACGTAGGCCTCGGGGTGCTCGATGCTGTAGCGCACACCTGCCTGGGCGGCCAGGTGGCAGACCATCTGCGGTTGGTGCTCGGAGAATATCCGCTCCACAAGCCCCTTATCCTCAAGGTTACCCCGGTAAAACCGGACCGAGTCTCCCAGCAAGGCCAGCCGCGCCTCCTTCAGCTTCGGGTCGTAATAGTCATTGCAACTGTCCAGCCCCACAATACTCCACCCGTCCTTCACGAGGCGCTGTGCCACGTGAAAACCGATGAATCCTGCGATTCCCGTAATGAAGATCGTCTGCTGCCTGGACATGGTCATTCCCCCCGGCAAAGATAGGGCGGCGGGCGCGGGTTTCAGGTTTCAGGTTTCAGGTACTGCTGTCATCCCGAGCGTAGCGATAGATCCACGAGTGATTGTGTCCGCACAACAGCCCACGGCTTCAGCCGTGGGACGCCGTGGGACGTCGTGGGTTAAAACGGTATTGTGTCCGCACAACAGCCCACGGCTTCAGCCGTGGGACGTCGTGGGTATACGTCAGACGATATGCGTCACGGGCATTCGATCACGCGTTTCCCGCTTTCGCGCGAATGATGCCCCGTACGATCTTCCTACCTGCTGCGTAGCTTCGCCCCATGAGTCGCCGGGACAGAACACATCTCTTGCTTACGAGTCTCGTCATCATCATCGCCGGCCTGCTGGTGTATGCCGAGCTGTTTGATGCACGTCGGCAATTCACGGCCTACGACGACAACGCCTATGTAACGTCGCAGCCTCTGGTGGAGGGCTTTCGGGTGGGGATGATCCCGAAGATCTTCGACCCGTCCACAACGGTAGCGAGCAACTATCATCCGCTGACGGTGCTTTCGCTGGGCATCGATCATGTACTATTCGGACCGAGTGCACGGGCAATGGGGCTGGTGAACCTTACCCTGCACATCCTTACCTCGCTCATGGTGCTTCTGCTACTGCGGCGTCTGCTGCAGGAGCGTCCGTGGCTGCCGGAGATCGGCGCATTGTGGTTTGCGATCCATCCGCTGCATGTTGAGAGTGTCGCATGGGTGTCCGGACGCAAGGACGTGCTCTATGGCCTGTGGTTTGTGGCGTCGCTGCTATGCTACATTCGGCATATCGACCAGTCCCGCCGCGTGATGCTTCTGGCTGCTTTCGGAGCATTTGTCCTTAGTTGCCTTTCCAAGCCGAGTGCCGTGGTTCTTCCGGTGGTGCTTGTGCTGGTTGACATTGCAAGGGGGCGAGGCATCACGCTGAAGACTATGGCGGAGAAAGCCCCCTTCCTTGTTGCGTCGCTTATCATCGGGATCATCACGGTTCGCGCGCAGACGGCGGCCGGTGCGGTGGCCGATGCAGCAACGTTTTCAGTGCTTGAGCGCATCGTGATCGCCGGATATGGTTTTGTGATGTACTGGGTGCATATGATCTGGCCGGTTGGACTCAATGCCTTCTATCCGTACCCATCGGTGAACAACGTCTTTACGCTTCCCTGGTATGCCTATGCCATGCCGCTGCTGGCCGCGAGTATGGTGACGCTGCCCTGGCTGATGCGCCGGCGCAGTATCACGGCGGTCGCGGCCACCACAAGGTCGACGTGGTCCACAATTGCTTTCGGTACCGGCTGGTTTGCCATAACGATCATCCTCGTTCTGCAGCTGGTGTCCGTCGGGATGGTGATCATGGCCGACCGCTACAGCTACATCCCCATGATCGGCATGCTCTGCGTCATCCTCACCGGCCTCGACCTCTTACTGCAACGTCAGCGGATCGTTGGATGGATGATTGTAATAGCATTTACGGTCTTGCAAGGTGTACAGACCTATCAGCAGGCCGGCATGTGGCGCAACACCGAAACGATCTGGACGAGTATTCTTGAGCGCACCGGCAACACCGGCACGGCTGACGAAGTTGTGCGCGCGAACCTGTCCGACGGCTACGTGATGATCTACGTTCTGCGCGGCATCCACTACTTCGAGGCCAATAAGCCCGAACAGTCGTATGCCGATCTGCGTCACATCATGAATGCCGAGTCGCCCCGTACCGATGCCTACGAACGCCTTGGCCTGCTTGCCGGCATGATGGGAAAGATCGACGAGTCGATCGCCGCCTATTCGGTCGCCATCTCACGTCCGGACGCCAGTGCCGACGCCTACCTCAACCGCGGCATCGGCTACCTCCGCACCGCACGTCCCGATGATGCCCGCCGCGATTTCGAAATGGGGCTTACCAAAAACCCACTACCCGAAATACAAGCGCGCCTCGAACGATTCCTGAGGTAACCGCGGTGCAGGTGCGAGGTGTGAGGTGTGAGGTGTGAGGTGTGAGGTGTGAGGTGTGAGGTGTGAGGTGTGAGGTGTGAGGTGCGGGGGGT
>CALRYC010000069.1:0-5109 GCA_943372295.1 Chitinophaga pinensis
TTCAATCTTGGTGATGATCGCGCGGGGGTCACACCTCTTCCCATTCCGAACAGAGTCGTTAAGCCCCGTTGCGCCGATGGTACTGCATCTGAACTGGTGTGGAAGAGTAGGTAATCGCCAAGTCTTTTTTGCTCGCAAAGCCCCCTGACGTAACTGTCTCGGGGCTTTGTGCGTTTATGGGACGTAGGTATCTATCTAACTATCAGCAGCGGAATTGCGGCACTACGTCGCTCGGCTTCGATAATCACATAGTATGCACCAGCGACAACATCGGTAATGGAAAGGTCCATCCATGGCATCGCTGATGAAAACGGTAGCGCCCGCACCGATCTCCCGTCAAGAGACAACAGACGAACGGTATATACCTGACCGAGATCATCGGCAAAGTCTAGGCGCACGTAGTCCGAAGCCGGGTTTGGTCTCAGCATTGCACCGGCTCCTTCGTTCATGACGACAACCTCCGCTGGACCGCTCACCGTAACAGCGTTGGTGCAGGTGGCCTCGGATGCGCGTACCACAATTGTCATACGGTCGGGGGTGGTGCTGGAAGTCCCGGAAACACGACGAACACGAACTCCATCTACGATGAGACGTCGCGGTGATGATGACGGGGAAACAGATCCTCGGAACACCACACTTGAGGAGTTGCCTGACCTGAACACATTGGAAATGTCCAGACCAGAACTGTCTGGAAAACGGATCTCCACGGAGTCGCCTAGGGCATGATTCCATGTGATGGTACCCTCGAAGGGAACAACCCGTGGCTGAAGAGCAGCGATGTCAGCATACATCCGAATTCCATCTTCAACCGTGCGGGCATGTGTCACCGAAAGTTCAACGGTTGGTTTTCCTGATGTCACATCGATGCTTGCAGTATCATAGACGGTGCGTCCGCCGGAAATCGTGGTATAGACCGTATGCACCATGCTTCGAAGGCCCGGCCGTAGATTGCTTGCCACCTTAGCCAGAGCGACTTCAGTCGTCTGTCCGGCAGCGATGGTGAACGAGCCCATGGACGAGCCGACCAGATGTAGACCTGATCCTGGCGTAAGACTCCAGGCAACTTCAGCTGGTTCTGCGGTGATGTTTGAAAGCGTTGCAATGACAGTTGCTGTATCGCCGGAACATGGGCTGGAAGGAGCGAGCCAGGTATCCTTTGCAACAAATGACGTGCACAGCCGGACATCGTCGAACAGGCAGTGTCCCGTGGTGCCCTGACCATATTGCGGACTGGCAAGAAAACAGTTCGTTGTGGCCACAACAAGACTATACCAGCCGTCTCGGGGAAACACTACCGGTGAAGACCAAAGTGGAACCCAGGTGTTCGGAACGGGAAGAATAAGAACATCGTCTAGAATGTTGCCGCGAGGCACGTCACAAACAGCGAACCCGCAGACAGGCTGGTCAGCAATTGATACGCGCAGCGCCGCATTGCGAGTGTACACCGTCGTGGTGGGAGGAATGTAGGTATGCGCCCACAGATAGGCCTGCGCTCTGGTGCCGGCCGTGGCATAGAATTGCTGTTGCAGACCCTCGTAGTAATCGGGAGGGCCGCCGGTGGCGCCGTGAGAGAGGGCATGGATATATGATGTGTTGGCCTTTCCTGCGGAAAAACCATACGGATACGGAAATCGTGGATTGGAATCATCGATGATGTCTGGATACGAAGGCCTATCGTTACTATATGGATACAGTGGTTCGACTCGACACAAATCGGACGAACCGTATTCAAACCTCCAGTTTGAAATCGGAGTAGGGTCAAAGCATTCACTGGAATCGCCCAGGTATGCCTCACCGCTTCTCGAGACAATCTCGAAGCCGCCATTACAGATCCTGTTGGGTGGGCAAGGCAGGTCATCGATACGGTAGTCAATGTCAGAACGCAGTTTGCAGATCAGCAGCGCCGATGACCTGCGTCCGAGCGAGTCTTGAACCTGAAGACGAAGCGTTGCTGAACCGGCACGGCCAACAGAGTCGGACAGCACAATGCTGTCGGTCACGTGGGTCAGATGAAGACCATCGAACGGGCGTACCAGATCGATGCAGTCAATGAACGCTACACCTGTGAGCCGCTTTCTGATACTGTCCTGCGTAACAACGAACCTTCCGGGTGTGCGGGCAAGGGCGAGGACAGTGTCCGGACGCGCTGTGGCCGCAATGGATCGGTCATACTCGTAGGTCACAATTCGGCTCTGCAGAAGCCAGTAGGCGCCGTAAAACGGCTGCATCGGGTAGCCGAGTGCGCGGAGACTGTAATACTCTGCTCTGTAGAGCGTGCGGCGCATCTGACCACGAGATAGACTTTGTGACATCAACACTGTATCGCCCTGGTCGAGAGGCGCAAGGTGACTGAAGTCACTGACGCAATCCCCGGTAGCGCCTGAGCTGACAACGAACTCTGTGCCATCTCGTCGGAACACCGGCTGCACAGTGCAAGCCCCACGGAGTTCAGAGGGGATCTGAAACGTCAGGTCACGACATGATCCGCCGAGAAGGTGCCGACTATCTGCCGACATCAGCAGTGCATCCCACCTGCTCACGTAGGGTATTGGTGATACGGAACCCGCCTGAAGACAGTCTTGGCCGGCGATCGAGGCGATACCCATCACATGAACAAGCTCGTGCAGGAGCACGCTGTAAAGGTCCACCCGATCAGGCGGGCAGCTGTTGAGTTCAACACCGAACAGCTTTGCCGTGTTGATCACGATGCGTCCGTGGGGACCAAAGTAGTCGACAAGTTCACGGGGCGGTCGCAGTTCATACCTCAGGAGCGTCAGAGGCGCGGCATCACAAATGATACTATTCTCACTTCCGTCGGCTACCCACACGGGTTCAGCCCAGGCCGCGGCAGGTTCCTGCGGATCGTATGTTGTGACGATTTCGATCTCGCACAACAACCTCGTCCTGATCGTGTCGGAGTTCAGTCCTCCTACACTCGCAGCCATGTCCGTAAACAACTCGTTTATGATTTGCCTTCGACGCTGACCCAGCGTCGAAGACTGCCATCGACTTTGGTCGCTAAAGAATCCTCTTGGGTCAGATAGTGTCACCCGGAAACAATGGATATCAATGCTGCTGTCTGACTGGGCTTGTTCGCCATGTTTGAGAGTACTGTTGCGAGTCGTGAACGGCCGAACACATGCAGGATGATCATTTCCAACGGGAAGAGGTAGAGCCCAGCAACCGAGGGTACCACACAGACACACCAGCACAGCGAGTATCACTCGCCGTGCTAGCATGTCTCTATGTGTGGTTACCGCGAGCATTGTTGTTGATCAGCGCTTGACAATCATCACAACTTCCTGTTCTTCCTGTCCGTTGAAGACCAAGTTGAGATAATACACGCCACTCGGTAGATCGCTCATGTCAATATGATGCATGATCAAACCGGGGCCTTGGACTCCGGCATCAATCCCCTTCGCGATGTTAAAGCCGGTGTCGTAGATATTGGGCCGAACGTCGGCGCCTGATGGGAACACGATATTGACGGTTCCCAGAGTACACAGGATTAGTGTTCATACAACCTCCAACAATATGAGAACGATGCACAGGTGTGTCCTGCACACAATAGACGCAGCCAGAACTAGTGTTGGGAGGTACACTGCGTATGGATGAACGCATGAACATACAATACACGTAGGTCATTCGCAACACCGCTTTGTTTGCTCGCATTCCTTACGCTCCTTAGCTTGGTGACTGCACATAGGCGGATAAAACGTCTCTGAAAACGCTCGTGTTGTGTAAAAGGATGTCATGGTGTAGCCGTCCTGACCGTTCCGGCATTCATCCCCCAAGGACCGTGTATGTTTGATCAAATAGAGCGCTCTGTTTCCCGGATCCTCAATCTTGAAAAGGCAGAGTTTGACTTCTTCACATCACTTCTGCGAAACAAGACGCTGAAGAAGAAGGAGATGCTACTCAGGAGCGGAGAGGACTGCAGAGATATCTACTTCATCAATAGCGGATGCCTGAGGTACTTCTACCTGGTGGACGGGGAAGAAAAGACCGCGCAGTTCTTCTTTGAGGATAGCTGGTATACGGACTATGAGAGCTTTCTCTCCGGTGATCCGGCGGAGAACTATGTTGATGCCATCGAAGACTCTGAACTTTTGTGCCTGGAGCGAGACTCTCTGCAGCGGCTCTACATTGAGATCCCGAAGTTTGAGAGGTTCGGTCGCATGGCCGCAGAAGGCGCGTATCTGGGCATTAAGTATCGAACGAAAAACCTCACAACACTGAGCGCTGAAGAACGATACCTGAAGCTGATTCAGGAACGACCCCACGTCTATGAGCGAATTCCTCAATATTATATCGCCTCTTATCTGAATATCCAGCCGGAAAGCCTGAGCCGGATCAGGAAAAAGCTGGCAACAAAGGGTGGCAGCTAACGAGCTGTCGATACGACCGAACTTAACCTAGGTCAATGAATGGGGCTGATGGGGTGTGAGAGATTGCAACCGTCGGTGGGCCGTATGCCCCCCCTCAGCGGATCACGGACTGTATCTCAGAAGTGCGAGCCTGAGTGGGCATTCTGAACATCGGCATTGTCGAATGAAGAATCACGGACGGCGGTCAACCGCACGCTTGCGCTTGGGTGCGCCGAGCGTGCGCTGTCGACTGCACATTGCAAAGCCCCCTGACGTCACCGTCTCGGGGCTTTGTCCGTCGATGCATGCACCGTTACAAGCGATGCATCGACCCGGCAGACTCGGTAGTGACGTGCACGACAACGACACAGGCGAGTCTGTGCTTTGCGATCTGCTTTTCGACCTCCGAAGCACGACTCTCTGCGAGTGATGTGCGTTCGTGCCACCCGTGACGACGGTCAATATCTATGCTCAAACGCAGAGCGATGCAAGCCTACGTTGCATCCTCGAAGATGATGCTCTTGAACCGCTGATACATGAATCCCGCTGAAAGCAGGATCACACCGAGTGCGATGAAGGAGACAATACGGTATGGCTGTTGAAGAAACGAAAGGTCGTAGAGGAAGACCTTTCCGATGGTCAGAAGCAGAAGGATCAACGCTGCGATACGCGTCGGTCGCATGCGGCGCACAAAGCCGATGATCATGAGCACGATCGAATACGCGATCCACGTCGCAGACAT
>CALRYC010000070.1:0-4622 GCA_943372295.1 Chitinophaga pinensis
CGTTTCGCTGCCGACGTTGTGCAGTATGCCAGTCAGAACTACGGCTTCATCACGCTGCCAGAGGAGTTCACCACCGGCTCGAGCATCATGCCGCACAAACGCAACCCTGATGTATTCGAAGTGTTGCGTGCGCGGTGCAACCGCATTCAGTCCGTGTCGCACGAGATCTCGACCATGCTCACCAACCTTCCGTCGGGCTATCACCGCGACATGCAGTTCATCAAGGACGTCATCGTCGATGCCATCGACGAAGCCCAGCTTCTGCTGGATGTTGCGCTGCACGTTGTGCCGCACATCACACCCGTCCACAACCTCTTGCAAGACTCTTCCTACGACCCCGTGTTCAGCGTGGCCCGCGTCGAAGAACTCGTCCGCACCGGCATCCCGTTCCGCGACGCCTACCGCATGGTCGCCGAAGAACTCAAGAACGGCAGCTTCGTCCGCCCCGCAACCCTCATCGACGGTAGCGCCCTCGGCAGCGTCGGCAATCCCGGGTTGGAGGAGTTGAGGGGGCGAGTGGGTTAACTCTTCCCCCACATCCTCTCATCAAACGCAAACTCTTCTGTTGATGATACCTTGACACGCTTAAACTGCGGGTGATCGACGCAAATGAGAATGTTGGTTTCCTGCGGAACAATGATGGATGGAACGATGAGCGCGAGCGACCGCTGTGACCGTGCCCACGTGCTTCCGATTTCTTTACACGTGTCAGGTGCGGGTGACGAGCGCCAGCCGTCGGGCAGCCCGGATCTTGAGAGAACCACGACAGCGTCATCCGGAATGCTGAGCTGAACGGCAGCAAATCTCATGTTGGCCTCGTGTCCGTGCAGATGCACAAAGACTTCGAGCGCAGCTAGCGATAGTGTGGAAGACGCATACACGATGCGCGCCCCCGGGTGGTTCCATCGTCCACCGAACAATCGGGCGCCATCGCCGCTGAGAACTTGATCCGCCCGACGTGACTTTACCAGTCGCCAGCAGATCATCAGGAATAGACTCCGTACTCGATGCGTCCAAGCAGATCCTCAACCTCCCGATATCCGGCTTCACTGG
Source organism: Chitinophaga pinensis (assembly GCA_943372295.1). GTDB lineage: Bacteria > Bacteroidota > Ignavibacteria > Kapaibacteriales > Kapaibacteriaceae > UBA10438. The sequence goes on from CALRYC010000070.1 coordinate 1,054, forward strand.
AGATCAGTTCAAGGGGCTTTGCACCACCCAGTGCACGCTGATGCTCATGCATCCAAACGCGGGCAGAATCAGCCCCCTCCAGAACATACTCGGCCATGGCAACGATACGCGCCAGTCGATAGAGACGATCGCTCATCTGTGCACTTAATGGGCTCTTTGAATCGGGCACACGCTGCAACGTGCGGATGCTTACACCAAGCAGCTCAGCCAGCTGAATGTCCGTGATGCCAAGCCTTTCAGCCACGGCCATCGCACACGACATTCGGTATCCGTTCTGGATGTCGTGATGAACATCCAGGAGCGTGTATGAATGCGATGCCATCGATGACATCTTCAGCTTCATGATGCCATAGGTGGAGGAGATGGAGACCATAAGAATAGTGACGGAGTTACGGAGTGACGAGTGACAAATGACGTGCAAATATACGTCATATGGCATATTGTGAACCATAATAGCCCACGGCTTTAGCCGTAGCGCTACGCGCAGGTTATAGGTTTTGGGTGTGGGGTGTGAGGTTTTAGGTGTTAGCGATTTCGTCGCACAATAGCCCACGGCTTTAGCCGTGGAACGCAATGGGCGATGCGGCATCCCGAACGATCAATAATAGCCCCGGGCCTTGGCCCGGGGAACCGTGGGAACGCAATGGGCGATGCGGCATCACGAACGATCAATAATAGCCCCGGGCTTCAGCCCGGGGAACCGTGGGAAGCAATGGGCGTCAATCGTTTTTTCATCGCGAACGCGACGGCCGCCCCGATCATGCTGCCGACCATCACGTCGCTGACGTAGTGGACGTTGAGGACGATGCGTGCGATGGCGATGCCAATGCCAAGAGTCCACATGAGCGGCGAAAGGCGTGGGTAAAGGGCCGAGCCCATGATGGCAATGCAGAGTCCGGTGGTGGCGTGACCACTGGGGAAGGAGTTCCAGAGGAATTCCATGTGCCAGGAAAGGGGCTCCCAGGAGACGATGCCGCTCTGAATGGCAAGGGGTGGACGAGGACGTCCGGCAAGGACCTTGATGACGTTGGCAATGGTACCGGAGATGGCAATGCTTGCCATCCATGCGACGTGACCCCGCGCGATCAATGGTCGACGTTTCCATGTTGCGAGGGCGATCACCGCGCAGACCGATAGGATCCAGTGGGACCGCCCCGCATGATCAAGCGCCATGCCTGCGGTGCGGAGCCACACAGGAGCGTGTTCCGCTATCCAGTGTGCCACCGGAGTATCAACCCACATTATGCATGCACCGGCAAGCACACTGCCCACTAGGAGGACTATCAGCATCGTTCTCATTGATCGATGTCGAAGATCACTTGGATTTTGATGGGGCCGGTACTGCCGGTAGATCAAGACCCTTTATGCGCGTGTTGAGGTCTGTGATCTCCTTCGACTCGATCGAGCGCAATGCGGCGAGATATTCGTCTGCCCTTGAGCCAAGCGTAGCAAAGAGATCATACGTCTGCTGCGTCGGACGGCGGTCGGCGCTTGAGGCAACGGATCCCAGTGAGGCGATCTTGTTGTTGAGCTTCACCGGATAGTTGAGCAGATCCTGAAAGGCCTTGGCCTTGGTCTGGATGAGGTTGTCTTCGATCGACGTGAGCGAGTCGGTGATGGCCTTGCTCAGCTTGTTGACGTCCTTGGTTGTATTGGTGTCCAGGTCCTTCCAGCGCGATGAAAGGCCGTTCACAGTCGAGCGGACCTCACGCAGACGCTTGATGGCTTTGTGAACTTCGCTGAGCTTGACGTTGATCTTCGAATGCAGATCGAACTGGGCCTGGAAGTCATCTACCGAAGTCTTCAAACGCGGGTCCTTACGGATCTCGAAGCGCACGGTCTGTGTATCGGCACCAAGCGTGAACGTGGCAGTGTACCAGCCCGGCACGGCGGTTGGACCTTCCGTGCCGCCACCCCACAGGAGTGCGCCCTCAAGTGGTTCAGCCCCTGGCCAGCGCATATCCCACACAAAGCGGTTGAGCCCCTTGAATAGGGTCAGCGCGTCCGACGACGGACGATGCAGGGAGTCGAGATGGAAGTCCTTCTCCACCTTGAACGGCTCGCCCTTCGGGTCGACCTTGCTCGAGAACGTGATAACGCTATCACCCTTCTCGGTACGGATCGTCAGCTTCATTTCATTCGAGGTGGTATCCGAAAGCGTGTAGTGCAGCAGCAAGCCGTTCGGGGCGTTCTCGCCAACGTCCATGGCAGGGGATGACCATGAGCCCCCTGAGACGCGATACGCGTGACGTGGCGCGTGCGCTGTCAGACCCTTGCGCGGTGTAGGCGAGTACTGATGCAGCGGCGTAAGGTCATCGATGATCCAGAACGAACGTCCGTGCGTGCCGATCACGAGATCCTTCTCCGTGGGGTGCACCACGAGGTCGTGGATCGGAGTAAGGGGCATGTTCAGACGCAGCCGACTCCACGACGTGCCGGCATCGAGTGAGATGTAGAGTCCACGCTCGGTCCCTGCATACAGAAGCCCCTTCCGGAAAGGATCTTCACGGACAACGCGGGCAAACGCGCCTTGTGGAATGCCGCTTGTTGACTTCTTCCATGTCGCACCGAAGTCGGTGGTGATGTAGATGTACACGCCGTCATCGCCATGCTTGTAGCGATTGATGGCGGCATAGGCCGTACCTGCATCGAATGGGGAGGGGGCGATCATGCTGACGAGGGATTCGGGCAGACCCTTTGGTGTGATGTTCTTCCAGGTAGCGCCGTTGTCCGTGCTGATGTGGACGAGGCCGCAGTCGCTGCCGGCCCAGAGCACGCCCTTCTTCACGGGTGATTCGGCAAAGGTGAAGATGGTGTTGTAAACCTCTACGCCGGTGTTGTCCTTGGTGATCGGACCACCCGATGCAGCCTGCTTTGTCGTGTCGTTACGCGTCAGATCGCCACTGAGCTTCGTCCAGCTCATGCCTTCGTTGGTGCTCCGCCAGACATGCTGCGAGGTAGTGTAGAGGATAGTGTTGTCATGGGGTGAGAACACAAGCGGGAAGGTCCACTGGAAGCGTTCGCCGCGATCCTTCGAGCCCTCGCCGATCGGATTATTGGGGTACACGCTGATGTCTTGTTCCTGATTCAAAAGACGCGACTTTCGTCCGATGTACCCCGAGTAGTTGCCGCCAAAGGTGATGTCTGGGTCTGTCGAATGCGGGATCACATAGCCGCTTTCGAAGCCGGCCACCGGATACCAGTCATCGCGGTTGATGGACCAGCCCCCTATCACGCGACTCGGAATCGAGCAAGTGGTGTTATCCTGCTGAGCGCCATAGAGTCGATAGGGGAAGTGCGTGTCGACGCTCACATGATAGAACTGAGACGTTGGAACGTCGAGGTCTGTCAGATGCTTCCAGCCGTCATCTGTCACCGACGCACCGCCGTCATCGGCAATGATCATGCGCTGCGGGTTTCGCGGATCGATCCACAGATCATGATGGTCGCCATGCTTGGTTGGCATACCCGAGAAGGTGCGGCCGCCGTCGGTGCTCTTGTGCCAGCCAACGTTGAGAACGTAAACGGTGTTAGCATCGAGCGGGTCGGCATAGACGTGGTTGAAGTAC
>CALRYC010000071.1:0-4020 GCA_943372295.1 Chitinophaga pinensis
GACGCCAGCATCCTTGAAGGCGATGTAGTTGACGACGATCAGCGTACACATGGCCAGGGCCATCGTTACCGGCAGTGCGCCCGTGGCCGCATGAGCACCGGGCAACAGTGAAATGAGATTCAGCGTAAGGATGAAGAAGAACAGCGACAACATGAACGGCATCAGGCGCGACGCACGCTTTTCCGTTCCAACGTTCGGCTGCACGATCTGATCACGCACATAGACCACCAGCGACTCGAGTACATTCTGAATTCCGCGAGGAGCCGAAAGGGGCGACTTGCGATAGCGTGAACGGGCGATGCCAAACAGGATGGTCACAAGGATCATTGCGATCCACTGGTACGCCACAAAGTTGGTGACCGACAGATCAAGCTTCGGTCCTACCGGAGCACCAGCAGCATCCTTGAGAGTTGTGCTGACAATCTTGTGCGGTGCCGCAGGATGATGCATGGTGAACTGACCGGACTCTTCCATCGCATGCAGATTGGCATAGGTGTGGAATGAGTTCGTTTCATCCATGAGGATGATCGGCAGAATCTCATAGTGGCCGAAAAAGATGTTCAGCTCATGGTGATCACCAAGCTGATCCAGCAGCTTGTTGAACGTGAACTTGCCATCGGCCTGTTCGGCACCATGGCCGGCCGCGTGAGCGCCTGCAGCCGCGTGCAGACTGTCGCTGCCGTGCTTCGTGGAATCGTGCTGTTGTGCGTGCTCGTTATTCATAGTCTCGATCGTTCTCGTGGTGGGTTTAGGCAATGGCGCAGGCATAGGTCACGAATTCAACCCCTTTTTTTTTAAAGGGGCGCTTCACGTTCGCCAGATGCTGACGCTTTTTGCGCTCCATAGAGAAGTGAAAAAAAAACACCTCGACCATTAGACCGGCAAAAGCGGATATCGAAAACGTCAGGGCAAAAGCCACCTGATGCATCAGCACCACTCCAAGACACACGTAAGCTAGCGTAACAACGATGATCCCGCGCAATGCAAGGCTGCCAAACACCAGACCCATAAAGGAGTTCAGCTCCTTCGTCTGCGCACGCTTAGCCACAAGATAGCCCGCCCACGAATTGGCCACGCTGATTCCCAGCGCAGTAATCACGGCGATCAATGGCCCCTTCGGATCCACCCCTTGTTCTCTACCTTTCCTGTGTCTTGTCAGCCCCTTGCGCATGCGTCATGCGACGAACCGTGCGAAGGAACTGCGTGAGTCCAACAATCGATCCCAGCAACGCACCGGAAACGATCCCGATCGGCTCCGATGCCAGAATGGTATCGATCCACCAACCGAGCGCCGTACACACAAGCACCGTGCCGGATAGCTGACCACCAAGGGCCATGTACGGTGCGAGTTGTTGCATCGGCGATCGCGAGGTTGACATGATCACCAACTCTGTAAAAAAATGCCGCGCAAAAATAGGTCGGCGGTCTCTAAAAGCCCAATTCACGTAGGGCATTCAATACCGCCTCGCCGTAGATATTGGAGGACTCTCCGTACCAAACCCCGTCGGGAATGAAGCGCATGACCCCGTAGGTGGACGGATCAAGGTACTTCAGGGGACTTGAGGCAATGACTGTGAACTCTTCTGCCCTGAACTCGTTGTCCACATCATGGATGGCAACAGTGCAGCCAAACTCGGTAGGACGGCGCTCGTCGATCGGGGCTTTCTGGTAGCCAAGCAGCACAAAGGGAATGCGGACCTTGACCACATAACCGTCGTTGCTCCGTGCCGAAACGGCCCGGATCTGACGTCGTGCCTGGTTCTGCGTGGGGTCGAGATCATCCGTTGTCCGCACAACAACCCTCGGCAGCCGGTCGGCAAAGTCGCCCAGACGGACAACGATGGTGTACAAGCCGGAGTCGCTGGTGTGGCGGACGTTGATATCGCTTCTGTTGGCGATACTGACGTTTCTCGAGACGCCGGATTCGGCCTCAGGCGAGACATCGAGGTAGATTTCAAGGTGATCGGCAACACATGTGTCGCACCAGCCGGTAACGACGTTGGAATCTCGAACATGTACCCTCATGTACAGGTAGTCATCGTCGTAAACCATCCGGGCACGAAAAGACACATCTTCCTCACCGGCCCACCAGTATGACCCTTCGGTGACGTGGTCGATCCCCTGCACGGAAGCTTCGGGCACAAAGCCGGCGAACACCTGCCGGCCCCTTCCATAGCACGGAATCGTGATGTACTGACTTTCATAGGCCGCCTCGTCATCCTTCCTAAGGAACCGCTCGCGCGTAGCCAGCGTCTGGAATGAGCGGTAGGATTCATGACCGAGGGACTCAACCCTGTTGGTGATGAACTGATCGACCAGCACCACCGCCCCCTCCCGGAACCGGTAGCCAAGAATGGACCAGTCTTCGGACTTGCGCTTGACGGTGACATAGCATGATGTATCACGGATAACCACGCCGACCTCAAGGGGAAGATCCACAAACGGCAAGGGCATCTTCGAGATGTTCACCAGAAAACCGTCAACATCCACAAACATGTACACGAGGCACTCACGCTTGCGTGATCCGCTCACGTGCAGCGAAACAGCCAGGTCATACACGCCATCTCCGCTGAAGTCACCAACATCCCAACCCCAAATGCGGTAGCTCGCTCCAAGGGGCATGGCATTACGCACATCCGCCAGAAGTTCCTCGGCGAAATACGGGTCAGCTCTGCGCTTGAACTCTTCGAAGTCCATGCCAGACTGGGCTGAAAGGGCTGCCGGCCATACTGCTGCGATCAGCAGGAAGGGCATAAGTGCCCACCGTATGGTTCCGCTGCCTGTCACAGCGTACGCGCACTCGACAGGATCGTATCACGAACCTCAATATGACTTGTCTTTAAGCGGGCTCCATACTGCGCTACGACTTGTGCCGAAGCGTAGGATGCCAGCCGGGCTGCATGTTCCGGGTGATACCGGTGCAGAACGCCGTAGAGGAAAGCGCCGGCATACATATCACCGGCGCCGGTGGCATCGACCGGCGTCACCGCATAGGCTGGCGAATCAGCCGTGATGCCATTCCAATGGACGCGGCTTCCCTCATCTCCCTTCGTTACGACAACATTGCGGTAGCGAGATGATAGTGCTACAAAGGCCTCTTCGGCTGTTTCAGTGCCCGCCAGCGCCGTTGCCTCGCGTTCGTTGCAGAACACCAGGTCGCAATGCTGCAGGACATGGCGAAGTCGATCACCAAACACATCGACGATAAACCCGTCGGAGCAGCTGACGGCAACCGAAGTTCCGTGCTTGCGCGCATGATGCAGGGCCACCTCGACGGCTTCGGCACCGTTGTCATCGGTAAGCTTGTAACCCTCGACGTAGATCCATTCACTTGATCGGATGACATCCTCACGGATATGCGACCGATCGAACATGGCATTCACGGCAAGGGTGGTGTTAAGTGTGCGCTCGCTATCCGGAGTGATCATCACAATACAGCTGCCGGTGCTCTCGCCGTCCACAGAGTCCGCCTGAAGCTCAATCCCGAGCTCCCGAAACTCCGAGGCGTAGAAATCCCCGTAGTGATCTCTTCCAAGCACAGAGCAGTACGCCCCCTGTCCGCCAAACTGCGCAAAGGCAATGATGGTGTTGGCGGCCGACCCACCGCTGCAACGGTGAACCGCGCGGTCGCCAAGCCGTGCGATGATCTCCCTCTGTCGGTCGGAATCCGTCAGGGTCATAGCGCCCTTCTGGACGCCGAATATCGAAAGCTCATCCTCGGACACGCGGTACTCGAGGTCAACGAGGGCATTGCCAATGCCCGACAGCATGATGTTTTTCACGGCGCAAATATAGAATCACCGCCGTCGATTGGCGGCCAGGCAGTTTGCCGATGAATGCGCCGCGCTATGCCGCGGATACGTCCACGCCGGAAAGGCGCACGATCTCCATGCACAGCTCCGGAAACTCCATACCGGCAGCACGAGCTGCCATGGGCACAAGACTTGTGGCCGTAAAGCCGGGGATCGTATTGACTTCAAGACAGAACGGCATTCCCTCGGGCGTCAGTCGGAAGTCCAC
>CALRYC010000072.1:0-3466 GCA_943372295.1 Chitinophaga pinensis
CAATCTCGATGCGATGGTAACCTATTACCAGGTCCTGAACGTTCTCGGTAAGCGCCTCCAAGACAAGCCTGATGCGACAATCACACTTACCGGGTGCACGGATTCCAAAGAGTCCAAGTCCAGCGAAGACCTCGGTAAGCGTCGTGCCCAGGTTGTCAAGAACTATCTCGTTGACACGTGGGGCGTTAGCGCATCTCGCATTTCCATAGAAGGACGTGGACTTCCGTCATCTGCTTCCAATGAGAATGAGGCGGATGGGGCTGGTGAAAACCGTCGCGTCGAGATCTTCAGTTCCGACCCATCCCTGCTTTCGGCCGTCGAATCCAGAGACACCATGCGGGTGTTTGATCCTCCGGCACTTCGTTTTTCTCCATCGCTTTCTGACACGGGACGCGTCAAACAATGGACAGTGTTTGTTTCTGAGAGCGATCGTATCATCCGGACGTTCCATGGGACTGGTGCGCCCCCTTCTGCGGTCGACTGGCGCATAGAAGAGCAATCACGCCTGTTGCCTCGTGGCATTCGCAATGTCGAATACATGCTGGTGGTGCAGGACTCAAACGGTACGGTCATTCCATCGGAGTCGGCCACCGTTCCGGTGACCGAGCGCATGCTAGTCGACAAGAGAAACACCGGTGGAACTGATAAGACGGTTGATCGCTACTCTCTAATTCTCTTCGGCTTCGACCGATCTGAGCTGACCGACCAACACAAAGCACTCATTGAAAACATCAAGCCTCGTCTTTCCCCTGCCTCGTCGGTCTCGATCACAGGCTATACTGATCGTACTGGTTCGGATGATTACAACCTCAGGCTGAGCGAGCAGCGAGCACGCGCTATATCAGCCGGGCTGGGAGTGCAGCGTGCAACCATCACGGGTCAGGGAGAGAAGTTGCCATTGTACGACAATGATTCGCCCGAAGGTCGGTTTTACTCGCGTACGGTGGAGATTGTCGTGGAGACGCCGCTGCGCTGATGCGAATCGTTGTCTTCAACTGGCAGGACAGGATGCATCCCCAGGCTGGGGGTGCCGAGACTCATCTTCATGAGATCTTCTCACGAATGGTCCTCAAAGGTCATGACGTGACGCTTGTCTCTTGTAGGTTTCCCGGTGCACCAGATGCTGAGAAGATCGACGGAATGCAGGTGATCCGTATCGGCTCGCGCAGCACCTACAACTTTGCTGCAGTCCTTTGGTGGCTGGGCACGGGCGCGCGGCAATCTTATGATCTGGTGGTAGACGACATCAACAAGATCCCCCTGATGCTGCCGCTTCTGTGTCGCGCACCGGTCATGGGGCTGATCCATCACCTATTCGGGACGAGCATCTATCAAGAAGCCGGGCCGATTGCAGGATCTTACGTTCGAATTGCCGAACTCTGCATACCGAGCGTCTATCGCCATACGCCCCTTGTGGTCGTGTCTGAGAGCACGCGCGCCGATTGTATCGCTGCTGGTTTGCCTGCCGGGAACATTCGTGTGATCCACAACGGCATCGATCCATCGGTCTTCCCTATGGCCGTTAGTGGAAAGGCAGAATATCCCACGATCGTGTACTTTGGGCGACTCAAACGCTATAAGTCTGTCGATCATGTCATTGATGCTCTTCGTATCGTGCGACGATCAATACCGCAAGCACGGCTGGAGATTGTCGGTCGCGGCGATGACGAGCCACGTCTTAAGAGCCTGGTCAAGAGCCACGGACTATCCGATTGCGTCATGTTTCATGGCTTTGTCGATGAGAAGACAAAGATCCGTCTGCTTTCTGCGGCACATGTTGTTGTTAACCCATCACGCAAAGAGGGATGGGGCATAACCAACATTGAAGCCAATGCCTGCGGCGCTGCGGTGGTGTCTGCCGACTCGCCGGGCCTTCGTGACTCGATAAGCAATGGCGTATCGGGTCTTCTGTACCCGTATGGCAACATTGCGGAGCTTTCTCAGCAGATGGTCCGTGTTCTGTCAGACAGCGAATTGCGATCGGCACTCTCCCGCGGTGCCGTTGAATGGGCACGCTCTTTTTCGTGGGATGAATCAGCACGGGTCATGGAACAAACATGCACAGAGGTCGTATCCGGAAATTATGGCTCATAGCGTCGCTTTACCTTTTGTCGTGTGATGTGGTAGCCCAGGGGCTTCGCGATAGTCGGGGTCGGGACTTTTGGCTGGCCATTCCACCGAGCGAGTTCACGTCCGGCCAGACCGACAACGAGCGCTTTCTCTCGCTGCTCTTTGCCAGCGATTCTGTGCAGACTTCCGTCGTCATCGCCGCACGACGGCTCAGCGGTGCAATCGACACCATCCGTGTTACCGTGCCACCCGGTTCGCTGCGTGAGGTGCGACTTGACAACTACGACAGATATCAGCTTGAAGGCGTTGAGAACGTTGGTGGAGGAAGTCGCGATGGCGAGGTTGCCTCACCGGCAAGCATTCACGTTGCGACCAGCAATGACGTATCGCTTTATGCCGTGCTGCGCTCGCCGAAGTCCAGTGATGCTTGGCTTGTGCTGCCGACAGACGCACTTTCAACCGATTACATGGTAGCGTCGTATACGTCGGACCTTGTCCAGGAACTCTTCAGTTCACGGGCTTATCCGAGTCAATTTGTGATCGTGTCTACCGAGGATTCTACCACGGTCGACATCGAACTCAGCACGGATCGTTCGGACCGGCGAACAGGAAGCAAGAGAACCATCCTTCTACAGAGGGGGCAGTCATACCTCGTGCAAGCGTACATCACCAGTCGTCGTCGCGACGATCTGACCGGGACGCTCATCAGCTCATCGAAGCCCGTTGTTGTCATCGGTGGACATCGTCGCAGTCAGGTTCCTGTGTTATTGCAATCGGCTTCACGGGATTTCATCGCCGAACAATTGCCCGGCATTGAAACATGGGGACGTCGCGTTCTCGTGCCCCCTCTGGCGCTTCCGTCGGACTACGCGCAATACTCCGTGGACGATGTTGCCGTGTGTCGTATCATCGCGGCGTCCGATTCGACTTCAGTGCTGATCAACTCGCAACCGGTTATTGTGTTGAATCGAGCCAAGTTCCTGGACCTGCCTCTTGACGTGCCTCTGGTGATCGATGCCAGCAAGCCTATCCTGGTCACCATTCTCGATCGGTCGGCGAATCGCACCGGTGGTGGGCGTACCGGCGATCCATCGATGATCGTCGTTCCGCCCACAGAACAGTTTCTGCGATCCTACACAATTGGATGCGTTGCGTCGAGCGTCATGGGCGCAGAGCTCTATCAAGAACATTTTGTTACAGTCTTGATACCAACATCAGCTGTGGCCTCTCTCGAGGTAGACGGGTCAAAGACCTATTCCGCTACGGTAAGGTCGATCCTCGGCACGACCAACTCCATCGTAACGATTCCGGTAGAAGCGGGTGCTCATGGACTCCGCGCCGATTCTGCCTTTGGCGTGTTTGTCTATGGCTACGGAAACGCTGAGTCCTACGGGTA